>CAMVBK010000004.1:0-117112 GCA_947165685.1 uncultured Bacteroidales bacterium | reverse complement strand
TTTTTAGGGAGAAAGTGACAGAAGAAGAAAAATTTTTATTTTTGCCAATTGTATGGTACAAAATAAGGGGAAGACCAACATGATTATAGACAATAAGATACTTGACAGCTTGACCGCTCAGGCCAAGGCATCGCCCCGGCTGCGGATGAATCTTAACTTTCATCAGAGTCTGGATGAGAAGTGCCACCGTTTTCTGAATGCCGTGGAACCGGGTGCCGACATCCCCGTTCATCGCCATCCGGAGAAAGAGGAGTCATTTGTTGTGTTGCGTGGCAGGATACGGGTCATCACCTACAACGACGACGGCACCGTCATCGAAAACATTGTCCTCAACCCATCGGAAGGCCGCTACGGCGTGAACGTAGGAAAGAATGTCTGGCACACCGTGGAAGCCCTGGAGCCGGGTTCCGTCATCTTCGAATGCAAGGAAGGCCCGTTCGTGGAGCATGAGGAGGAAGGGATACTGATGGTTGACAGTTGACAATTATATAGGGTTTGAAAGTAGGTGAGGGAGGTTTGTGGGAGTTTGGTTTGGCTGAAATGAGAATTTGATATGATACAAGATGAGGTCTGGGTGAAGAAATATCAGGAATTGACGGTGTTTATTGTGACCAATAAGCGGAATCCGTCACAACAAAAAAATATGGGTGAAAGAAATTGAATATTAAATAAAGAAACACCTCTCTGCTTTAAAAGATATGGGGAGGTGTTATGGTATTAATAAAACATTATTATGTCGAATATTTGCTATGTCTGTGGCCGAGAAATGGTTGAAGGAACTGAATGCCGTTCTCATGATGAGCATATCATACCCAATGCTCTTGGTGGGCATTTAACCAGCAATTTCATATTGTGTAAAATGTGCGGGGGAAACTATTCGAGAGGTGACAGAAGTTTTGTTGACTTGTTTGGAGGTTTTGTTCACAACATGGAGCATCGGATGCTTTTTGATAGAGGGCATAGCGGTGCATTGGTGAAAGGCAGCTATTTTGATGGTGACGATAAGATATTCATTAATGTGAATAAAGATGGAGCCACACCTCAACAGCCCATCGTTAAAGAAGATTTTGACAGGGTAACGATAATGGCTAATAAAACTGTGGCAGGCCAAATGAGGAAGAAATACGAAAAGGAGGGCAAGAAAGTTGAAACGGTTGAGAATCTCTATGGTTTGCTTGCATTGAATTTTTCGGAAGGCAACGCTGATTTCAACGATCAGTTTAAAGAAGGGTTTGTGAAGATGGCCGTTGAGTTTGCATTGCATAAAGGCATCGGGAGAGAACAATTGGACGTGGCTCTAACTATTAACGAAGATGGAAGCTCAAAGGTGAATTTTGATAGCATTCCTGTATTTCCTTTTGTGTCGATGGATAGATACAGCGATGTGTTTGAGAGGCATCGGTTTGACCTTGAAAAACTCTATCCATCCCATACGTTGATGCTTTTTAATGAAGGCGGGTATATGTTTTGTTACATAGACCTATTCAGTACATTCCAGTATTATGTTATGCTGGGAAAGAATTACAAGGAAAGAGATGTTTATCATGTTTATTATCAACCATTGTTTGCACAGCGTGATCCGCATAAGTATAGCAGGGATGAAGTGGAAGGTATGCGGATGAGCGAACTACATGCTGTGGTTTGTGAACTTGGAATTGACTATAATGACAAACCCTTGGATACAATATATGATGAGGTAGTTGAGGTCTCGAACAAACAGAGCATCAGTCGGGCATACAATGATTTGAGGAAAGCGATACCTGATTGTGAATCGGTGATAGCGACCTTGGCGATGGAGACCTATCAGGATGACGAGGAAGGAGGGGAATTGCCACAGGATATAATAGACGAGATAATAGAGAATGGTAAGCCAGATGGCTACAGGCGCGTGTTGTCAAAAATAGTTGATGGCAAAATGCAACACTTCTCATATCCTTTACAATGCAATTGGCTTGTTGTTGATGATGCGGATTACTTGCGAGACTATACAAATATGAAATACCATCAGTTGGAAGAGTATTCAAACAGTCTTCAATTGCAAAAACAGACAAGCGATTACTTGAATAAAAAGTAGTACAACATGAAGCTTTTTGATGCGTTCAAACAGTATATTGTCACTCGCCCCAAGGTGGCGGCCTACAAGCCCAGCTCTGATAAATATGACAGTGAGAAACTTCTTGATATTTTGAATGAGTTAGCCCCTGATGAATTGGATTTTACAGAGGAGGAAAAGGATAAAGTAGTCGATTTTGTTGAGATTTCAGACTACTTCCATAAGATGGCTGATAACTTTTACAGCAATGTAAAAAGCGGTTTCGACGATTTCAACATGAAGGGTGAGAATATCGTGGAATATCTTATTGCCAGCCTTAATAGGGAATATAGGGTGGTTTGGAACAAGATGCAGGAAGTAATGTTCAGCCAGCCCAAGGGTACGTATCTTTATCAGGATATAACCAACACGAGGTTACAACTGCCTGACGGCTCTATGGTTGACACCAGGGCGGCGCTGGAAGCTTCGACCGATGCTATTAACTTGGTTTGTAATTATCTGCGTTTCTATCTAAACGATGACTTTAAGAACGACCAAGCTGATCCTGAAAGCTTTGCGCTCAACGTGTTGTCGCTATTTCAAATGGCAGACATGTTTGTAACCTTCAAACATACCTACGATGATATTCTGTATAATGGCGGCTTTGTGAAAATCGACAGGGAAAAACAAACCCTTACATTCGACTATGATAGCCATTATGAATTGAAGCTGCTCAAGGTGGGAAATATGATGTTCAGTGAGAGAATGATGCATTTGAATAGCCGATACAGGTTTGAGGGGAAGACTACTGGATTTGAGAAATATATTACCAACACGAGAATCAAACCACGGGTAAAAGTGCAGAATGGTCGTGTGGCGTTAGCGTTTGGCCAGGGCAATCCAAAAGAGTTGAGGGTGTTTTACCTGGAAATGATGGCAGCCATTGAGGCATTCTATGAGTTTCTGGATTTGGATGTGGTATTGAGCAAACTGGGCGACGTGAAGCTGGCCGAGGCGTTGGCTATTTGGACTGCCTTGCGATACGTCTGCTTCATGACGTTTGTGAATGTGGATTGCGATGTTACGATGTTCACCAAAGAGCAGATAGGGGTTATTCCAAGACTGTTCAAGAAAGAAGACATGATTGATTACATCGTTAGGTTGACTGGGATAAAGACTGGCAAAGTAAAGGTGGTTGTTGAGTCGTTTGAGGTGGATTGGACGCACTTTAATGATATATGGGGTTCGCCATTGTTTGCAATTGGTGACAGTTACTCCATCCCGTTCTTCCCGGTTATCAATAGCGTCCCTTATAATATCATAGATCATTTGCTGGTTAGGGGAGGCTGTGATTTGGATGAGCGAGGTGGGATTTTTGAGAAGTATCTTCATCAGCGTATTATAGGAGCGAATCATATTTACCATGTAACGTGCTTCCCTTCAAAATACTATGGCGAAAAACCCGATGGTGAGGAGATAGATTTGATTGTGACACTGAAAAACCTTGTTATCGTAGCGGAGGTGAAATGTATCCATTATTCTATGGAACCTCAGGATTATTATAATGCATGGTCAAGATTGTCGGAAGGTGCAGAACAGGCCAAGCGCAAATCCGATTTTATTATTGTCCATCCCGAATTGTTCGGTGAGTTGGGTGACATAAGCGGCAAGCAGATGCTTCCAATTGTCGTGACAAACTATCCTACCTATACAGGGTTTGAGCATGAGGGGGTGTATGTGATTGATTCTCATTCGTTAATATCGTATCTCTGTTCGGGCTATATGACCGAGAGGGTGCTGTCGGCAACCGACAATCCTGTTGTGGATGCAAGGTTTTTCTATGCCAACGAAGATGAATACTCGTCCAACTTTGAGCAGTATCTCAAAAAGAATCCAGTAAAGGAGCTGTATATGCCAAAGATTTTGGTTGAGGACATCACACAACTCCCTATTACCGACCCATGGAAATGCACGGTGAAGTCTGCAGTGTATAAGGGGAATCCTGGGTTTGACATATCGAACAGGCCGAGGGATTAGCACTTGTGGCCATTGGAAATAAATTTTAAGATTTGCAATAACTTTGATGAAAAAACGTTATTTTTGCAGGCGAAATATTGATTAACGAAAAAAAGAGTCGATATGAGGCTTAAACATATAGATATTAGAAATTTCAGGGGATACGAGCTGAAAAGCTTCGACTTTGACGGACAACTGTCGGTGGTGGTAGGTAACAACACTGCTGGTAAGACAGCATTGCTTCAAGCCATCCAAGTGGCGTTGGGGGCATATCTGGCATCGCTCAAAGCCTTGCCAAACGAGCCTGCATATAGGCATAATTTCACCAAAGACGACGAGTTTCAACGTTATGATCGAGAGAAAAAGGATTTTTTCAAGAACGACGAGTCAACTCGTATCGACGTGGATGGTTTGTATCCGACTACGGTGAAAGACGGCAGTGCTGATTACGCTATGGAGGAAACCCCTGTCAGCTGGTGGCGGGAATTTCGCGGCAACAAAACCACCCACTCGGCGGAATGTGCCGGTGAACTGATGGAGCATGTGGAGGTAATGGAGCACAAGCGTGAGACGGAAGGCGACAATGCCATATTTCCGCTCGTGCTCTCTTTTGGAGCCAACAGAATCGACAACCAATACAGAACAGCTACCAAAACAAAGGAACGTGCTTCGAAAATAACTCTTGGCTATAAATCGAGCCTGCGCGAAACGGTTGATTTCCAAAGTGCTTTCGACTGGCTTTACCGTTATGAGCAGAGTATGAAGAAAGGACAGGAGTTTGAGGGTACATACGATGCTTTTCTGGATGCTTTGACAAAGGCCATCCCTGCCTTGACGGATGTGATGGTTGACTCTAAGAACAACGAACTTACCGCCAAGGTGACAGTGAGGGGACAGGAGCCGACTTACCAGACGTTTGACCACATGAGCGACGGCTTCAAGTCGATTATCTGCATTGTGGCTGAAACGGCCTATCGCTGTGTGCAGCTGAACGGATTTTTGGGCAAAGAGGCAGTGAGGAAAACACCCGGAGTGGTGTTGATTGACGAGCTTGACCTATACCTGCATCCGCGTTGGCAACAGCATCTGCTTGACGATCTATGCAAAGCTTTTCCGCTGATACAGTTTATCGTTTCAACCCATTCGCCGTTTATCATTCAAAGCGTGAGAAAGCAGAACCTTATTACCCTTGACGGCGTAAACGATGACACCGACCCGATTTACCGCAGCATTGAGGAAATTGTGACCACCGAGATGAACATGGAAACGCCTCGCAGCAAAGCGTATAACCTGATGTTGGAGAAGGCTGAACGGTATTACCAATTGGTGAAGAAAGGACAAGGGAACACGGCAGAAGCCAAGAAGGTGAGCAAGGAGCTTGACGAGATAGAGCAAGAATTCTCTGACGACCCGGCATACGTGGCATTGCTTAGAGCGGAAAGGAAGTCGGTATGAGACCTGTGACAAAAGCGACTGTTGTGAATGCGACATACAATCCCTACCAGTTGGCGAAGCCCGATTTGGTTGACAATTTGGGGTTGTTTTGCTCCTATTGCGAAGAAGCCTATCACATGGAGAGGGATTTGCAGGTGGAGCATGTGCAGCCCAAGGGGTTGCCTCAGTATGCCCATTTGGAAAACGAATGGTCGAACTTTCTGTTGAGTTGCCAGACATGCAACGGTGCCGACAACAAAGACACAAAGGATGTTGTTTTGAGCGAAGTGCATCTGCCTCATTTGAACAACACCTATAAAAGCCTGGAATACCGTGCCGGTGGCGTGGTGATGGTGAACCCTGCGTTGACGGGCGATTCGCAAAGACACGCACAGGCCTTGCTCAAATTGGTGGGACTTGACAAAACTCCCGCAACATCGAAACCAGGCGACAAGAGATGGCGCAAGCGAAGCGAGGACTGGGGAATTGCAAACCTTTATTTGAAAAGATACCTTGCCCACAAGATAGATGAAGATACCATATTGGAATTGGTGAAATACCGTGGCGGATGGTCGATTTGGTTCACTGTGTTCAGAGGTTGCGATGCGGTGAGGGCACGTCTTATCAGTGACATTCCCGGTACCTGCACTGCATGCTTTGATGCAAGCAACCATTATGAACCGATAGACCGCAATCCGGGTCAGGGCGATCCTGTTTGAAAAAGGCAAAATGAATATCTTAGACGCAAACATCGGGTCCGCTAAGGACAATATGAGTAGCCCCGTGCACAACTGGTATAAGTTCACGGCTGGCTTCTCTTATAAGTTTGTGGATATCATTTTGGATGGTTATCAGCCAGAGAACACCGTGGTGTATGAGCCTTTTGCAGGTTGTGGCACTACCTTGGTGGAATGCCAAAAACTTGGATTCCGCTCGGTGGGTAACGAGAGTCAGGAGTTGATGTGTAACGTGATAAATGCCAAACTCAACTGGACTATTAAGGAGGCTGATTACAAGACAGCTATTCAGAACATTAACCAATACGTAGTAAGCAATAAAGACAAACAAGAAACCGCAGACAAATTCCATCCATTGCTGGTTACGCTCTATGATAACCCATCGTTACGGGAACTCTACAGTATCAGAGATGGCATTCATGAAATTGACAACGTGGAACTACGCCTTTTTTTCAATATGGCGTTGTGCCAAACACTTCATAAGTCGGCAATACATCCCATAGCCGTACCATACATTTCCCGCTCAAAGTTTTTGGTAGACTCTGGTTATGCTTTGGATAAGTTCCAGAAGATATCCGCTCAGATGCTTGAAGACATCAAGAAAATGCCCCATCTTGACAGATTGGCCACGGTATTCACTTGGGATTCAAGACAGAAGAACCCCAACATAGCCGATGCCTCGTGCGGTCTCTGTATTACATCTCCACCTTATCTAAACAACCTGGATTATGGCGAAGTTTCCAAGGTGCATTCACACTTTTTTGAAATGACCAGCAACTGGAACGATATCACAGAGAAGGTGCGTCATAAATTGGTGACGGGAGCCACAACCCATTACAGAGAAACTGATTTTGACCTTGACGTTTTTTTGCAGTCGGAGTTTGCCCAAAAAAATCCCACCACCATGAAAGAATTGGTTGGACTGTATGACGGTATCATCAAAAATGCTAAGACGAGAAAAGGCAAGAAAAGTTTTCACATCTTAATGATGCACTATTTCGAAGACATGTATGAGGTGCTGAAAGAGATGCGCCGAGTGTTGGCAGAAGGTTCTGAAGCCTATTTGATACTGGGAGACTCAGCTCCATACGGCATCTATGTGGCTACCACACAGATTTTGGGTGATATTGCAATGAATGCTGGGTTCAGTGAATATTCAATCCATAAGATACGCACACGTGGCGACAAGTGGAAAACACTATCCAACAGGCATAACATATCATTGTCGGAAAACATACTCATTTTAAAATAAATGACATCATACAAAGTTGACATTTCGAAAGCAAGAGTGGAGAGGTTAAACCTGATAACAGACACTGAAGCAAAGACAGTGTTGGGTAAAGGTTGGACGCTACCGTTTGTCTATTCGTTTCAGGAAATTCGTGATGTTTTTTTAGCTTTTTACAAGAATGGTCAAAATGGCACTGTTGCGGAGTTTTCAAACAAATATGTCAAGGGTGTGATACCGCCTGTGCGTAGTTCATGGGATGATAAAGGCCGGCGGGTACTTGAGATTAAGAACGCACTCATCAATTTTGGCTTGATGGATCAGCAAACGCTCCGATGCAAAGAAGGGGTGTTTGAAGAGGTTGTGCCGGGCACTCTGCTGTCGGATGCTGATCTTCAGGTGTTTCGTGAAATATTCTTCCATTATTTCAGATTTCAGGAGTATTCGTCGCTGTTTGTGGCTCCTGATATGACAATCACTGGCAAACTGGCACTAGCCGAGTGTCAGTTGGTCAAGAGAAGCAAGGTGCTATATTACTTTGGCTCGACGGGTAACCGTATAGATTCTTTTTTCTACACACTTGCTCATCCCGCATTGGTTTATAAGTTTCCAACAGATGACAAAGGTGTTGTTAAGGGTAGCTTTATGCGCTTTTGGGATACATTCCTCTCATGGTCGAGTCAGTTGGGGTTGGTGGAGCGTATCAATATGAAGCGGCAGGGTTATTTGCTTGCTGATGGCAAGTCGTTTAACGCTGGCTATTTCATTAACCCTGGTGCAAGGATTGATGTGGCGGAAGTTCTTTCAAATAAGTTTAAAAGGCAATTGATGGTTGATATTTCAGAATTGGTAATGGAAATTTGTTTCCAGTTTCGGAGTTCAATTGGCATTGCCCAACAGGCTGTGATTGACTATTATTTGGCTAACAGCGACAATGTGTCGCTTATCAGGACATCCGAGATATTTATTAAAGAGACAGAATTGAACAGAAACGACAGGATATTGTACCCAAAGTATAAAGGTAGTTTCGTTTCGCATATAAAATTACGGAGATATGAATGAAGAGTTAACTGGACTTGAAGGCATACTTGGTCTTCAGCCCGCAACCAACAAGTATGAACAGTGGGGGATTACTTTCAATCCTTTTCCAAGGTCGGGCACTTCGAATATCAATGGAAGTGATGAAAACAACCGCAAATTACGTCCACTCGACACCGAATTATTCAATGGTATCAACCAGTTTATCGCCAACGCACTGGTGCCCAACGAGGTGGAGGAGGATGACCAATTTATCAGTGCCACTATCGTGGGCGACTATGGAAGCGGCAAGACACAGCTGCTGATGTATGCCAAATCAAAACTTAACGAGATACGCGACAGTCAGGTCTATCTGAAACCCTACACCATCTATATTGACAATCCAGGGGGCTCAATTCTGGAGTTTATGGGTACGCTGATAGCAAAGATAGGCGAGGAGAATACACGCAAGTATGTGTGGAACCATATCATCAATGAGATTAGGAACAGCGTTGAAATCAAAACTCAGCTGAAACCCTACGAGCCTTCGACTGTCGTTTTATTTGATGAGATTAAGGATTCGATCAGTCCGTATAGCGATGCCAATACGGTAAGTTATAAGCAGTTTCTCGACTCGTTTTTGCGCTCGTTGCCAGGGCAGAAGAAACACCGTTTTGATGAATTGCTCAGTGGAATCGTGCAGCAAATACTGAACGAAGACACCAAGGACCCGACTGTGGCCTACTATTTCTTTGAGTTTATCTCTTCGGACTTTGGCATCAACAAGACATGGGAGGCTTTGACCAGTGGAAATTTACGTCAGATTGCAGGCAAGGAAGCTGATGTAGTCAAGTATATAGTGAAACTTTTGAAACGTGAAGGCTATACTCACGTATTCATTCTGGTTGATGAGTTTGAGGATTTGACGGCGGGGCGTTTGTCGAAAGCGCAATTAGACAACTATATACACAATCTGCGTACCTTACTTGACAAGCATCGCGAGTGGTGTCTGCTTTTTGCGATGAATCCAAAGGCATTGGAAAGATTGACGTTGTTGTCGCCGCCTCTTGCCGACCGTATTACCATCAGAAGGCTCGATATTAACAACTTGAACACAGCTGAGGCTCGCAAGGTGATTGAAAGCTACTTGAATCTTGCTGATTTTAAGCAAGAATTTCCATTTACCGACGAAGCGATTGAATATATCAACAGCACTTGCGATGGCAACGTACGCCGTGTGCTGAAAGCTGTTTTTGTGCTGTTTGAAAGTGCTGCTGATGCCAACGTGAATATCATGGACAAGGCTTTTGTTGAATCCAACATCCCAACATTCTGATTATGGAAACATGGTCTGCACAATTGGAGAAGTTCAAGATTAACTTCTTTTTGGACACTAATATTTTGTGTTATTTGGTGGATAATACATACCCCGCTTTGACCGCTTTTATAAAGGCGTTAAAAGAAATGCCAGTCGTGCAATTGTATTCATCGGAATATGTGTTAGCTGAATTGTTTGAGGTGCGAAAGAAAGAGAATTATTTTCATGAGGTTTTAGACCGTTCGAAAAAAGATGGGAAGTTCATAAATATCTCGTCCTTTATTAAATACAACAAACGATATGCAATCCCAGATTATGAATACAAGGGAGATCTGGCGGAGGCCGTAAAGAATAAAGTGAATGAAGATATTGAGCGGATAACGAATGACTTTGGAATCTCTTTTGAAAATGGTTTCAATGATAAATTGCTTAAACCAATGAAAGGGGTTTGCCTTTCGACAAAAATTTCGAGGGAAGACAGTCTTGTGTTGGTCTCATCTGTTTACAAAAGCAGCATAGAAGAGGTTTCTGAACGGGTGGTATTGTTGACAGGCGACAAAGATTTCTATGATTGGGCTGTTGAATCAAAAAATGAAATAGAAAGTGTATTTAACACGAGTAATACGCCGACTATTGAACATATTAAGAGCATTGGAAACAGTATTCCCGGGTATACCGGGGGAACAAAAAGTTTAAGGGAAAAGATAGATGATGTGGATGAGCTGGCAGTTCGATATGTTAAAAGTTGCATGATGGATACCTACAAGGATAGCTACATAGGGAAGGTGGTTCTCAAAAACAGCACTGGTGCACCGAACAATATGATAGCTGTAAAAAGTGAAGTAAAGCTGGAAAATAAAGAGCTGTATATGGTGATCCTATCAAAGTCGTTGTCATTTGTTTATTGTCCACACCCAAAGTCGCAGTTGTACCATTGTGGCAAGCCTATAAATGTTCCTTTTGAGCCGAATGGTGGCAATAATATAGTGACTTTTGTATGTGATGAAAAAGCAAAAGAAATCTTTGATGTAGTGAATAAGGAAGACAATCTCGTCTTTTATCATCCAGATAATTCAATTTAAAGACTAATAAGAAATATTCTACTTGAAGGTGGCGGTTTTCTTTTTATAGTCCATTTATAAAAAGTACGTTTTATCGCTATTTCGGAGCAAAGTAGGTATTCCCCGAGAGATTCGCAATAATTTTTCGGGGAATTTTCGTTTGGTTTGAGGAAACAACTCGAATTGTGTCTGTATCATCGTACTTCCAATTCGATAAACTAGTCTAACATTTCTTTACAAATACTACAACTAATAATATCAAATCATAAAAATAAAAAAGGGGCAACAGGTGAAACACCCGTTGCCCCTTTGAATTATTGGGAATTAAATATTATTTCCCTTTGATCAGTTTCTTGTAACTTGATGATATTGCTATTATGTTGTACTCGTTTTTGTACTCCATTCTGCAACGACTATATTTTCTTCTACAAAAACCGTATGTAATGCACCACCTTGTCTGCAAAATCCTCGTAGTCGTTGTGGACGACAGCGGAGAATTGATTCTAAACCCGAACAACGATTAGTTCTGCCAAAGTCTGATATATGTGTTCACTTTTTGAGAAGAAATAATCGCACAACATACCCAAGACCGTATTGTTGGGAAAGATAATGGGGAAGATCTGCCTTCTGACTTCCAAATTGTTTAGGAGTTTCCGATAGATGATAGGTGGCAAATCCTTTACTTCCTCAAAAACCACTTCGGCATTATTGTCAAAATTGATTTCCGGCATATCCGGGAGAGTGGCTTTCCATTGTTCCAGATAGTCCAGCGTCTCACGCCAAATTTCAATATTAAAATCATCAACTTGTGAGAAAAGCTGCTCTCCGTAAAACAATTTAGGCTGACATCCATAATCACTTGACATACTTTGCATCCTGTTCAAATAGTATCTTCGGTTTTTCTCCAATGAGTCATCAATAAACCACATGAACGGACGAATCTCGTAATTCGGATACCGTTGTGACAATGCAAAATATTTGTTCTCGAAATTATCGAACTGCCCGACCTTTTTTGTACTGTCATGGTCATCTCTGACTTTTTGCTCAATCATATAGAGGACATTCCCATTGCTGAACAGCTGGTCAATACTCAATTCTGTATCATCCAATGTTCTGAATCGCTTTGTATGTAGTTGAAATCCACTTGCTTCAAAGTAACGTTCAAAGATGAATTCCAAAGCATCGCCAAAACGAATTTCATGCGATTGCGTGATGTTCTGAATCAGTTTGGTCTTGGGTTTTGTTGGACGGAAAATCCCGATGTACCGTTCAGGATTTTCGGCAATTTTTCGCAACAAGTCGCTATAGCTGTCTTCAAATAATTTGCTGTTCAAACTTGCTTTGAAGTACTCGTAGTTAAGAATCACAGGACGCCTCCTTTCTCTTTAGCGAGATAGCGCAATGAGTCTATGGTGACAAATTCGCCATTATATTCACACCAAAAGTAGTCCCACCCATTGTTGTTGCTTCGGTTCAAGTATTTGGCAGACATTTTATGGATGGAGGCTTTTGTTTCTCCGTCAAAAACATTCCCATCCTCGCAGATTTCAGCATAATATCGTTTATCCTTACTGAATAACTTTTGGCCAACTGACAAATATCCAAACTGAACCAATTGTTTTATTGAAAAACGGGGAGGTTTGACATCAAAGACATTGTCTATCAAATCTGAAAATTCCAATTGGACACTATTTATTCGTTTTTTTGCTGCTTCTATGTAAGCTGCTTCTCTTTCAATGCCAACAAAATGCCGGCCTAATCGTTTTGCGACAGTCCCGGTTGTCCCGGTGCCGAAAAAAGGATCCAATACCAAATCTTCCTTTTGGGTAGATGAAAGAATAATATTGTACAGTAAGTGTTCTGGTTTTTGTGTAGAATGGATTTTTTTACCGTCACTGTCTTTCAGCCGTTCACTTCCGATGCAAATGCCAATATCCCATACGCTTTTCATCTGTTTATCTCCGTTGAGATGTTTCATAGTTTTGTAATTGAAATGGTATTTGGCTCCTTTGCTCTTTGCGCACCAGATGAGCGTTTCGTGAGAATTCTGAAAGCGGGTTCCTCCGAAATTGGGAACAGCGTTTGGCTTTGACCAAATCACATCATTTAAAATCCAAAAACCAAGATCTTGCATGATGTAACCCAAACGGAAGATGTTTTGAAAAGAGCCGATCACCCAAATTGCCCCGTCATTCTTTAAAACACGACGACATTCAGTAAGCCATTTCTTGGAAAACGCGTCATAATCTTGCAAACTGCTGAATTTATCCCATTTGTCAGAAACCCCATCGAATGCGGTTCCGTCTGTGCGCAGCAGTTCCCCCTCTGTCTGCATATTATACGGCGGGTCTGCAAAAATCAGATCCACCGATTTGTCGGGGAATGTTCTCATGATGTCAAGGCAATCGCCTTGATAAATGAAATCTTTTTGAATCTCTTTTGGCATAATTGTTTGCTATTTGCGCGTTATGCCACCGATTCCTCCATTCCACGACCCAAACAATAAAAGAGGCGAGCAATCTCGTCTCCAATCTGAGGTCGTGGAAATTACCTTTTGAGGAAAGACTAAAATGCCCGCCTATACGCGAGCATCTGCAATTTGTCTTCCTCAAAATTCAATTTGAAATTTTCCACGTTTCAGATTGGTCGGAACAAATAGCAAACGCTATGATTAATAATATGTTAGTTTACTTTTCTTTCTATAATTATCTCTTTTTGTTAATACTTCAATTTGACGTTCAAGGATAGCCACAAGCTATCTATAATATATATGGTCTTTTAGTCTGTTTCTTTTGTTCGTTGCTTTTTCGTTAATACCTATTATCTAATATACGATAATATCTATTTCTCAATAAGTTCAACAATTTTCTCCACAAAACGATGCGTCGGTTCCTCCAGACTTTTTGCTTCATCTTCCGTAACATCGTACGCGCAATTGTAGTCCGCTTTCTGCCGGAGTTGGAATAATCGGGCAAGCAAACTGCCGTCTTCCAAAGAGACGATGCCCGTTTTCACGAAATGCTGGCTGAACTGCGAAATCATTCCGGAATGGGTGCGGACGGATATACCTTTTTGCAAAAACAACGCTTGCACAATGTGGAAGCAAGCATAATAGTAACGGTTGACGGCCAAATCACTGTGGCCTAACGTCATCATCTCTTCTGATTGCCGGATAAAGTGATGCGATTTCTCAACCTGCCGGTTAATTAACAATTGTTTCTCCTCCTGATTCATGACAATAGATTAATAGCATCGTGCTGGACATTTTCATAAAATGGGGTTGCCTGATATGATTCCCATTCTTTTTCCGTATAAAGGATAGGATTGATTTCCTCGCCCAATTCGCATCCAAGCAGCACAAAAGGATAGCTCACGGTGTCGTAATCGGCTTGGGTAAGCGTGTCTTTCCGCAAGATGAGCAGAACATCCCAGTCGGAATGGCGATGAGCTGTCCCGCGTGCGCGCGACCCGTACAGCCATGCCGCGCCCCCTGCGGGAACCACCGATAGGGCAAGATGTTTTATGTCAGACAAAACATTTTTCATATCCATATAAATTCAACCCCGCAAAATTACAAAATAATCCAATATGAAAAATCGGGCGCGACCGCAATCGGTCAGCGCCCGGTTTGAGGATTGTAGAGACGTTTCATGGCGCGTCTCTACATGGTGGGGCGTATGCGATACGCCCTTACGATATTATTTCCCTTCGCTCAACTTCTTATACCCTTCGTAACGGAGTTTCGCGAACTGCTCGGTCTTGGCGAACAACTCCTTGGCTTCGGCCGAGAAGGTCTTCAACAAGCTGTTGTAACGGACCTCGCCCATGATGAAGTCTTGGAACTTGCTCCAGTCGGGTTCCTTGCTGTCCAAGTGGAAACCGTTCTTGCCGGCCTCTTCCTCGGCAGGGTTGTTGCATTCGTTACTATTTAACGTGTGAGAAAAAAATGTATATTTGCACACTTTAAAAAATAGAAGATGAAAGAACAATGGCCCTTGTTGAACAACCCGCCCGTTGGGATTGCTCTAGCACAAATTAAGTTGAATACGGAAGGCTTTTCCATTCAAAAAGTTGATGTTGTGGACAAGCAGATAAAGGAATTCTTACCTATCCGAAAAGAAGGCACTCAAGTTAATATAGGGCTAGGTAGATCAAATTTGCCTTTGGGTGTATCAAAAATAAGTGCCACCTCTGATGTTAAAATTGCGACATATTTGTATTTTTCAAAGGAGCAAAAGGTCAAGTTGGAGGTTTCGGGTGATACAATCACCTACGTCAGCGAGGACAAATACACTGGGTGGAATGATTTTAAGAATAGTGTACTTGGATTTCTAGGTATTTTGGAACGTGTGTTCGGACAGTCGGAAATAAAAAGAACATCTATTCGGTTCATCAATCGCTTTTCCTTTGATGAGTTTGATAATCCGGAAGAGTTTATCAACATGTTTATCTCTTCTGCAGATGAATCTCAACAATACCCATTGAGACAATATGGATTCAGATTAGTGATGGATATTCCGGACAGTGATACATACGCCATCGTCAACCATAATGTTGAACATGTTATTGAAGGAAATTTTCTTTATACATTCGATATTGATGTGCTAAATGACCAAAAACTATTATATAATTTGGATTCTATAGACAATTGTTTAGAAGACTTAAGAAATATCAAAAACAACATCTTCTTCAAAACCTTAACAGAAAAGACCTTGTCATTATGCAACTAAACAAAATACCAAACAAAGCAAAAGTTTTGACATTGGCGACAGGGCTGATGATGTCAGCTCCAGCCTTTGCATATTCCGATTTGGACAATCTGGAAAATATTCTGACCGCAAGAAGGAATGTCGAATATGTGAAAACCATATCCTCTGTGGAGGAATTTGATATAACTCAGAAATTCAAATTCCAATTACATTTAAAAGCATGGGAGCAAAAAACAATGTTTTCATCATCAATTGCAACCATAGTTAATGATAGCGATTTCCAAGCAATCGTAAATATGGGATTGATAGCAGTTCCTTTTATAAAAGAGGAGCTTGAAAGAAAACCATCCGTTCTTGTATGGGCTTTGAACTATATTTATGGCACTAAAATTTCTGACAAACCTAATCTGACTATAAGTGAGGCCTGCAAATTATGGATAAATGCGATATAATTAGGTTCTTTCCCAAATTAAAAGATGATATACAATTCACAATTAGTAGTCCGGAGGATCCGAACTACAATTGTATAGCATGGGCGTTTCATCAATATAATGACAGATGGATGCAGCCGCCCAGCGGTATGTATATTCCCGCATTAGATGCAGTAACTTGGTGGCCGGACGGGGCAACTCCGAGCATGGATATATCAAGTCTAGTGGAAGCCTTTCTGTGCAATTCTTTTGTCAGATGTGACACATGGGAACATGAGAACGGCTTTGTTAAAGTCGCATTGTACTATAATCCTACAAACCACCAATGGACCCACGCGTCAAGGGAGAGCAGGACGGGAAAGTATTGGTTGAGCAAATTAGGGCCAGGCAATGACATCCATCATGGCACACCCTTTTCTATTGAAGGAGATTACTATGGTAAAGTTTTCTGCTTTCTGAAGATGACGGACAAATAATCGTTTTTCGTCACACCCTATTGTTTGAGGATTATATCATCTTCATAATCTCCTCCTTGTTTTTCTTCCAGTCAAATCTTTTATTGCCTTCTTCTGAAATGACGTTAATAAAAGATTCTACGCAAGACAAAGCATTTTCTGCCTCTGTTTTCGTGCTTTCCAAAGCATCTTTTGCCTTTGGTGAATTTGGCGTGACGACGACAGCGTGCTCCTCGTATTGATTAGTGGCATCTTCTTTATGAAGTTTGAGGTTCGCCAAATTAGTCATAAGAATGTCTTTAGCGTCTTCATGAATTGCTATTTCAACAGACTTTGCTTTTGAAACAAGTTTCTTTAACTGCACTAATCCATCTTGCCGGAACAATTCAAAAGCGTGCCAAATCCTATTGTTGCAAAGAGTAGAATATTCTATGACAGAAATTCTGTCAATGTATTCCACAATGCTATTAATATTGGGTTGAATGAATGTGGGATGGAGTGACGTTTGTGGTTCTTTAAATACGTTTTCAATCTTTACTTGAATTGAACTCAATTGAGAAAAAAGCAATAGTGAGTAACCATACATTTGCGCCTCGGCATCACTCTTCAAATGTCTATATCTTACAAACTCACTAATCAACACCACAAGAGAACTGGCAAATACCCCTATTGCAATAGAATTACTCCACACAAGAAACCAGTCTTTACAATTATTATTGACAAAGGAAAGCAGAAAAGTCAGTATAGCACTACATGCTGTAATCCAGAATAATACTTTTAAAGTTACTACAGTTACTTTCATTTTTTATGAAATTAGAAAATGTGTGAAGAAATCTGAGACTTGTTCATTCAAATAAAATGTCATAACACGGCTACCATTTTATGTTATTTACATCAAAGTCGTAAATCAACTCACCAGAAGGTGTTATATACCCATAAGGGCGACACTCAAAACGGTATATTTCGTACTCTTTTGCCAAAATGTTGTATTTCCCCAATTTCACTATTTTTTTGATGTAATTAGGACGATTATCATTAATTATAGACATGGATTCACGGAGTTGCTTATATCCATTATAAGGAATGTGCAAATATCTAGGACTCCTATCATGTTTATAATACTTACATGCCATGACACTTATTACATGATCAATCAATCCAGGTGCCTTAAAACGCTCAATGTAATCATCGGTAAACAATGGCTCAATTCGAAAAGTCTCGTAATGATGATTGATTATTGTTGGAGCAGATGCATGGTAACCTTCAATTGAGATTTCAGCTATAGGATAATAATCAAAAACATAATCCATATCTTCAATTTCATCTCGTTTAACCATTGTTGACACACCATAAATGCAATTTTCTTCTTTAACATTCAAGTCCAACATCGTTATTAACCTCTTAAACTCACCCTCGTCAAAAACATGATGAATCTTGTGTTCAAACACAGCCACAATAAAATCTCGGTCATCCTCTAAAATCCTAACTTTGCAACGTCCATTGATAAATGTTCCTTCAAGACGGATATTCTTTTGAAATTTAGTAATAAGGCTATAATCACTCAAATGATATAACGCATTCTTGTAGTACGCCCTATCTTCTCCAATTTCAACCACCATCATAGCTTGAAGAACATTCGTAGACTTAAAGAATTCTGACGTTTGTTCACTATTTAACTGTTTTCCGTCCTCATCATATATATCATAAATAATAGTTGTTGTTTCGAACTCCGTGTCGCGATCTTGGCCAGAGAAGGTTCTGTAATTGAATCGATACTCACCTAAAGAAACATAATATCCGCCAAATATGCGAATCAATTTATTAGTAGTAGAAAAAATCTCATTATCATTTCTATCAATTAGATAGAAAACATTACCACTATGTACTATCGCAATACCTTTACGACGATTACTTATAGTCCCAACGCACTTATGCGTGACGTAATATTCTACCCAACCATTTTCTTTTTCAACTTTGTCAATAGCCAAAGCGTATCTATATTTCCAATATTTGAAAGGAGTATTCCTGTGTTGCCTACCCGCAAAAGATTTAATAATGATTTCTTCCATTTCAGAAGACTTTAATTTGTTACAATTACTATTTATTCATCAAAACAATCCTGGGTTGGTAGACATATAGGCACGGAAAAACTGACTCTATTAACTGTAGAGTTAGTTGTTTTCGTTGAAATGTTCCCTTTCGCAGTAAACACACGAACAGATAATCCTCCTTCTCCACTTGCTTCTTCAGATTCAGCAACCTCAACGGCAATATCAAAATCTATCTTCTGCACGCGTCTTTGCATAGCAGCAGAAGATGGTTTGCGAGGAATAAAGTACTCTCCGTTTTCTCCAACTGTGATTGTTGGGTTGACAATAATTCCTAATTGACTGCAATCTATTGATGCTTGATATACACCATTGCTTACTTCACGAATTGTTTCTTTGATGAATTCGCTAATATCCATATTCTCTGTCAGTTTTTATTACTTTTTAAATAGATAATGAATGGAATCTTTTACAAGCCATCCCCCGGCAATAGCCATTAATCCCAAATAGATTGGAGCAGCCGACATCCCGCCACCACCTCCATGGTCGAAGCTAATACATGCAGTCCATTCACCAGACAAATTATAAAATGTTGCGAATTCCCATTCGCATCCAAATATGCATAAAATAAATGCAATTACACCAAGTACTGGTGGTATCAGAAATAGAATACCAATAAAACATTCTATTTTCTTTCCTTTAATTTTCGATTCTTCCATCTTTATTTCACAATCTTCTATTTTTAAAACTGGGCGGCCCTTTCGAGCCACCCAGTTAAATATTTATCATATTTACAAAATGATAAACTGCGGGATTACTTCTCCTCGCTCAACTTTTTATACCCTTCGTATCTCAGTTTCGCGAACTGCTCGGTCTTAGCGAAGAGCTCCTTGGCTTCAGCCGGGAAGGTCTTCAACAGGCTGTTGTAACGGACCTCGCCCATGATGAAGTCTTGGAACTTGCTCCAGTCGGGTTCCTTGCTGTCGAGGTGGAAACCGTTCTTGCCGGCATCTTCCTCGGCAGGGTTGAAACGCCACAGGTGCCAGTAACCGCATTCTACGGCTTTGGCCTCTTCGTGCTGCGTGCGACCCATGCCCACCTTGATGCCGTGGTTGATACAAGGAGCGTAGCAGATGACCAATGACGGTCCCGGATAAGCCTCGGCCTCCTTGATGGCCTTGAAGTACTGTGCCTGGCTGGCGCCCATAGCGACCTGTGCCACATACACATAGCCGTAGCTCTTGGCGATCATGCCGAGGTCTTTCTTGCGCACCTTCTTGCCGGAAGCGGCAAACTTGGCGACAGCACCGGCAGGCGTAGCCTTTGAAGACTGACCACCCGTGTTGGAATAGACTTCCGTGTCGAGCACGAGCACGTTGACATCCTCGCCGCTGGCCAGCACGTGGTCCAGACCGCCGAAACCGATGTCGTAAGCCCAACCGTCACCACCGAAGATCCACTGGCTGCGTTTGGCCAGGAAGTCTTTGTTGGCTAACAGCTCGCTCTCCAGTTCACAACCGTGACACGGGCAGATGGGGCTGCCGGCAGCCTTGGCGTCCTTGGCTTCCTGCAGTTTCTGTGCGGCAACTTCAGCACCGTAGAGCTCCTTGCCCTGGCCGTTCCAGAAGTCAATGCAACCGTCAATGGGAAGGATGGCCTTCTCCAAAGCGGCGATGAATTCGTCCGTAGCAACGCTGTTGGCGATGGTGTCGTCGTAGGTGTCGAGCCACTTTTGGGTAGCTTCGCGCATCCAGTCGAAAGCGGTCACGCCGACCAGCTCTTCGGCTTTCTTGCGCAAGTCGCTGCGCAGCTTGCGGTAACCGGTGGCCATACCGAGACCGAACTCGGCGTTGTCCTCGAACAAGCTGTTGGCCCATGCCACACCTCTACCGGTACGGCAGTTCTTGCAGTACGGCGTGGCGGGAGCGGAACCACCATAGATGGAGGAACAGCCCGTGGCGTTGGCCACGATCATGCGCTCGCCGAACAGTTGCGTGATGGTCTTGATGTAGGGGGTCTCACCGCAGCCGGCACATGCGCCGCTGAACTCGAACAGAGGCTGTGCGAACTGGCTGTTCTTGATGGTGGCGTATTTGTCGATGAGGTTGTCCTTGTAGGTCACTTTCTTCTGGCCGTATTCCCAGTTCTCGACTTCGCCGAGCTGGCTCTCGAACGGCTTCATCACCAACGCTTTCTCCTTGGCGGGACAGACATCGGCGCAGTTGCCGCAACCGGTGCAGTCCATAGCGGAAACCTGCATACGGAAGTGCATGCCGGCGAGTTCCTTCGGGACCTTCACGGTAGCCGTGGCCATGGCGGTGGGGGCGCCTGCCTTCTCCTCGTCGGTCATCACCACCGGGCGGATGGCGGCGTGAGGACAAACCACGGAGCATTGGTTACATTGGATACATTTGGTCGGATCCCACTCGGGAACCATCGTGGCGACACCGCGTTTCTCGTAAGCGGTGGTGCCGGCCGGGAACGTGCCGTCAACGATGTCCTTGAAGGCGCTCACAGGCAGGTCGTTGCCGCACTGTGCCACCATCGGGCGCATCACCTTGTTGATGAACTCGGGATCGTTGTCGTTGTGCTCGAAGACGAAATCGGTGGTGCAGTCGAGGTTGGCCCATTCGGCCGGGATTTCGACCTTGGTGATTTCACCGCCGCGGTCAACGGCAGCGTAGTTCATGTTCACCACGTCCTCACCCTTCTTGCCATAGCTCTTCACGATGAATTTCTTCATCTGCTCCACGGCGAGGTCGTAAGGAATGACGCCGGAAATCTTGAAGAAGGCGCTTTGCAGGATGGTGTTGGTGCGGTTGCCCAAGCCAATCTCGGCAGCAATCTTGGTGGCGTCGATGATGTACATGTTGATATGGTGCAGGGCCAGGTATTTCTTCACGAAATCAGGCAGATGCTTTTTGGTCTCTTCCACATCCCACGGGGAATTGTAGAGGAAGGTGCCGTTATCCTTCAGGCCGCGCAGACAGTCGTATTTGCGCAGGTAGGAAGGCACGTGGACGGCCACGAAATCGGGCGTGCCCACGAGGTAGGGAGCCAGGATCGGCTTGTCGCCGAAACGCAGGTGGGAGCAGGTGTAGCCGCCGGACTTCTTGGAGTCGTAGTCGAAGTAGGCCTGGCTGTACTTGTCGGTGTTGTCGCCGATGATCTTGATGGAGTTCTTGTTGGCACCCACGGTACCGTCAGCGCCCAGACCGTAGAACTTGGCCTCGAACGTGCCCTGCGGCAGGATGGAAATCTCCTTGCCGACCTTGAGGGACTTGAAGGTCACATCGTCGTTGATGCCGACGGTGAACTGGTTCTTCGGGTTCTCGCTCATCATGTTCTCGAACACGGCCACGATTTGCGCCGGGGTGGTGTCCTTGGAGGAGAGACCGAAGCGGCCGCCGATGATCATCGGATGGAACGGGCAATCCTTGAAGGCTTCCACGACATCGAGGTACAACGGGTCGCCGTTGGCACCGGGTTCCTTCGTTCTGTCAAGCACACAGATGTGCTTCACGTGTTCCATCAGGCTCTTCGGCATGGCTTCCATGAGGTATTTCACGCTGAAGGGGCGATAGAGGTGGACGCTCACGAGGCCGAGTTTCTTGCCGGCGGCGTTCTCCTTGTCGATGACGGTCTTGATGACGTCGGTGATGGAGCCCATGGCGATGATGACGTCGGTGGCGTCTTTCGCACCGTAGTAAGTGAACGGGGCGTACTCACGGCCGGTGATCTTGCTCATCTCCTTCATGTACTTGGCCACGATGTCGGGAAGGGCGTCGTAGTACTGGTTCTGCAGCTCGCGGGTCTGGAAGTAGATGTCGGGGTTCTGGGCGGTACCGCGGGTCACGGGGTGCTCAGGGTTGAGGGCTCTCTCGCGGTAAGCCTTGAGGGCGTCCCAGTTGAGGAGCTTGGCGACATCGTCCTGGTTGGTGGCTTCCACCTTCTGGATCTCGTGGGAGGTGCGGAAACCGTCGAAGAAGTGCATGAACGGGACGCGGCCTTCGATGGCGGCCAGATGGGCCACGGGGGCGAGGTCCATGATCTCCTGCACGGAGCCGGTGGCCAGCATGGCGAAACCGGTCTGGCGGGCGCTCATCACGTCGGCATGGTCGCCGAAGATGGACAAGGCCTGGGCGGCCAAGGCGCGAGCGGAGACGTGGAAGACACCGGGAAGCAGCTCGCCGGCGATCTTGTACATGTTGGGGATCATCAGCAAGAGGCCTTGCGATGCGGTGTAGGTGGTGGTGAGGGCACCGGCCTGGAGGGAACCGTGCACGGCGCCGGCGGCACCGGCCTCGGACTGCATCTCCACGACCTTCACGGTCTCACCGAAAATGTTCTTTCTGCCGCCTGCACTCCACTCGTCGATGTACTCGGCCATCGGGGAAGAGGGGGTGATAGGATAGATGGCGGCGACTTCGCTGAACATGTACGCAACGTGGGCCGCAGCCTGGTTGCCGTCACAAGTCATAAATTTCTTTTCTGCCATAATTTTTAGTTATAAATTCTTAATTGGTTGATTATTAACAAAATCCAATTTGCCAAAATAGGCGGGCAAAGGTACAAAAATATTCGGATATCCACAACCGGATGTTATTTTTTTGTTTTTATTATTTGGGCGAGCCGGCGCGGCTTAGGGGGCTACGCTTCCAAACGTCGCAAACAAACATTCACGGCCCAACGCCGGGAAACGTTATCCCCTACCGCCGCGCTGTCGGGCTTTCCGTTACAATGTTTTTGTCGTATTCAGCATGCGTTCCAACAAATCGGATAAACACTCTACCTTTCGTGAACCTTATCACAACAACAAGGCGGTAATGATTCCCTTTGATGTTAAACACATACCGATCATTGCCGACATAATCCACATTGTTGAACATTTTTCGGATGTCACTCAGGTTTTGCCAGTTAGCCTTACTTGTAATAAGGTACCAGTCTTCCAAAGGTTGTCTTGACTTTGGATTTTTTGTATATTACTCTACGAGTGTGCTTTTAGAAAATATTCGCATAGTTATGTATTTTATACGGCGGAAAAATACACATTTTCCAAGTATAAAAAACTTTTTCCAATATCTGTATTTGTTTTTCCGGCATCAACTAAACACGATTTCCATTTCCATATATTATGTATCTTTGCCGTTGTTATCTAAAACAAGTAAGAAATTTATAATGTTTTGTAAGTTAGAACAATAAAAGTAATATCATTATGAAAAGGAACCGCATCGTCATCCTGTTCGCCGCTGTTTTGGCGGGCGTCATGTCCTTGGCTCACGCGCAGGCCCCCTATAAGGAAGGCGTCGGCGCGACCCTCGGCACCACGCAGGCGTTTTCCTACAAGGTTTTTCCCGCCAACCACTTCGCCATCCAGGTCGATTTGGGCACGAAGTACTGTTACGTTTACGGCTCGCACCTGTGGTCAGCGGAGGTCGCCCCGAATTTCATGTACGAGGGTCGGTTGTACAAAGGTTTGTACGGGTTCGCCGGCCTGGGCGGCAGCATCGGCTACAACGGGCAACCTTTCTACTACATCATCGGCTTGGCGCCGGGCGATGCGGGTTATAACCCGAATCCTGATCCGGGCGACCCGAACCCGAATTCTGTTTCCAGACGGAGTGTCCACAACTGCAAAGCCGGCGCAAACGGATTCTTCGGACTGGAATACAAGTTCGACTTCCCGCTCGCCCTGCAGCTCGATTTCCGTCCGGGTTACCGTTGCATCTTCGCTCCCAACAAGTTCGCCGATCACAAATTCGACTGGGGGCTGGACTTGGGGGTGCGATACACGTTCTGACCTTGAACTTTAAACTTTTTTGAAAAACGTGCGGCCCCGAAATTAGGATTGGAATCTCTAACGTTATGAAAAACAGGTACTTTTTTTCGCCATTGTTGCGTTCATGCTGTCAAACAGTTCCTGCCCGTGACAGATAAGTGAAAACAACAGAATTGTGCAAAGAAAACTGTGTTTCATTTGGGGTTGTCTAAAGAAATATGCCTAAAAAAACATTGAAGTTTTTTTGGGGGGAGACTCGCCGTGGTGCCTCTCTACAAAGGAGGCATAGGTCTGGCTCTTGGCGCCTCGATGGCTTTTTTGTGCTTTTATTACAACAACCAGGTGCCCAACCACAGATGCAAGACCGTGCAAACGGCAACTGTCGTATTACCAAGTAATCCGTTCCACGTGGAAGCCGTCATCACGCTTTAGCAGGTAATATACAGCATCCTCATCACATGACAAAATCGTATGGAAGAACTCGAAGTTGCCTGAATAGGGGGAACTTGGCAAGTAGGGAGATTTCCCGGAAGCGAAAACCGCTTTGCCGCTGAATGCCCCTTGCTGTTGCGCATCGGCGACCACCACGCAGGTCTCTCCAGCCTTGTTGTTGTACAGGAGTCGCCAAATGCTGTTGTCCGTGGCGAAATTATCCTTGTGGTCATTGTATATCAACATGTTTTTCCCAGCATGGACAAACACCCCTGGGGGGTTGAGATTGTATGTCTTGCGGCGAATCTCCGGTGTAGAGGTAGCCCGAGGATAGAGATGGGTGGACAGCACTTCGCCTTTGCCGGAGAGGGTTGCGACGAAAAGATTGCGGGAAACGTAGCCCATGATTTCCTCAACGCCCCACGCGCTGCCAATGGTGACGGAGGTGCCCACCTGAGTCCGATAATTATACTCGCCGACTATAAGTAATTTCCCGTCATCCAGCTCTTTAACTTCAAAAATGTAGGGGAGGAACTTTTCAAGGCCGCTGTTGAGCTCGTTGTATTCATACCGATGCCCGTCGTCAAGGGACAGTTCAAAAGAGGATTCCTCCATCTCCACTTCACCGGCCGGGGAGACAAAATAGGTGAGCAACCGGCCGGAATTGCGCTTGTTTGTGCAGGGTACTCCGCAAACTACAAAACGGCCGTCTTTCAAGATCCCCCTCCCGCAATTAAACACGGCTCCGTCACCGAAGCCTTCCACATAATTCCGGACATCGTCATTGCTGTAAACTGAAATGTGGAGCGAATCTTTCTGATGGGCGTATTCATTGTAATAACTGCCATATTCCGCCGTATAGACAACCCCGTCGTCCGACAGAAAGAATGGCATTTCATCGTTGACCATCCAACGGGCGAGCTGGCGTTGATGCCATAGGAGACTGCCATTGTCCTCGAATACGGCGACATCGGCAACATGCGCGGCTTGTTTGTCGGATTTTGGCTTCAGGATGGTCAGTATGGCGAACTTTGACCGGTCTGGCGAAAAGGCTATTTGAGAAGAAGTGTACCTGTACGACTCCAAAGGCACTTGATAGAAAGAGGTGAAGTCCAATTTCTTAATTGCTTTGGAAGAAACGGCCGAAGGCACGGATGCCCTGAGATATTCGATGGATTTGGTTTTGCTGTTTGTGGCTGGTTTGACAGCAATTTCCCAGTTGTCGTAATAATAGGCAAAACGGCAATCCAGGTCATCATCCAGCTTTTGGGTCTCCATGGTGTGGGCATGCTTGTCGTATCGGTGAATCAGGAAGTCCTCGTACCCGCGTGGGATTCCGGGTTGCAGAGTGGCAAAGACGACATGGTCATTGTTGTTGTCCAGAATCCACACTCCGGCGTTTTTCTGCATGTTCACGACAGGACCGCCAAGGGAAGAGGTTTGCGCAGCACCCGACAGGGTTAACAGTCCGAGCAACAGGGCTATAATGGATAATCTTTTCATAAATTAATGATGATAAATATTTACCCGACAAAAGTACAAAAAATTATTCTAACTTTGGAATCTTAAACTTTGTGAAAAAAAGACAGTCGCAAAAAGAGAACTTAAATCTTTAAAGTTATGAAAAACAGGTACTTTTTCTTCGCCATTGTTGCGGTCATGCTGGCATTGCCGGCCTGCGCACAGCTCCCCACCATCGAGTTGGTGTACGTGCAGGGGGGAGAATTCATGATGGGCTGCACGGACAGTCATGCCGACTGCTCCCGCAACGAAGCCCCGGCCCATCCGGTGCAACTCAACGACTTCTACATCGCCAAGTACGAGGTGACCCAAGCGCTCTGGATGGCGGTGATGGGCGGCAAGAATCCCTCCAAGGTCACCGGCGACAGCCTGCCCGTCACGCGCGTCAGCTGGTACGAGGCGCAGACCTTCATTGCCAAACTGAACCAGCTCACGGGCAGGAAATACCGTTTGCCCACCGAGGCGGAATGGGAATACGCAGCCCGCGGCGGCCGGCTTTCCCACAACTACAGGTTCAGCGGATCCAATGACCTGGAGGAGGTGGCCTGGTGCAAGAAGAACAGCGGGAACAAGCCCCACGCGGTCGGGACCCGGAAACCCAATGAGCTGGGCATCTATGACATGAGCGGCAATGTCTATGAATGGTGCAGCGACGGCTTCGACCTCTATGAATGGAATTCCGCCGAGACGCTCGTGAACCCGACCGGGTACAACTTGGGCGAGACCAAGGTCTATCGCGGTGGCTGCATGACCAGCTATTGGGATGTTTGCCGCGTTTCCGCCCGCAGCCAAAGCATCCCCAACTCCCCGTTCAACTACATCGGCTTCCGCCTGGTCCTGGACAAGGAACCCGAATAATATCCTGACACCCGTCGACTCCCGCCCCAAAAGTCTCCATTCTCCATTCTTAATTCTTAATTCCCCATTCTCCATTCTTCATTATTTTGTATCTTTGCCGCGAAAATATTTTGCGATTATGATACCCCGTTATTCGCGTCCGGAGATGAGCGCCGTCTGGACAGAGGAAAACAAATTCGGCGCCTATTTGAAAGTGGAGATTGAAGCCGCCGCCGCATGGAGCCAACTTGGCGTGATTCCGGCTGAAGACGTTGAGAAACTGCGCACGAAGGCCACCTTCGATGTGCAACGCATATACGAAATCGAGAAGGAGACCCGTCACGACATCGTGGCGTTCACCCGCGCCGTGAGCGAGAGCCTCGGCGACGAGAAGAAGTGGGTGCACTACGGGCTCACCTCCACCGACGTGGTGGACACCGCCAACGGCTACCTCCTCAAACAGGCCAACAACATCCTCCGCAAAGACCTGCAGCGGTTCATCGAGATTCTCAAGAGACGGGCATACGAGTTCAAGGACACGCCCTGCATCGGACGCACGCATGGTGTGCATGCCGACATCACTGCCCTCGGGCTGAAGTGGGCGTTGTGGTTCGAGGAGATGCGCCGCAACATCGAGCGTTTCGAGATGGCCGCCGCCGATGTGGAGTGCGGCAAAATCAGCGGTGCCGTGGGCAACTTCGCCAACACCCCGCCGTTCGTGCAGGACTATGTCTGCGAACAGCTCGGCATCCATTCCGCCCGCATCTCCACACAGGTGCTGCAGCGCGACCGCCACGCCCACTACATGGGTACCCTCGCGCTCATCGCCTCCACCATGGAGCAGATGGCCGTCGAGGTGCGCCACTGGCAACGCACGGAGCTCCGCGAGGCCGAGGAGGCCTTCGGCAAAGGACAGAAAGGCTCCTCCGCGATGCCCCACAAGCGCAACCCCATCGGCAGCGAGAACATGTGCGGCTGCGCGAGAATCCTCCGCGGCTACATGGTCAGCGCCTACGAGGACATCCCGCTCTGGCACGAGCGCGACATCTCCCACTCCTCCGCCGAACGCATCATGCTCCCCGACGCCACTATCCTGCTCGACTACATGCTCAACCGCTTCGGCAACATCCTCGAAAACCTCGTCGTGTTCCCGGAAAACATGCTGAAAAACATCTACCTGACCCACAAGGTCATCTTCGCGCAGCGCGTCATGACCGCCCTCATCAACAAGGGCTTCTCCCGCGAAAGTGCCTACGACCTCGTGCAGCCCATCGCTATGAAAGCCTGGTTCGAAGGACAGGACTACAAAGAACTTCTCGCCCAAAACGAAACCGTCATGGCCCACTTCACCCCCGACGAACTCGACCAATGCTTCACCCTCGAATACTATCTCAAACAGGTGCCCGCCATCTTCGAACGGGTCTTCGGCGAATAAAATGTATGGCATTGTAGAGACGCGAAATCTTGCGTCTCTACATACCCCCATTATCTAACAGCCTTTAACCTCTAACCATCAAACCTTAAACTTTACATTATGGGTAATCTTCACATCCTTGGGAGTCGCAACTCCCTTTTCAACGAGTTCATCGCCGAGGTGCGCAGTGCCGAGGTACAGGTGGACAGTATGCGCTTCCGCCGGAATTTGGAGCGTATCGGCGAGATTTTCGCCTACGAAATCAGCAAAAACATGGAATATGCGGACACGGAGGTGACCACACCGTTAGGCATCGCCAACATCCCGCGCCTGACGGAGAAGCCGGTGTTGGCCACCATTCTCCGCGCCGGGCTGCCCCTGCACCAAGGAATGCTCAACTACTTCGACCGTGCCGAGAACGCCTTCATCTCCGCCTTCCGGAAGTACGAGCGCGACGGCTCGTTCGAGATTCAGGTTGACTACCTCTCCTCGCCCGACTTGGACGGCAAGACGCTG
Source organism: uncultured Bacteroidales bacterium (assembly GCA_947165685.1). GTDB lineage: Bacteria > Bacteroidota > Bacteroidia > Bacteroidales > WCHB1-69 > F23-D06. The sequence goes on along the minus strand of CAMVBK010000004.1, from coordinate 88,127 downwards.
ATCCTGTGCGACCCGATGCTGGCCACGGGACAATCCCTCGCCCTCACCTACGAGGAACTGTTGTCCAAAGGCGAACCTTTGCACACGCACATCGTGAGCGTCATCGCCAGCCGTCAGGGCCTCGATTATGTGATGAGCAAACTCCCCGACGAAAGCTGCACCTTCTGGATGGGGGCCATCGATGAGGAACTCACCGCCCAGTCCTTTATCGTGCCCGGCCTCGGTGATGCCGGCGACCTGGCATACGGAATCAAAGAGTAGCAGATGGTTTTCAGTAGCAATGTCTTCCTTCTGATTTTCCTGCCCGTTTTTCTGATTTGCTATTTCGCATGTCCGAAAAGCTGGCAAAACATTGTCATTCTGCTGTTCTCCGTCGTGTTCTACGCCTTCGGAGCCCCTACGTTCGTCTTCCTGCTCCTCGCCTCGACAGCCCTGAACTTCTATTTGGTGAAACGAATGCACCAAACGGCGAATCCGACCTATCGGAAACTCTTTGCCGGCGTTGCCATCCTGGTCAGCTTGGGACTTCTGGGCTACTTCAAGTATGCGAATTTCTTCATGGACAACCTGAATGCCCTTCTCGGGCTTTTCGGGCTGAAACCTTTCGCGTTTGCAAAGGTGCTGCTTCCCATCGGCATCTCCTTCTTCACCTTCCAGTCCATCACCTACGTCGTCGATGTCTATCGGAAAGAAATGCCGCCCATGGAGAGACTCACGGATTACATGCTGTACATTCTCATGTTCCCGCAGCTCATCGCCGGCCCCATTGTGCGGTATCGCGACATCGCGGAGGAAATCCGCCACCGGGAGAGGAACTGGCCGGAAATCCTTCAGGGTTTCTACCGCTTCGTGATAGGACTGTCCAAGAAAATCCTCGTGGCGGATGTCATCGGGAAACAAGTGGACATCCTTTTGGCCGGAGATTTGTCTGCCATGGGGACCGGAACCGCCTGGGTCACCATCGTGGCCTATACCATGCAGCTCTATTTCGATTTCTCGGGCTACTCCGACATGGCCATCGGACTCGGGAAAATGATGGGATTCCATTTCCCAGAGAACTTCAATAGTCCATATAACTCTGCAAGCGTCAGCGAGTTCTGGCGCCGCTGGCACATCACGCTGGGCAGTTTCATGCGCAACTACCTTTACATCCCGTTGGGCGGCAACCGTTGCTCTCGGCCAAGAACATATTTCAACTTGTGGGTTGTGTTTCTCCTCTCCGGTTTGTGGCACGGAGCGAGCTGGAACTTCGTCGTTTGGGGCGCCTACCACGGTTTCTGGCTCGTGCTCGAACGGATGGGCTTAGGCAAAATCTATGAAAAAATGGGCAAGTTGCCGAGTGTCCTCATCACATTCGTCATTGTCACCGTGGGATGGGCCATCTTCCGCATTGAAAACCTTTCCGATGCCGCTGTCTTCATCTCAAGGCTTTTTGCCTTTGATTTCCGGTCATTCGCCGACATCGGCAGTCCGCATTTCTTCACCATGCTTGCCCTGGCGCTCGTCTTCTCTTTCCTCACCTTGTTTCCGTTCGGGAAAAAGCTGCAAGACCTTGTTTTTTACACAGATTACTCCCGTCGGCAGCATCTTGCCGCATGGCTCGTCAGCATCACCTTATTCCTGTTCTGCCTCGGTGCGCTCAATGCGACCGGCTTCAGTCCGTTCATCTATTTCCGATTCTAACCAGCCATGAAGAAACATTTCCATAAAATCCTGTTTGTTGCCACGGTGGCGCTACTGTCACTTGTTTTGTTCCAGACTTTTACCGGCCTCCTACCGCTGCCGGCGCTCAATGGTGCCGTCATGGAGACCGAAAAGCCGAAACTCACACTCAAAAGCTACACCGACGGCACATTCCAAAGCGAAACAGAGAAATATCTGCGGGAGCACTGCGGATTCCGGGAATGGCTGATCCGCGCCTACAACCAATGGCTTTGGAGCTGCTTCGGCGAGGCCAACAACTCCACCATCATGGAAGGGAAAGACGGATGGCTGTTCGAGGAGGTGTATGTCAGAGACCACTACGAAAGTTCCATGTACAAATACACGGACGACACGGCTGCGATGAAGCAAATATTTGAAACTGAAGCGCTTAGAATGTGGAAGGTGCAAGAATTGCTGAAAGAGCACGGCATCCACATCTTCGTCAACATCAACCCCGGCAAGGATGTCATCTATCCGGAATATCTCCCCGAAAACAAGTCCTATTCGAGGCCGGTGGGAGTCCGTGCGTATGAGTTCTACATAAAACGGTTCAACGAACTGGGTATCAACTATATTGACAACGTTCCAATCTTCAAAGCCATCAAGAATTCGGCGGAATATCCTTTGTACTACAAGACAGGAATCCATTGGAGCAACATCGCCGCCGTCCATGTTTTCGACTCCATCATCCGGTATATCGAAGTCCTTGGAAACCAGAATCTCAACAACATAGAAATAGGCGAAAAATATGAGGCGGACGCCCGATACCCGGACAATGACCTCGAAAAGGTACTCAACCTGGCCTTCAAAATCAAATCCCCGCCTTATTATTACGCTGATGTCAAGGTCGTGCACGACAGCACCGCCGAGAAGCCCTCGCTCCTTACCATCGGCGACTCTTTCTACTGGAATTTTGTCTTCAACATCCCCATGCTTGAGATATTTCGGAAAGCCCCCTATTGGTATTACAACTACGAGGTTCATGGGGACGAGGAACACGAAAACGGCTCCACGCTGGATCTGGATCTCGACAGTGAGCTGATGAGCGCCGACTACATCATGCTCAATTACGGCACTTTGCAACTTTACGAGCTTGGCAGCCAATTTCTTCCCAACGCGCTGGTCCGCCTCTGCTTCGACAAAGAAGCCACCGACTCCATCGCACGGAAAGTCATGAAAATCATCGAGGCCAACCCGGAGTGGCACGCCGAAACCGTGAGGTCCGCCAAAGCCCGAAACATAAGCGTCGAACAAGCGTTGTACGAAAACGCCCTCTACCTGATCCGCACCGAACCGGAAAAATACATTGACGAGCTGAGCGGTGACAAACTGCCTGTCTCCAGGAACAAGAACTTGATAAAGCTACGAGCTGAAAAAAAACGTACTTTTGCATATTCAAAAAGCCAATCCAAATGAGAAAGAAAACCAACCTTTTGTGCATCGCCTTGATGATGCTTGTCATGGGTGCCCGAGCCGACGAGGGCATGTGGCTCCCCTACTCCATCAATGGCCAAAATTTGGCTGACATGCAGCGACTTGGCTGCAAACTGACGGCCGAACAAATTTTCAGTTTCAACCAGCCCAGCCTGAAAGACGCCATCGTGCAGTTCGGTGGCGGCTGCACCGGCGAGCTCATCTCCCCTGAGGGGCTGTTGCTCACCAACCACCACTGCGGCCTCGGCCAAGTGCAGGCCCACTCCTCCGTGGAGCACGACTACCTGCAGGACGGTTTCTGGGCCCGCAGCAAGGCCGAAGAGCTCCCCAACGAAGGGCTCACCGTCTCTTTCCTCGCCTACATCGAGGATGTTACGACAGCTATCCTGAAAGGTGTCACCGACGGCATGTCCGAAGCCGACCGTGCCGCGAAGATTTCGGAAAACGGCAAGAAACTGACCATCGAGCGCAAAGGCAAACGCGATGTGGAAGTGGAAATCGTGCCGTTCTATCACGGCAACCAATACATCCTGTTCGAGTACGACGTCTATAAGGATGTTCGCCTCGTGGCCTGCCCGCCGTGGGGCATCGGCAAATTCGGCGCCGACACCGACAACTGGACGTGGCCGCGTCACAAGGGCGACTTCTGCATCTTCCGCGTCTATACCGCCCCCGACGGCTCCCCCGCCAAGTACAGCAAGGACAACATCCCCATGAAGTCGAAGCACTACCTGCCCATCTCGCTGAAAGGTGTGCAACCCGGCGACTACACCATGATTTTGGGCTATCCTGGCTCCACTGACCGCTACTCCGCCTCCGGCGCCGTGAAGAACATCATCGAGCTCGAAGGCCCTGCCATCGTGGATTGCCGTACTACCAAATTGGAACAATACCGCAAGCACATGGACGCCGACCCTGCCGTCTTCATCCAGTATGCATCCAAACAGGCCAGCGTCAGCAACTACTGGAAATACTACATCGGCCAGGTGAAGCAGCTGAAACGCAACAAAGTCTATGAGAAACGATTGGAGCAGGAACAGGCTTTCCGCCAATGGGCCGCACAAGACAAAAACCGCAAAGCCAAGTATGACGGCATCTTCGACGAAATGAACAAATACTGGAACCATCAGTCCAAATACCAAAAAGCGTTGATCTACCACCGTGAGGCAGGCTGGCACGGCGGCGAGGCCGTTACGTTCGCCCTGCGGTTCAGACCTATCAATCGGGCTATCGAAGAAAAACTGGCATCGCACGACAAAATTGTTGCAAATGCCCAAAACATGAAAGCTTCCGTGGAGGATTTCTTCAAAGATTATAACAAAGCGTTGGACCGCGATGTCACCATCGCCCTGCTGAACCTGTTCTACAAAGATGTGGCCCCCGACCAGCTGCCCACCACCATCAAAAAGGTGGGTGACAAGAACCATGGCGATTTCACCGCTTTCGTGGACAATGCCTTCGCGAAGTCGGTCCTGGTTGACAAATCCAAACTGGAGGCCTGGATGGAAAACCCGAAATCACTCTCAAAAGACCCTATCTATGCCCTGATGTACGACATCCTGCAGTCCTATTGGAATTTGGACGAACAGGCCGAAAAAGTGGAATGCGAACGCGCCAACCGCCTCTATATGGAAGGGTTAATGGAGATGCAAAAAGACCGCAACTTCTATCCCGATGCCAACTTCACCATGCGCCTCACTTACGGCAGCGTGCAAGACTGCAAGCCGGCAGATGGTGTCACCTACAACTACATCACCACCCTTGACGGCGTGATGGCCAAGTACAAACCCGGCAACTGGGAGTTTGACGTGCCGCAAGACCTCATCAAACTGTGGGAAAACCACGATTACGGCCGCTATGCCAATGAAAACGGCGACTTGGTGGTCAACTTCATCACCACCAACGACATCACGGGCGGCAACTCCGGCAGCCCCGTCATCGACGCCAACGGCAATCTCGTGGGACTGGCCTTCGACGGCAACTGGGAAGCCATGAGCGGTGACATCGCCTTCGAGAACGAAGTGCAGCGCACCATCTGCATGGACATGCGCTACCTGCTCTTCATCATCGACAAGATGGCCAACGCCCAGAACCTGATGCAGGAACTGAAAATCGTGCAATAGCCTTTCATATTGCATCAAAAACACCGCCTTGTGCCAGTTGTACACAAGGCGGTGTTTTTTTATGCTGAAAAAAAACTATTTTCGCTTTTTTATTTGGAAAACATCTTAAAAATATGTATTTTTGCCACTTGAAATAAAAATATAATATAGAATATGAACAGAATTATTGGCATCCTGGGCGCAATGGCACAGGAAATAGATGAAGTGAAAAAGCTGCTGGACAACAAGTCCGTGATGCAAATTGCAAACCGTGAGTTTGCGAAGGGTAAAATCAATGGCATCGACTGCGTGGTGGCCTTTTCCAAGTGGGGCAAAGTGGCAGCCTCCATCACAGCCACACTGATGCTGAATGAGTTCGGTGTCACCGACCTTTTCTTCATCGGCACGGCGGGCGCACTGGCCGACGGACTGAAAGTGGGCGACATCGTCATCTCCAAACGGCTCGTGCAGCACGACCTGGATGCCCGCCCTATGATCTCGCGTTTCGAGTTGCCGCTGCTCAACCGCATCTACGTCGATAGCGATCCGGAACTCACCGCGTTGGCAGGCAAGGCAGTCTCCAATCTCATCAAAAAAGGGGCTGAACAGATGGTGGGGCCAACGGCAGTGAAAGAGTTTTGCTTGAATCCGACCTTATATTTCGGCGACATCGCCAGCGGCGACCAATTCATCAACAGCATCGAAAAGCGCAACGAAATCCTGAGCCTGCTGCCAGATGTCCAGTGCGTGGAAATGGAGGGTGCAGCCGTGGCGCAAGTCTGCATCGAGTTCGGCGTGCCGTTCACTGTCGTCCGCACCATCAGCGACACCGCCGACCACAACGCCCGCTTCGACTTCAACAAGTTTATCATCGAAGTGGCCAACGCCTACTCCCGCGCCATTGTCAAAGAAATTATGCAGCTGCTTCAGTAAGACGCTCTTCCTTGCCTCAGGGTCAATGGAAAGCCCCTTCCAGGCAAGCAGGTGCAGCCTCAAGAAACTTCAACAACTTCTTTTCGCATCACCATACAGCGTCTCCCGAATCTTGGCCGTCAGAATATCAATGCCGATATTGTTATGCCCGCCTTCAGGGATAATAATGTCGGCATAACGCTTGGTGGGCTCAATAAAGAGCTCGTGCATGGGCTTCACGAAGTGACGGTAATGGCGGATGGACTTGTCGAGGCCGCGTCCGCGCTCAATGACATCGCGGGTGATGATACGGATGAGGCGCTCGTCGGCATCGGTATCTACGAACACCTTGATGTCGAGAGTGTCGCAAAGCTCGGGGTTCGTGAAGATGAGAATGCCCTCCACGATGAGAACTTCCGCAGGATGTACGGGAATGGTCTCCTCACCGCGTCGGCAGGTCACGTACGAATAGGTGGGCATCGGAATAGTCTCCCCCGCCTTAAGCCGGCAGATATGTTCCACTAAAAGCGGAAATTCGATAGCCGATGGGTGGTCGAAGTTAATCTGCTCTTTCTCCGCTTGCGTAAGTTCGCCGTTGTCGCGATAGTAGGCATCCTGCGACAACACACTGACATGATGTTTCGGGAATTGATTTACAATTTTCTGCACCACGGAGGTTTTTCCTGATCCGGATCCGCCGGCAATACCCAATACTAACATTTTGACTTGATTTGGTGAAACTTTTTGTGGTTTGAAATAAGACTCGGCAAAGATGCAAAAAAAAACTGAATCCCGACTTGGAATTCAGTTTTTTTGTTGCCCCGATAGGATTCGAACCCATACAAACAGAACCAGAATCTGCGGTGCTACCATTACACAACAGGGCAAAAGCGAATTGCGCGGCAAAGATACATTTTTTTCTTTACCGCGCAACACTTTATGAAAATTTTTTTTTAGCTGACGAAAACCACTTCATACCAAATGTATCCGCTCACTACAACTGCCTTATAATAAACGTTATCCACTTTGTAATAGAGGGTGTGGTCGAGGATTATTTCTTCATAGTTGCTGGGCAGTTCCGCCACTCTTGCACCAATCGGAGGGGCCACAACTTGGTAATTATTGTTGTACGGGAGGTAAAAAGTGCCATCGTCGTAGTAGTAATTGACTTTGTTGTGGACCACAACCACGGGTCTCCAGGTGTTGAAAATCGCGTAGGCGATGACGGCTCCAAGGGGCGGACGGCAGATGACGTAGTAACCATTGATGTAGCGGCAATAGACGCTGTTGTAGAAGTAGTAGGGGACTCCGTGATAGTAAACCGGTCTGACGTGACGGGGTACACGCATGTGGTCGTTGTAGCGGTGGTGATTCGGGTGCACGTAGGGGTTGTGAGGCGCAGGACCATGATTCGGGCCGTGACTCGGACCAGGGCCGCCAGGCTTGTTACTGTTACCGCTGTTGCCGCTGTTGTTGGGCACATTGCCGTTACCTTCGGTACGAGGTCCTGTGACGGGCTGCGGTTTTGCCTGTCCTTGCTCCGTGTAGCCACGTCTTTCGTACGTGGAGGCCTCCGTGACCGCGCTGCTGGAGATCGGGGTCGCTTCCCGTGCAGTAGTGGCGGCGGGAGTCTTCCCTGTAGCATCCGGGGTTCTGCCTGTTATACGGCCGTTGCTCGTTGAGGCAGAGTTGGCAGGGGTTACCGCTGTGTTTGCAGCAGGACGAGCCGTGGAAGCCGCAGGGGTTTTGCCTGTCGCCGTGTTATTGGCAGCCGGGCGAACGGTCGTCGCAGGAGTCTTTGAGGTTGAGTTAGTGTTGGCAGGACGAGCAATCGTCGCAGGAGTCCTTGAGGTCGAGTTGGTCGTCGCGGGACGGGCTGTTGTCGCGGGAGTTCTTGAGTCCGAGTTCGTGGTGGCAGAGGGGCGAGAAGTCGTCGTTGTGGCCGGACGGGCATTTGACGGAATCTTGTTTGTAGAGGCCGGACGCGACATGCTCTGCGCTCTCTGGTAGCTACTGTTCGCTTTGTTCAGTTGTGCGTCACCTCTCCGAATCTGGCGCGTAACCTGATTAGAGGTTGACGAGCTGTTTTGTTTAGTCTCCGAGGCCGAAGAAGAGATTCTGCTGCCTGCGGTGTTGCTTCTGGATGAGGCGGGCGTTTGGCCCCAAACTTCCATCGACACTAAACCAGTCATCAGGAAGATACTCATCAACATCATTAACTTTTTCATCGTTTTGATTTTTTTGGGGTTAACTTTGCCATTAAGACGGATTTTCCCAACGCATGTTTAATGGCTGATCACAATTTTCTGATGCATAGTGCGGCCCTGGCTCTCCAGATGCATTACATAGATGCCATTCGGCAGATGCTGGACGGGAATATCCATTCGATCCGCCAGACTGAATGCCTGCGCATACACCGCATTGCCCACCGCGTCAAACAAAGACACATGACATTCATCCAGCATCTCCCCTAAGACAACGTGCAACACATCGGCGGCAGGATTGGGATAAACGTTCGTTGAAGTGCAAAACTCTTCGATGCCGGCCTGGGATGTTGACCAACGGACTTTGAAACCCTGTGCATTCAAATAGTTGTCAGAAACAAAATGCACCCGTATCTTACTGATATTGAGCGTAAGTGGCTCGGGCAGGCTATTCCCCGAATAACTTGCCAAAAGTTCATTGGGGCTGGAGGCTAAGTTGTAGAAATCAAGATGGTCTTCGGGGCTGATGTCCAATTCATCGAAAAAGAACGTGACAGACGGGACATTGGACAAACGAATCATCCACGTACAATTGGAATTGTCGCGATAGTTGTTTTCTTCACTTTTGTCGCTAATGATGCCGGAGGTTTCATGAGTGGAATAGGTGCCGCAACCTATCCCATCGCGGTTCGACTGGTAGCTCAACCGCCAGCCCTGCGCAGTCGCCGAATCATCGGTCTCGAAGGTGATGTAGAGGCTGTCCGTGTTAAAGGAGTAGTTGGTGTTTCCCTTTGTACCGGAGAGTTCCAGCAAAAGGCTGTCTTTGGCGGGATTTCCGTTCCAGAACCTGAGATAATCGTGACCCTCCTCCGAAAAAAGGTATTGAAGAGTAACGTTCACGGTGTACTGGTTGGGATGGGTGATGAGATATGTGCAGTTCGAATTGTTCTGGTATTCGAAAATGCCGCTGCCGTCTTCCAAAGTTCCATTCACGGCCGTCAACACGCGATCGCTACAATAGGAAGGATAGAGGTCGTTGCGGGGGTGGAGATCGAAGATGGCCGACTGCCAACCACTGTAGCCATTGACCGCCGAGTCGTCGCTGCTCTCAGTCAGATAGAAACCGTTGCCTTGGCCGCCCCATCCGAAATTGAAATGGAAATAGTCGTCGCTGTCGTAGCCATCGCATACAAAAGCATGTCCGCCCTCTTCGGAATATCCCGAATAATAAACAGGGCGGCGGACATCGAGATCTTCCTTCAGTTTAGAATGCCAGGCGGCATCGGAAAACTGGTGCTTACTCTCGTGCTGCGCGTCGAAACTGTACTTGAAATAGGTGGACATGGCGGTAGGGACACTTTGCGAATAAGCTCCAGAGCCATCGGCGCCGTACTGCATGTCAACCGCTGTAGCGCAGTGAAAAATCAATTTGGCCACCTCTTCGTTATAATAACTGAGCTGGTCGGTCATGGCTTCGTAGTGGTAATGTTGCTCTGCGAAGTTGACATGAAAGCTTCCGTACCCGTATGTGTAGTTCGTATGACTGCTGCTACCTGTCTCCGGGAAACGGTAATAATAGATAATCTGTGACATGGCGATGGCCACGCAGCCATTGGGAGTTTTGCCGTCATAGCCGGCAGGAGAGTTCTCGTCCTTCGGCGAATAGTAGTTGTAGTATTTGTTTTGGTTCCACGCGGAGGTCAGCAACGGGGCGACCACTGTCTCAGCCGTGGTCGCGCGGGAGGGATGGCGCAGGGCATCCCATGCGTTTTGGACCCGTTCCGTGGGCGGCAGCTGAAGCCGGCGCACGGCGTCAATTTCCTCGCGATACTGCTGCAGCAGGCGTTCGGTGGCCGGGGACATGTCGCCCAGGTTTATATCATTGGAAAAATCGTATGCCAACACGGGCATCACGGCATCTTCCGCCGACAAGACAAGAAAACCATGTTCGAAATGCAGCACTGCCATGTACAGCGAGCCGCCGTCCGCAATGAATTCACACCCCTTGAGCGAAAAACCGGCCGCTTCCGGGCACATCGCTTGGGCCTTCTGTTGAAAGGCAAGTGTTCCCAACGTCTTCATCTCGCTTTTGGTCAACGTTTTCGAGGAGAGAATGGCGGGAATAAGGAGGAAAGCTAAAAGAAGATGTTTGGGCTTCATTGTTTCTAATTTAAGTGTAACTTTATTTATTCAACGCAAAAAGGACATCCCATGGGGACATCCTTCTGCGCAACTCTATTTTTTTTGACATAAATAACCGAAAGATTATTAAATCATTTCGTCGAAGTCATCCGGCTCAGGAATGCTGAGATCATCGACTTCCTCGACGGGTCTGCCAGTATGCGACATGCCAAGAGTGGAACGCTGCAGTGAAGCAATAAGCGAACCAATCATCTTGGTAAGCTCCATCAACTCAGTGCGGGAGTGCTCCTTGGCCTCTTCCGTGATGATACCGATGCGGGAGGCAATTTCCGTATGAACCACACATTCTCTGACAGAACTTTTCGCCATCTTCAAGTAGTAGAGGAACTGTGTTCTATTGCGGGAAGACCCTTCTGCCGTGTTCAGTGCGATATCTTGTGCAGACTTCAGGAAAGATTTCTGCATAAACTTGCGATTTACGGAAAGCTCACCGGAAGGAAGCTGCTGGTACAACCAGACAATGTAATCCATGGCTTTTGCGTAAATGCGCAAATCCTCAAATCTGAAAAAACTAACGTTGTTGTCTCTTTCGTTCATAATACTTGACTTTATTTATTTTTTCGGGCAGCAAAAATACGATTATTTCTTTACAATAAGTCATTAAAATTACTCTTTGTTGAAAAAAATACCCAATTTTTGCCATATATATTTGATAATCAAAATAATACAACTACATAATCATTCTCTTTGAGGAATATCAAACTGAAAGATAATCAACTTAACATATTGAAATACAGAATATTATATCAATCTCATCGAAATGTTGGACAAAAAAAATCGAACAATTCACAAATTTTGCTACTTTTGCGCCCCAAAATCGGGTTGAAAAGTGCCTATGAGCAGGTTTGAAAAGATAAAAAAGGTATGGAACATCATTGTCAGCGAATGGAAGACGCGATACAGGCTGGTTTTCTCCAATGAGGAGACGCACGAACAAAGCTTTGTCATTCGGCGAATAACCATCCAAAAAGTGGCTGTGGTCGCCATTTTAGCCGCATTCGTCATCATCGTGCTGACAACGATACTCATTGCGCTGACACCGCTCCGTGTCTATATTCCGGGCTACACCGACCAGAAAGACTACAAGCTGTACAAGCAGACTGCCGCCCGGGTGGATTCGTTAGAGCGGCAACTCGCCCTTAACCAGCAGTTCATCGAGAATTTCACAGGCATGTTGGAAGGGAAAGACGGAGCCATCTACGAAGACGACGAAGCGCAGGCGACTCCTGACGTGCATCCTGTGGAGCGGGTGCAGGGACGCGCCGAAAGCGTGCAGGAAATCATCGAGGAGACAGAGATGATTTTGGGACGCATCGGGGAAAACGGTGCACCTGCGGCCTCCGGCGTGCCGAACATTGAGCAAGCCAAGATCACCAGCATCTCCATCTGCCCGCCGGCCATGGGCGCCGTGACCCGCCTGTTCGACGCCTCGCAGAACCATTACGGAATCGACATCGCCACCACCGACAACAAGACGGTCACCTGCGTGGCCGACGGAGTGGTGGTCGCCGCCAACTACACAGCATCCGACGGCTACACCATCATGGTGCAACACCCGGGCAACATGCTTTCCATCTACAAGCACAATGCCGTCCTGCTGAAGTCGGCAGGTGCGCGCGTGACGGCTGGCATGCCCATCGCCACGACCGGCAACCACGGCGAGGAAGGAACGTCCAACCACTTGCATTTCGAACTCTGGTACAACGGATTCCCCATCAATCCTCTGAATTACCTTGTCATTGAATAAGTCACACATGGATAAAATCATCGAACTCAACGCTGAAACGGCAGTGGAACTGCTGGGATTTCAGAACAACAATATTAAAATGCTGACACATATCTTCCCGAAGCTGAAGATTATGGTTCGCGGCAACGAAATGAAAGTCTCCGGCACCGACGAGGACACACAGGAATTTGAAAAACGCATCTCCTTGTTGGAGAAACACATCGAACAGTTCGGGAAACTGACCGAGACCGACATCATCAACATCACGGCCATGGAGGACGACAGTTTCTACGCCATCAACCAAGCCGACGGCAACGTCATCGTGCACGGGCGCGACGGTAAGGTCATCAAAGCCATCACGCCGAACCAGAAACGGCTGGTGGAGAGTGCGGAAAAGAACGACATGGTCTTCGTAGTGGGTCCCGCCGGCACGGGAAAGACATACACCGCCGTGGCATTGGCCGTGAAAGCTTTGAAAAACAAACAGATAAAGCGTATTATCCTCACCCGCCCTGCCGTGGAAGCCGGCGAGAACCTCGGTTTCCTGCCCGGCGACCTCCGCGACAAGCTCGACCCCTACTTGCAACCGCTCTACGACGCCCTTTGGGACATGATGCCCATGCAGAAGCTGATGGCGATGATGGAAGACAAGGTGATTGAAATCGCCCCGCTCGCTTTCATGCGCGGACGCACGCTCGACAACGCCTACGTCATCCTCGACGAAGCCCAAAACGCCACTTCCGCGCAGCTCAAAATGTTCCTCACCCGCATGGGCAAGAACGCCAAATTCTTCATCACTGGCGACATCACGCAGATTGACCTGCCCAAAAACCAACAGTCGGGCCTCATCCTCGCCGACCGCATTCTTCGCGGCGTGAAAGGAATCGATTTCATCTATATGGATAATAAGGACGTGGTTCGCCACCATCTCGTGACCAAAATCATCACCCGCTACGAGGCGTTTGAGAACGAACAGGAAGAAGCTGCAAAGAGACGCCGGGCCGAAAAAGAGGCCAAACACAGCGAAACACAGGAGAATGAATCGGCTTAAACTTATCATAGGGCTGTTCTTGACTCCTTTTTCCTTGCTTTATGGTCTGGCGGCTGCGATTCGGCGGCTTCTCTATCGCAAGGGAATACTACATGGAGAGGTTTCTCCTTTGCCTGCCATCGACATAGGCAATTTGGCCGTAGGTGGAACAGGCAAGACCCCTCACATCCAATACCTCCTCAACCTTCTGAAACAGGATTTCCGCGTAGCAGCGCTCAGCCGCGGCTACGGACGAACATCAAATGGATACCGATCAATCCTGGAAACACCGAAAGAGGGTCGTACTTCAGCGAATTTTGGCGATGAACCGTTGATGACCCACCTTCGCTTCCCCGACCTGCCGATTGCCGTGGATGCCAACCGCAGCGAAGGTATCCGAAACCTACTGCATGAAAAACCTGATACAGAGGTTGTTGTTCTTGACGATGCGTACCAGCATTTACAGTTTACCCCCACTTTCCACATCCTGCTCACGGAGTTTGACCGCCCGTATCGCCCCGACATGCCGATGCCTGCGGGACGGCTGCGAGAGTTCCCGCGTGCCGCACGTTTCGCCGACATGGTGATTGTGACCAAGGTGCCAGCTCATGCCAATTCCGATGAATCCGTGTGGCGCCAAAAGCTCTGCCTGAAGCCAAGCCAGCGGCTCTTCTTCACAAAACTCCGTTACGAAGCCCCTGTTCCTGTCACACCAGCGGCAAAAAGAATTGACATCAAGGCCCAGCGCAATGCGATTGTGCTGACCGGCATCGCCCATCCTAAGCCGCTGATCGAACATCTCAGACAGCAATTCAAAATCTTAAAGCACTACGAACTTCCTGATCATCATATATTTACCGAAAAAGAAATCCAAACCATATACGATCAATATTTCGATAACATAGGCGAGCAGTCTGTACTTTTCACCACTGAAAAAGACTGGATGAGATTGCAATCTGAGCGAACTATAAATATTGTATCTTTGCTTCCCGTTTTCGTGGTTCCGATAGAAGTGGAATTTCTTACTGAAACACAGCGGGATATGTTTAACAAAATTGTGAAAGACCATGTTCGAGGAAAAAAGAAAGAGAATAAATGAAACGGTTGCTTTTTTGAACAGCCGTAGAACCATACATCCGAAAATCGCCATCGTCTTGGGTTCCGGATTGGGCGGATTGACGGAAAAAATCGACATTATTGATGAAATCCCTTACAAAGATATCCCCAACTTTCCGGTTTCGACGGTTCCGGGGCATAAAGGGACGCTGATTTTCGGCACCTTGAACAATGTCGATGTCGTGGTATTCAACGGCCGGTTCCATTATTACGAAGGCTATTCAATGGATGTGGTGACCTATCCGCAGCAGATTTTGCCTGGCATTGGCGTAAAGACGCTCATACTGTCGAATGCAGCCGGGGGCATGAACCCCACGTTCAAGGTCGGGGACATCATGCTGATCCGCGACCACATCAACATGTTCGGCAACAATCCGCTGCTCGGGCCCAACGACGACGAACTCGGCCCGCGCTTCCCGAACATGAGCGAAGTTTATTCGCAACGGCTGCTGAAACTGGCACACAAGACGGCCGACACGTTAGGCATCCACCTGCAGGAGGGTGTCTATATTGGAGTGACCGGCCCCTGCTTCGAGACCCCTTCGGAATATCGGATGTTCCATATTCTCGGAGCCGACACAGTGGGCATGTCCACAGTGCCGGAAGCCATTATGGCCCATTACCTCGGCCTGAATATCTTCGCTTTTTCCGTAATCACCGACCTGGGCATTGTGGGTCGGGTGGAGTTTGCCACGCACAACGAAGTGCTGGCCGCCGCCGCAAAAGTGGGGCCCAAAGTGGTGGAATTAATTTACAATATGGTGCCGTTTATTTAGTCGGTTAATCGGTTAGTCGGTTAATCGGTTAATGGGTTAATGGCGGAGTGGGGGTATTCCTTTTTTCGTTTATGTTTTCTGCTGCTGTTTTTTGGCGGCAGGAAATAGCACATTGTTGAGAATCAGCCTGTAACCAGCAGAATTGGGGAAAAGGTTGAGGTCTGTGGGCGGGTCGTTGACCAAGTGCTGGTAGTCCTCAGGATCGTGGCCGGAGTAGAACGTCCAAGTGCCCTTTCCAAACTCGCCATGAATGTAACGGGCTTCGTTGAAGTAGGCACAGTCGCCCATGATGGTCACCGTCGGTTTGATGAACTCCTTGCGGAATGCTGTGGTTTGTCCCATGAAACCTGGAATTACCTGCAAGTGATTCTGGCACAGCATAGTAGGCACGGGATCCCATTTAGCTGAAAATTCGAACAGGGTGAAATAGTCGTGGGATTTGTTGGAGATGTGCTGTGTGGGACTGACATCTATATTAGAAACCTCATATACATAAGGGTTGGTCTCGATCGTGAAATCAGTGAAAGCGAAGCAGTTGTCATAGTTGAGTTTACTCTGTGCCTGCGGGTCCATGGGGTCGCCGTCGAACATGGTTTCGCAAATATCGACTCCCTCGGCAGCAAGAGCTATATCGTAGCTGTCAGGACCGGAACACATGGCGAACAGATAGCCGCCGCCCGCCACGAAGTCGCGAATGCCTTTGGCCACAGCGAGTTTCATCTGTGACACCTTGGTGAATCCCAGCTGTGCGGCGCGTTCCTCGTTCTCCCTGACATCGTCCTGATACCACTTGGTGTTTCGCTGGCTAGCCCAGAATTTGCCGTACTGGCCCGTAAAATCCTCATGATGCAGATGCAGCCAATCGTATTTCGGCAATTCGCCCTTGATAACCTCTTCATCGTAAATCACCGTATAGGGAATCTCGGCGTATGTGAGCACCAATGTCACGGCATCGTCCCACGGCAGCTTGTTTTTGGGCGAATAGACCGCAATCTTCGGTTCCTTGGTGAGCCGTATCTCGTTCATGTTGTTCTCCACCACGGAAATCTCGTTGAGAATCTGCGTCGCCTGCATGTCGGCGATGACCTCGTAGGAGACTCCACGCACCACGCATTCGTCCTCCAAGACACTGTTGTAAGGACACATGAAGCTACCGCCTCGGTAATTCAGCAGCCAACTCATATCGACTTGGTGCGCCACTGCGAAATAGGCAATACCATAGGCTTTCAAGTGGTTGCTCTGCGCCAAGTCCATGGGTATCAACAAGTAACTGGCACGTCCAGCCAGCATAAACAGCAGCATTCCTATCAGAAGAAGTGTTTTTTTCATCATTTTAAAATTGACGGCAAAAATACATATTTCAACCGAAAAGATAACTTTCAAGAGCGGAAAAAGTTTAACAGAAATCTTCGTCAAACGGATTGTCTTTCTTTTCGAACTCCTTTTCCACGCGTTGTCTGGATTTGTTGATTTCGTCGCCATAGCCCGTGAGGGCGGAAAACGGCGCGAATTGTGCGGCGCGAGCCTGCAACGACATCCGCGGATGCCGCGTGGAGACGTGATGCGGCAGATTGATGATATCGTCGTATTCGTGTGTCATGCCTTATGCCCTCCTATCTGTTGGTTGCGATCTCTCGCCGTTGCCCCTTCCTCGAAGTTCAGTCCTTTGAGAATGGCGTTTTTCCCGAACCTTTTCTTGATGGCCAACTGCGCCTCTTGAAGCCGACGCTCCTTATCCCGCTCGGCATTCTCTTCTTCCTTCTGTTTCGCAACAGCTTCATAGTCTGTGAATAAATCGAGTTGTTGGGATTTTTCCGCAGCTTTGGCCAAGTCCTCTGGCAGCACATGCCCCATGCTGAGGTTAAGATAGCGGATCAGCAGGTCGGGATTGACTACGCGGTCGAAAATTTTCGCGGTCGTGTCCAAAATGAGCCGCGACGACGAGCTGGGATGTTCGAGCCGCTCACTGCCATGGGCACCTTTGGGCACCGAACGTCCGTAGTGATCCGTCGTGACAGGGCCGAAGTACCGAGCTCGGATGGCCGGATTAGTCAAATTTTCAACATCATAGCCGACATTTAGGACAATCTGGTCCGTGACAAGTCTGTTTTCCACAAGATTGAGCGCCATAGTGTCCGCCATTTCCAACATAACCACACGTGCTTTTTTTGCAGAATAGGGTTCTCCGAGCACTTGCCCGCTGCTAAAGGAATTGTTTTCAGGCCGGTAAGCCTTCACCAAGTCGATGGTGCACGGTTCCCAGCCCCATGCGTGATCAATAAGCAGCTCGGCATTGACACCGAACAGGCGGTAGAGCAGCTCCTCATTTTGCACGGAGCAACGGGCTATCTTGCCCATAGTGTCGATTCCGTATTGCGACAACCGTTGGGCAATGCCCCGTCCCACCCGCCAGAAATCCGTGATGGGACGGTGGTCCCACAGTTGCTGCCGATAGCTCATCTCGTCCAACTCGGCGATGCGCACTCCGTCTTTGTCGGCAGGCTGCTTCTTCGCCATGATGTCCATGGCCACTTTGCAGAGATAGAGGTTGGTGCCGATGCCCGCCGTGGCAGTGATGCCCGTCTGCTTCAGCACGTCACGAATCATCGTCATCGCCAATTCGTGAGCCGTCATGCGATAGGTTTTCAAATATTCGGTCACATCCATGAAAACCTCGTCAATGGAATAGACATGGATATCCTCCGGGGCAACATATTTGAGATATATTTCGTAAATCTTCGCACTGAAAGACATATAATGAGCCATACGGGGCGGAGCCGCGATGTAGTCCACCTCCCAGTCTGGATGCGCCTTCAACGCCACGTCCGACACGGACTTGCCGACGAGACGGTTGCCCGGAGCCCTCCCCCGACGTTGGGCGTTCACCTGCCGCAAGCGCTGCACCACCTCGAAAAGACGTGCCCGCCCACCGATGCCGTATTGCTTCAACGACGGCGAAACAGCCAAGCAGATGGTCTTGTCGGTCCGGCTCTTGTCGGCCACCACGAGATTGGTGGTCAGTGGGTCGAGCCCACGTTCCACACACTCCACGGATGCGTAAAACGACTTCAAATCAATAGCTATATAGCTTCTTTGCGAGTCTTTCATCATTAAGCGTAAAAATCACCGCACCTCCCGCAGCGAAACCGCAAACCCGCCGCACGGTGCCATCCGCAGCTTCAACACACTCTTGGCCGTGACGGTCTTCTTCGTGATGGTATATGCTTGAGGGTTATATTTCCATTCAGAATTTTCAGGAAGACCGCAGGCATCCTTCGCGTCAGCATATATAGTGGCCTCGTATTTCACGCCGGGTTTCAGAAAGTCCAGCTTCACTACCACTTCGCGGGCATTCTCGTCGGTGATGCCGCCGATGTACCAGACGTCGCGGGGCTGGCAATCGGACGCGAGGAATCGCGTCTCCACAATGGAATCGGGAATGGCATACACGAACCGAGTGGCATTGGAAATCACCCCTTTCTTGCCATCGGACAGTTCACCCACCCCTTCGGCAGCCTTGTTCAGCGAGGAAATCTTCGGATGACGGGCCGTCACGATGTAGTCGCCCGGCTCGGCCATGAGGTAAAGGGAGGTGTCCCAATCCACCGCCACGTCCTTGATGAACTGGAAGGCATCCATGAAAGGTGCATAGTGTTCCGGAAAGTCGGCGGCCATCTGCAGAGGTGAGTAGAAGGTGACGTAGAGGCCCAGTTGGTTGCAGATGGTGGTGTTCATCTTCTGGCCTGCCCTCCACGACACGAACTTGCCCATGTCAGGCTCGAAGATACCGGGGGTGTAGTCCATGGGACCACCCTGAAGCCGCGTGAAAGGCAGGATGGTGGCGTGTCCGGGCGGAATCCGGCTCTTGAACTCGGTACCCATGGCACTCTCATTGCCGATCATGTTGGGCCAGGTGCGGCAAAGGCCTGTCGGGCGAACCGCCTCATGGGCGTTGATCATGAGGCGATGCCCGGCCGTTTCGGTGACCGCCCTGTGGTAGTGCCGTATGATGGACTGGCTGCCGTGATGCTCACCGAAAGGCACTATGTCGCCCACATAACCGCTCTTCACCGCGTCATAACCGTACCGCGTCATCAAACGGTAGGCGGTGTCCATCCAGCGGTCGTAGTTCGGTGTCACGGAACCGGTCTCGTGATGCATGATGAGACGCACTCCCTTCTCGTGGGCGTAGCGGTTCAGCGCCGGCAGGTCAAAGTCGGGATAGGGCGTGACGAAATCAAAAGGCATCTCCTTGAGGTTGCCCACCCAATCTTCCCAACCGATGTTCCAACCCTCCACGAGGACGGCATCGAAGCCATTCTCAGCAGCAAAATCAATGTAGCGGCGCACGTTCTCGTTGCTGGCGCTGTGGCGGCCATTGGGCTTCGCATGCACGAAGTCAGTCTCACCAAGTTTCACGCTGCGAAAATCGTCAGTGTAGTTCCATGTCCCTTTGCCCGTGATCATCTCCCACCACACGCCCATATATTTCACGGGATGAATCCAGGAGACATCCTTGATGGCGCACGGTTCGTTGAGGTTGAGGATAAGGCGCGAGGCAAGCACATCGGTAGCTTTCTCACACACCATCACGGTGCGCCACGGAGTATGGCACGGGGTCTGCAACCGCCCTTTCACTCCTTGCGCGTCGGGGGTCAACGCCGCACGGAAGACGAAGTGCAGTGTATCCAACGCCAAGTGCATGGCAGGGAAATCAACAGCGGCCGCCTCGTGGATGTTGAGGTAGAGCCCGTCATCTGTGCGCATCTGCAGGGCAGTCTGCACCGATGCGCCGGGAATTGGAGTGAAGACGTTGTCGTAAGTGGCCTGAATGTGGCGGATATGCCTCGGCACCTCACTGAGACGGCTTTGGGTGATGTAATACTCCTGCGTGTCATAGTCGCCGGGAATCCACCAGGCAGTGTGATCGCCGGTCATGGCAAACTCGGTCAGTTCATCCTTTATATTGAAGTACGTCAGTGCATTGTCGTAAGGAAACTCGTATCGAAACGCGAGCCCATCATCGTAGAGACGGAACCGAACCAGCATGACGGTGGCTTGCGGAATCAGCTTGCCCTGCCAGTCGAGGGCACCGTGCTGCTCCAAGGTCACGAGCAATTCGTTGTAATGATTGCGAATATGCGCCTCCTCGCCCCACACCGGCTCCCACACCTCATCGAAGGTGCTTGTCTGCGAATCCGTCAGCGTGAAGTCGCGGTCGAGGCTTTTCCTCCCGATGAGGGTGAAGCCCATGCGGGAGGGCAACACCACGGGGTTCCCCGCACGATTGAGGGTGTATTGCGGCTGCCCGTTGACTACCGCGAAACGCAGCTCCAACTGCCGGTCGGGACTTTGCAGCGTCAATGCCTCGGCGGGCATGGTTTGTGCTGACGTGTGGGTTTGTGACACGGCGTACGATGACAAAAACATCGCCATGATGGTCAAGAAAATATGTAATTTACTCATTACAAGTATTTTATATTAGAATTCTATTTTTTCAAACAACTTTCTCAATCCAGCGAAAAAAGGGCCCCTATTTTCGCGACGCTTCCTTGGCAAAACGGAACAGTTCCACCGGCAAGTGGCAATAGCCGTCGGGATGCTTGTCGAGGTAGTCTTGGTGGTACTCCGAGGCGGGGAAGTAGTTGCGCAATGGCTCCAACTCCGTCACGATGGGTTCTGCGTAGTCCGCCTGCTTCTCCCGGAACACGGCTTCGATGACCGCTCGGTCCGCTTCGTCCACGTAATAGACCCCGGTGCGGTAGCGCGTGCCAATGTCGTGTCCCTGCCGGTTGAGTATCGTGGGGTCGATGGCATGGAAAAACATGTCGATGAGGAACCGCAGCGAGATGCGCCGCTCGTCATAGACCACTTTGACGGTCTCTGCGAAACCGGTGGTGTCGGTATAGACCTCCTCGTAGGTCGGATTGTCGGTGTTGCCGTTGGCGAAGCCCGTCTCGGTGGAGAGTACCCCGTCCATCTGCTTGAAATAGTGCTCGGTGCCCCAAAAGCATCCGCCAGCCAAATAGATTTCTTTCATAATCGTTTTTTCGAATAAAAAATTACAGCCAAGATACTTATCGACCTTTGACCTTGGAAAAATCAACGTGTCTCCCGCACCGACACCGCGAAACCGCCACACGGTGCCATCCGCAGCTTCAGCACGTTTTTGGATGTTACGTTTTTCTTTGTAATGGTGTATTTTTGAGGATTGTAGCCGTCGCCGGGCAGGCCACAGGCATCCTTCGCATCGGCATAGATGGTGGCCTCGTACTTCACGCCAGGTTTCAGGAAATCCAGCTTCACCTCCACTTCGCGGGCATTCTCGTCGGTGACGCCGCCGATGTACCACACATCGCGAGGTTGGAAGTCGGACGCGACGAATCGCGTCCCCACAACGGAATCGGGAATGGCATAGACGAAACGGGCGGCGTTGGAAATCACCCCCTTCTTGCCATCGAGCAGCTCACCCACCCCTTCGGCAGCCTTGTTCAGCGAGGAAATCTTCGGATGACGAGCCGTCACGATGTAGTCGCCCGGCTCGGCCATAATGTAGATGCTGGTGTCCCAATCCACAGCCACATCTTTAATGAACTGGAAGGCATCCATGAAGGGTTCGTAATGCTCCGGGAAGTCAGCGGCCATCTGCAAAGGTGAATAGAAGGTGACGTAGAGACCGAGCTGATTGCAGATCGTGTGCTGCATCCGGTTTCCCTTGCCCCAACTGATAATCTTGCCCATGTCGGTCTCGAAGATGCCGGGGGTGTAGTCCATCGGACCGCCCTGCAAACGCGTGAACGGCAAGATGGCTGTGTGGCCGGGTTTGATGGTTCCGCGGAACTCAGTGCCCATGGCGCTCTCGTTGCCGATCATGTTGGGCCAGGTGCGGCATAGGCCTGTCGGGCGCACAGCCTCGTGGGCGTTAACCATGATGTGGTGCTTGGCCGCCTCCACGACGGCGTAATGGTAGTGGTTGATGATGGGCTGGCTGTAATGCCCCTCGCCGTGCGGCAGGATATGGCCCACGTAGCCACTCTTCACCGCGTCATAGCCGTATTGGTTCATCAAATTGTAGGCTTTCTCCATCCATCGTTCGTAATTAATTGTAGATGAGGAACTTTCATGATGCATAATCAGTCGGATACCCTTCTCGTGGGCATACTTGTTCAGTGCGGGCAGGTCGAAATCGGGATAGGGCGTGAGGAAGTCGAAGACGTAATCCTTGTCCTTGCCGTACCAATCCTCCCAACCGATGTTCCATCCCTCGATGAGCAGGGCATCGAAACCGTGGGCAGCCGCGAAGTCGATGTAGCGGCGCACATTCTCGTTGTTGGCGGCGTGACGGCCATGCGGCGTAGCTTTCGTATAGTCCGTAACCCCTTCAACCTCGGGCGTAACATCCTTGTTTTCAGGATTTCCAAGCCGCACGGAGGGAAAATCGTTGGTGTAGGACCAGCAGTTTTTGTCGCTGATCATCTCCCACCAAACGCCCATGTACTTCACGGGGTGAATCCAAGAGACATCCTTGATAGCGCACGGCTCGTTGAGGTTGAGGATGAGGCGCGAGGCAAGCACGTCAGTGGCCTTCTCGCAGACCTGCACGGTGCGCCAAGGTGTGTGGCACGGTGCCTGAAGCCGTCCTTTGTAGCCAGTGGCGTCCGGCGATAGCCAGGCGCGGAACACGAAGGTCTTGTCGTCGAGATCCAAATGCATGGTCGGGTAGTCCAGAACCGCCGCTTCGTGGATATTGACATACAGTCCGTCGGCGGTTTTCATTTGCAGAGCGGTCTGCACACCCGTGGGCGAGAACCCCTTCCACGGCCAGCCTCCGCCCTTGTGGGCATCATCGTACAGGCCGCGGATTTCCGACAGCTTCGACTCGGTGTAGTTGTATTCCTGAGTGTCGTAGTCGCCGGGAATCCACCAGGCGGTGTGGTCACCGGTCATGGCGAACTCCGTCAGCTCCTCGGTGAGCCAAAAATAGGCCAGCGCATTCTCCACCGGAAATTCGTAGCGGAAGCCGAGACCGTCGTCATAGAGACGGAAACGGATGCGCATCACCGTGGCTTTCTTTTCCGTGGAGTGGTCCATGCTCTCCACACTGCCGATAGGCTGCTCAAGGGTTACGAGCAGTTCATTGTAGTGGTTGCGAATGTGCGCCTCCTCGCCCCAAACGGGTTCCCACGTTTCGTCGAAAGAGCTATAAATCTTGTCTTTCAGCACGAAGGCGTGTGCAAGGTCGTCGCGCCATTCAAGGGTGAAGCCCATGCGCGAGGGCAACACCACAGGCTTCCCCGCGCGGCTGAGGGCGTACTGCGGTTGTCCGTTGACCACCGCAAAACGCATTTCCAACTGCCGGTCCGGACTTTGCAGAGTCAGCGCGTCCGTCGGCATGGCGGGGGCTTTGGGATAATTTTGGGCGAAAGACGGCAACGCGGTCAAGACCGTCAGAATCAAAAAGAAGGTAAAGGTTTTCTTCATTGCTAAGGATTCAAAATATGAAAGCGCAAAGATAGAATTTTTTATCTTTGCCGATTTTATTTTTGTGATATTTGTTGACAGATAATGGAATACTTAGGACTATTGTATGATGTTCAGTTACAAGACTTGCATATTCCGGGTGACGATGATCGTTGTCATCCTTTTTCTCTCATTTCGGACAGTCATGGCGCAGATTTCACCATTTGACTTCGGGCTGCGCGAGGCGACCGACGGCGTTGAGCGCTATTGGGCAATCTACAACACCCATGTGGCGGCGCGCGCGCACAATGCGGAAGTGTCTTACGAAGGCATCGACACGATTGAGATGGATCTGCCTTCCGATTTCCAGAGCATCCCGCTGGGCCCGCGAACCGATTTCGGCGGACTGGTCATCCATGTCACGAACAACGGTCATGACGGCCCGCTGTTCGCCTTGCAAAATGCCGTCGCAGCGGTGGACATCCCCAAGGCAATGGTCGATGGCGGCGATTTCCGCACGGTACCGGCACTGGCAGACGGCGACTGCCTGCTCATCCTGACGGACCAAAACCCGTGGACTGAGCGGGAAGGATACGGCTATCGTGTCTATCGTCAAGACATCATTTGGATTCACGACGGGAAAGGGATGAACCGTCCCATCGCGCCGTGGAACACCGACAGCACCCGTTTGCATGCCACCTTCGTGAAGGTGGACACAACTCAGAAGGTGTTCCGGGGACTGACGTTGAACCGCGTCATGGGTTCCCAATACAAGACCTTCTGCCTTTCGTTGGCAGGACAATACAACGTGCTGGTGGAGGATGTCCACGTGCACACGCCAAAGAGCAAGCTGATTGCCGACGGGGTGTTCGGGGTGCGCGACTGCGCGAGAGTCTCTTTCCGCGACGTGACGGTCGAGGGCACCTACTCGGGCTATGGCCGTTGGCGCGACTACGGCTACGCTTTCTCCCTCAACAACCTGTGGAACACCAAGTTCGAACGGGTGACAGCCGACGGCAACTGGGGAGTGTTCGGCACGAACAACCTGTCGGCCACCACACTGGAGGACTGTGACATCAACCGCTTCGACATCCACTGCTACGGGCGGGATGCCCTGCTGAAACGGTGCATCCTCCGGCAACGGCAGACCCAGTTCTCCTCCATGTACGGCACGGTGGAATTCGACTCCTGCCGATTCATCGACTGCATCCCCGTACGCATCCGCTCCAGCTACAACGCCTACACCCCGTTCGACATCGTCATGCGCGACTGCACATTTGAGATCACAGCCCGCTACCATTCGTTAGTCAACGTCATGCTGCTCGACACCGCCGCCAACAGCCGCCCCGAACTGCGGATGAAATGCTGGCCGAACCTACAGGTCGAGAACATGACCGTGGTGGTGCCAGGCATGGTCAGCGCTTTGAACCTGTATCATCCCACCGGAACTCTTAGTGAACTGAAAAAACCTGTGGAATATCTCAACAAGGTGTCTGTCAACGGGTTGACTGCCGTGAAGCGCGACGGGAAGCCCGCCAAACTCAAAGTGCAGCTTTCCTCGCGGGAGTTCCAGACATTGCAAAAAATGCAATTTGATTTGGACACATCCACCCTGCCAAAATAAGCGAGGATTTTATATTTTTGCCGCCTCATAAATTTAAACGATGAACGAAAACAGACGTAACGGATGCCTCATCTTTTTGTGGATTCTCGTGGCTTTTCTGGCGGGATTCTCCATTGCATTACGCGTGAACCCCAACCGTTTGAGCCGAAAAAGCAATGCACAGCTCCAAAAGATGAGCGAAGTAATGAGTTATATCGACCAATTCTATGTGGACTCCGTGAATGTGGACTCCATCTGCGGATTGGCCATCAATGCGATGCTGCAAGGCCTCGACCCGCATTCCACCTACTCCACCGCCGAAGACAACAAAACCATGATGGAGACTTTAGAAGGAGCGTTTGAAGGTATCGGCATCCAATTCAACATCATGAACGACACCCTGATGGTGGTCTCCGTGATTTCCGGAGGCCCGTCCGAAAAAGCCGGGCTCATGGCGGGCGACAGAATGATCGAGGTCGATGGCAAGTCCATTATCGGCATCAAGAACGAACAGGCATTCAAGTTGTTGCGCGGAAAGAAGGGATCCAAAGTGAAAGTCGGAATCCTTCGCCCAGGCTTCAAGGACAAATACACCTACGAGATTACCCGCGGAGTCATCCCGACCTATACGGTGGACGTGGCCTACATGATGGACACGCGCACCGGCTACATCAAGCTGAACGAATTCGGCAGCACCACCGCCAAGGAGTTCAGCGACGCCATCCTGAAACTGAAACGCCAGGGCATGACCGACCTGATGGTGGACTTGCGATCCAACACCGGCGGCTTCCTTGACGCGGCCGTCAGCGTATGCGACGAACTCCTGCCCAACCGCCGCGAAATCGTCTCCATAGCGGGTTCCAAGACTCGCCCAGAGGTCATCTATGCCACACGGCACGGCAACTTCGAGGACGGCAAGGTGATCATCCTGATCGATGACTTCAGCGCCTCCGCCAGCGAAATCGTGGCCGGCGCCGTGCAAGACAATGACCGCGGCTTCATTGTGGGACGGAGATCTTTCGGCAAAGGATTGGTACAGCGGCAGTTCGATCTTTCAGACAAGTCCTCCATCCGACTGACAACCTCCCGATATTATACGCCAAGCGGACGCTGCATCCAACGGGAATACAACAACGGCACGGAAGCTTACTACGAGGATCTCTACAAACGCCTGCTGAACGGCGAGATGGAGAGTGCCGACAGCATCCATTTGGACAGCACCAAAGTGTATTACACGTTGACCGGCCGCAAAGTTTATGGCGGTGGCGGCATCATGCCCGACTACTTCGTGCCCATCGATCGCGGTGACGACTTGAACGCGTACTATGATATCGCAAATTCGTCAGCCCTCATCCAGTTCGCTTTCCACTACGCCAACGAGCACAAGTCGGCACTTCAAAGGCAGTACACCAATGCCAAATCGTACGTCGCAAGCATGGCAATAACCGACCAGATGCTCCAGCAACTCGTCGGCTATTATGAGAAAAACAACAAGAAAAAGGTTTCGGCGATGTCGGCAAACGCATCCAAGGAGCTGAAAACATGGCTTAAAGCCCTGATAGGTCGCAACCTTTACGGTGACGAGGCGTTCTATCCCGTCATCAACAAGACCGATCCGGTGATTTTGAAAGCGAAAGAAGTGCTTACGACAAACGGCGAGCCCAAGTAAAGAAACATTGTATTCTCTCAAACTCCAACCCTCGACAACCAAGGACACTCTTTTCGAGAAAAATACGTAATCAGATTTCACGCAAAATTCTCCACCAACAGCTCGCGGATGCGTTCTACCACAAAAGTCTGCTGTTTGTTGTTGAGGTTGAACCCGAAACGGATGGTTTTGGTTTTGCCCGATGATGTCCGGTATGTCGCGCAGATGGTCGGGTTATGGGTGGGGATTGCAAACAGCAAGGGCGATTCCGAGTAGGGCTTTATCTCCATCATGAAGTCCCACGGGATGACAAGTTCTCTCCGGAACAGCCTTTTTTGTTGGATGTAGATGGCAGATGGCGAATAGTAAACAGTTTCGCCGCCGAATAGGTCCCAGTGAAGGGCGGAGACCAGCAGAACCAGCAGCCATCCGGGCAGCAGTTGGAACATAACCAAAATGAATAGGTCCTCCCAGCCGATAGCAACAACAATGTCGCCCTCCCACAGTGAAACGGTGAGGGGAATGAAAAATATGGAAATGAGGAACAGCATCGCGCCGTGCGCTACCGCTCCGCCGGGATCCGGCTTGTTGCGCAGCAGGACATGCCCTTCCACTTCGTTATCGGCATCGTTTCGCATCGTCTTGTTGGTCGTTTAGCGAATCTCTATCGCCGCGCCCCCGCCCGGAGCCAACTCCACTTTCAGCTTCCCGTCAGCGGGAACAGCCACCGTTTTCTTCTGGTAGTCAATGCCTTTGCGGTGAGCGTTGGGACCATCGACGAACATCGTCACGGTGCCGGAGGTGATGCCTAAGGCTTTGAGGTCGAGTTCGACGGTGCGGGCGTTCCAGTCGGTGATGGCACCGATGTACCAGGTGTCGCCCTTGCGCTTGGCCGTGACCACAAACTCCCCGACTTTGCCGTCCAAAACACGGGTCTCGTCCCAAACAGTGGGCACCTTGGCGATGAACTCGGTGCATTCGGGTTCCTGCATGTAGGCCGTGGGTGCGTCGCAGAGCATGGCGAAAGGCGCGTCAAAGACCATGTACTCAGCCAATTGACGGCAGCGTGTGCCTTGACTCATCGGTTCGTTCCAGCTCGGGAAATAGCACCAGTAGGCACCGTTGCGCATCGCGCCCTGCGTGAAGTCCATCGGACCGGCGAGCATCCGGATGAAGGGAATCGTGACCTCGTACTTCACCATATCGGTCTTGCTGTCAGCCCATTTGCACTGCTCCAACCCGAACACGCCCTCGTAGTTGAGCACGTTGGGATAGGTGCGGCTCAGTCCCGTGGGCTTGTACGCTCCGTGGAAGTCGATGAAGAGGTGGTATTTGGCGGCCATAGCAGCCATCCGCTCGTAGAAATTGACTACAATCTGGTCATCGCGGTCCATGAAATCGACCTTGAAGCCCTTCACGCCCATGTCGGAATAGTGTTGGCAGACGCGCTCCATCTCCTTGTCCATGGCGGCGTAACCCGCCCACAGCACGATGCCAACTCCCTTATTTTCAGCGTATTTTACCAACATTGGCAGGTCGATTTCGGGAACCACCTGGAAAAGGTCTGCCTCGCCGTTCACGGCCCAGCCCTCATCCAAAATCACGTATTCTATACCCTTGTCGGCGGCAAAGTCAATGTAGTATTTGTAGGTTTCATTGTTGATGCCCGCCTTGAAATCCACGCCCCAAATGTTCCAGTTGTTCCACCAGTCCCATGCCACCTTGCCGGGCTTAATCCACGAGATGTCAGCCACTTTCGAGGCTTCGGAGAGCAGATAGACGAGGTCATTATCCACCAAATCCTTGTCTTCCGTAGTGATGGCGATGACGCGCCACGGGAACGTCCGCGTGCCGGCGGTCTTGGCGATATAGTCGTGGCGTTCCTTCACCACATACTGCAGGTTGTTGTGCCCGCCCTGTTCCCACCTCTTCGGCAGCGGCGCGAAATAGCCGGTCATCGAGTTGCCTTCCGTATGCTTGAGGTACATGCCGGGGTAGTCGTGCAGGTCGGCCTCGGTGATGACGGCAAGGCGCGACTTGTAATTTTTCCCGAAATCGCCCGGGAAGTAGTCCTGTGCCACCAGCAATGGCAGGAAGGCGAGGCGACCGTCATCCATCTCCTTGAGCGGGATTTGAGTGTAAGTGTTTTCGAACGATGTGCTGTATTGTGGAGAAAAGTCGCCGTCAGTGACGGGTTTGGCATTCACGTAAGGTATTATTGCATCTGTTCCGATGAATCTGCCCGCACTCATCTCGGGATAACCATCGGAGAAATTGAACTCCGCGATTTCGCGCGCAATCGTGATGGAATCCTTGAATGCGGTCTCGAAGCGGTAGGCCACTCCAGAGTTGTACACGCGGAACACGACGCTATAGCCTGCTTTGTACTGTAGATACAGTTCGTTATACTGTTCGTGGATGGAGTCCTTGCGGTACAGCGGGGAGGCCACCATACGTTCTACGCTCCGGCGGCCGCCTTTGCGCAGGGAGCGGATGGGCTCACGCCCCAGCACCTTGCCGTTATCCAGTTCCATCCCGATGCTTGACGGCTTTAAGAATTCCCCGTTTTCACAGAAGATGGAATAACGGATAATCTCGCCACTGAGGTCCACTTTCAGCTTCAGCTTCTGGTTAGGGGAGAAGATGGTCTGGGTGGTTTGCGCGGAAAGATTCCACAGCAGTCCGCATAACAACATCAGAAAAAAAAACTTTCTCATAGCAACAAGATTTTGAAACGGCAAAGATAAAATATTTCTTCATTCACGGAAAAATTCTATCTTTGCCGCCCTATTTTTATAAATGGACAAACATTGATAAAAGTCACTATATGAAGAAGATACTCGGAATCGGCAATGCCTTGGTTGACATATTGGTGCACATCGACAACGACGAGATTCTCAACCGTTTGGATTTGCTCAAGGGGGGCATGGAGATGATTGATGCCCAGCGCAAACGCGAAATCCTCGAAATCATCGCCGGAATGCCCCAAGCCATGGCCACCGGCGGATCCACTTCCAACACCATGCACGGACTCGCACGCCTCGGTGCCGCCTCCGGCTACATCGGGAAAGTGGGCAACGACGACCTCGGACGGCTTTTCCGCCAAGAGTGCGAACGCTTCGGCGTGATTCCGCACCTCATCAACACGGATGAAGACACCGGCGTCGCCATCACCTTCATCTCCCCGAACGCCGAACGCACCTTCGCTACCTACCTCGGTGCCGCCGCCACCATGCAGCCCGACCAAATCGACACGCAACTGTTTGGGAACTACGATATAATACATATTGAAGGATACCTTATCTTTAACCATGACCTCATCCTGTCGGTGTGTAAGGCGGCGAAAGCGCATGGACTGCAAATTTCCATGGACATGGCCAGCTACAACCTCATCGAATCCAACCTGGACTTCGTGAAAATGCTGCTTCACGACTATGTGGACATCATCTTCGCCAATGAAGAAGAGGCCAAAGCCTTTACCGGCAAGGAAGGCACGGATGCGCTGCACGCACTCTCCGAATATTGTCCCGTTGCCATCGTGAAAATCGGGAAAGACGGTTCCTTGGTCAAAATGAACGGGGAAGTCACCGTCATCGCCCCCGTTGACGCGCGACGCATCGACACCACCGGCGCCGGCGACATCTATGCCTCCGGCTTCCTCTACGGCCTTGTGAACGGCTACAACGCCCAGCGCTCCGGCGACATTGCATCCTACCTTTCGGCAAGACTTATTGAATATGTGGGAGCCAAATTACCTGATGAAGAATGGGAGAAAATTAGTAAAATCAAGTAAATCAAACACTTGTTTAAAATCAATTAGAAAAAAATTTTTTTTCATACCACATAATAAAAACCTTTGATCATCGTTAAAGCTGATATTTTTTTTGAAAAGATATTTAGAGAATTTAATAACAATCAAAAACGATAAGCTACTTATGAGAAAAACAATCGCTTTAGTTTCTATCATCCTTCTTTTTTTTACGACACAACTACGAGCACAGAATAGTGGCCAAAGCAATGGCGTCAACCCGCTCGGGCAAACTTTGAATGCCATTACCACGGCTGTGCCGTTCCTCTCCATCGCCCCTGACAGCCGTGCAGGTGCCATGGGTGACATTGGATGCGCCACCTCCGCCGATGTCAACTCCCAAAGCTACAACCCCGCCAAATATGTCTTCAATGAGAACAAATTCGGCTTCAGCATTTCCTATAGCCCCTGGCTGAAACATTTGGTAAACGATATTAACTTGGCCTATCTTACGGGTTATTGGCGCATCACGGACATGGATGCCATTGCCGCCTCCCTGCGCTATTTCTCCTTGGGCGACATCGCCTTTATGGATGAATACGGTGAATTCATCAGCAACCAGAATCCCAACGAATTTGCCATCGACTTCACCTACTCCCGCAAACTGATCGACCAGCTGTCCAT
Source organism: uncultured Bacteroidales bacterium (assembly GCA_947165685.1). Taxonomy (GTDB): domain Bacteria; phylum Bacteroidota; class Bacteroidia; order Bacteroidales; family WCHB1-69; genus F23-D06. The sequence goes on along the minus strand of CAMVBK010000004.1, from coordinate 56,778 downwards.
CGCCATTACCCCGCGCTTCATCTATTCCAACCTGACGGCTGGCCAGTTCGTGGCCGGCGAGGAGACCAGAGCCGGTCTGGCCGGCGCTGCCGACCTCTCCCTCTTCTACGAACAGGATTTCGATGTGAAGGGCATGAACAACAGCACGTTGCGCGCCGGTTTGTGCATTTCCAACATGGGCAACAAAATGTCCTACTCTTCCGGAACGCTGCGCCGCGACTTCCTGCCCACCAACCTCAAGTTAGGTATCGGCTATGAAATGGACTTCGACAGCTACAACAAGCTGGCCATCAACGGTGAAATCAACAAACTGCTGGTGCCGACCAACCCGGTTTACCAAACAGACAGCTCCGGACGCATCGAGTATAATGCCGCCGGCGACCCGATTATCGCCTACGGTATGAACCCCGATGTTTCCGTGCCCCAAGGCATGATCCAGTCCTTCTACGACGCCCCCGGCGGTTTCAAGGAGGAGATGCAGGAGGTGATGTGGGCCCTCGGTGCCGAATACAGCTACCGCAACCTCTTCTTCGTGCGCCTCGGCTATTTCCACGAAAGCCAATACAAAGGCAACCGCCAGTTCCTCTCCCTTGGCGCCGGTATCAAATACAGCATCTTCGGCATTGATGTCTCCTATCTGATCGCCACCAAACAGTACCACCCGCTGGCCAACACCCTGCGCTTCACACTGAACTTCGACTTCGTCTCTGCCAACAAGAACGAAATCAAGCAGCAAGGACGACTGAACTAAGCGACAATATAATATGGTTGACTTCAGAGTAGGCTTCGGCTACGACTCCCATAGATTTGCCCCCGACAGACCATTGGTCATCGGGGGCATTGCTATACCCTACGAACTGGGATTGGCCGCCCATTCCGACGGCGATGTGCTTATCCATGCCGTCTGCGACGCACTTCTCGGCGCCGTCGGCCTCAAAGACATCGGCACCTGGTTCCCCGACACCGACAGCACCTGGAAAAATGCGGACAGCACCGTTCTGCTGACCAAAGTGATGGAACTGATGACCTCCCGAGGGTGGCAAGTCAACAATTTGGACTGCACCCTTGTCTTGGAAAAACCCAAAATGAAACCCTACATTGATGACATGGTGACAAAACTATCGGAATTACTGCAAACGAATCCCGAAAATATCGCCGTAAAGGCCAAGACCAACGAGAAGATGGGCTTCACCGGTGCGGGCGAAGGCATCGCCGCCGTCGCCGCCGTCACGTTGCGAAAACAATAGGGGGCAACAGCATCCCCAAGCCCGCCCCTCATACTATAAAGACAATCCCCGCAAGCGTCACTTACCTGCGAAAAATCTGTTTCGCAGGTATTCATATTTTATGTACCTTTGCGCGTTTTAAAATGAGAAAAAAATGAAACGTTTTGTTCTTTATATCACATTAACTATCAGCGTTTTATGCACAGTGGCACAACCTAAGCCCATCAAAAACGTGATATTGCTGATCACGGATGGCACCTCCACGAGCCTGCTGTCCGCCGCACGCTGGTACCAGACCTATCTCGACTCCACCCAAACCACCCTCAGCATCGACCCCTATATCTGCGGACTGGTGCGCACGCACTCGTCGGATGCGCCCATCGGGGACTCCGCGCCAACGACCTCCTGCTACGTTTCGGGAATGCCCTCGCAATCGGGGTTCATCTCCACCTACCCCGTAGCCACCGACCACGACCTGGTGCCCGTGGATGCCGCACGCGCCTACCAACCGCTATCCACCGTGCTGGAAGCCGCCAAAATCCTGCAACACAAATCCACCGGACTGGTATTCACCTGCGAGTTCCCACACGCCACGCCCGCCGACTGCTCCGCCCACACCTACAAGCGCAGCCGCTACAGCGTCATCATCCCGCAAATGGTCCACAACCATCTTGACGTGGTGATGGGCGGCGGTGTCAACTATTTGAAAGACAACTACCAAGAAGACTTGAAAAGAGAAGGATATAGCATATATCTTAATGATATTCAAGGTTTTAGAAATTGTACGAAAGCCCCTGTCTGGGCATTGTTCGGTGAATCCTCCATGCCCTACTGGCTGGAGTCAGACCCGAAGGAGACACCCTCGCTGTCAGAAATGACCCGCAAAGCCATCAGCCTGCTCTCCCAGAACCCCAACGGCTTCTTCCTCATGGTGGAAGGCAGCAAGGTGGACTGGGCCGCCCACGACAATGACGCGAAAAACGCCCTGATCGAGTTCCTGGAATTCGACAAGGCCTGCGCCGAGGCGTTCCGCTTCGCCAAGGAGAACGGCGAAACCGCCATCGTGATTGTGCCCGACCACGGCACCGGTGCCGTCACCATCGGCAATGCCAAGTCCGTCCACGACGGATACGACAAACTCTCGCTGAAACAGCTCATGAGCCCCATCGACAATTACAAACTGTCGAACTGGACCATGGGCGAGAAACTCAAAAAGTCCGACACCACCGAATGGCCGCAACTCTTTGAGACCTATTTCGGTTTCACTCCGCAACCGGCTGAAATCACCTATCTCTCCACTGCAAGCGACTACGACAAATCCTCCATGCCGAAAGAGAACCGAAAAAACAACCTCTCCTTATGCAAAATGCTCAGTCAAGTGCTGTACAACCGCACCTACTTCGGCTTCACAACCTTCGGGCACACCATCGAAAACGTCTTCCTGGCCATGTACCACCCACAAAACGACATTCTCACAGGCGTTCCGACCAACATCGACATCCACAACTACATCTGTCGCCAAATGGGGCTGACCAACCAGATGGACCAACTGACCGAGGACATCTACGCCGATCACCACAAGGTATTCGACGGCTACGACATCCGCATCGACAGCATCGACAAATACAACCGGCGGCTGACAGTCAAGAACAAACGAAACACCTTAGTCGCCGACAGCTATGCCAACTATGTGACAGTGAACAACAAACGTGTTGACTTGAATTCCGTGATTGTGTATATGGACAAGACCAACACGTTCTATCTGCCAAAGGAGTTGAGGCTCCAACTTCAATTAAAATAACGCGACGATAAAATTTTTAGGAGAAAAAGTCGTTATCCCGATTCGAAAAATAAAAAACAGCAAATATGGAAACCACGAGTTCAATGAACTATTCAGGGCAGAATCAAAATGCCAAACAAGAAAACCCCTTGAAGAAATGGGTGATTATCCTGGGTGCATTAGCAGGATTATTCCTATGCAGCACGATTTATCTCGCCTTTTTCGCCAAACCGACCATGAACAAGGTTTACACGGCGGTGGAGAACAAGAACACGGAGCTTCAGAGCGAACTGGACTCCCTGCTGGCGGAGCACAACCGCATCAAAGCGCAATACGGCGAACTTTCCGACCAACTGAGCGAAAAGGACAGCATCATCATGGCCAGCGCGGAGGAAATCGAGAAACTCATCAACTCCCAAGCCGACTACAACCGCATCAAGAAGCAACTGGCCCGTCTGCAGAACATCTCACAGGAATATGTGAAGGAAATGGACCAGCTCTACCAAGAGAACAAGGCCCTGAAGGAGGAGAACCTGCAAGTGAAGGCCACGCTGGAACAGGAGCGTGAAGTGACACGCACCATCCAGAAGTCCAACGAAGACCTGGAACAGAAAATCAGCAACGCCGCCACGTTCAAGGCCTACAACATCAAGAGCGGCGGCTACCTGGTGCGCAACAAGGGCACCGAAGAGCCAACCGAGAAAGCCAACAAGGTGAAACGTATCAAGACAACCCTGATGCTGGGCGAAAACTCCCTGATCGAGCCCGGCCCCGTGAACATCTACTGCCGCATCGCCATCCCCGAAACGGGAAAGGTGCTCACCATGGGCTCCGGCGACACCTATTCCTTCGTCCACAACGGACAACGGCTGCAGTACTCCTGCAAGACGGTGGTCAACTACAACAACAAGGCGGAGAACATCACCCTGAACTGGGATTTGATGTCTGACGACAAGGCCATCAAAGGACAATACAGCGTGCAACTCTACACCGACGACCAGTTCCTCGGCGAAAGTTTCTTCACGTTGAGATAGAAATTTAACCACTTTAAACCCAATTAGTTAATATGGTAAGTCGCCATTATTTGCGAATCAAGACCATGCAGGCGCTATATGCCTATAACGCCAATCCAAAGGCGGAAGTGCGCCTTTATGAGGCGGACCTCATAAAAGCAGTCAAGGGAAACTACGAACTCTTTCTCTGGCTCTTTGCCCTGCTGCCCGAAATCGCCTTTTACCGCATGAAAAAGATGGAGGGGCTGAAGGAGAAATACAACCCGACGGAAGAAGACCTGAACCCGAACACCAAGTTCGTGAACAACCTCGTAATCCGGCAGATTGAGAACAACCAAACCCTGAAAATCCTTTGGCCCAAGCACCACATCACATGGGAGGACGAGAAAGACTTGATTGCAAAACTGTTCCGAGAAATCGAACAACTCCCGGAATATGAAGTCTATATGACGACACGCGAGAACAATTACGCAGAAGACAAGCAAATCGTGTTGAACATCATAGAAAAGGTGTTTGCCGAAAACGACCTGCTGCATTGGTTCTTAGGCGAGAAAAACACCCATTGGATTGACGATTACAACGACGCGATGCTGATGTTCTATCAAAACGTGAAGGAGTTCAAGGAATCGAAAGGCGATGACTGCCGCATCGACTCACTGTTCAAGAACAGCGACGACGAGCAATTCTGCCGCGACCTTTTCCGCAAGACGCTGGAACATTCCGCAGAATACACCCGGATGATCGAGGAGAAGCTTCAAAACTGGGAACGCGACCGTGTCATTCAAATGGACATGCTGCTCATGCAGATGGCTCTCTGCGAATTGCTGGAATTCCCCTCCATTCCCATCAAAGTCACCTTGAACGAATACATCGAGATTGCCAAATGGTATAGCTCCGACAAAAGCAAGGTGTTCATCAACGGTATCCTTGACCGACTCATCGTGGATTTACGTGACAGCGGACGTATTGTAAAGACGGGACGGGGACTTTTCCAGAATTAGCTTAGTAGATTAGTAGATTAGTGGTTTAGTGGTTTAGTAGTTTAGTAGTTTAGTAGATTAGTTTAGAGGTTTATTATGAAGAATTTAGTTCGCATATTACTGGTGGCAGGGGCGTTTGTACTGGCCTCTTGCCACCAGAAAACGGCCAACGAAGGTGAATTTTCGGTCAAAGACGTCCATATTCCACAAACAGCGGATGGATTGTCAGCCAAAGACGCGAAAAAGATGCCCGTTATCAGCTTTGAGACCAAAACATACGATTTCGGAGATGTGGTAGAGGGCGAACGCCTGACCTACAACTTCAAGTTCAAAAACACCGGCAAGTCGAACCTGATCATCTACTCATCAGAAGCCACCTGCGGGTGCACCACCTCGCAACCGCCAAAAGCCCCCGTACGTCCGGGTGAAAGCGGCGAAATCACCGTGACTTTCGATTCGAAAGGACAAAAAGGGAAAGTGCAGAAACGCATCCTCGTAGGCGCGAACACCTATCCTGCCGAGACCATCCTTTTAATCACAGCCAACGTTTCTTCAAACAAATAAACAATTAAAAATCAAATTCTTATAGTTATGCTGAACATTTTTTTACCTTTGCTTCAAGCTGAATCCGCAGCCCCCGCATCCGGCATGGGTGGCGGTTCCTCCATGCTCATTTTCCTCCTCCTGATGATTCTCATCTTCTACTTCTTCATGATTCGCCCGCAACAGAAGAAACAAAAGAAGATCGAAGAGGCTCGAAACAGCCTGCAAAGAGGCGACAAAGTGGTCACCATCGGCGGCATCCATGGCAAAATCGTGGACATCAAGGACCGCACGTTCACCATTGAAATCTCCCGCGATGTCCGCATCGAGGTTGACAAAGCCGCTATCTCCTTCAACGAGGCCGACCTGAGCTCCAAGAACGACACCAAAAAGGAGGAGAAAATCGAAGAGAAAAAGGACGAAAACGAATAAAAATGGCTGAAAACAAGTCTCGGTTGCCAGTGAAACTCCCTTCACTGGCCTTTATGGTATGCCTACTGATTTCCTTTGCCTGCTGGATTTTGGTCACATTGTCGAAAGACTACAAAATGACATACGACTACAAGCTGGTTTGCGAAAACCTGCCCGAAGGCCGCAAGTCCGTGACCGCCTCCGACACGGTGCTAACCCTAACTTTCAACCAGAAAGGGTTACGTTACCTGATGAAACCCTACTCTGAAAAAGAAAAAGTGGTGACCGTATCCATCAACGACCTCATCAAACCGAAAAACAAGGTGACCGTCTATACGTTCACCAATAAGGAAATGTGCGACTTTTTGGCTAAAAACAATTTCGGCCCCGAGTTAGTTGCCGTATCCTCCCCTGAAGTCATCACCTTCTATCTGCGTTAAAAATGGTTAAAATCGGACTGACCGGCGGCATTGGGACTGGAAAGACATATCTTTCCAAGCATTTTCGCGATATGGGAATCCCTGTATATTATGCAGACGATGAGGCCAAGAAACTCTACCAAAATCCACAATTCCTGACGGAAATGCGAAAAGAGTTCCCCGAAAACGATTTCTGGAATCCCGATGGCAGCCTGAATATGCCGGCACTCTCGAAATCATTTGAAAAGGCAGCGTTTTTACAAAAATTAAGTCACTTCGTACACCCCTACGTGATGCGCGACTTCAAATGCTGGGCGGAAGAACAAAACACCTTCGCCGTCATTATGGAGTCCGCCATTCTATTCGAATACAACTTGGCACCATTATTCGACAAAATAATCGTGGCGGACGCCCCCGAAGCACTTCGAATCAAACGGATACGCGAGCGAAATCCCAACCTCTCCGAAACGGAAATTCGGCAGCGCATGGCTCGGCAAATGCCGCAGGAGGAAAAATGCAAACGCGCCGACCTAGTGGTCTGCACGGGAGAAACCTACGAGGAAGGGCTAAGAATCAGAGGTTAAAGGAAGAAAGGATTTTGTATTCCGGACCGTCTTTGTGGAGAAAACTCTGATAGAGGTTCAACGTCACAATTTCCAATTTCTGCGAAAAATCTTTCGGGAATTGTTCCACGCTGTCCCAAAACTTGTGCTTGTCATGCAAACGCTTGATGCGGCCCAACGTAATATGCGGGACAAAATTACCGTAGTTAGGGGCAAATCCGATAGCTTGTAGCTTTGGCTCTATTTTTTCGAAAAGAGCTTTGAAAGGAGAGAAGTCGCCGAAGCCCAACCACAAAACTTCCGGATGATAACGACTACCGAAGACACCAATCTTATTGATAGTCAACGTTACAGGTTCTGAATCCGCATAAGAATCCACAATGGTCTTTTTAATTTCCGGAATCCATTGCGGCGGCGTTGCCCCCAAAAAACGAAGGGTGAGGTGGCAGAGTTCCGGCCTCACCCATACAATGTCATCATGACGCAACCTGAACCGCAGATCTGCAACAGATTGCTGAATTTCCGACGAAAACGTAATTATCGGCGTAGCGATGAAAAGCCGTTTCATTCGCCCTTCGTGTTCTGATTATGAAAACGTAACAGCTTATTGTACAAATGTCTGCGCTCCGGCCCGATTACGTTGTGGTCGTGAACGGTATAGACAAAGTACTCCAGCTCCACGTCATCGCTGACCGCCTGACGCAGCAGTTCCAGCGTATGTTGCTGTACCACCGTGTGGTCCTGTGCACCATGCATCACCAACAACGGGCATTTCACGTTCTTGATCTTCGGGATAATGTTGGCGTTCTCGTAGCCAGAAGGATTCTCTTGCGGGGTGTCCATGTAACGTTCGCCGTACATCACCTCGTACCACTCCCAGTTGACCACTGGACCGCCGCACGAAGCCGCCTTGAAAGTCTCGGGATGAGAGGTGATTAACGACAGCACCATGAATCCGCCATAGCTCCATCCGTCCAGGCCAATGCGGTCGGCATCCACATACGGCAGTGATTTCAAGTACTCCACACCACACATTTGGTCTTCCACTTCTCGCACACCAAGGTTGCGGTGGATGCATTTTTCAAACTCCGCGCCACGGTTCTGCGTTCCACGGTTATCCAACGTGAAGACAATGTAGCCTTGTTGTGCCATAAATTCGAGGAACAAACCGCCGGAAAGGTATTGGTTGGTCACCAGCTGCGAGTGCGGACCACCATAAACGTACAGGAAGACAGGGTATTTCTTGCTCTTGTCCATATTCGGAGGCGTAATCATACGGCACCAGAGCGAATCGCCCTCTTTGTTCACAATGGGGAAGATTTTGGTATCGCCCAACTTCATCACGCCAAAAGGACTTTTCGCGGTAAGTAACGTCTTGATTGTCTTACCTTTATTATCCAACAATGAGATTACGCGCGGCGTGGTCGGATTGCTGAAATAGTCGATGAAATAGTTTTTCGATTCGCTGAAAACGGGACGATGGACACCATCGGCATGAGCCAAACAAGTAAGTGTGCCCTTTTCCACATTCACTTTACAGACATATTGGTTCACCGGTTTTTCGAGCGACGCCGTGAAGTAAACGTTTTTTTCGTCCTTGTCCATGCCATAGAATTCACTAATGTCGAATTTTCCATCAACCACTTTCTTTACAAGCTTTCCGTCTGAAGAATATCGAAACAGTTGTTTCCAGCCATCGCGGTCGCTGAACCAGAGGAAATCACCGTTTTTCATGAAGATCATGCGACGGGTGGGTTCCACGTAACGATTGTCCTTTTCTTCAATCAGCGTGGCCAGTTTCTTTCCGGTCTGCAGGTCGTAACGGATCAGTTTTGAGTGGTTCTGCTCGCGGTTGAGATGCGAAATGTAGATGTATTTTTCGTCAGGTGAGAAAGTGACGTTGGTCAAAAACTCACCATCGGCTTTGTCGGTTTGAATGTAGTGATACACAGGGCTACCCTTATGCGCGGACTGTGCCACATCAAAAATGCCAAGGGTCACCACATGGGAGGTACGGCCGGCCATCGGGTATTTGATGTTCTCGACCGTGGCGATGGGCGTGCCGGTGTTCACGAGCGGATAATCCTCCACCATGCTCTCGTCCATGCGGTAGAAGGCGATGAAGTTGCCGTTCGGGGAGATGTACTGACCTTCGTTAATGCCCCATTCGCTGCGGTGCACCGACTCGCCAAAGACAATGTTCCTGCCTGTGTCGGGACAGAGCAGTACGGGCTTGAAGCCGTTCACCGCGCTCTCCACAAACACGCCTTTGTCGTTCTTGATAACGAACACCTGATGTTTGACGTCCTGGTCAATGACATCATCCCAATCCACTTTGTCGAAAGCGGTAGTGGTGATTTTGCCGTCCAGCACGCTGACCGTTTTGTGGTCGCGGGGAAAGTAGAGGGTGTTGGCATCGAGCCACTCGTAGCCATAAACACTTGAAATTTCATGCGCCTTTTGCGACGCGGAAGCGAGAAAGACCGTCTCCTTGCCGTTTTTCGGGTTCACCAGCTTGATATTCTGGTCATCGTCGATGTAGGAATACTGGTCTGCGCCGGGCCGCCATGCAATTCCATAGATGTTTTCGATGACATAGCGTTTCGTGAAATCAATGGTCTGCCCGAACACCGGAGCCAAAAGCATCACAGAAAAGATGCTGAACAATAAGGTAATTTTCTTCATATTCAACAATTTATATCTACAATCCAAAAGAGGTGCAAAAGTACGTTTTTTTCAGTTCGGAAAAAAAACGTATTTTTGCGCAAAATTTGAACAAGATGAAAACATTAAGACAACAGTTTCTGGAACATGTAGGACAGACTTCGCCGGAGCCGCTCCTGTTGGAAGTGGCGCGGGCGGAAGGAGTCTTCTTTTATACGCCGGAAGGCAAGCGCTACTACGACCTTGTGTCGGGCGTTTCGGTGAACAATGTCGGGCACGCCAACCCGGCCGTGGTGGCCGCCGTGCAGCAACAGGCTGCCGACTACATGCACATCATGGTCTATGGCGAAATGGTGGAGCTGCCGCAGGTGCAGTACGCCCGCCAGATTGCTGAACTTCTCCCCCACCCTCTCGACAGTGTCTATTTCGTGAACTCGGGCAGCGAGGCGGTGGAAGGTGCGCTGAAACTGGCGAAACGGCACACTGGACGGCACAAGATGATGTCGATGCACTGCGCCTACCACGGTTCCAACCACGGTTCGCTCAGCATGATGGCCTCCCCCGAAGGCGACACGTGGAAAGCCCCGTTCCAGCCACTGCTTCCCAATGTGGAATACCTGTGGTTCAACAACTTCGGCGACCTGGAAAAGATTGATGAAGAAACAGCATGCGTGCTGGTGGAACCCGTGCAGGGGGAAGGAGGCGTAAGGCTGCCCGCCGACGGCTACCTGCAGGCTCTCCGCAAACGCTGCGACAAGACTGGTGCGCTGCTGATATTCGACGAGATACAGACAGGCATGGGACGCACCGGGAGCCTGTTCGCCATGCAGAAATACGGAGTTACGCCTGACATCGTCTGCCTGGCCAAGGCCTTCGGCGGCGGGATGCCCCTCGGCGCGTTCATCGCTTCCAAAACCGTGATGGATTCCCTGCAATGCAACCCCGTCTTAGGCCACATCACCACTTTCGGAGGACACCCCGTATGCTGTGCCGCCGGACTCGCCGCCCTCAACTATATCCTTGACAACAAACTTGTTGAAAAAGTGGAAGGAAAAGGAATGCGCTACGAGAATGCCTTGCAAGACGCCCCGCATGTGCTGGAAATCCGCCGCAGCGGCCTTCTCATGGCCGTCGAGCTCGGCACATCCGAAAAACTGTTCAAAATCATGGCCCTTTTCAAGGAACACGGCATCATGAGCGACTGGTTCCTCTTCTGCGACACCGCCTTCCGCATCTCTCCACCCCTGACAATTTCGGATGACGAGATTGACGACAGTTGCCGGATTATTCGCCAATGCCTGATGGAACTGTAACCTCCAAGCTCTCGCCCCTGAGAAGAGCTCAAGAACGATTTTTTCACCTCAAACCGCAAAACAAAAAATGAACAACGCAACTACCGACCTACTGCAGACCCCCATCGAATTTCTGAAAGGGGTGGGCGAAAAACGCGGCGCTGTGCTCCGAAAGGAATTCGGCATCCAAAATTTCAACGACTTACTTTATTACTTCCCTTACCGGCACATCGACAAGTCACACGTCTATCACGTCAGCGACATCGTCAATGACGGCGGGTACATTCTGCTGCGCGGTGCCATCCGCAATGCCCGCATTGTGGGACAGATGCGCGGACAGCGGCTGACGGCAGTCTTCACAGACGAGACCGGCTCCATCGACTTAGTGTGGTTCAACGGCATCCGCTGGGTGCAAGACGTGCTGAAGTCGCGCACGGAGTTCGTCATTTTCGGCAAACCGACGCTTTTCAACGGACGATGGAATATCACCCACCCAGAGCTCATCGACCCTGTCCAACAGCAAAACTCCCCCGTTTCACTGCGGTTTCAGCCCCTTTACAACACCTCCGAAACCGCCAAGAAGAAATCGTTGGACTCCAAGGCAGTGGCCAAGCTGACCGCCAATCTGCTGGCCCAAGTCAAGGACATCATTCCCGAAACGATGCCTCACGAAATGGTGAAAGAGCTGCATCTGATGTCACTTCGCGACGCCCTCGTCAACATCCACTATCCCGAAGACAACCAGAAGCTTTCCCAAGCCACCCTGCGCCTGAAATTCGACGAGCTCTTCTTCACGCAACTCAAGCTCCTCAAACTCAAGCTGATAAACACCAACCGATTCCAAGGATACCCGTTCAAACAGGTGGGGCATTATTTCAACACTTTCTATAAGGAATGCCTGCCGTTCGACTTGACCAATGCCCAGAAGCGGGTACTACGGGAAATTCGCGGCGACGTGGGCAGCGGCCACCAGATGAACCGTCTGCTGCAGGGCGACGTAGGCAGCGGAAAAACCATCATCGCGCTGTTCAGCATGCTGTTAGCCATCGACAACGGCTACCAAGCCTGTCTGATGGCCCCAACAGAAATCTTAGCCTCCCAACATTACGAAAAAATAAGCAAACAGTTGGAGCCCTTGGGGTTACAGGTCGAATTCCTGTCTGGTTCCACTAAGACAGCCAAGCGGAAACAGCTGCTTACCGATCTTCAGAACGGTCAGGTGCACATCCTCATCGGCACACACGCGCTCATCGAAGACAACGTGGTGTTCCGCAATTTGGGCATCGTGGTAATCGACGAGCAACATCGTTTTGGTGTGGAGCAGCGCGCAAAGTTGTGGCGCAAGAGCGGCAGCATCCCGCCGCACATCCTGGTGATGACCGCCACCCCTATCCCGCGCACCCTCGCCATGACCCTCTACGGTGACCTCGACGTCTCTGTGATTGACGAGCTTCCGGCCGGACGAAAACCCATTGTCACCCAGCATTTTTACGAAAAAGACCGTCTAAAACTGTTCGGTTTCATGAAACAGCAAATCGCAGCAGGCCGCCAAGTATATGTAGTCTATCCATTGATCCAAGAATCGGAAGCCTTAGACCTGCTGGACTTGCAGGCGGGCTATGAGGCCATCGAGCGAAGCTTCCCACCTCCGACCTACAGCATCGGGGTGGTGCACGGCAAGATGAAAGCTGAGGAAAAGGACTACATCATGACCCATTTCAAGAAGAACGAGATCCAGATTCTGCTCTCCACCACGGTAATTGAGGTGGGTATCGACGTGCCGAACGCCACCGTGATGGTGATCGAAAACGCCGAGCGGTTCGGATTGTCGCAACTGCATCAATTGCGGGGGCGCGTAGGCAGAGGCGGCAACCAGTCGTACTGCATCCTCATGTCCAAATACGAGCTCTCCACGGAGGGCCGCAAGCGTCTGAACGCAATGGTGGAGACCAACGACGGCTTCGAGATCGCTAACTTTGACTTGCAACTGCGCGGTCCCGGCGACCTGCAAGGCACACGCCAAAGCGGCATGCTCGACTTCAAAATCGCCGACCTCACCAAAGACGAAAAGCTGGTGGCCTACACCCGCAATTACGCCCAGCAAATCCTCGAAAAGGATCCAGAGCTGGCCTTGCCCGAGCATAAACGTTTAGCCGAAACGTTGGAAAAGCTGATACAGCGCGACACGAACTGGAGCGTAATCAGCTAATGCTTCAAGCCTACATTTTTTGTATCTTTGCGCACCATTATTCTGTGTGACGATGAAGAAGATACTTTTTGTCAATATGTTGCTGTGCCTAATGTTTTTAGCTCAGGCTCAGCGTTTTACATCTTTCTCCAAAGACCCCGCGAAAACGGTGGAGGAGATGAAGGAGTTTTACGCCTCTGTCCCGAAAGACCGGCAAAAGGAGGCCAAAGAGATTCTGGAAGAATTCGAGCTCATGTGGACCACTCAGATGGATGCCGGCAACCAAGCTGTATTTATCGAGGAGGCCAACAAGATGGTGAAGAAAAAACACCGCCCTATCCCGCATTTCCAGAACCTTATCCACACGTACCGCATCTTTCTGCAAAGCCAATATTCCGGTGAAAGCGATACGTGGCAAAAGATCCTGGATTACCACATCAACCACAGTTCCACCTTCTTCGAGGGCAAGATGAAGCTCTACGAAGCCTTTTTCCAGGACAACATCCTGAACCAGGGCGACAATGTGAAATGGGTGGCCATGGGCTTCGCCGACCACCTTGGTTTCGACAAGGAACCCTATTTCGACTTCAAGGATATCGACCTGTGGGGGTATTCCGCCAAGGACAGCTTGATCGTGAGCGGCGTCAACGGGCGCTACTACCCCGACAAGCTCATGTTCAACGCCAACGGAGGCACCGTCACTTGGGACCGCGCGGGATTGGAGTCCAACGTGAAGGCTGTGCTGAAGACCTACGACATCGACTTGCGATTCCCGCGCGTGGTGGCCGACAACGCCCTTTTCTATTATCCGCGGCTGTTCGCGCAACCCGTCCTCGGTCGCGTGGAGGAGAAGGCCGTGCTGCCGACTTCCGAAGAGAAGGCCACCTACCCGCGCTTCATCAGCAACGAAGCCACTTTGCCTGTGAAGAATCTCTACAAAGACGTGGACTATGTGGGCGGCTTCGAGATGCGCGGAGCCTCCATTTACGGTACCGGTCAAGGCGACACTCTCGCCAAAGTGACCATCTACAATGAAGGGCAAGTCATCATCACCGCCCAGTCGCTCAGCTTCCTCATCCGGCCGAACAACCTGCTCTCTGAAGATGCGAAAGTGGCCGTCTATATCGAAAATGACTCCATCTATCACCCTGCCGCCAATTTCAAATACGACAACGAGAAAAAGAGCCTGCTCATCTCTCGTCCAAAACAGGGCGTGGGCCGTTCCCCGTTCTTCAACTCCTACCACAAGCTGGACATGTATGTGGAGTCGCTGCAATGGGTCACCACCGAGAAACGCATTGAGCTGAAGCCGATTGTGGGAAACACCAGCGACCAAAAGGCCACTTTCGAATCGCAAAACTATTACGAGGAAGGCGTGATGCACGAAATTGCCGGATACAACACGCAAAACCCGCTCTACACGCTTTGGCAACTGTTCAACAGCGCCGGCTATGAAGACCTCACCATCGAAGACGTTATCCGCTGGTTCAACAAACCCCCGTTGGACATCAAGGCGATGATGATCGACTTCGCCGCCCGCGGCTTCATCGAATACGATGTCAACAACAACCATATCCGCTACCGCAGCAAGATCTCGCAATACCTGAACAACCAGGTAAAAAAGAAAGACTACGACTATATCAAGCTGGAATCCAAAACGCACTACGCCTCCTTGGACCTGCTGACCAACGACCTGAAAATCACCGGTTGCGAGTTCTTCGTGCTGAGCGACCCACAAATCGTCAACGTCTATCCCATGAACGAGCTGGTCACAGTGAAGAAAAACCGCGACATGGTCTTCTCCGGCCGGGTCATCGGCGGTCTGTTCGATTTCGTGACCCACAACTGCAAATTCGAATACGACCGCTTTCTCGTCGATATGGACATCATCGACACACTCATCATGTATGTGGAGGACAAGAACGGCCCGATGGACATGTACGGCGACTATAAACTGCAACGTGTCCGCAGCCAGATCGAAGAGCTCTCCGGGGTGCTTTACATCGACATGCCAGGCAACAAGTGCGGCCTCACCGACTATCCCGACTATCCCATCTTCGAGGCACGCAAGGGCGGCAAAGTGTTTTATGACCAACCCTACGTGTTGGGCGGCGTGTATGACCGCAACAAGTTCTATTACGCTGTGAACCAGTTCCGTATCGTCAATTTGGACAATTTCGTGATTGACTCCATGAAGTTCAGCGGCGCATTGGTCTCCGGTGGCATTTTCCCCGACATCGCCGAGCCGCTGAAAGTTCAGAAAGACTTCTCGTTGGGTTTTGTGCATAACACTTCAGGCTTGCCCATGTATGGTACCAAAGGTGGCTATCAAGGACGTATTAGCTTGAGCAACAGAGGATTGCGAGGAAAAGGAAATATTGACTACATCACTTCGCACACCTTCTCCGACAGCCTGGTCTTCTACATCGATTCCACCAACGGAGCCGCCAACACGCATACGGTGGATGAACAGATGGCAGGTTCTGAATTTCCGCCAGCGGGGGTGGAAGATGCTTACCTGCACTGGGAACCCTATCAAGACCAAATGTTCATCCATACGATGCAGAAGCCGATGGACATTTTCCGCGAGACCAAGTTGACGGGCAACTCCGTGATTACCCCGGGCGGAATGTTCGGCACGGGCCTCGTCAAGTTCAACCGGGCCGACATCTCGTCGCGCTGGTTCCAGTTCAAACACCATGAGCTGTTGGCCGACACCGCCGACCTGCGGATCTACGACATTAGCGGCGGCAAGGATGTCGCCTTCTCCACCGACAACTACAACTCCCACATCGATTTCAAGACGCGGAAAGGGCACTTCTTAGCCAATGGCGAGGCTTCCGAGGTCTATTTTGTACAGAACGAAGTGAAAGCCAGGTCATCGGAATTCGAATGGGATCCGATTGACTCCACCATGCTACGGTTCAAGTGGGACGACCCGTACAAGAACACCGATATCGACAACACACCAATCAAGGAACTTGTTGACATGCAAAGTACTGGGAATGAACTTTATGCAGTTTTACCCGAAGCCAATTACCGATTCACGGCGGTGAATGCCGAGTTCGACTTTGCCAAGAACATCATCTTCGCCCACGGCGTGCGCTACATCAACGTGGGTGACGCGGCCATCACGCCTTTGCACGGCGATGTCACTATCCGGAAGAAGGCGGTCATGGACGTGCTGCAGAAGTCGCGCATCATCGCCGGGCGCGAGAACAAATACCATGAGCTCTACAACTGCACGACGCGCGTACAGAGCGCTACAAAATTCTATGCCAACGGCTATTACGACTATGTCGATGCCGAGGAGCGAGTGCAGACCCTCTATTTCGACACCATCTATTTCATGAAGGAGACTTTCGGCGAGGCGAAGATTCCGATAGAGAAAGATTTCCATTTCAGCGACCAGTTCGCTTTCGACGGCCGCGCCGAGCTGCACAGCACCAATCCGTTCCTCTCCTATTTCGGCGGCGTGGAGATTATCCATGGCTGCGACTCCATCAAACACGCCCGCATGAAGATTCTGCAACAGGTGGATCCCAACAACATCATGCTACAGGTGCACGACCGCACCAAAGACATGGACGAGCGCAAAGTGGTGGTGGCGATTGCCTCCAGCAACAAGACCGGTCGCATCTACACGGCCTTTGGCGTGGCCAAGGATGAATTCAACGATGCCGAGTACATCAACGTGTTCGGTTACATCACCTACGACAAGGAGACCCGTGAATTCAAGGCCGCCTCCAAGGAGAAGCTGATGGATCCGACGGTGCCTGGCAACATCATCACACTGAACACCGACAATTGCGAGGCGCACGGCAGCGGCACCATCGACATGGGCGCGAAACTCGGCCGCGTGAACTTCGTCACCAGCGGTACCATCGTCAACTACATGCTGGCGGACTCCGCCGAAATGCACCTCACCACCTCCATCGATTTCTACTTCAACGAAAAGTCCATGGACCTGATGAACAAGGCGTTGGAAAATGCCTCGCTGGATTTCGTCGATGTGTCGGGCGATGAGGCGTTCGACGTGGCCCTGTACAACATTCTGGGCAAGGCGGAATACGACCGTTACCAGCGAAACGTGGCCTTAGGGCAGAACCGCCGTCTGCCGGAAGCCCTGCAGGTGAAGTTCCTCTTCTCGAACATCGACTTCGAATGGGACAAAGAGCAGTCCACCTTCAAGTCGCAGACCAAGTTGCCGGTGATCGTGTGCGGTGCCAAGCAGGTCTATAAGATGGTGCCCGGCCGCATCGTCATTGAGAAGCGCGGATCCCGCAACCGCCTGTACCTCTACTTCGAATTCGACAACCAGTTCTACTACTTCCAGTTCGACAACAACGCCGTGTCGGCATTCTCCTCCGACAAAGCCTTCAACGAAGCCATCACGAGCGTGAAGCCCAAAAACCGCTTCCAGGCACCCGACCAGGCGAAGGGACTGCCGTCGTTCACTTACAAACTTGGTAACAGAAGTTTGAAGAACAAGTTCGTGAAGAAGTATTTCACAGATATTGAGGAAGAACCAGAGACGGAGGAATAGTGATGGGAAAAATCTGGATAGCAGGTCCTTGCGCAGCAGAGACACGCGAGCAAGTGTTGACAACGGCAACTCAACTCGTTGAGCAGGCGCGTTCTGCCAATTTGAGGCTGCATTATTTCCGCGCCGGAGCCTGGAAAGTGCGCAGTGCGCCCGACAGCTTTGCCGGCGCGGGTGAGGAGGCCTTGCCTTGGTTAGAAGAGGTGCAGAATACTCTCCATATTCCTGTTTGTGTGGAAGTTATGAACGCCCGACAGGTGGAGCTATGTGCCAAGCATGGCATCCGTGTGGTATGGGTAGGGGCTCGTACAACCGTGAACCCCACTGAGGTTCAGCAAATTGCCGATTCAATGTGCCATTCTGACTTCACCGTCATGGTGAAGAATCCCATGATTCCAGACCTAAAGCTTTGGTTGGGGAATATTGAACGGTTCCTGAAGGCGGATGTGAAGCGGGTGATGGCTGTGCATCGCGGCTTCCCCGATGTGCAGGAGAATGTCTATCGCAACGCGCCGCTGTGGCAGATTCCCGTCGAACTCAAAGTCCGAATGCCCGAACTCCCCATCCTCTGCGACCCGTCCCATCTTTGTGGACAGACCCGCTGGATTCCAGAAGTGTCACAACTGGCGATGAACTATGGATTCGACGGCCTAATGACCGAATGCCACTGCTCCCCAGCGCAAGCCCTGTCAGATGCCGAACAGCAGTTGACCCCTGCGGAGTGGGCACAGATGATTGCACGGCTCGACCTGCGCACCGATGCCCCCGACTTTATTCTCGTGAAACAACGGGCCATGCTGGAAAACATTGACAACCAAATCAGTGAGTTGCTTTATCAACGTATGTCCTTAGTGGATGAAATCGCGGACATCAAACGGAAGAATCATATTGCCGTTGTGCAGCCTCAACAATGGCAGCAAGTCGTAAAGCGCTATGCCAAGCATTATGAAGATACTGAATATCAGAAATTTATAGAACGATTTCTGGAACTTCTCCATCAAACCGCTATCGAACGGCAAAGGTAAAAAGAACGCTAAAAACCGATATTCGATCGCTTCAGCAACAGTCCCTTGGGTGCCACGATGCACGTGGGTACGCCTGCAAAGGGGAAATCGCGAGTGCCTGCCGCCCCCGCAACTGCGGTCATGAGAGGGAACGCCACATCCATGTCTGAAACGCAAAGAATGTCTTCCAACATGGAAAAATGGAACGGCACTGAAGTTGCCCCGATGACAGGTGTTTCGCGCCCAGTCCGCACATCTACCCGATAAAGCTGCCACAGACCAACTGTTGACACGCATCCGGATTGGTCACCTGCATCCGACCAATCCGCCATCTGACGAAGGATATAGGCATGGGACAGTCCCTGTTTTTTCGTTTCCTTGATGAGTAACTGCTTTAGTTTTGCATGCGGAACGTTCGCAGTATGTTCAAAATCCAATCTCGAAACGCCACGTGTGGCAAAACAGGCCTCTTGATGGAAAGCCAATTGTTGAAATCCATTGCTATAAGCCATTGATTTTGTGACATTTCTATTCCCAAGCAACGAAATCAGCTCACCATTCCGGACAATTTCGGTTTCTTGGGTTTCCACCCCTTCCGCATCGATTTTGTCGTGCCGACAGAAGGCTGATTTGTCGAAACTGTCCCCGACTCTGTTCGCTGTAATGGTGATTTTCTTTGAAGTGACCATCTGATTCAACAAATCCTCAAAGTCAGGTGTTCTAACTTTACCAAAACAGACAGGCTCTCTATGGGCCAACAAATTAGGATTACGTTCCAACAAAGCCGAACGTAACATTTGACCTACCGCATCCCCTTCCACCAACAAAGGCCCTGAGTAGTATTCCGCCATCTCCTTTCCTTCATTTTTCAGCGTCTGCAAAGCGGTTACCCACTGACTGGCTTCCGTCTCAAGATAACGAATGGAGAAAAGAGAATCCAAACTTGGCAGGAAAATAGTTTTGCGGTAGGAATGCTCCCTGCCACCCCGATCCACTGTTCCGCAAAACTGGACACCAATGACCGAGACAGGGCGCGCATAAAAGGTTTTCTCGCTATTCCAGAAACATACATTCCCCATCCATACATATATATGGACACTGGAGCGACTCAGGAAATCGTGTTTGGCCAACTTCTCAGATAATTCACAGGCAAGATGTTCCAGATTGTTCAAGGACGGGTAATCGAAGGATTTTTCATCATACGTCTGCGTAGAAGGGATTTCGGAACGGTCGGGCAGATATTGTTTCCGTGATTCCGCCGACGGCAGCAAAGCCTGCTTGGTCTTCCACTGAACCAAGGCTTTCTGATATTCCTGATCAGCGGCAACGCGGAAGTCCTTGGCAAACGTGAGCCTATCGTCAAAAGGCAAAGGATAACTGACTGGCGGCTCCACCGCATCCGTAAGATGTTCGTTGTTGAAAAGGTTACTTCCCAACAACAGACGCGGAACTAATCGTCGAACAGGCTTTTCATTGGCATAAAACAGACTTCCTTCTGAGGCTTCAACGGTGAAAGTCCGAGTGTCTGTCATCAAAAACTCTTCATAGTAAGGAGTCGCCTCTTCAGCAATTTTAAGTCGCGTGACATCCACGTCCCATTCATATTGCGCCGACTTCTGCAGCAGTTCCGACAAATTCATGGGTGTGACGGACCCTTCACCATCCATTACTTTCACTATCCTGAGTTTCGTGGATTTTGACACAGGTTGCACATTGATATTGCGGAAAAGCAATGCCGGAGCAGAAGCGCCTGTCAGCAGGTCGTCATCCTCACTATGGCACACGATAGCCGCACTACCTGTTTTGTCCCCTGCAGCGATTAAATTTCTGACCCACTGGTGTTTGCTTTCGCTCAACCGCAAATCCCGAACCTCTTCTTTTGCTTTTCGCCCATCTGAATACACCTTATAACAAACTGTAGGATAAACACTTACCACACCATTTGTATCACACCTTACATCCACTTCCTTAACATATAAGGCATATTCCAAAGATTGGTTTTGGGCTTCCATCCCAAGCTTTTCAAACAATTGACTGTTGTTCAACGGTTTATCTGTTTCCATCACAAGATTGGCTTGGCGGGGAACTGGTAAGCGGCGATTTCCCCGGGCATGACCGTTGGAAGTATAGGCCAAGGGCCGTTGCGTACGCCCAGATAGAAATTCGCTCAACTCTCCTTTTCGGACAAGCGGAATGTTATCACCCTTAACTCCTTCATCATCAAACAGATAATATCCACCGAGATTAGAATCGTTAGGTCGGCTCTCTATTGAAAAGGCTTCTGGCATAACTTTTTGCCCTATCCGATTTTGAAAAATCCCGTTTCCAGGATTTTCAAAATCATGTCCTATAATATTATGAATCAATACAGAAGAAGCTTCTGGCGAGAACAACACAGGACAACGGACAGGCTGGCAGCGATCGGCATGGAGCATATTAGACAACAACGAGACCATCTCCGCCATTTCCGTTTGTAGGACATCTTCATTAGGCAAGAGTTCTGGCACACGTGCATAGTATTGACGTTCAATGTGTTCCGGTATATTATCTGCAGTTAATCCTTCCACGCGAAGTGTGACCATTGAAGAAAAGTTGTTCTGCACAAAATCCGTGTTATCACTGGTCACCAAATATTTGCGAGTAACTTGATACCATACAGACGCGGATTTTCCCGTCAGTTCTATATCGTCATATTGGGTACAATGCCGCAAGGTTCGTTCCCATAGCTCGTCATTCAAGTGTACATTCTGCGCCGGTGTTTGATAGATTCCGTCCCTATCTCCATGAAGAAATGAGAATCTTTCCCGCTCATCGTCAGGATCCAGAAGTTTAGCGCGTAGCCTATTCTCAACACTCGTTAACGCAGCCTCTTGGACAGTTTTCCGCGTTTCGTCACGAAGGATTTTGCGCAACAGCTGCGCATTGTCATCCAACGGAAGCGGAATAATCCGGGTGGCGGTGTTCTGGTAGTCAAACCCGTGCAGATTATCCATTTTCGAATCTCCAATGCGAACCTCAACTGTAAGAAATGCACTTTTTTGCGTGGAATTCTCATAGATTTTGCCAAAATTTGCAGAAACCTGGTGCCTCTTTGACTGCGTCACGCGGTAGGCTATATAGTAAGGAGGATGACTCGTATTTTGCAGCGAATCATATTGCGTTTTCATTTCTTGACGCAACATCTGCAGAAAAGCATCCTCGGTAGTCTCTTGCGCACAAACAGACAAGCCGCCCGCCAAAAACAGCAGGCAGCACATCCAAAACAGCGGCGCTTTTTTCATAAAGGCACTCAGTATCTGAAAATGGTGGCGTCCCTGTCGGGGCTCACCGAGATGATGGACACTTTCGTGGCAGTTTTCTCCTCAATAAACCGAATGTAGTCCTTGAACATTTGCGGCAGCTCTTCGTATGTCTTACAACCCGAAATCGTCGCTTCCCAACCGGGCAAAGTGGTATAGACAGGCTCGATTTCCACATCGGTGGCGGAAGGCATCCGGTCGGTGAGCTCGCCATTAACACGATAGGCGGTGCAGACTTTGATCTCGTCGAATTTGTCAAGCACATCGGCCTTAGTGAGCGCAATGTCGGTGACTCCGTTAATCATCAGGGCATAGCGGAGCGCGACAAGGTCGAGCCAACCGCAACGTCTTGGTCTTCCAGTAGTTGCACCATATTCATTACCCTCTTTTCGAAGAAATTCACCGGTTTCGTCAAACAGCTCGGTAGGGAAAGGACCACTACCCACACGCGTGCAATAGGCCTTCACGATGCCAAAGACACGTCCGGCGAAATGCGGGGCGAGTCCAAGTCCAGTGAACGCGCCAGCGGCGATGGTATTGGAGGAGGTGACGAATGGATACGCACCGAACTCCAAATCCAGCAGCGTGCCCTGTGCGCCCTCGGCCAACACCGTTTTCTCTTCTGTGAGATATTGATGGACAACATATTCGCTGTCAATAAATTGAAACTTCCGAAGGGTGTCAAGCGACTTGCGCCACTGTTCGTCCAGAACTGCAAGTTTGTCAGCATAGTCGAAACGGAAATTTTTTAAAATCTCGACATGTTCTTCGATGTTTTTGCGGTACTTGGCCTCAAAATCGGGGGATTCAAGGTCGCAGACGCGAAGTCCCATGCGGGCAGTCTTGTCGGTATAGGTCGGTCCGATGCCCTTCAGCGTGGAACCAATCTTCGCGTTGCCTTTGTGCGCTTCCTGAGCCGCGTCTAACAGCTTGTGCGTGGGCAGGATAAGGTGTGCCTTACGGGAGACGCAAAGGTTGTCGGTCGGGGTTAACCCCATGGCCACCAGCGCATTGATTTCCTCCTCGAAAATGATCGGGTCGATGACCACCCCGTTACCGATGATGTTGATCTTCTCCTTGTGGAAGATGCCGGACGGGATGATGTGCAACACGTGCCGGTGTCCATTGAACTCCAGCGAATGGCCGGCGTTCGGACCACCCTGAAAACGCGCAATGACATCGTATTTCGGTGTCAGAACATCCACAATTTTACCTTTACCTTCGTCGCCCCATTGCAGGCCGAGCAGTATGTCCATTTTCATATTCTCCATTTTTTGAAAACGGGGCAAAGATACTATTTTTTCGGGTTGGAGAAATAACGGAGACCGATTTTCGGCATGTCCGCAGCATTTTCAAATTTAGACACTTTCCGTTTCACAAAAAAATTTATTTTTGTGCCTTTGTTTGCAAATCCTGACAAATATGAGAAACACGATTTTAACAACGTTGCTACTTATTGCTATTCAATTAGTTACGTGGAATAACAACTTCGTTGGTGCCCAAAAGTTGAAACCTGCCGAAGTGCCCTCGGATGTCGTTCAAACCCTTGAGGAGCAATACTCCTACGCTAAAGTCACGGGTTGGATGAAGGATGGCAACACCTACATTGCCAGCATCAAGGACGGCTCCACGAACGGCAAGGTCTATCTGTCGTCCGATGGCGAATGGATTCGTACCCTTTTCGCCGTGCCGACCGGCGAACTGCCCTCCACTATCACTGATTATGTGAAGGCAAACTACCCCGATTATGTCATCAGTGTCAGCGCTCTGGAAGAGCAGGAGGATGTAAGCACGCACTACTACTTAGAAGTGAAAGAGGATGCTGTAGGCGCAAAGCCGTCGCAGCTGACTTTCGCATCCACCGGCATGAACAAGCTGCTCACACGCAATGATCCGGAAGGATTCCAAGATCCTACCGTGAAACAACCCGACAAGATCGAACAGGCGAAAGCCGCAGCAGCAGAGCGGCAGGCTGAGAAGGAAGCGGCCGCAAAACGCGAGGCCGAGGAGAAGGCCGCCGCCGAAAAAGCCGCCAAAGAGGCTGCAAAAACCGCCGCGAAGACACCCGCGAAACCAGCGAGTACAACGTCAAAACCAGCCAGCACCACTGCCAATAAAACCAACGAGCAACCTAAAAAAGAGGCAAAATCCAAGAAAGAGAAACCCGAGCCCGTGGTGAAGGACGAGCACGGCAACATCGCCATCAAAGCCAACACAGTCCCAGATGTGGTCTCCAAAGCACTGGTGAAGAAAGTGCTGCACCCCGCCGAACTCAACTGGTTCCTCGTCGATAGCATGTACATCGCCCGCTGCCTCAACCAGGAAAAGAAGACGGCCGTTTATATCAAACCGAACGGCGTATGGGAGAAAACCCTCACCATCATGCCCGAAGAGTCTGTCACGGGCCTGATGTCCAAGCACCTCAACGACTTCTACCCCGGCTGGCGGTTCAAGAGCGCCGTCAAGGAGCAACGCGCCGACAAGAACGACAAGACGATGGTGGAGTTCTACGAGAAAGCCAACTACAAAGCCAAGCTGGTCACCACCGTCTTCTTCGACAAGGCCGGCAAGCTGATCCGCACCGTGGATCCCGACTACGAGCTGGGCGGCAACGACAAGAAGGAGAGCGCCGAAGACGATGCCCTCAACAAATACTATGAGAAGATGAACATGACCCTCGACAACGACGATGCCTCCAATGTGCCCGAGAACGTGAAAGCCGCCTTCAAGCTCAAATACCCGAAGGTGAACAACGAAGTGTGGACGGAGGACGGCTACATGAACTACATCGCCGCCTTCTATACCACCCGGGGCAAGGAGTTCTGTGTCTATAACAACTACGGCGAACTGGTGGAAACGTGGGTAATGGGCAAGAACGACAACCTCTCCGCCACCATCCAAGACTACCTCAAAAAGGAGCACAAGTCTTGCAAACTCAAGGAGTTCTACACCGTGAAGCGCCTCGCCGACAAACTCACCGCCTACAAGGTGATCATCGTGGACAAGAAGACACAGGAGGAACAGGAACTGTGGTTCAACCTGTCGGGAAGACCGATCGAATATTAGACTTAAGACATGAATGTAGAGACGCAAAATTTTGTGTCTCTACTATAAACCTGAAACTTGAAACCCTTATGAAGTACCTCGAAATCAAGTTGAAAATCACCCCGGCCGACCCGTGGAAGGAGGTCTATACCTCGCTGATGGCGGATGCCGGATGCGACAGTTTCATGGACGGCGACAGCGAAGAGGAACTGCTGTGCTACATTCCGGAGAAAGACTACCGGGAAGACGTGTTCAAAGACATGCTGGAGAATCCGGAGTTCCCCGAAGTGAAGGTCGCCTACTCCGTGACCCCGATGGAGGACAAGGACTGGAACGCCGCCTGGGAGGCCAACTACGAGCCGGTGCTGATCGACGGCAAGTGCTACATCCGCGCCCCGTTTCATCCGGCACGTCCGGACGTGGACTATGAAATCGTGATCGAACCCAAAATGTCGTTCGGGACGGCGCATCATGCCACCACCGCGCAAATGGTCTCCTACCTGTTGGAGACGGACGTGTGCGGCAAGGCAGTGCTCGACATGGGCGCGGGCACGGGCGTGCTGGCCATCCTCGCCTACATGAAAGGGGCCATCCCCGTCACCGCCATCGACAACGACGAATGGGCCTACCGCAACGGCGTGGAAAACGCGCAACACAACCACTGCGACAACCTGAAAGTGCTGCTCGGCGACGCATCGCTGCTGGGCAACGACCGCTACGATGTCATCCTCGCCAACATCAACCGCAACATCCTGCTCCAAGACATTCCCGCTTACGTGCAATGCATGAACGACGAGGCTTTGCTCTTCCTGAGCGGCTTCTACGAAGAGGACCTGCCCGCCCTGCGCTACTGCTGCGCCCAAAACGGGCTCCGATATGAAGATCACAAGGCGAAAGACAAGTGGGTGGCAGCAAAATTCAAACGAATCTGACAGAATCCATTTCTCTCCGGCAAAAAAAGTCCGCACAATCACCCTTTTTGAAAAATTATAGCAGTTGAATTTAAAAGTGATACCATTATGAAAAAAATCCTTTTGTTGTCCACAATATTATTGACAACCCTTTGGGGCAGCGTTTACGCACAGGAGACCGTCGTCCCGAAAGCCGGACGCCCATCCGCCACCTACCTCAAAGACCCCGGCTTCGGATCGCGGCTCAACTTCGGCGTCACCTTCGCGCCTGCCTTCGATTGGATGTACGACCACACCGTCGGCTATGAAAAAGACGGCATCGTCATGGGCATGCGCTATGGCGTCAACCTCAACGTCAACCTCACCCCCCGGAAGAACTTCTACTTCTCCACCGGATTGTTCGTGGAGCACTGTGGCGGCAAGATGCGCTTCCTCGACAATATCCCCGTAGGAAGTCTGGGCATCGCCGACAGCACACAGACCCAACGCACCTACCGCTCCATATACCTCACCATCCCGACCATGATCACGATGAAGACGAACTCCATCAACAACTTCTACGTCTGCGGGAATCTCGGTCTGATGCACAGTTTTAACCTAAAAGCCACCCAGGAAGACAGCTACTTGCTGGGGGATGAATTGTGGTCGCGGGAGAAAAAAGATTCGCAGGAGGCCGCCCTGCTTAAAGAATCTTTCATCGCGGGTGTCGGCTTCGAATACGCGGTCACGCCAACCATGCGCGCGGGAGTGATGATCAACTACGTGCAAGGGGTCACCAACTATTTCAAAGGCAAGGGCAAAGCCCAAAACGGACTGACCCACGTGGACCAGCGCGCCAACCTCGGCTATGTGGAAATCGCCCTGAACATCAACTTCTTCTAAGCCGTATGAAATTCATCTGCATCGGACGGAACTACGCGGCGCACGCGGCGGAACTGCATAATGCAGTGCCTACTAAACCTGTCTTTTTCCTCAAACCAGAGTCTGCCATCACCCGCTGCAACCGCCCATTTTTCCTCCCCGACTTCTCGGACGAAGTTCACTATGAGACCGAAATTATTGTGAAAATCAATCGGTTAGGAAAATGCATCTCAGAGAAGTTCGCTCACAAGTATTATGACGAAATCGGACTCGGGGTGGATTTCACCGCCCGCGACCTCCAACGCAAGTGCATGGCAGAAGGCGAGCCATGGGAGATTGCCAAAGCCTTCGACGGATCCGCCGTGGTGGGCGATTTTATCCCGAAATCGCAACTCCCCGACCCACAGGACCTCCATTTCCACCTTCTGCTCAATGGCGAAAAAGTGCAAGAAGGGCACACCCGAGACATGTTATTCCCTATCGACACACTCATCGCCTACGTTTCCCGCTTCATCACATTGAAAATGGGCGACATTCTGTTCACCGGCACGCCCGTCGGTGTAGGCCCGGTGCACCTCAATGACCACCTACAAGGTTTCCTCGAAGGGAAATGCCTCTTTGATTTCAAGGTGAAGTGAGGTCGTGAACTATGACTATTGACTTTGACTATGACTATTGACTTTGACTATGACTATTGACGATTATTCAATATAATAATAATATGAACGTAAAATTCAGACTCATTCTCATGAATTTTCTCCAGTTC
Organism: uncultured Bacteroidales bacterium; assembly: GCA_947165685.1. Taxonomy (GTDB): domain Bacteria; phylum Bacteroidota; class Bacteroidia; order Bacteroidales; family WCHB1-69; genus F23-D06. Next base: position 29,270 of record CAMVBK010000004.1, on the reverse strand, counting down.
GCCGTCTGGGGAGCCTATCTCACCTGCATGGGCACTTATTTAGCCACACACGGACTGGGACGACAAATCGGCATCTTCTATTCCATACAAGGCATTGTCTCCATCTTCATGCCTGCCATATTAGGCATCATCGCCGACCGATGGATACAAGCCCAAAAGGTACTGGGTATCAGTCACCTTATCTCCGGAGCGGCCATGATTTGTGCCGGTCTTTACGGCCTGGGGGCAGGCGACACCGTGCAATTCGGACCGCTTTTCACCCTCTACACCATCGGCGTGGCCTTCTACATGCCCACCATCGCACTATCCAACTCTGTGGCTTACAATGCATTGGAGCTGGCCAACCTCGACCGGGTGAAGCACTTTCCGCCCATCCGCGTGTTCGGCACCATCGGCTTCATCATCTCCATGTGGTGCGTCGATCTTTTGGGTTTCCAGGCAACTGCCAGCCAGTTCGTGACCAGCGGCGGTATCGGCCTGCTTTTGGGACTGTATGCCTTCACGCTGCCGAAATGCAACAGCAATAACGACGGAAAAGTCACCTCTGTGGCAGACATGTTCGGTCTGCAAGCATTCAAACTCTTCAAGGACAGACGAATGGCGGTCTTTTTCTTCTTTTCGATGTTCTTGGGGGTCTCCTTGCAAATCACCAACGGCTTTGCCAACCCGTTCCTTCACAGTTTCGGCCACATTCCGGAATATGCCGACACGTTCGGAGTAAAGCATGCCAACATGCTCATTTCGCTGTCGCAAATCTCTGAAACGCTGTGCATTCTGCTGATTCCTTTCTTCCTGAAGCGGTTCGGCATTAAAAAAGTGATGCTAATCGCCATGTTCGCCTGGGTGCTTCGCTTCGGCTTCTTCGGCCTCGGCAACCCCGGACCGGGCGTGTGGCTTTTCATCCTCTCCTGCATTGTCTATGGCGTGGCCTTTGATTTCTTCAACATCAGCGGATCGCTCTTCGTGGACCAGCAGACCGACCCCTCCATCCGAGCCTCGGCGCAAGGGCTCTTCATGCTGATGACCAACGGTATAGGTGCCACCCTCGGCACTTTCGCGGCACAAGCCGTCCTCAACCACTACGTCTTCACACCCTTGAAGAACCACGCGGAACCGGCCTCTATCATACAGGGCTGGTCCACATCGTGGTACATCTTCGCCGCCTACGCCCTTGTGGTCGCAGTGGCGTTCATCTTTGCGTTTAAGGAAAAAGAAACGATTACGGAATAGGGTATCCGCTAACAGAATTCATTCCCACGCAGAGGCACGTAACTATGCTTCTGCTTTATTTTACCCGTAGTTTTTGCCCTTCTACAATCATGTCGGCATTCTTAAGATTGTTGAGCTTCAGTATTTTATCAACTGTTGTATTGTACTTTAAGGAAATGCGGTAAAGATTTTCACCAGCGGCAACCGTATGGTAAACAGCTTCGGAGGATTGTGGCTGTGGCTGGACTTTGGGGGCTGTTTGCTCAACGACCTCGGACGCTTGCGCTCCGGGAACGACGCTCGGAGATGACGGTTGGGGTTTCCCCACCGGTGCCAGCTCTGGCTTGATTTCCGGTGCTGCGGCCTTTGGCTTGGGGGCAACAGGCTTCCAAGCACCCACCGCATCCAATGGCAAAATGTTGAAGTCGCGAGACATCAGTGCCATGTTGTTCTGCAACACATCCTCCTCCTCAAAGTCAATGACCAGTTCCGGATCAAAACATTCGTTCATGAAACGGGTTTCAAAGTGCAGAACGCACTCTTTGGTGTTGCCAGTGGTACCAGTCTGCCCAACCACTTGACCGGCCTTCACCATTTGATTGGGTTTCACACACAGTTTGTCGAGATGAGCATATACAGTCTCCAAACCATTGTAGTGGCGCACCACCACCGTGGAGCCATAGTCACCGTAGTCCCTTGCCATACGCACCACACCGTCGAAGCAACTTTTGACAAGGGTCTGTGATTCCGTCTTCAAATCGATACCAGGATGGAAGCCGCCATTTTTTGTCTCACCATAGGCCAACCGCACCTTGTCGAATTGGCACGGCATCACGAACGGATTGTTGGCATCCTGTACCAACATCAGCATCAAGCGGTCGTTGGAGAAAGGAATCTCCAGCATCCGGCTACGAAGATGGACCGTATCCCAGTATTGCTGATATAACCCATACGCAGGAATCTCATATAGCTCTGATACAGAAGGATATGAGGCTAATTGTCGCACCACGGCCTTCGGTACGGCCTGCGAATCGGCCAGCACGATATTCTGGGAAAAAGAAGTGACATCCACGTTTTGCGCCGTCACGGAAGCGACAAAAAACATCAGTATAGCAATATGTAACTTTCTCATTATTTGGTATTTAACTTTTCTATAATTTGAGTAGAGGAGAAACCTTCCACGAAGGGAATGGTCGTAACGACACCTCCATTTTCCGTCACAAAATCGGCCCCGACAATGTTGGCGATCTCGTAATCCCCGCCTTTGACCAGCACATCGGGGCGCACAGTCTCGATGAGTTCCTGCGGGGTGTCCTCGCCAAAGACCACCACAAAATCCACGCACGCGAGGGCAGCCAAAACGTAAGCGCGCTCTCTTTCCCCGTTTATCGGCCGCGAAGGGCCTTTCAGCCGCCGGACGGAGTCGTCGCTGTTGAGCCCGACCACTAGTAGGTCGCCCAACTGCCTGGCTTGAGCCAGATAATGCACGTGCCCGAAGTGGAGCACATCGAAACAGCCATTGGTAAAGACAACCCTTTGGCCGTGCCGTTTAATGTCATAGTGAAGGAAAAAATCCCTCGCGACAATCTTTTCCTCTATTTGATGGTCAATCTTGCCCATGTTCCACGGTTTCTTGCGCCGCATCATGACGCTTGTAGAAAGAAGTGACGACCAAGGAGAATAAACCAAGTACCAACGAAACGGCAGTTTGCAGAATCCAGCCAATCCAGCCGGCAGCAAGCCCCTGCGTATAGGAGATGCCGTAGAGCATGACAATGCCGGCCGTGATGAGCGGGTAGGCGCCCAGCCCGCCTTGCGAAATCATGAAGGCGATAGTACCAAATATCAGCACCGTGAACGCTGCGCCAAAGCCGATATGCTGCAGATACGGAAGGGCATGGAAGAAGAAATAGACCCCGAAATAGTAGCAAATCCACATGGCGACCGTCCACAAGACGAAATACCAAGGATTCGGAAGATCCTTGATGGAAATGAAACCGCGCCAAATGCCCTTGAAGAAGTCGGCCACCTTCACGAGAGCGGGCTTCTTCTGCCACCAAAAACGGGTGGCACGGACGAGCACGATCAGCAAAACGATAACAGCCAAAACAATGTATAGCAGGTAGTTACCCAAATAGCTGAGACCCTTCGCCTCAAACCACTGCTGCAAGGTCATCTGCGTACTTTGATCAACTATCAGCCTTGACAGCAGGCCATTGTTCAAAAACAGGGCGATGACGAGCAGGAAGAGCCAACAAACCACATCGACGGCGCGTTCCAATATGACCGTCCCGAGCGACTTCTGGAACGGCACATTCTCGTAGCGCTGCAGAAAAGAGCATCGCAGGATCTCGCCGAGCCGCGGCAGAGCAAGGTTGGCGATATAGCAGACCATCACCGAGTAGAACATCATGGAAAAGCGAGGCTTGTAGTGAATGGAATTGAGCAGAAGCCGCGCCCGTTCCGCACGGATGAGGTCGGCAGCCACTATGGCCAACACGGAAAGGGAAATGAAAAGCCACCCGCGAGGATTGTTGACCAAAGCCATGGAGGAGAAAATCATCTGAATGTCATCTTTGCTCAAATCCTTGATTGACAACCAGATAAACAATATTCCCAAACCTACGAAAAGAATCATCTTGAGAATATCCGGTAATATTTTCTTCAGTTTTTCCATTGATGCCTACATCTTTAAAAAACAAACGGCAAAGATACACAAAATTCTCAATCCGCTGTTTTTGCCCGCATTATTCAACTAAATATCCCATACCGCCAAACGCAAGAAAGACGGCGCGACATACACGGAATAATACACATTTTGCTGTTAAAAAACAATTTTCCAAAAGCAGGATGCCTCCTGAAATAACACTATATTTGCCATTTGTATATATTTTGGAATAACTATGTATAAAATTGCAGTAATAGCGGGCGGGGACTCAGGCGAATACGAGGTGTCCCTGCGGTCTGGCGACAACATTTTCCAACAATTGGACAAGACATTGTTCGAGCCCTATTTGATTCATTTCAAGGGTCGTGACTGGCATTATCAAGCTTCAGACGGTCGGATTTTCCAAATCGACAAAAACGATTTTTCCCTGACCATTGACGGGCAGAAGGTCACTTTCGACCTGGCATTTATTGCCATCCACGGCACACCCGGCGAGAACGGCAAGCTGCAGAGTTACTTCGAGATGATCGGACAGCGTTATGCTGGCTGCGGTTTTTTCCCTTCCGCACTGACATTCAACAAGTTCTACTGTAATCTGGCTGTAGCGCAACTTGGCATCCCCATTGCGCCGTCCTTGCATTTTTATGCCGGCGACCCGATGGATGTGGAGCGCATCGAGGAGGTCTGCGGCTACCCCTGCTTCGTGAAATCCTGCAACTCCGGCTCCAGCGTTGGGGTGACGAAAGTGCACAGTCGCGAGGAACTGGAGGCGGCATTCACGGAGGCACTGAAATACGACAACCAATTGATTGTGGAAAAGATGATCCACGGTCGAGAACTGGCCTGCGGCGTCACAACGGCTTACGGCAACGTGCAAATGATCGGCATCACCGAAATTGTCGCCCACAACGAATTCTACGACTACGACGCCAAATACACCGACGTGGGCCACAGCCTCATCACCCCCGCCGACATCGCCCCCGACATGCAGGAACTCGTGCGCCAATACTCCGAAACCGTGTTCCGCCAGCTCGACTGCAAGGGCATCGTGCGAGTCGATTTCATCCTCGATGAGGAAGCCCGCATACCGTACTTCCTGGAGGTCAACACAATACCAGGACAAACCGCCTTGAGCATCATCCCTGCGCAATTGAAGAGCCAAGGCTTGGATATTAAACAATTCTACACCAAGCTGGTCGAAGAAGGATTGAACAGTTAGTAATTAGTAGTTAGCAGTTATGTTCGGTAACGCCAAATATTTTAGAAATAGTTCCTTAAGCAGCCTCGAAGAGGCAAAACGCACGAAGTGCAAATAACCCCACACAAGCGTAGCGCAGTGTGGGGACAGTCACACAAGCGCAGCGCAGCGTAGTGTAGGGCTGGTCACACAAGGCAGTAACCGCAGTGTGGAGGACGAAACGAAAAACAATAAGATGAGTAAACAGATAAGAACAATACTATGCCTCGTATGTGTCATGGCTGCTGCAACAGCCGGGCACGCACAATACAACGAACAGGACATTCGCGACTACATTGCACGGTATGCCGACGTGGCGGTGAAAAAGATGCACGAATACAAGATTCCCGCCAGCATCACAGTGGCGCAGGGCATTTTCGAGAGCGCCTGCGGCAAGAGCAGGTTGGCTGTGGAAGGAAACAACCATTTCGGCATCAAATGCCACGAATGGACGGGCGACACCATCCTCATCGACGATGACGAGCTACAGGAGTGCTTCCGCAAGTACGCTACCGTGGAGGAGTCCTACAACGACCACTCTCTTTTCCTGACCTCCCGCAAACGCTACGCCAACCTTTTCCAACTGGACATTATGGACTATAAAGCGTGGGCGCGGACGCTTAAGCAGGACGGCTACGCCACCAACCCGCAATACGCCGAACGGCTCATCAGTCTTATCGAGCGGTTCAACATTGCCGCCTTGGATACGGCTTATCAGCAGACCCACGGGAAAAGCCCGCTTACCGAGATTGAAAACAGGCCCGTGGCTGAAAATCCGAAAGCCGCCGACAAGCCTGCCAATGTCAGAAAACCCGGAAAAAAAGTCTTCACCGCCATCGGCAGCGAATACCCTTCCGACCAGAGCCCGTTCACCTATCGGAAAGTGTTCAAGAACAACAACACCTACTTCGTGATTGCGGAAAAAGGTGACACGTATGAGAAAATTGCGCAAGACATCCTGGTGATGTCCGAAAATCTGCGCAAGTTCAACGATGCAGGCCCGAACGACGAGCCTGTGGAGAACGAAATTGTGTATGTGGAGGCGAAGGCTCGTGGCAATGCCATGCGTGTGCATACGGTGCAGTCGGGTGAGACGTTGCGCTACATCGCCCAACGCTATGGCGTGCAACTTCGCTATATTTTGAAATACAACATGTTAGAAGAAAATACCGTCATCCAACCGGGTGACCAAATATTATTGAGAAGATAAATTATAAAACGATGAAAAGAATATTCAGTTTATTGACCGGATTATGTTTGATTTCTTTCGTGTCGGCACAATACACGATGGAGGATCGCATTTATGACTACATTGATGAATATAAGGATCTTGCAATGCAGGAGATGGAACTCTACGGGGTTCCGGCCAGCATTACGCTAGCGCAGGCCATCTACGCATCGCAGGCGGGGACAAACGACTTGGTGCGCGAATGCCACAACCATTTCGCCATCATGTGCCATACCCAGGAATGGAAAGGCGACACCTACTACCGCCCAGCCGACAAAAACCGCGAGAACTGCTATCGGAAATACGCCACCGATGCCGAGTCGTACCGCGACCATTCCCTTTTCTTATCCACCCGCAGCCGCTATGTGAAACTGTTCTACTACCCCATAACGGACTATAAGTCCTGGGCCAACGGTTTGTTAGAGGCGGGGTTTTCCGGCAATCCAAAATACGCCGACACGCTTATCTCCATCATCGATAAATACTATCTGATGCACTACGACCGCAAAGTCGCACAGAAATTGGGCGACACCACTGCATTGAGAGCCGTACAGAAGCCCCAACCTGAACGCGTAGAGCGACCTGTTGTGGCGGAACAACCGAAACAGGCGGCTCAGAACGCAGAACCGGTGCGTACTGTTTCTGAATCGAGCCGCCCTGCAGAGACCAAGCAACCTGCAAAAACGAAGAATGACGAGCCCGTTATCGCTGAGACACAACAGCCAAAGCAGAAAAAATCTGAACCGGAGAAAAAAACCGATTCGAAGAAAACAGGAGCCAAAGCAGACACGATGGAGGTGAACGGCATCCAGGTGATTGTTGAAAAAAACGAAAAACCGAAAAAGCAGACAGAAGAACCAACAAAAACCACCTCACCGACGACAGACAATGTCTCCAACCTGCCGGAAAAGGTGAACGGATTGAACATCTTTGTGTTAGACCCGTATGCAGTACCTTATAAATCAGCTTATTACCCCTACACAAGCCGCCCCGTCTATGAAAACAACAAAACCAAATTCATCCTGGCACGCGCCGGCGACACCTATCAGAAGTTGGCCAACGCCATGCAGATGACCGAAAAGAACCTAAGGCTCTACAATGACGTGTATGACGGGTCGGAACCCATTGAGGACGAAGTGATTTATCTGGAAATGAAGAGCACGAAATCTTCCGTTCCGTACCACACCCTGCAGGAAGGCGATACCTATCGCTATATCGCTCAACGATATGGCATTCAACTGAAAATCCTCATCAAGAGAAACAGCGGAAGCATCAACAGCTACGGCATTGGCGACCAGATTTGTATCGGATGTAATTAAGGAAAATGCCGAAGTCATTCTATCATTTCAATCCGAAAACGCTTACCTACGAAAAGGTCAAGATCAGTTTCAAGCACCTGTTTAAGCGCATCGTCTGGGTGTTTGCCAGCGGTGTGGCTTTTGCCTTGGTATTCGTTTGGATCGCCTTCTACTTCATTGATTCTCCGAAAGTCAAGCTTTTAGAAAAAGAGAACAACGAACTAAAGGACGAGGTGGACTACCTGACCGCACGGATAGACGTAATGGCAGAGGTGCTGGCGGACATCGAAGACCGCGACGACAACATCTACCGCAATGTCTTTGAGGCAGATCCCGTACCTGTTTCCGAGCGCTATCCGTTGTTAGTGGAAGACACTCGATACGACAGCTTGTCACGGTCCGAGGCCTACACGCTGCTGAAAGCCGCTAACAAAAAAGCCGACCAACTGGTGGTCAGGCTGGCGGTGCAAACCAAGTCGTTAGACACACTGGAACGAATCGCGAACTCCAAGGCGGAGATGCTCGCCGCCATTCCAGCCATCCGTCCATTGAAGAACATGTACACCATCACATCCGGTTTCGGAAAACGTTACCATCCGATTCTCAAGACATTGCGCAATCATACAGGCATCGATATTGCAGCTCCTAAAGGCACACCCATCTATGCCACCGCCGACGGAACCGTTTCGCGCGAGAATCCCGGTTCAGGCTACGGCATTTGCATCCTGCTGAACCACGGATATTCTTACCAGACCCTCTACGCCCACATGTCGAAAGCCGCCGTGAAACCCGGACAAAAGGTTAAACGCGGGCAACTAATTGGTTATGTAGGTTCTACAGGTATGTCATCTGGCTCGCATCTGCACTATGAGGTAATCAAAGGCGGAAAACAGGTCAACCCAATCTACTATTTCTACATCGATATTACGCCAGAAGAGTACAATTCCCTGTTAGAATCTTCCAAGAAAATAAACCAGGCATTGTCGTAACATGAGGAAAACGGGTCTGAACTTATTTACAATTCTCATTATAAGCATTTTAGCCGCTTCCTGCAAGTCGGGATTTGACCATCCTGACAAACAGATTTTCCATTACAACGAGTCGAGCGGCATCTTGAGCCTGGATCCGGCATTTGCCTCGGGGCAGGCTGCCATCTGGCCCTGCAACCAGCTCTACAACGGTTTGGTGGATATGGACGACCAATTGCAGGTGGTGCCGGCCATCGCCAAAAGCTGGACTATTTCCGAAGATGGCAGAACCTACACGTTCTTTCTTCGCAACGATGTACAGTTCCACCAGACCGAGTTCTTTCCGTTCAACGGACCGAGATATGTCACCGCATCCGATTTCGTCTATAGTCTGGGACGCATCCTCAATCCTGACGTGGCCTCACCCGGAGCGTGGATTTTCCAAAAGGTAAAACGTGACAAAAACGGCGTTCCTGCTTTCAAAGCGTTGAATGACACTGTTTTCCAAATCGAACTATCAGAACCTTTCCCGCCTTTTTTAGGTATTCTCACCATGAAATATTGCTCGGTAGTGCCACACGAAGTCGTGGAACGCTACGGCAAGGACTTCCGGAAATTCCCTGTCGGCACGGGCCCGTTCCAAATGCAGATGTGGGAGGAAGGGGTGAAGTTAGTGATGCGCAAGAACCCCAACTATTTCGAAACCGACTCCACAGGCAAGCGTCTTCCCTACATTGATGCCGTGGCGGTGTCGTTCATCGTTGACAAACAGTCTGTCTTCATGGAATTCATGAAAGGTTCGCTCGATTTCATGTCGGGAGTGGATCCCAGCTACAAGGATGCACTGCTCACCAAGGAGGGTCGTCTCAACCCCGAATATGCCGACAAAGTCAGACTAATTACCGGACCATATCTGAACACGGAGTACTTAGGCTTCAACCTTAAGCCCACGGAAGGAGTTAACCCTCTGATGGACAAACGCATACGGCAGGCCATAAACTACGGTTTCGACCGAGAAAAGATGATGAAATATTTGCGCAACAACATGGGTTACGCCGGTGATGGCGGTTTTGTGCCGCGCGGGATGCCTTCGTATGCCCCAGAGTGCACAGGAGGCTATGACTACAATCCTCAGAAGGCCTTGCAACTGCTTGCAGAGGCGGGCTACCCCAACGGCAAGGGGCTGCCTCCTATCACGCTGACCGTTTCGGCGCAGTATGCGGACCTCTGCCAATATATCCAGCATGAACTGGAGCAGATTGGCATCACGTTGAATATAGATGTGGCACAGGCAGCCCAGCAGCGCGAGATGATGCGCAGCTACCAGCTTCCGTTTTTCCGGGCGTCCTGGATATGCGACTATCCCGATGCGGAAAACCAGATGTCGCTGTTTTATTCCAAAAACCTGCAGCCCAACGGCTCCAACTACACGCACTACGTGAATCCGGCATTCGACCAGCTATACGAGAAATCGCAGCATTGCACCAAAGACTCGCTACGCACCGAATATTACATGAGAATGGATTCGATGCTTGTTGATGATGCGCCCTTTGTCATTCTATATTATGACAAAGTGGCCCGTTTTGTGCAAAAGCGCGTGCACGGCATGGGCACGAACCCAGTGAACATGCTGGACTTGCGACGTGTCACTTTGCACTGACAATTCCGAATTGGAATCGTGTTCTACTCCGATAGAGTTCACCTGGACGCAAAAAAGCATTTGACTCCGGCCATTTTTGGTTCGGCGAATCTGGAAACTTCTGTGTTTCAAGACAAATGCCCACACGTTGTTGATAGACTACCCCACCCTTCCCCGTCATCGAACCGTTCAAAAAGTTACCAGTATAGACCTGCAAACCTGGCTCGGTGGTGAAAACCTCCATAACAATGCCGGTGACAGGACTCTCCAAACGGGCGCACGCGCGTGTGTCGTCGCCACGCGTGTTGAGCACCCAATTGTGGTCATAGCCTCGCCCACGCCGCAGCTGTTCGAAGTCCGCCGAAATGTCCTCTCCGACAGTTTTTGCCATTCGGAAATCCATCGGGGTGCCATCCACTTCAGCCAATTCGCCCGTCGGGATAAAAGACTCCTCTATCGGGGTGTATCGGTCGGCATCAATTGTCAGCAGATGGTTCAAAATGTCAGCAGAAGCATCGCCATTGAGATTAAAATAGCTGTGATTGGTCATGTTAATGACGGTCGGCTTATCGGTAATCGCTTCGTATTCAATATCTAACGCATTATCATCTGACAATGTATAAGTGATACGGGAACGAACCTCGCCTGGGAATCCGCTGTCGCCATCGGGACTTAACAGACCAAGCACCAGCTGTTTTTCACTTTCGGCCACGACTGTGAAATCATGATACTGCCAACCGTTCGGTCCCCCGTGAAGACAGTTGGGACCGTCATTCTGCGGCAGCTGCCAAATCTTTCCGTCTATAGTTATCTGCCCGTTTTTCAGACGGTTGGCATACCGTCCGATGACAGCACCGAAGTCGGAAAGATGATTCTCCGGCCGATAATCTTCAAGCCGGTCGAACCCAAGCACCACGTCACGAGGGAAACCGTCCTTGTCAGGAACCACGATGGAAACGACGCGCCCGCCCAAATTCGTGACACGAGCCTTCATACCATTACGGTTTCCAAGATTAAACAGCCTCATTTCGTGCGCTTTGAATTGCATTGGAATCAAAATTTCACATTAAACAACATTTGCACTATCAACAAGAAAAAAAGTGGAGTTTCGTTCTAGAATCATCTTCAGAGTAGGACCTGGACTCCCAATTTGCAAGATGACATAGAATTAACCCCACCTTTTTTTTGACAATACTCAACAGGTAGGCTTATCCTCTAATCCGCGCAAATATTTGTGAATTGTCCAGGTTCACTCTAACGGAATAGTGAAAAACCGCTGTCTGTCTTTCGACATAAAACAACGCTGCAAAAATACAAAAAAATCAAATAGAAAACACCTATAGACGAAAAAAAATCACATAATTTGAAAAAAAAATTTGGCACAGAGAATTATATGTACGCAAATGATTGATTTTTAATTGGTTACGAACAAGCCGCAGGGTGCTCAACAGTAGCATTTTTTCGACATTAGAACAGCAACTGGCCGTTTTTCACCATCCACGCACCCTGTTTTTCATCCCATTTATGTCAAGAACACCGTACGCAAAGCCCTTGCGCACCAGCGCCTCGGGCAAGTGTTCATCGTATTTTTCGAACAAGGGAACCTCGTTGGGATAGACCAGTTCCAGAGGGTCGAAACTCTTGGCGGCCTCTTCGGCCACCACCCTGTAGAACTCTGCTTCACTTGCCTGCATCGTAAACTGCATATAGTAGGGGCGGGAGGAAGTGAATCCTTTGATGCCCAAGCTCTTGGCACACTTTATCTTCAACAGACGTTCCAACGCGAGGAAGGCATAACTGCCTATCCAAGGGAATAACACCCACATCTTGCCCCCGAGGTTGACGAGCGGACGATCTACCATGCCCGATTTCAAGAAGGTGTCGCGTGCATCGCGCAGGCGGCACACTGCATGGCGCATCAGGTAGGGGTAGTTTTTCTCCTCGGACAGCACTCCGTGCATACGTTCGAGGATGCGCGTGTGGATATCACCGGCGCAGTCGCCGAAGTAAGCGGGAATGTTGCCCTTCACGAGGGTGCAATAGACCTCGCGCCGCTGGTGATCGACCTCGTCAACCACCCACACACGTCCCGCGATAGCGATTTTATCACCAGGCGGTGGCGGTTTCACGATAGTACCCAACTGCTCGGAGCCGGTACGAACCGTGTATTCGACATTCTCCTGGAAGACGGCATAGAACTTGAAGTTGTTGACGATGCGTTCGCCGGGGAGTCCGAGGATCAGTCCACCGTTTTCAGTTCGCTGAATATGATCTTTGTCGAGGAGATGGCGGAGCAGCAGGCGGTAGTCGTCTTGAGAGATGTGCCGGAAGCTGGAGAGGGTGAGCACGCGGGAGGCCAGCTCTGCAGGCGTCATCTCGCCGCAGGAGGCCAGGGTGCTCATGGTCTGATGGTAGAGCAGGCTGTAGGGCATGCGGTCGGTGCGCGGAGGTTCCACAAACCGCTCCTCAATATAGAGTTGCACAAGCGCGATGCCCTGGATCAGATACCATGGAATCATGTCGGGGAGCATGGCACGCGCATCAGGGTGTTCCTCGCGCATCACAAACCACATCTCCGACGGGTCGCCACGGCGGCCGGTGCGTCCCATGCGTTGCAGAAACCCCGACACGGTGAAGGGAGCGTCAATTTGGAAGGCCCGCTCCAATCGTCCCACGTCAATGCCAAGCTCCAACGTGGCCGTGGCACACACCGACATCAACGAGCTGTCGTCCTTCATCTCCTGTTCCGCGCTTTCCCGGTAAGAGGCCGACAGGTTGCCATGGTGGATAAGGAAACGTTCAGGCTCATGGTTCGCCTCGCAATACTGCCGCAGCTGCTGGCACACCGTCTCACACTCCTCACGGGAGTTGGTGAAAACCAGGCATTTTTTCCCTCTTGTATGTTCGAAGATGTAGCCGATGCCAGGGTCAGCGGCTTTCGGAGCCGTGTCGCTTGACGGTTCAGGCACCGGATCCTGCGCCGCGATGTCTTTCCCCTCGTCCGCTTGCGGTCCGTTGTTGAAGAAGTGTTCCATGGAGAGCCGCCATACTTCCTTCCCTCCATCGAATTTGGGGATGAGGGTGCGGCGGCCGCTGCCGGCGGACAGGAACTCTCCCGCCGCTTCGGGGTTGCCGATGGTGGCCGACAGCCCGACCCGGCGGGGATTGCATCCTGCCATACGGCAGAGGCGCTCGATAAGGCAGAATGTCTGCATCCCGCGGTCGCCGCGCAACAACGAGTGAATTTCGTCGATGACAATGAAGCGCAAATCGCCGAAAAGAGCGGTGATTTCCCCGTGCTTGTTGATGAGCAGCGACTCCAACGACTCAGGGGTAATCTGCAGGATGCCGGAGGGTTTGCGCAGCAGTTGCCGCTTGCGGGTCTGCCCGACATCGCCGTGCCACCGCGTGACACGGATGCCAGCCTCCTCGCACAGCTCGTCCAATCGCTCGAACTGATCGTTGATGAGGGCCTTAAGCGGCGCAATATAGAGCACTCCCACGGTTCGCGAGGGTTCCTCGTCGAGGAGGGTCAGGATGGGGAAAAAGGCGGCCTCGGTCTTGCCGGAGGCAGTGGAGGCGGTGAGCAGCACGTTGTCGTCGGTACTGAAGAGGGCATCGCCGGCGGCATTCTGCACCCCCCGCAACGACTGCCAGCCGGAGCGGTAGATGTAGTCTTGGATAAAGGGAGAATAACGAGCGAATACATTCATAACACAAAGATTAGTTTTCCACAGAGTGCTTGAAAGGTCATCTCACCACTCGGTCCGCGTTTTGCGCGATGAAGCTCTTCCAGTTGGTCGCCGCCGATTTTCCGAAGACCACCTTGTGCTGCAGATGGTGGCAAACGGCCACCGCCAGGGCATCCGTGGCGTCGAGGAACTGGATGTGCTCGGAGATGGGGTACATTCGGCACAGCATATCCGACACCTGTTCCTTAGAGGCATTCCCGTTGCCTGTGATGGACTGCTTGATTTTACGCGGCGAATACTCATAGACCTCCATGCCTGCATGGAGCGAGGCCGCGATGACAATCCCCTGCGCACGCCCCAGTTTCAGCATTGACTGCACGTTTTTACCATAAAACGGTGCCTCGATGGCCAGAATGTCGGGCTGATACTGTTCAATAATGCCGTTGATTTTCTCGTAGATATATTTCAGCTTTGCGTACGCATCGCCTAACTTGGTCATTTGCAACACGCTGAGCACCTCCACTTCCGACTTGTTCAGTTCCGTGTCCAACAAGGCGTATCCCATGATGTTGGTGCCGGGATCCACTCCTAAGATTTTTTTCTTGATAGTGTTGTCGTTCATGGCTATGGTTGGTGACTATGACTAATGACTATGACTATGACTAATAACTATGACTATGACTTGTGGAAAATAAATTGGTTGCGTTCATAGTCGATGACAGCTTTGTGCTTGATGCAGAAGTCGTTGCCGAGAATCATCTGCACGGGCTTGCGATGCAGCATCCGATAGGCGTTATTGATATGGGTGAAGTCAATGACGGCCGTGTTCGGGAAGGATGCTTGCCGGTAGCGACCCAGCCGGAAGTCGGGAAGGTCGGCCACCAGCACTTCGAAGCCCATTCCTCCGATGCCCGCATTCACTCCCTCGTTCTTTTCCATATCCATATCCGGAAATATCTGATTCACAAACTGTTTGTCGATACAGCTGTGCGAAGCGCCCGTATCTAAGACGATTCGCATCCGATGGCCACCCACCGACCCGTTCAACAACGTATGGAAGTCGCCCTTTTCTAACTGCAATATTTTCAACGGAGTCCTGTACATTTCACCCATCATCATTCACAACCAATGCTTTCTCAAGAAGAAAATAATCAACACTGCGGAAATCAGGAGGCAGAGTGCCATGACATAGAGGAATGCGTAAGGGGATTCTGCCCAAGGGAGTCGCACGTTCATGCCGTAAAGACCTGATATAAAGGTCAATGGAAGCACTATGGTGGAGATAATGGTCAGCATGCGCATGATTTCGTTGGTCTTGTTGGTCTGCAGCGAATCGAAGGTGTTGGAGAGGCCGGCCACCAATTCGCCGTAGTCATCGACCATATCCCACATTTTCTGGAAAAAGTCGAGGATATTGCCCCAGTATTCTTCCATGTCGTCGGCGAACCCTTTCACTTCGCCGCTCTCAAACATCTTGAAGAGGCGCAGCTGCGGTTTGAACATGGTGTTCATCTGGATGATGTTTTTTCGGATGATGGAGATCTGCTCGATGATTCTCTCGGGTTTGCTGCTGAACAGCTCTCGGCTGATGAAGTCGATTTCAGTGCCGAGACGCTCCACGATGAGGAAGGTCTCCTTCATCATTCTGTATAGAATATGGTAGAGCATGGCATCGGAGGTGCCACTGATTTCGTCCTCGTCCTCGGGTTCCGGATCGATTTTTTTCAGGTTGAAGAGGTCCTGCACCACGTAATGCGAGTTGCCCACCGTAATCAGAAAGTCCTGCCCCCAAAACATCTTGGTTTCCTCGGTTTTCACCAGTTTTGTGCGCTGGTCGAGCAACGGGAAATGGAGTACCAGGAAGAAATAGTCGTCGTAAATGTCGATTTTGGGACGTTGGACGAAACTGGAACAGTCCTCAATGTCCAACGGGTGGAAGTGGAAGTTATCTCGTAAGAAATCCAGGTCTTCTACAGTCGGATTGGTGATGTGATGCCATTTGTAGGCACCGAAATTGATGGTGTCAACCATGAAATAACCTCCTTTCGTTTAACGGGTTAGAAACTCATTTACTACATTTTGGCGCAAAAATTTTACGAGTGGCAAAAATACATTTTTTTTTGTGAATAATGAACAGTGATTTGTGAACAGAAGGAGTATTCTGAATCGATTGTGCAGAAACAAAAAGTATCCCTTGAGCACCCCCAGCGGAAGCAAAATCTCGGTAGAAGAAGGCTTCAAATAGAGATTAGGGAATAAAACATCCGCGCACCCGTCTCTATAATATCATCCGGGAAGTTGAAGTCAGGATGGTGCAGGGGCGGCTGGTGGGTGCCAGAGCCCAAACCGAACAGCGCACCAGGGTAATGCTGCGTGAAGAGTCCGAAGTCTTCACCCCAGAAGAAGGGAACCGGCTTTTCCTGATAGGAAAAGTGCAGACACTCGGCGCATTCTCTGATAGACTGCACGGCTTTTTCTGCATTGCGCGCGGCGGCGAAATACTCAATCCAGCGAATCTCGCATTGCAGGTTGTCGGCTCTGGCTTCCGCTTTTGCTTTATCTTCAATTTCGGAGATAATCTGTTGGAGACGGTCGTCTTCGCGGGTGCGGATGGTGAAGCGCAACACGCCGTCGCCGGCGGCCACCCCGTAGGCTTGGCTGCCCACCCGAAATTCGATGAGCGTGGCCACGCAGAAATCATCCTGAAGGGCATCGTGCCGGTTCAGTGCCATCACATAATCGGTGATGCGCTGCGCCGCCACATACGGGGACACCGCGTTCCACGGTTCGGCGGCGTGGGCGGTTTTGCCCGTTAACACAATGTCGCAGCTGATGACGGAACAGGTGAAACTTCCTGGTCTGCAAATGATTGTGCCGACTGGTTCGGCAGGGATGTTGTGCAGGGCGTAGGCGCAATCGATGTTGTAGGATTGCAGGATTCCGCTTTCGAGAATCTGCCGCGCCCCCTCGCCGGTCTCCTCCGCCCCTTGGAAGAGCAGCAGCACTCTGCCCGATGGCAGCGGCTTCTCGTGCAGCATCTCCGCCACGCGCAACATGATTGTGCTGTGCCCGTCGTGCCCGCATTTGTGGGAAACACCCTCGGTTTCAGACTTGTACGGCAGATTCAGCGTCTCGTTGACCCGCACCGCGTCCATGTCGGCACGGAGCAGCACGGTCTTTCCGCCGCCCCCGAAGTCGAACTCCGCCAGCAGGTGGTTTCCTTTCGGGAAGGTGAGAATCTTTGTCGGCGCAAGGCGTTCCAGCTCGTGTCTGATGAAAGCGGAAGTCTTCAATTCCTCGTTAGAAGGTTCGGCCATGCGATGCAATTGGTGACGTATCTCTTTACAGTCCATAATGTTACAATCTACAATTGGAGGATGCAAAGGTATATTTTTTTGCAATTGGCTGTTGGCTATTAGCTTTTGGCTTGGAATTCGGAATCTCCGAGATTTGCGGGGAATGGAGTATTCTGGCATAAAAAATTTGTGGGGAATGGAAATTTTTCGCCGATGGCTAAAGCATCAATACAACTGTTATAGGGACAAAGAGGCTTTTTCTATCTTTTCAAATGGATTCCACCAACTTCCAAGTGCACCCTTTCTTTTTTTCGCTGAATTCACTCAGTCCCTTGCCTCTCACGCACTTCACGCCATAAATATTGTCGGGAGATTCTCCACCGTAGCTTTCTTTTTCAAATTCCACCGTTTTCCCGAATAATTTATACAGCGATTTGATATTGCCATATTGCTGATTCGTAAAACATTGAGCCTTTTTCCACCAATCATATTCCGCCCCGGGAAGCGCATCTTGTTGAAAATCGAAACGGAGAGCGTAATAGAAAGAGTATTTTCCTTTCTCGTATGAGTTACTAAACATTTCAAAATAGATCCAGACAGCATCATCCCCGTCAGCAAGTCCAACCGACGCATGAGAGTCACAATGTGGCATTGGATTAGCATCGTCTGTATAGGGTTCGAATAGGCCAAAGTTCACATAGACATCTTTCACAATGAATGTTTTGGTTTCTCCGAATTCATTACGGAAAGTCACGGCCTGTCCTTTTTCATACGGGAAATAATCGTTCCAGAAATCTTGAGGAACCGAGTAGCAGAACGGCGTTTTGCGACACTGGCTGAAGGAAAGAACCACTATGCCCAAAACCAATGCAATATAGAATCTCTTTTTCATGACCAAATCTTTTTTTACTGAAACATGAAACTAAAACTCGTACCCGACCCCCAAATTGACAAACCCCTTGATGCCGATACCCGCTTCAAAACTGCCGAACCAGTGTTTTGCGCCGGCTTTCACCCCGAAGGCGGTCAGCTGGAACGCGGAACCTGCTGAGGTGTGGTCAGGCAGCTCCGCCGGCAAGAAGCCCCACGCCGCCGGCACGAACTCTGGCAGTGTAGATAGATCGCCATAGTAGCGGTTGCCACGATTGATGAGCACTCCCACGGCAACACCGGAGTAGAGCGTCACGTGCGGACGGTTTAAGTAGGAAAATCGTAACGAAGGCATAATCAAGAAATGGTGTTCCTTACAATCCCAATGAAAAGCATCAGGAAAAACAGCATTCCCGACATAGAGTTTTTCTTTCATGAAACTGTAGCCAGTGGAAAGTCCCAACCAAAACCATTTGGCGGCGCGGTAGTGATAATCCAGCGAGACCACAGGCGTGAAGTGATAATCCGTGGAAGTGGTGCGAACCTGCTCTCCACCATAATCGAGCGTAGTGTATTGGTGAGCCCATCGGCCAAGAAAACCGAAGTGGTCGCTCACCCCTAACCGGAACTCATGACGATAAAGGGACTTGTCATCATTCCAATGCGGTTGCGCCTGCTTGACAGCTCGCTGCTTGCTGAAACCATGGAGATAGGCGATTTGGAAATAGAGGTAGTGGTTTCGCTGAAACATGTACTGCATTCCGTCATATTGGTGATGGCTAACATATCCTTGAGCAAAGTCTATTGTGGCAACATTCAATCCAACTAAAAAACGAAGGTAATTCTGACTGGGTAATTGAAAATACACACCAACATCGGTCATTATGTCAGCATAAAAAACGTTTCTGTTGTAAACATAGTTTTGATAACCTATTTGCTGAAAATCATCTGAATAATCACTGGATTCATTACTCCCTCTCGATCCATCAAAACCATAGAGAAAAGTTCTCCAAGGCATCCGAATCTGAGTGCCAACATTTGCCGTTATCCATAATTTGTCAGCGAGAGGATAATGAAATTCAAACTTAAGAGGCATTGAGACACCGAAATAATCTTTAAGGCCTACCATGGATAATCCTTGAATTCCCAGATCCAGAGCAGCGGATATCCCCAAAAAATCTGCGAAGTGATAGGAAAATTCCAATCCAACGCGTCCACCCAATCGAGGCTGCGTGTAGATTTCTTTGCCGGTAGTTACGTCAATCAACTCTATAGGATGTACGATGTCCGCCTCCGCCGTATAGCCGAAGTGGAATCCGTTGAAAGGACTGTCGTGAAGAACCGGCTCTGTCTTGATATGAGGCGAGTTCGCGGGTTGCGGAGTCTCTGTCTGTGCGGGTGCGAGGGAGTTCAACCCTAAAAGCATGAGTCCCGCCAATCCGTATTTTTTGATGCTGTCCATTGTGGATACATTTTGCTGTTCATACTGGATGACGCGATTTTCCAAAAAGGTAACGGTCTGCGCCCACAATTTTTCCAACGAATCGGACGGCGTCTGCCCATCAGCACCATTCAGCTCGTAAAACAGCTGCTTGAATTCCTCGCTGTGAATGTAGTCGGCGATGATGACGGTGTCCTGCACGCGCAACGTATCGCGCACATAGACGGTGTCGCGCACCACGTGCCGCTTCACCACATACATAGTGTCTGTGCTTTGTGCGGAAAGGCATCCTATAGTACTGAATACTAAGATGATAAACACAACAACAATCTTCCCTTTCATGGCTTTTGCATTAAATAGACCGTGTCTTTCACTATTGCGGTGTCGCGGACCACCACCGTGTCGTTCACCACAATCTCTTTGGTGACGACGATGATTTCGGGTTTGCTTTTCACTTCACGAGGTTTGGCTGGCGCTGCCACTTCGGGAATATCAATCGGTACTTCGGTCGCGGCAAGACTGTCCGCAGGAGCGCCGACGGGCGACTCGGTAGTCGGCAATGGGTCAGGCAACGTATTGTCGGTTAGTGAAGTACGGGCAATCTGCCACGCACAAACACCGCCGGCGATGCCTGCAATGGCGGCGGTGGTCAGGGCCACGCGATGAGTCGCCACGAAGATCCCGGGACTGGAGGGTGCATCTGCCGCCGCCTGACGGATTTGGGCGGCGGATAACGGCTTCGCAGGCGCATAGCACAGTCCGGAAAGCCCCTGTCGGAACATCCGGTCGGTGCGCGCGGCCTCGGAATGCTGTAACAAGAATAGTAGTATCATGACAAAAACTCCCTTTTTGCGTTTTTCTTTCTCTTCGGCCATTTGGGTGAGCAGCTGTCGCAACCGTTTACGGGCGCGGTAGAGCGTCTCCTTGGAGCTGGCGATGGAGATGTTCAGCAGGTCGGCAATGTAGGCATGTGGCTGGTTGTCAATGGCATAAAGGTTGAAGACGGTGCGTTGGGGAACCGGCAGTTGTTGCACCGCTTCGAGCAATTCCTCCTGCGTGAAGTCCATCTCCCAAATGGATGTCTCCTCCGTGGTAACATTCGGCATTTCCTCCTCCACAAACGGCACGGTATCCATGCTTTCGCGCAGATGCTGGATGGCGTGGTTCACGGTGATGCGCATCAGCCAGGCCTCGAAGCGGCCGGTGGCACGGTAAGTGTCGGAGCGTTCCATCGCCTTGAGGAATGCCTCGTGCGCCAGATCCTCCGCCAACGCCAAGTCATTGACATAGCGGTGACAAGCGCCGATCATCCTACCGATGTTGGCCGCATACATCCGTTCCCAAAATGCTACATTCTCCATTTTTCGCCTTGTTCATGATGATGACGCAAAAATAGCAAAAGGTAACACTCGAAGGGAAAAAATTTTTCGCTACAGGTTATGTGGAGATTATATCCGTGGATTGTGAGAATTTTGGGGAATCAAACAGATGGTTTCAGTTCCACCGTCAACCCCATGGCGGCAGCAATGCGATAGAGTGTTGAAACAGACGGGATTATGAGTCCCCGTTCCACCCGCGACACGTAACTCTTGTCGGCACCTATTCTTTCGGCAAGTTCCTGTTGAGTCAAGCCAGCGTTTTTTCTGGCATCAAGCAGAATTTGCGCGTTGTATTCCTCCCACGCCTTGTCTTCTGCTAATTTTCGGCTTTCTGAACCTTTGGGACCAAAATCCCGTTCAAGTTCCGCGCTTACATCATATAATACCTCGTTGTTTTGCATCTCTATATTCCTCCCTGATTTTTAAAGCTTTATCTATTTCCTTTTTAGGTGTTTTCCTTGATTTTTTGGTAAAACAATTGAACAAAACGATCATAGTATTCCCATCATAAATAAAGAATAAGCGAAACTCTTTATTCTCATGTAACACGAAATTCGAACAATCCGTCTCGAATATATCCAATATAATGTTTGGGAATCTTATCTTCTGTTTCAAAGAGCAACAATGCGCGTTTTATCTTATTTTGTTCAATCTCAGTTAGTTTAGACATAAAATCGCGGTAATAGTTCTTATACGCAAGAATCTTCTTCTTCGGATGCAAAATTACAAAAATTGTATTATATTACAACTTTTAAAATCTCTCAAATATTATTAATTACGCTTGATTAGCCACTGGTTACTGATTCGATCTTAAAACGGTCTTCGCACCGCCTGCGGACTTTTCAGAATGGTCGCCAGCATGTAGAGGCCTTTCTCGGTGAAAGCTTTGGGCAGCTGGCGAGTCTTTTGATATTTTGTGGTCAAAAATTTTGACCGCAAATCCTTAAATTCTTGGTTTTCCAGTTGGAAAATGTATCCTTGCGGAAATTTCTCGGGATTGTTCCTCACCGCTTGGTTAATTTCCTTTGTCTGCACACCGTACAGTTCCGCCACGTCGGAGTCCAATATCACCTGCTGGTCTCTGAGGGTGATGATCTTGTTTTCAACTTCTATAATGTTCGTCATAACACTTTGTTTTGATGATTGATAAATGATATTTCCGCCTGCAAATATACAACGGGGAAGGGCGTTTACTCGCTTTTCATTGGTTCGCCTTCTGTTTCCGTTCCAATTCCTCCACCCGCTCCTTCAAGGCGCGGATTTCTTCGTCGTTCTCCCGTTTCACCGAATGTTTGAACTTGAACATCGCCAAGTTCAGCTCAAAGGAGGTCTCGCTGCTCTGGACCGGCATCACATCCGTCAGCAGGTCTTCTACCAACTGGCCACCGCGCTGCAGCAACGTCTTCTGCTCCACGGAGTTCTCCTCCTGCTGCGGAACCTGTATGATAACCCTCGACAACTCTTTCATTTTTGCATACGCTTCCACAATCGCGATCGTGGTCTCCACCGCCTGCGGACTTTTCAGAATGGTCGCCAACATATAAAGGCCTTTTTCGGTGAAGGCCTTGGGAGGCGCTGTTGAATGTTTCTGTCTGTTGAACCGGTCAAAAATTTTGACCAGTTCTGATTTCTCCACTTCGATCAATTCGAAAATGTAGCCTTCGGGAAACTTCTCGGGATTGTTTCTTACCGCTTGGTTGATTTCTTTTGTCCGCACACCGTACAGTTCCGCCACGTCGGAGTCCAATATCACCTGCTGGTCTCTGAGGGTGATGATCTTGTTTTCAACTTCTATAATGTTCGTCATAACACTTTGTTTTGTTGATTGATAAATGATATTTCCGTCTGCAAATATACAACGAAACCAAGCCTTTGTCAAGGGTTTTGTGAAATTTTTTCATCCCTGACATTCAATAAGTTGAAAAATAATTTTAACTATTCAGACTTGATTAGTTAATTTCTCGGGTCGGATTTCGCAGGATTTCGGGGAGAGATGGCGCGAAAATAATCTCCGTAGATCACAAGGATCACGGGAAAATTATTCCGTACGTTACGCGGGTGATCACTAAAAGAGACCGTAATACAGGATCAGTCGATACCGGCAGGCCACAGGAAGACCGTTTTTCGCGGCAGGATTCCAACGGGGCATCTCATTGACAATATGGAGCGCCTGCTCGTCCAAGGCGGGGAACAGACGGAGAGTCAGTTTCGGTTTGCTGACCTGACCGAAAGCGTCGATATCGAACTCCACCACAACCGATCCCACGACATCGCTTTGGCCAACCACTGAATAATCCATACGGTCACAGAGGTACTTGAAAAAAGCAGCAGACCCACCAGGGAAGGAGGGTGCCATGTCCACTGCGTCAATAGGATGCGACGTGAACACGGACTTATGCACCATCGTGTGGAGGGGCTTTGGTTGAATCAGCTCCACAATCACGCATTCCCGAAGATAAAAAGCGGCTCGACCCTTGTATTCGGTTATTGCTGTCCGGATGAATATCCTTGAACAATGGGTTGTATGTGCCGTGCGGAATAATCTCGTTGAGACAATTTCTTTCAAAAAGAGTGTCCTCGTATGTAAAATATTCGCCCAGCCTCTTGGCTTGATACGTTGTGAAAGCGAGGTTTTTTTCCTCATTCAATTCAACTCCGTACAAGTGGATGTTGCACTTGAAGCCTGGGTGCTCTGTCAAAAAATGTTTTAGCGGTTCCAAATAGCGCGACATTTTACCCTCATCCAGCCGTCCGTTGAGATTCCACGGCAGGATGTCGAGCACTATTCTGGCAGAATCCTTCACATTCGCTTCGTGAAGCGGAACCCCGATGTAATAGTCCCGCTGCGCAAAAGCGCCCACGACTGCCGTCAATATGCAAACTGCAAGTATGAAACGTTTCATATTCTTCCGTGGCTTCCATTCCTGACTTGTTTCTCGTTGCAGCTTACCATGGCGCGAAGCCCAAGAACGTCAGATTCAGCAAACAACGCTGCAAAAATATTCAATTTATCGGGCCCAGAACAAACCGTACAACGTCATCTGAGAAAATTTTGCCTGAAAATTGCCTGAAAAACAATGATTTATGCCTAAATTAGCCGGAAGGCTGAAACAAAACAAACTGTACCAAAACTTATATTTTGGTTTAATTTTTGACGGGCGAGGAGCCCGTTTTCTATAGCAAAAGTTTAATCGGGGTTTGCCGAGGTTGTATTTTGCCCGTGGAATGGCTGTAAATGGCCGATTCTGCGGGCTTTTTCGTGTGTTGCGGTGGGAGTGCCGATGACACGGATCCGGGCGGGTGTGCACGGATTGAAACGGCCGTTTTCCATCGTTTCAACAGAGGTGCAACAGGGGTGTTTCGGAGGCGAAAAAACGGGTTGTGGGGACAATTGTGGGGACAATTGTGGGGACAAAAACACGTTTTTGGATAGCGGGAGTTAATCCCCCATATTCACCCTTTTTGACGCGAGTTGACGGTTTTTGCGCGTGAGTTGACCCGATAATTTAAGGGTGTTTTCGCCTTGTTTTTGCGGTTAAACTTCTTGTTTTCAGTTGTTTAAGTGGTATTTTGCCGGATTTTTGCCGCCTGAAAGTGTGCGCGCGGGAAAATGTGCGCTCTGTGTGGGTGCCGTGAGGGCACCTGCGTGCTACTCCAAACGGATCACACCCACCACGAGTGCGATGTGGTAGATCTTGGTGCGCGGGAGCTCGAAGGGCTCGTAATCGGGGTTGTCGCTGAAGATGGAGAGCGTTTCGTCGGTGGCGCCCTTCTTCACGCGCTTGATGAGCGGCCCCTGCTCGGTGTCGAGCACATAGACCTTGTTCCACTGGAAGAAGGTGTCCAAAGGCATACGTTTACAGGCCACGATGTCGCCGCTGTAGTACTTGGGTATCATGGAGCTGCCCTTGACGGTGATAAGGAACTCGGCATCTTTGAAGGCGGGGACCACGTAGCGTTCGCATTCAAGTTCCAGCACCGACTGCTCGCCGGTGAACACGCCCGCCATCGCGTTGATGGGGATGAGCGGGATGCCCGCGCCGGGCTCCGTCGCAGGGTGCGCTGCCGGGAGGTCGCTACGCAGCATCGGACCGCTGCCGGTGACTAACCAATCCAGCGAAATTTCAGGAAATGATTTTAGAATTGTCTCTAAATTTGCCGATGTAACACTCCCTCCTTTGTCCAAAAAGCCATTCGACAGACCTGTTTTTTTATAAAAATCCGTCTTTGAAAGATTTTTTTCTTTTATGAAAATCAATAAGTTAGACTTCGCATCCATTTAAAAGTAGATTTTTTTCTCAAAATTTAGCCGAGCGATTAGATTTTTTTCTAATTTTGCCGCGCAGTTTAATCATAAAACTGGCGTGTAAAAATACGAAAATTTCAAAACGAAGTTACAATGGAGAAAACACCGAAGAAGGTATGGACGAAGAAGGGCACGGGGCTGCAGCTGGCGCGGAGGTTCAAGGTGTCGCCCGTGTGGGTGAGCAACGTGCTGAACGGCAAGGGCGACAGCCAGACGGCCCGCAACATCAGGGCGGTGGCCGTGAGAGACTACGGCGGAATCCCCATTTACGAATAACCCGGGACCATGGCGATGTACTATAATAACATATTGTGCGTGAGCAGCCGCGAGATGACCGACGGGATTGTGACGTATGCCAACTACAAGAAGCTGGTGGCACGTCAGAAGATCGACGTGGTGAAACGCGGCGGCGGCGAGGACAACCCCTCGCTGATCCGCTGGGACAACATGCCCGGACGGCTGAAGGAGGCCTATGTGGAGAAGTTCGGCGACCCCAAGGCCACGGAACGCTACGCCGCCTTCACGGCGCTGATTGAACCGGACTACGAGGCGGAACGCTTCTTCGCGGAATACACCTTCGAGGACGGCAGCCACCTGTCGCCGGAGGCACAGGCCAAATACACGGCCAACGCCCGCATCCTGAACGCGGCGGTGAAGTGCCAGAACTGGCGCAAACCGTTCATCAAGGCCCTCGGCGGCAACGTGGGCGTGAACGCCTACATCAGCAGCGCGGTGAACGCCGTGCGCAACGACGAACGCTATGCCCACACCCTTCCGGAAAGCGAACGCAGACTGGCGGACAAGGTGGCCGAATACCGGCGCGAGGGCTACGCCTGCATTGTGAGCGGCTACCATAAGAACCGCAACGCCGGCAAAGTGCTCACCGCCGACCAGGAGAGCACCCTGCGGATGCTCCTGGGCAACTACCGCAACCTCGACAACGAACAAATCACCATTCTTTATAACACGATGGCCGCGAAGATGGAATGGAAGACGATCTGCGCATCGACGGTGGACAACTACCGCCGCAAGTGGGACCTCTTTACCTACGGCCTCAACGCCGGTGAAACGGCGTTTAACAACAACCGCCAGATGCTGGTGAAGCGCAGCGCCCCGAGCGCGGGCATGATGTACTGGACCGCCGACGGATGGGACGTGGAGCTGCTCTACCAGAAGACCAGCGTTGACCGCAACGGCCACAGCGTGACCACCTACCACAACCGCCTGACCGTGGTGGTGGTGCTGGATCCGAGCGTGAAGTACCCCATTGGCTACGCCATCGGCGACCATGAGACCGCCGCGCTGATCCGCGAAGCCTTCCGCAACGCGATGCGCCACACCCGGGAGCTGTTCGGCAAGATGTACCGCCCGGCGCAGATCCAGACCGACCACTACGGCAGGGGGACGCTGCAGTCGTTCTACGAGGCGGCCTCGGCGAAGCACTACACCCCCGCCCGCGTGAAAAACGCCAAGAGCAAGGTGGTGGAGCCCTACTTCAAGCACCTGAACCGCGACTACTGCCAGCTGGAGATGCCCAACTGGGCGGGCTACGGGGTGAAGTCGAAGAGCCAGCCCAACCCGGACTACTTGGACAAGATCAAGAAGGGCTTCCCGGACGAGGCGGGCTGCCGCAAGCAGATCGAATACATCATCGCCTGCGAGCGCAGGGCCAAGCTGCAGGACTATATGGCGGCGTTCAACGCCCTTCCCGAGACGGAACGCTATGAACTCACCGAAGCCGACTACCTCTATTACCTTGGGGAAAGCACCACACGCACCATCCGGCTGCAGCCGATGGGCATCTGCCCCACCATTTCGGGAACCCAGTATTATTTCGATTGCTTTGACACCCAGTTCCGCCAGTACAACTACCTGGACTGGACGGTGAAGTACGACCCCGCCGATATGGAGCGTGTGTTGGTGGCCGGCGACAGCGACCGTGTGCGCTTCGTGTGCGAGCGGAAGCATGTGCAGCCGATGGCCTTGGGCGACCGCCAGGAGGGCGACAGCGACGAGCTGACCCGCGTGCGCCAATACAACCGCGACCTGAAGGAGATGGTGATGGAGCGCAACGCCGAGGACTATGACCGCGTGCGCTCGCTGATGGAAGAGGTGGGCAAGGATGAGGTGATGCTGACCAAGGTGCTGCTCACCGACAGCGACGGACGGCACAAGGACCGCCGCAACCAGGCACGGCTCACCGGCAGCGCACGCAAGGCGCTGGCCACCGCGATGGAGAAAGAGGCGGTGGAGACCGAACGGGAGCAAAGGCGGCAGAGCGCGGACTACCTGCACAAGCGGGTGGATTTCGCGGAGTTTATCCAATAGGAGTTGAATTTAATACCGATATATTATGAAATCAGAACAGAAACAGCAAATTGTGAAGGCCGCGAAGGAGTATGCGGCCGAGCACGGGCTGAGCCAGAACGACCTGGCGCGGAACGCCGGGGTCAGCGCGAAGTACGTGAGCGACATGTTCAACGGCAAGACGCACACGATGGCCGACACCAAGACGGGCAAGACGGTGGAGATTGCCGACAAATACTGGCAGAAACTGGCCGACTATGTGGGTTTCACCTTGAAGAAGGAGTATTGGAAGACGGTGGTGACACCGCAGATGGAACGCATTCTGGTGAGTCTGCAGGTGGCCAAGGAGGTGGGCGGCACGAACCTGATCATCGGGGAGACTGGCTGCGGCAAGAGCTACGTGTGCGACCTGTTCCGCCGCAAATACCCGGCCGACACCTACATCGTGACGGTGAGCCAGACCGACAACATCACCGACCTGATTGAAAAGATCATCACCGCGCTGAAGATCAACGTGGAGGCCCGCACGCGCACGGGCAGGCTGAACGCCGCCATCCGCCATCTGGAGGAAAAGCGCGCCAACGGGCTGGAGCCGCAGATCATCTTCGACGAGAGCGAGTACATGAAGCAGGCTGCGCTGTGCGCCATGAAGAGCCTCTACGACCACCTGAACAAGTCGTGCAGCGTGGTGCTGGTGGGCACTGACCAGCTGCTGACGAACATCGAGACCCTGAAGCGCCGCAACAAGAACGGCATCCCGCAGTTCTGGCGCAGGGTGAAGTTCGGGGTGAGGAGACTGGAGCCCATCGACAGACGTTTCCCCGGATTCCTGGACGACATAACCGACCGTGAGCTGGTGCGCTTCCTTCGTGAGAACTGCGACAACTACGGCGAGCTGCACGACGTGCTGGTGCCCGCGATGCGGGAGGCCGACATCACCGGCGAACCGTTGACAGTCGATTTCATCAAAACCGTGTTGGACATCAGATAGGCGGCCATGAAACGGGCACTGACCATACAGAACATCATGGACAAGAAGTACCGCACGCTGGAGCTGACGGGCGCTTGGGCGGAGGCTTTCGGGCCGATGGAGAGCAGCGGCGTGTGGTTTGTGTGGGGGCGCAGCGGCAACGGCAAGACCCGCTTCGTGATGCAGCTCTGCAAGGAACTGACCAAATTCGGGCGCGGGTTGTATGTGAGCTTGGAGGAGGGCAGCGGGCTGACCTTTGCCAAGGCTCTCCGGGAGACCGGGATGCAGGAGGTGGGCAGACGTATGCTGGTGACGGAGCCGGAATACGGCGACGCGGAAGGCCTCATCGCCGACCTTGCCGCCCGGATGAAGCGGCAGCGCAGCCCGATGTTCGTGGTGATCGACAGTTTCCAATACACGGGGCTGACCTTCCGGCAGTATATGCAGCTGAAGCACGCCTTGCGCACCAAGCTGGTGATCTTCACCAGCCAGGCCGACGGCAGCCAGCCGGTGGGCCGCACCGCCAAGAGCGTGATGTTCGACGCGGACGAGAAGATCTGGGTGGAAGGCCACGTCGCCTTCAGCAAGGGCCGCTACATCGGCGCCAACGGCGGCAGTTACGTGATCTGGAAGGAGGGCGCGGAACGCTACTGGGGAGAGTCCAATTAGGAATGAGGAATTAGGAATTAGCAATTAGAAATTCATTCAATATTCACCAATCAAATTCACAGTTATGAGTACAACAGTCTATTATCCGAGAGT
>CAMVBK010000003.1:0-144639 GCA_947165685.1 uncultured Bacteroidales bacterium | reverse complement strand
ACGCCTTTCTCGTTTTCGTACATGGCGGCCGTGTCAATGCTGCGGTAGCCCACCGACAAGGCGTCTTCCACCACCCTTTGCGTCTCTTTTTCGGGGATGTTATAGACCCCAAGGCCGACCATCGGCATCTTCAGTCCATTGTTCAACGTTTTGTATTCCATATTCATCCGGTTTTTATTGGATAGTCCTTGAACCTCTTGTACACACCTTTACGCCCTATTGAACTTCTCCTTCCCCTGTTTACATCTCGGGCACTTCCAGTCTTCCGGCAGGTCTTCGAAGGCCACGCCGTCGTGTTCGGCGGGATCATACACGTAGCCGCAGATGGAGCAGACGTATTTGCCGGAGGCCTGCTGTTTGCTGAAATCCACTTCGGCCAGGACGGTCGGCACGGGGTGGTCGAGGTCCATTACGCGCTTGGCCTCCAAGTTCTCGTAACCCTGCGGGGTGTGGGTGCCGCAATAGACGGTGGGATGGTTGCGGATGAACTCGCGGATGCGGTCCTGCGTCTCGCGGGCGGCGGACAGGTCGTCGAAAACCACGGAGAGTTTGTCCTCATACAACGCTTCGTCCACGTAAGTGATGTCGCCATGAAGCATATAGAACAAGCCGTCGTTTTCCACCACGATGATGCTGTTGCCCTTGGTATGCCCCTTGGCCTTGATGAGGTAGATGCCGTCGTGGATTTTCTGACTGTCGGGGAAATTGTAGTAGGGGCCGTCGGTGAAGGTGACGGGGACGAGATTTCCAAGCCCCTGGAGCTCGGCGGCGTCCATCTCGTCGGCATTGACATAGACTTTGGCGTTGGGGAAGCTTTTCAGTTCGCCACTGTGGTCGGCGTGTTTGTGGGTGAGCAGGATCTTGGTCACCTGTTCGGGCTTGTAGCCGAGGGCTGCAAAAGCCTCCATATAGGAGCAAATGTCCTTGCCGGTAAAAGCTGGGCTGTTCTCGTCGGGATTCTCTTCGGGCGTGCCGGCGGGAAGTCCGGTATCGACGAGAATCACCTCGCTGCCGGTGTCGATGAGGTAGTTTTGCAAGCTGCCGCGATAGCGGATGTTGCGGTCGAATTTGTCGGGGCCTTCTTCGCCGCCCATGACAAAAGGCTGGGTGTAGAAACCCTCTTTTCTGAATTTTACTGCTTTGATTTCCATTTGCCTATAGTTTTGATGAATTACCGTTTTTGTTATTCCGTCAACAATTCCCCCTCCGCCACCACTGCCGCGGTGCCGCCGAAGGGATGGTCGGTGAAAGCGTCAACGATGTAGTATCTCATATCTTGAACTTGTTTTATTGTCGTTTTGTTCGTTTGCGTAATTGAAAATCAGTAGTCCAACAGCCGGCCATAATCGTTCCAATCGCCGAACATCTTTCCCTTTTTCGTCTCTTCGACGAGGTGGGCGAGGGCTTGCTGGTACATCTGAGCGTCCCTCTTCTTGTAGAAGGCCACGTTGTAGGCGCGGATGCGCTGGTACAGGGACGGGAAGGACTTGAACTTTGTCCACGCCCGCGCGGCCTTCAACGCCGCTTCCACGTCCTCGTCGATGCGGAAGCGGCGCGCGCCCATCAGGGGCAGCACCCGCCGTCCTGCATCGGTCATCCGTCCCAACTTCTCCAACCGCCGCGCACGCTCCTTGTTCAGTTCCGACCAGAGACTGTTGCGCTTTCTCGGCGTGAAACACTGCATCAGCACCCCGTTGATGGGCTTCTGGCGGCTGTCGATCCACCCGAAGCAGAGCGCCTCCTCCACCGCGTCGAGATACCAGAACTTCCCGTCGTCGGTGGGGCGACCGCGTTTTACGCCCACCCAACACGCTTTCTCTGTCGCATGGTGGGTTTCAAGCCATTGGCGAAACTCGTTGCGGGTACGTATGTCAAGGATGTTTTGTTCTTCCATAAATGAAGGTTGGTGACTATATTCCGTACTGTTATTCTTTGGTAAATATATATACGGCCGATGTGGGTAGAATGACCAACAGCAATAACGTAATTTCTACAAAGGCGTAAGATCCGAAATAGTCAACCAATGTTTGGAATTTCAGAATTCCATCCACCAGAAAGACCAAAAGGGCAAACCAGCAGAGGAAAAATATTGCCGAATACTTGATTTTCCTTTTCTTCAGTTTCATTTTAGCGAATGTTTATATACTTTGGCAAGCATGTCCATCTCCCGTTTGGATATGCCAAGGCGAAATGCAAAAGTCTTCCATTTATTCACTGCTTCAGTCACTTCGCCGATTATTTGTTTAGTTTTTTCTTTGCCAATCATGTACTCCTCTGAGGAATTAAGCAGTTCATTCTGGTCGGAGCGTTTGGTATGGAAATTCCCTTGCTACCGGCCAGGGACCGCTCAGTTGCTCAAACAAAACCGGAATTACTGTACCGCAGTTGTTTTGTAGTCCGATTCTCACCATGACAAGGTTCTTGTAAGGGTTGACGTATAGCACTTGTTCGCAGATGCCCAGCGCATAATATCCCGAATACTGTGGCCGGATAAAGCCTTCGTAGTTGATGTTGTACCAGTTGAAATGATAGCCGTAATAACTGGTGTCGCAGTCGGCGGTTTGGCGTATCCAGTCTTCGCTCACGATGCGTTTGCCATCCCATACGCCGTTATTGAGGTAGAGCTGGCCAATTTTGGCGAGGTCCTTGATGGTGGTTGATATGCCGCCGAAGGTGTGCTCGTTGTCGTGCTTGCGACTGTCAATGTTGATTAACGCAGGATGTTCCATGCCGAGCGGCTTCCACACACGTTCACTGAGGTAGTCGGCAAAGCGCTTGCCCGAGGCACGCTCTATGACGATGCCGAGGATAGCCGCCGTCATGCTTTCGTAGCGCCGCGCGGTGCCGGGTTCACAACGAAATTTCAGCCCCTGGATTTGCTTCCAGATATTGTGTCCATAGTTCAATCGCGCCATTGCGTTAAGGTATCTCAACTCCTTCCAATTTAGCTCGTAGGTGTCGTCGAAATCCAGTCCGCTACGCATGTCAAGCAGGTGGCGGATGGTCAGTTTCTGCCACTTCGGGTCTTTCTTTTTCAGCTCGGGCAGATAGTCGGTGACGGGGGCGTCGATACAGCGGATGTAGCCGTCGTCAACCGCGATGCCGCACATCAGCGAAGTGATGGATTTGGAAACAGAGAAAATGGTGGCCAAACGGTCAGCTGAGAAATTGCCCCAGTAGCGCTCATAGACGATGCTGTCGTTATGGATGACAAGCAGTCCCTGCGTGGTGCTTTCCCTTGTGAATGCCTCCAGAAAGGTCATATAGTCACATTGATGCGGCGTGTTGTGGAAATGCATGGTGTCAATCCAGTCGGCACGCTTGCCTATGGGAAACTGGAAGGTGTTCTCGCCGTTGGCAATGGTATCAACTTCGCGTTTCTCAAAGCTGAAGATGTTCGGACCGTACTTTCCGTCGGTCGTCAAACCCCTAACGATTGAGCATGACGACAGGACAAGTGCGCAAATAGCGAGCAAAATGGTTTGGGTGCTTGATTTCATATAACAATTGTAACGAGGTTCTCCGCAATGCCTACAGATTCTTCCCGAAAAACGCCGCCAGCGTATCCCACGGGATGTAGTTGCCCTCGCCGCCGTCATAGAGGTCGCAGTGGGTGGCGCCGGGGATGATGAGCAGCTGCTTGTTTCCAGGATTGGGATTCGGCTTGCCGATGAAGTTGTAGCCCTCGGCCTTGCCCTCCACCATATAGTGGTAGGCGGCCTCGCCGAAGTAGCGGCTGTGGGCCTTCTCGCCGTGCATCACGAGGACGGCGGAGCGGATCTCGTTGATGTAGTAGAGGAAGCGGGCGTTGGCGTAGGCCTGTGTGCCGATAACGCGCCAGCCGTCGTTGCTATTGCCGCTGCGTTTGTGGTAGCCGCGCGGGGTCTTGTAGTAGGCGTGGTAGTCCTTCACGAACTGCGGGGCGTCGTCGGGCAGCGGGTCGATGACGCCGCCGGCCATCGCCAACGGGTCGGCGAGACGCTGCTTGCCCATTGCTTCGCGGGCAGCGTGACGGGCTTCCTCTTTGTTGTCACTGTCGTAATAGCCGTTGCCGCTGATGCGGGTCATGTCGTACATGGTGCTGGCCACGGTGGCCTTGATGCGCGGGTCGGCGGCGGCGGCGTTCAGCGCGATGCCGCCCCAGCCGCAGATGCCGATGATGCCGATACGCTCCGGATCAACGTTCTCCAACCCCGACAGGTAATCGACGGCGGCCATGAAGTCCTCCGTGTTGATGTCGGGCGAGGCGGTGCGGCGGGGTTCTCCCCCACTCTCCCCCGTATAGGACGGGTCAAAGGCCAACGCCACAAAGCCGCGCTCGGCCATGCGCATGGCGTAGAGACCGCTGCTCTGCTCCTTCACGGCGCCGAAGGGGCCGCTCACCGCGATGGCGGGGAGACGTGTGGGCGAACCATTATTCGCTCCTACGGGCGTGTAGAGGTCGGCGGCCAGGGTCAGGCCGTACTGGGTTTCAAACGTCACCTTGCGGTGGTTCACTTTTTCGCTGAGGGGGAACACCTTGTCCCACTCCTGCGTGAGGTTCAGTTCTTGTTTCATATTCTCGTTGTTTTTTGTTTGTTGTTTATTTGAGCAGGCGGCCATCACGAGTGCCGCGGCTGCGATAAGGATTATTTTTTTCATATTTTCGGGTTTATATTATTGTTCTTCTTTTCCCCCAATCACCCACTGGCCTGTTTTGCTGGAACCCTCGTAGCGCAGGCGGTGTTGCTCTTTCAGAATGCGAAGGTCATTTCTTAAAGTGGTAAGACTAACTCCCAATGCATCACAAATTACCTCACGGGTTATTTGCGGTTCATTATGTATGAGAGCAATAATCATGTCTAATCGTCCTTCCTGCGTGTTTTTTCTGGATTTTCTTTTCCTATTTTTGGGGGCACTTTTGGGGCCAACTTTGGGGGCACTTTTTGGGACAGTGCCCTCAAACCGATGGATTGGGAGCACCCATGCGACCTCATCCACCTCCAGACGGTTTTTCAGTTCCGGTTCGCCCCAGCCAGCCTGTTTCCAGGCATTGAGTATCAAGGGGAAGCCTGAGCCGAGGTTCTCACCATAACCTATCATCCTCAGCATATTCTGAATTTTCGAAGGCTGTTTTTCCTTCAGGTCTTCAAATATGACAATAAATTTGTCACGTCCATCGTTTTGACGAGAAGTACAAATGTAGGCGAGGACTTTGTCATTCCTCTGTTGCTTGTATTCTGTCTTTCGAGATCCCATAATGATTTCTATTTAGGATAAGAGGATTATTGATAGTTCGTCGTTCTAAAAAGTACTGACAGGTATCTTTTCTTGTCTCACTTCACTTGATTTCTGTTGTCTCAATGATACTTCGTGTATTTCCGGCAAATATGATATTATCATGCTATCTCCCTGCCTGCTTCGCAGCTTCTTCAATCCACTGTGATATATTATTGTATCCATCATCATTCACCCAACAATATGTTTGAAAAAGGCTTGAAAAACGATAAGATTTCCCATAATCAGTATGAAACAATCCATCTTTGAAAAATAATGTATTGGATTTTTTGTTGTTTATTAATGGTAAATCTTTAAACAATTGCCATTTCCGATCTTTTAGTTCATAAAAACTAATTTTCTTTCCATCATCTGAAATATGCAATGCCAACCTATCTAATGGGTTCAATCCTTTGTGGGTAATATGTCCAGTTTTATCTTTTATTCTGTTAATATAAATTCCTAAAATACCATTACCTTGCTCAAAACTTTTAACAATTTCATAGTTTATCCATCTTCTATTAGCCGTATGGTCTCCAATAAGTACTGCTGTAACAGATGTGTTCTTTATACCAGAATTATCAATAAGCTCTTTTATTTGGGCAGGTGATTTCGTTTTGGCTTCTTCCCAAATAGAACCATCAATAAATACATTTCCTATATCTTTAACGACATAGCTTTTTCTTACAACATTAGCACGAAAACTAATCACATCATCGTAACAAAAACTGAAAAAAGTATATCTCATAATTATTGTTTTAGAGGTGCTTTAATTGTTTCATACAACCAGTCTAGTGAATCATTTCCATAAATATTCTGTTGCCCCCAAGACTTTAAATTCTGTTGAGAAATGTTTGCCAGATGAGACAAATCTAGGTTATACGATATTCCCAAAGATTCATCAAGATTGCTAAATATAGAAGTTCTTTTTATGTGCTTATTTATCATTTTGCTAATGCCAATCTCTGAATATATCCACGGAGATAATGTTCTTGTTTTAATACAAATCAATAGAATTAGGTGTATTTAAGAAAAAAAGGCATTCTGTTTTATCTATCATTTGCATTAAAGCCATATTCAACATCATGTGAACATGGCTAGTTGAATAATTTCTACTCCTGTAATTGTAACTATGATCCGAACTTAAACAATATTTATTATCTATTATTTCCAACAAATCATCAGCATAATGCCAAATACAAGAATCAATGAAAGATTTTAACTGAAACCGATCATACAACCAACCAGCTAAAGCTATTGCTAAATCTTCATCTTTATGAGAATGTGATATGAATATATCGCAATTGATTTGAGGAAACCAATCATTCTGAAGTTTTGTCCCATCAATAATACCAGAATCTCCTTTGATATATAGTTCAAGATTATCATATACATCAAATGCATATTTATCAAACATTTCTTCCCCTCTTTTATGGTAATAATTATAGTCTTTGAGTGATTCAAAAATAGAATCTTTTAATTCTGGTTTAGTTACAGTTAATGATTTAAAAATATTATTGTTTATATTCAATTTGAATCCTCTATACATATTCTTCTATCTTTTTAACAACCACAAATAAAATTACATATCGCATCTTTTGCTTCGTATAAAATAACAAGTAAAACAACCAATAAAGGTATACCATAAAATACTTTCAATGTTGTGGAAAACATAACACGACAATGAGTATCAACTTGATTTTTAAATCTGCTTGGTTCTAAATCGTATTGAAAATCCGTCCTCCCCTCTTTGCGCTCTTTTAAAACCCATTCATACATCTTTCTGTACATTTTTTCAGTACGCAGAAAGAATGCATCTAAATACCAAAAGCATAATAAAGGAATAAAGACTGAACAAAACAAAAAAAGAGGGTTTAACCTGTCTGCTGTTAGTGCTATAACTACTGCGAGAAGAGAAATTGCCCAGCCTTTTAACATGAATGAGTTTCTTGCCATTCGGCTAATACAATTTTGTATCAAATCTATTTCCTTGTGTAAGTTATTATTATCCATAATTATAAGTTTTTAGTTATTTTATAATCGTTAATGTGATTTTTTATTTCAATTATATCATCGATATATTTGTTGAAAGCCTGTTTATTATAAAAGTCATCCCATTTCACCGATTTGATATACGATGATTCTCCTCGGTAATGTATTCTTCCACAGCTCTGACATGTATAAGTATTGGGAATCTTTTCATTGAACATGTTCTTTTTCAAAATATCAAATAGAAAATCTGTATGTAATGTTCTGCTGCAAAAATTGTCGGTAATAAAATAATCATAACTGCCATTTTCGTCAGGTAACACTACTGCCAACATCGCATTAGTTTTGCTCCTACCATAGTTGCGAGATTGTTCTTTCAGTGAATACGATATTTCCCATGGTATCCATTGCTCCTTTTCTGGTACTCCATATTCTTTCATGCCTTTTGAAATGAATACAATCGTTACAGAACTGTCAAATATTTTATCACCAAGTTTTGATCCAATTGTGGCATCGGCAAGCGAACTCATATCTTCGCCATCATCTTCTCCTTTGTTGATGTGGTCAGTAGTATTGATAAGGTTTTGCAAAAGATCTACATAATCTCTTACTGTGGTGTGTTGCCACCAAGGAAATTGTGGTAGGTGACGAACTTTGCTGTCAGCGTATTTGTATGAAATAAATATTTTTCTTCCCATATCTGTTTGTTTTATCCTTTTTCTATTTCCCTTTCCACCATCATCTTAGCCTCATCCAATAACCGTTTGCTTTCCGCTTTCAAGGCAAAACTCTCTTGGATTTTTGCTGAAATGGTTTCTTGGATTGGTTTTAGCAGCTTAGGAATGATTACTTGTTCTATTTCCGACGGTTTCCAGTGCTGTATGATTGCTCCATTGGAATCACGCTCGGCCTGCATCTGTACAACTATCGAGTTCAATACAAGTGTCAGATAATCGGGTGTGTAGTCTTGATTGAAAACCGACAGATGAAGCAATGCGCCTGATGTGATGCAGTCCATGTCCTCCTCAACTTTATAAGCAATGCCAACACTGCCGTCTTTTGACAACAAAATGGTGTCTTTCTTAGGCCTTAATTCATTCAACTTAAAATCGCTGGTTGACAAAAAAATGTTCGGTTCTGAAATGCCGAATTTTGACACATCCGATACTCTTAAGAATGGTATGCCGCTGTCTTGATATGCCTCGCTTCCTGGTTCCACCGATTTCTTTATATGTGCAATATCCTTAATGATATCGCACTCGTATTTCGACAATTGGGCAAACAAAGCGTCATATTTTGGCTGGTAGTACTCGGCATCCAATCGGTCTGATGATTTGCAGACCGAATAGTTCTTGATGGAATAGTTCGCCGTTGAAGTTGTAACCCACGCTTCGGCATACAACTCCTGCAGCAATGTCCATTCTGCCAACCGATAATAATATATACTTTCTTCTATCATCTTGTTGTAATTTATAACTACTTGATTATCAATTAAATGTGTGTGTTGGGGGGGGGGGGGAAATAGCATCTTCTACTCTAAGTTTCGCACTTTCAAGTAGTTGTTTCGCCTCGTTGCGCAGGGAAATGCTCTTTTGGACGTATGTAGCAATTTCTAACTGTACCTCTTTTCTTATCTTCGGCATCACAATGTTTTGCAGTTCGTTTCGGCCAATGGCGGTTAGGATAGTTCCCGAACAGCCTTGCTTCAAAAGGTTTTGCATTGGCTCCGATTTGAACAATACCAATAATGTCTCAGGGTTGATTGTGTCAGATTTGACGACATAAAACCCCGTTGAGCAAATTGCCTTGTCATATTCATCCG
The DNA here is from genome assembly GCA_947165685.1 of uncultured Bacteroidales bacterium. Lineage (GTDB taxonomy): Bacteria > Bacteroidota > Bacteroidia > Bacteroidales > WCHB1-69 > F23-D06. The sequence continues at coordinate 135,572 of CAMVBK010000003.1, read as the reverse complement.
TAACCAAAGCCACACTTTGCAATGAACCTTCAATGGATGATACAATAACATCATTTCTGCGGACAAGCCTTCTTGCCCTTGATGGCAATTCTGATCCTATTGAAGTGGTACATCCTGTAATCTCTCCAGAATTACCAATGTTACTTAGTTCGATATACTTGTACTCACTATTATCTATTGGATTGTAATTCTTTTCATTCAATGTGCAGATATTTCCAAACGTATCTGCTCCACCTTTGTATTTCCTAATAAAAGTGGCATAATCTTCATATTTCGGCTGATAATACTCCGCATCCAACCTGCCACTTGCCAAAAACGATTCCTTTAGTTGTTTGATATTGACTGGGTTGTTATCTGGTTGCCAGCCTTTTAAACCAAGTTCGTCTAATAATTGATTCTCAGCATCTTTGTAAAGACTCAAAGACTTTAACCGACATGAATTCGATTTTTCAAAGTGTTCTTTGATTTGTAATTGAAAATCCATGTCAAGAACAGGGATTTCAATCTCTTTAACTTCTTCTGGATTAACATTTGTTTGATTAATAGATTGTCTTGCCCTTCTTTTTATATCCCTTACTCCTTCTTTCGAGTTCAAAAATGCGCATAAATATTCGGAAAGAATAACACTTTCTATCGGATTAAAACGAACTAAATACGATGCAAATGTTCTTTCAATATCATCGTTTTGGTAATAAACCCCAGTTCTTCCTACCCATTCGAAAGAATTGGTTCTATTAAACAGCACATCTCTGTTCTTTAGCGCAAAACGTTGATACTCATCTTGTGTAATATCCGCATACTTGTTGACTTCAAGGTCACATAACATGTTGTGCAATTCATTCATCCGATATATAGGGTATCCATGCCCATCTTCATTCATTTCAATAGAAATACCATATTGAGAAGAATGAATGACCTCACCTATCTTTTTATACTTTAAAATTGGATTTTTAATAGGTGCTTGAGTGTAATACTGGCTATCTATTCTAAAGTCTTTGTTCTTGATGGTTTCAGAGAACAATGCTTCGCTAATCTCCAGCCCTTCCAACAACTGCTTATACTTTACCTCGTTGAAAGGGCTACTCAAAAAAAACTTAGCCCTTCCTTTTTGGCAAATTCGGCAAAGGCCTCGGCAATGCCGTCTTTGGTCAAGCCGTCATGGTTGAAAAGGTCGTGCTTCACAATGAGATGGCCGTGTGAATCCAACAAATATTCGTTATTCTCTTTAGGTGTCACTTCGTAATGCGCAACTACATCCGAAACCATATTGTTCGCAACAGGTTCCTCTTTATGTATTCTTGCGTATGGGTAATCGCTCTTCTTGACGAAAATCTTCTCACCGCTGTTGTCCTTGCTCGGCTCCTGCATAGTGGCAAAGAAGATAGGATAATCCTCTTTTTTCGGGCATAGCACATCATCCCATTTCTGCACAAACAAAACACTGGTTTTAGTGCCAGTGTGAGGCTTGAAAACATTTCCATGCAATCCCACCACCGCCAAAATGCGGCAACGCTCGGCAATGTAATCGCGGATGTATTTGTCGCTGCTGTTGTTGAAACGGCCTTGTGGTAACACAATCGCCATACGGCCGCCAGGTTTCAAGAAGTCGAGATTGCGCTCGATAAAAAGTATATCTCGACCAACCTTGGTTGCCATCTTGCCTGCAGCGTTTTTACTCAATTCATATTTTGATAAAATACGGCTTTCCTTAATATCTCCGGCAAACGGCGGATTGGCCATGAGTATGTCAAATTTGAAGTCGCGATTAGATTTTGAATCAACACGCAAATCGTCAAGCTTATACCATCCTTGAGAATATGTTTTTAACCAATCCTTATCATCCGTTCGGTCGTTCCACCGTTCATAATCCAATGTGTTGAGATGTAATACATTTGTTTGCCCATCGCCTGCAATAAGGTTCAGTGTTCTTGCAACACGAACCGCCTTTTCATCGAAGTCAATGGCAAAAACCTTGTTTTGTACATAATCAGTGCACTCTGCAGGTTTCTGTTCCAATGTAAACAAATGGCTCTTTTTCAACCCCTTGCCTTCCAAAATCTTTTGCCAAACATAGAAAATGGTGTGCACAGGAAATCCACAACTGCCGGCAGCAGTGTCAATCATGGTTTCCTTATCAGAAGGATTCAACATTCTCACACACATGTCAATCACATAACGGGGGGTGAAGTATTGTCCTTTTTCGCCTTTGCTACTTTTGTTTATCAGGTATTCAAAGGCCTCATCAACTACATCCAAATTGGAGTTGAAAAGTTTAACATCCTGCAACGAACTCACACAAACTGATAAATGAGATGGCGTAAGCATCAATTTATCATCTTTAGTAAAAACTCCAGACCATTTTTCTTTTGCCTCGTTGAACAAATTTTGAAGTTTTTCCTTCAGTTCGGTCTCCGTATCACCATAGTTGCGGAACTCCAAATGGCGGTCTTTCTTTCTGCCGCTCTCCATTTCGTCATACAATTTGGTGAAGATAAGCTTGAAAACTTCTTCAAACACATCTACACCCGCATTGGCAAGCACTTCATCTTCCATTTCCAAAATCAAGTCTTTTAATGATTTGCGCTCATTGACTAATTTGTCTTTTTTCACCAAATCATCAATAAACCAACGCTCACTTAAAATATCTGACAGTTTTTCATTTGCTTTTGGAATGATGGGAATATCCTCAAAGAAATTCGGGTCTTTGCGATGATAATATGAAATACTTTCGCCATTTGTCCAAACACCAATTGGAGCACCCGTGCCATTGCAGTAGCTTTTCAGTTGCTCCTTACCATCTTTCAGTTTCGGACTTTTCAATTCGACAATGATATACGGTGTGTATGTCTGGTCTTTGTCGAAAATGACAATGTCAGCGCGTTTCTTTTCCCGTCCAAACGTAACCACATATTCCAATTCCATGCGCGAAACTGGGTAATGAAAATCTTCTGTTAGAACCATAAGATACAACTGCCTAACGATTTCTTCAGGAGTTAATTTAATTTCCTTGTTCCTTACCAAGCATTTAATATAAGGAGTTGGTTTCCCTTTAACCTCTTTTTCAATAATGTTGTTTTCCAATTCAATAATTTTGTCATCACTGAATTGGGTTCGGTTGAAATCGCTGCCTTTTAGTATTTCGGAAATGGTTATCATATCTTATAATTTTTTTATTCTTCAATCTTATTTGTCAATTCTTTATTCAATTCCTCGTCTCTACCTATCAATTGCCGTACCAACTTGAAAACCATCGTGCAAGGATTGTGCGTGGCGTAACGCTGGTCAGTGTAGTCGCAACTCTTCGCCTCGGCAAACCTGATGGCGTTTTCCATAGAGCCGTAGGTGGTCATAATGCGATAGTTGTCTTTGTCGTTTTTAGCATATTCGTAAACTTTTCTGTTCTTGTATTGCGGAGAAGTGTTCACCGCCTCGGAAATGGCTCGCTTATATTCGGTGCGACTCATAGCCGTAACCCTATTCATGAAATGATACAGGTACCACAGTTCAAATGCCTCATTACTCCAAGCGCACCCAATGCCATTGTTTTGTGCTTTGATAATGGCTCCGTTGAATTTGTTGGCAGAAAACGAATCTTTGTCAAACACCGCCCAAACGCGGTCATAATCCCCTTTGCTCTTGAGTTCAATGGCCTTATCTACCACATCTGTAGTGTTTTGCCCTAACCCTCTCACATCAATGTCATATACAATTGTTCCACCGTTGAGGTTTTTAAATGCCTCAAAGTAGTTTGGTTCAGTTTTGGTGCCTTCACACACGATGAGAATTTTGCACACAATCTGCCGACTTTTGCGCCGTTGTGCTTTCCGTGCGTAACGACGTTCAAGTGCAGGTTCCAATTTTATTCTGTTCGCAGGCATGGCAAAAGGGTTTAGTCGTTAACAATATACGGCACCGCCCCGTATCTCCCTGCAATGTAATTCTTCTCGTAGTTGGCGTCGTTGCGGGGCTTCGTGCCGTCGGGCAGCACAATGTCCGTCAGACAGTACAGGTCCGTCTGCTCTGACCGGTTCTTCTCCGTGAACCAGATCTGGTCGCGGCGGAGCATCTTGGTGGACAACAGGTGCGTGTCGTGGGTGGTGAAAATCAGCTGCGCATTATGGGGATTGGTGGTCGGATTGTTGAACAAGCGGATGATTTGCTGGGAAATCAGCGGGTGCATCTTGGCATCCAGCTCGTCCACCACGAGTACAGTCCCTTTTTCCAACGTGTCGAAAATCGGCCCCGACATGTCAAACAGCTTGCGGGTTCCCGACGACTCGTTCTCGTCAAACGGGAAATGGACTGAACCGCAGACCGTGCCGCTTTTGTCGTACAAATGGTGGACGGATTCCATCTTTATCCGCTTTTTGCCTGCCACCTCCTTGGATAGAAAAGGAAGAAGTTCCTTCGGCATGTCGTCAGGAATGGAGATTTCCTCTTCATGGGTTGAAATCTCGTCAAAGCCCAAATGAAGAGTTTTGAAGAAATCCAAGGCCTTTTGGCTGGTCTCCTTACGTTGATGAAACTGCATTTGTGAAAACAGACGGTATTCCTGATTGTTCAAGCCGGAAACCACATGGAAATCTTTCTCGAACCATGAAATCACACGGCTGGAAATCTCGCCACCCAATTGTGCGCAAAGGGAGAGGAACAACCGATTGTCGTTTAGTTTGGACTCCAATCCGACTCCGTCTGGAAATTTATCATCCTCAAAGGCAATGCCGTCATTGTTCCGGATGAAAAGCACTTGTTCCTTCGAGCGTTTTGTGGTCTTGCGGAACAGCCATTCTTCAACAATTTCCGCCCGCGTGTAGGAGAAACCATAACGATAGCAAAAGCCGTCTTTCAAAAACGTCGCCTCAAACAGGGTGGGTTTGGTGTTGTTCTTCAAAAGCAGGAACGGTTCGTAGGGAAGTGTATCATTGGGATTCAACTTTACAGAAGAAAGAACGCAAAACTTCATGGCTTGCAAGGCATCAACAAGGTTTGACTTGCCGCTGGAGTTGGCCCCGTAAATGGCAAGGGTCTTCAAAATGTCGTACGACAACTCCTGGACTACATTCTTTTTGGCCTCTTCGCTCAATTTGCGGGATTGCAGTTCCAGCGTCCTCCTGTCGTAAAACGAGCGATGGTTTTCTACTGTAAATTCGTGTAGCATAACTATTTATATTAAATTGAAGATTCTATATACTGAAATGCAAATATACAAATAAAATCAACACAATGTCCATTTTTGAGAAAAAATCTCAAAAACAAACACTTTACTTGTCTCACACCTTCAGCTCCCCCTCCGCCACCACCGCCGCGGTGCCGCCCACATAGATCGTGCCGTCGGGGGCTATGCGCGTGGCCACCACCGATGGACGCCCCATGGCCTCGCCTTGCAGGAAGGTGAAATCGCCTGTTGCGGGGATACATCCGTTTTGCCGCAGATAGTGGGTCAGGGCCGCGTTGGCCGTGCCGGTGGCCGACTCCTCGGGAACGCCATACAGCGGCCCGAAGTCGCGCACATGTGCCGTGTGACCGTCCCCGCCGAATGCGAAAACGTGGAAGCTGACGGCATGGTAACGCCTCGTTATCTCCGCGATGGCCTCCATATCGAGCCTCATGTCTTGCAAAGTGGCCACGTCACGCACCTGTATCATGAAGTCGGGCAGCCCCGTGGAGGCGATCATCACCGGCAGGTTGGGGGTATAGCCCGTGATTCCAAGGGCGCGGTATATCTCCTCCGCGTCCTCAATGGTCTCCACGATTTCGGGCGTGGCCATCTGCATCATCACCCGCTCTCCGGCGTCGATGCTGAGGTCGCCCGCCTTGGTGTGGCAGAGACAGCGGCCCGACAGGCCAAACGCCTGATGCATCAGGGCAAAGGTCGCGATGGTGGCATGGCCGCACAACTCCACCTCCGCCATCGGGGTGAAATAGCGAATGGTGAACTCCTTCCCGGAATCCCGCCTCACAAAGGCCGTCTCCGAGTAGCGCAGCTCGGCGGCGATTTGCCGCATCAGTGAATCGTCAGGAAATATTTCCCCGTCAAGGAGCGCCACTCCTGCAGGGTTCCCGCCAAAAGGCTTGTCTGTGAAAGCGTCAACGATGTAGTATTTCATTTTGGGTGATTTATCCTGCATTATTCATGATAACAAACATTGTGTTGGGAATTTCATGTTGATTACTTCGTGTTACTTACTTCGTGTTGGTTATTTCATGTTAACACGAAGGCTAACCAACGGCGAAGCTCATTAACAAGAAGTCACCGACGTCTTTCGGTGCGCCTTCAACATCTTTAGGGCCTGCTTGTAGGGACTTGTGGTGACGCTCGTGAAGTAAGCTGCCATATCGGTGGTGTAGGTGCTCTTGTAGTAGCCTTTGGTGAAAAGTTCCTCCTCGGAAAAACTGCCCGCCAGCTGCATCATTTCGTTATGGGTTTGCTCCAGAAGCCGCCGTGCCTCTTGGAACGAGGTGCCCTGGTGCTTTTCCACCAACATCTTGTCCATCTCGTGGTAGTTTTTGCGGTACTCGTCGGGTAGATAGTCTTTTTGATGGCCTTCGCGGATGTTATTCACAAATTCACGCATCAGCACCTGCCATTCGTAAAGGTGTATGAGGAGGTCGCGGGCGCATTGGTCGTAAATCCACCGCGCACCGCATTTTTTGGGGTCATTGGCGAACTGGAAGGTCGCGTTCAGTTCGTCATCTGTCATTTTGCCGATTTGTTCGTTCAGTTTCGCATAACTGTCCGACATGGCTGCTAAGAGTTCGTTTTTGTCCATTGTCGCTTTGGTTTTCGTATTTGTCCTATTCAAAAGACTTTGCAAAAATACAACTTTTCTTGAATGAAGCGGAAGACCGACGAGTAAATGTTATTTACTTCGTGTTGGTTATTTCATGTTAACACGAAGTAAATTGACAACCGAAGGCTCTGTCCCGTTAACCTTGTTCGAAACCGTTTTTGAGGAATTTTCGCAGGGCGAGGTGGGTGATTCCGTTTTCGTCCCGAGAGGTAAGCAGCGGTGTGGCGCTGATGACGTATTTCGGATGGTTGTCGCGGATCTTCTCCAATGGACCGAACTCACGCTTGCGGGTGGACTCTTCCGCAATGATGTAACTCGCTTGTACATAAACCGTTTTGCTCGGTTTAGTGCAGACGAAATCTACCTCCCCAGCATTCAGCACACCCACCTTCACTTCGTAGCCCAAATGGCGCAGGTGTTTGTAAATGGCATTTTCGATTACCTTTTCGATGTAGGAGTCCATACTTCCCTCGGCCTTGAGGTTGCGGAGGCCCAAGTCGTCCCAGTAGATTTTTTCGTTGGACTCGAAGATTTTTTTGCCGTGGATATCGAACCGGGAAACGATGTCGAGCAGGAATGCTTCGGCGTAAAACTCCCGGTAAAGCAGGACAAGGTTGGCAGACACATTTTCCCGCAGCGATTTCATGTATTTCGCGATGCTGTTGGCAGAGGTGAGCTTGCCGGTTGTGTCCGCGTAAAAAGCGATGAGGTTGTTGAGAAAAGGGATGTTGCGGATGTCGTGCCGCTCGATGATGTCCTTGAGCATGATAGTGTTGAAGACGCTGGAGAGGTAGGCCCACACCTGCTCGTCGCTGTCGAGTCCCACTTTCCTCAGCCCAGGCAGTCCACCGTAAGTCAGGTAAGTCATTAGCGTTTCGTCGCTGTCGGGAAGATTGTGGAATTCAAGAAATTCCGAATATACGAGCGGATGGATGCGGATTTCCACGTGACGTCCGGAAATTAGAGTGGCTAACTCGCCGGAAAGCATTTTGGAGTTACTGCCGGTGATAATGATGTCGGTGTTATCCTCTGTGTACCAATTGCATACGCTTTCCTCAAAATGCTCAATTTCTTGTGCTTCGTCAATCAAAATGTAATTGTGCTTTCCTTTGATGAAGCGCGCCTCGATCCAGTTGTCAAGATCGTCTTTGGTCTTGATCTCCTTGAATGCTTTCTTTTCCTTGTCTATAAAGACGATGTTGGCATCCCGTTCGTCCTGGTGCCGTTGGATGAAGTCTTTGAGAACATAGCTTTTGCCGACGCGGCGCGATCCGACCAAGGCGATGATATTGCCCTTGCCTATCCACGAATCCACGATATCGGCATAATGTTTGCGAGTGAGCACTTCCATTTCTTTTGTTTTTATCGGCTGCAAAAATAGTAAAATTTATTGTCCATAGACAAAGAAAATTGTTGTGATGCTATTTTTATTGTGCATGGACAAAAAAAAAAAAAAAAATGCAACGAAAGCGACAGCTGTTTCGTGTTGGTTATCTCATGTTAACACGAAGGCTAACCAACAACCGCAGGCTCATACACAAGCGCATCCGACGGCCATCCAGTCACATTGTGACCAGTGTCCAACCTCCGTATTTCGGCGATGTCGTTGTCTGTGAGCGCGAAGTCGAAGAGACTGATGTTCTCCACCATCCTCTCCTTGTGCGTCGTCTTGGGAATGATGATGATGTCGTTCTGGACGAGGAATTTCAAGGCTATCTGGGCGGAAGTCTTGCCGTATTTTTCGCCTATACTCATCAAAATCTTGTCTTTGAAGATGCTGCTCCGGCCTTCTGCCAACGGACTCCAGGCCTCCAAAGCCACATCGTAAGGCTTCAGGTATTCCCTCATTTTCCGCTGCTGGTAGAGCACATGGGCCTCGCATTGGTTCACGACGGGCATGACCTTGGCGTCCTCCACAATCATCGGGAAGGTGTTGGGATAGAAGTTCGACACCCCGATGGCCTTGAACATGCCTTGTGCGTGGAGCTCTTCGAGCGTCTGCCACATCACGGCGGGGTTCCCCACGGGCCAGTGGAGCAGCATCAGATCCACATAGTCCAGGCCGATCTGCCGCATGGAACGGTCAACCGTGCGCAGCGTCCCCTCCCGTGTATGGCAGGGCTCGCAGATCTTGGTGGTGACGAACAGCTCCTCGCGGGGAACGCCGCAAGCCCGAACCGCGTCGCCCACGCCTTTCTCGTTTTCGTACATGGCGGCCGTGTCGATGCTGCGGTAGCCCACCGACAAGGCGTCTTCCACCACCCTTTGCGTCTCCTTTTCGGAGATGTTATAGACCCCCAGCCCGACCATCGGCATCTTCAGTCCATTGTTCAACGTTTTGTATTCCATATTGTCTGTTTTTCTATTTTACTGTATATAAACAACTTGACTAATCCATTATCCGTTTTCAACTTCATATTCTTGTAAGAGCGTCGCTTCCGCAGGCACCCAATTCAGCGAATCAATCGCTTTTGAGTGGAGGATGACGCGCCTCAGGCTGGTGCAGCCTTCAAACACATCGTCGGTGATGTGCCACACTTGCGATGGAATCTCTATTTCGACCAGCGCACTGCAATAACAGCAATAACGCACAGCACGGACAGTTTGTTGTCGCGCGAAAGATAGCGGGCATAAAACCTTTTGGGCACAAACACATGCAGCACCCCCGCAATGAGGAAACCCAGCAGCAGATAGGGCGACATGGCGTTGAGCACAGACAATAGCGATTGTAAGAAATTACCAATGGTCATATCACTTCATTGTTTAGCCGCAAAAGTACAAAAAAATCCCACAACCCAGGCTTTCACCTGAGTTGCGGAATATTTAACGTTTTTTTGCGTTCACATCAATCCGAATGCTTTCAAGTCTTCGTCCACAGTGCTGATGGTGCCGATGCCGAAGTTTTCGACCAGCACCTTTGCCACATTGGGCGAAAGGAATCCCGGCAAGGTGGGGCCGAGATGGATGTTCTTCACGCCGAGGCTAAGCAAAGCAAGCAGCACGACAACGGCTTTCTGCTCATACCAGGCAATGTTATAGACAATCGGCAGGTCGTTGACATCTTCCAGACCGAACACCTCTTTGAGTTTCAGCGCAATGAGGGCTAACGAGTAGCTGTCGTTGCATTGGCCGGCATCCAACACGCGCGGAATGCCTCCAATGTCGCCGAGATTCAACTTGTTGTATTTGTATTTGGCGCATCCAGCCGTAAGGATGACGCAGTCTTTGGGAAGTTTTTGGGCAAAATCGGTGTAGTATTGGCGGCTCTTCATCCGACCATCGCAGCCCGCCATCACCACGAACTTGCGGATGGCACCGCTCTTGACGGCCTCCACCACTTTGTCGGCCAATGCGAACACCTGCTCGTGAGCAAATCCGCCCACAATCTTGCCCGTTTCAATTTCCTTTGGCGCGGCGCAAGTCTTTGCCAATGCGATGATTTCACTGAAATCCTTCTTGCCGCTGGCGTCGGCCGGGATGTGCTTCCAACCCGGGAAACCAGTGCTGTTGGTGGTGAAAACACGGTCTTTGTAGGTGGCATTAGCCATAGGCGGCACGATGCAGTTGGTGGTGAACAGGATGGGACCGTTGAAAGCCTCAAACTCCTCGCGCTGCTTCCACCAGGCATTGCCATAATTGCCTTTCAAGTGGCTGTATTTCTTGAGTTTGGGATAATAGTGCGCCGGCAACATTTCGCTGTGGGTGTAGATGTCAACACCCGCATCCATGCTTTGTTCAAGCAGTTGCTCAATGTCATTGAGGTCGTGACCGCTCACAAGGATGCCCGGACGGTTGCCCACGCCGATGTTAACCTCCGTGATTTCGGGATTGCCATAGGCGGTGGTGTTGGCTTTGTCCAAAAGGGCCATGGCCTTCACGCCCCATTCGCCGGTCTTCAGCACCAAGGCGGTGAGGGCGTCGGCATTGTCGCATGTTGCAAGCTGTCCGAGGGTTTGGAGGATGAACTCGTTGATGTCGCCATCCACCTGACCGAGGCGGTCGGCGTGTTCGAGATAAGCGGCCATTCCTTTCAGGCCGTACATAGTCAGCTCTTTGAGGGAACGGATGTCCTCGTCGGCTTCGGACAGCACACCCACCTGTTGGGCCTTAGCATCATAATCGGCGCGGGGACCGGTCCATTCCAACACATCTATTTTGGGCAAGGCTATACCTTTCATGTTGGTAACACGATCTTTGAACATATCACGCAATTCCAAACCTTTATCGATCCGGGCGTAGATGCTTTCCACATCGAAGTTGGCGTTGGTGATAGTCGAAAACAGCGCATCGTTCACAAAGGCGTGGATGTTCTTGCGAAAGTCGCAATAGTCGTGGCCACAGCCGTGCTGGTGGTGGTTGGCGATGACACCGAGTCCTTTGAGGACATAGATCAAAAGATCCTGTGCATGGGCCACTTCGGGGTTCTTGCCACACACTCCTGACAATTTGCAGCCGGTGCCTCCGGCAGTTTCCTGACACTGGAAACAAAACATTTTTTCGTTCATATTTTTCACTTTTTATTGATGATTCTTCTCGTTGTTTTTGACGATGCAAAAATACCACCGCGCCACGAGGTAAAGTGTAACATTTGTTACGAGGGCTTTTTTTTGTATTTTTGCCGCCTAAACCGCCAAACAATGGAAGAGCTGAAAACATTCCCGCTATTCAATACCTGCACCGACGAGGAGTTGCAGGAGCTGTTGCAGTCGCCGCACCGGCGCGAAGAGTATGTGGCGGGCGATCTGTTGGTCAACGCGGGCACACCGTGCCGTTCGCTGATGCTGCTCGCCCAAGGGACCGTGGAGACACGAATGGGAGGCGCCAACGGGCGCGAAGTGGTCATCGAGCAAATGAGGTCTCCCACGGTATTGGCTCCAGCGTTCCTTTTCGCTGAGGACAACACCATTCCCGTGGAGGTCTCCATGCGCACCGACGGCGTTGTTTGGTATATCAACCGGGAGGCGTTCTTCAACTTCATGACGCAGCATCCCCATGTGCTGCGAGCCTTTCTGCAGACACTCTCCGCCCGCAGTCGTTTCCTCAGCGGCAAGGTCAAAGGATTTGCAGTGAAAGGGTTGCGCGACCGTGTGCTGGATCATATCCGCAAGCACGACACCATCACCAACGTATCGGAAACCGCCGAACAGCTCGGTGTCGCCCGCCCATCGCTCAGTCGTGTGCTCGCCGAACTACAGGCCGATGGACTTGTGGAGCGGATCAATCTAAGCAACAACGTCAAAGCGTACCGAGCTGTAATCCAAAAGTAAAACCGTTTTTCTGCACTTTCAATCCGTTCTATGCCTTTTCAGGATCATATACAAACGCATCCGGCGAGGTCGCCGCGCCTGATGCTCAAGCTATTCTCATAATGATTGACCGAAAAGTCTGCTAATTGCCGGCAATGAAGCATCTTTATTGCGGAAAATGGTGAATCTCCATTCTGGAAATCACTATAAATGAGGATATTTCAGAAATGAAGAAACAAATATTTTTGCAGCCGTAAATACAAATAGCATTAATTATGGGACTTCTTAGCAAGTTTTTCAACAACGCCCGCAAACCTGCAGGCTTTTTGGGCAAAATGATGGTCAACGCACAGGCCATCCGGGAAAGCCGCTGCAAGGTAGTGGAAGGGTCGGTGGCCGAGCTCCCCTTCGGGAAGGACACCTTCGACATGGTTACCGCCTTCGAGACCATCTATTTCTGGCCCGACATCGAACACTGCTTCAACGAAGTGAAAAGAGTGCTTAAAGACGGAGGCGTTTTCGCCATCGTCAACGAGGACGACGGGCTTAGCGGCACGAACGAGGAAACTACGGCCACTTGTGCAACATCCTGCCCACGCTTGCCATCGACGAGGCACTGCAGGCCGCCGGGAAAACGCCACTGGAGACGCTGGAGTTTCTCTCCATGCACATGTGGGGTGCGCTGAAACCGGAAAAGATGCAGAAACTGGCCACGAAAAGTTTCTTTGTGCCGCTGATGAAGGTGGTGGTGCCGTTAGGTTTCAAATACGGCTCCGGGAAAGGCTGGCAATACGTCTGGCACAAGGACACCGACGGCCCCGACGAGTTCCATTTCGAGTGTACGGAGTGCCTCTACAAGCACATTTTCACGCATTACGGTGTCATCGACCGTTTCGGCCCGATGTTCTGCCACGCCGACATCATCAACTACGGCAACCTGCCCTACACCGACTTCATCCGCACCCAAACCCTTTGCCAAGGCGGCGACCTGTGCGACTTCTGCTTCATCCGGCACTCGAAAAACGAAGTTTGGGAACGGACGAAGAGCGTTTAACCATCTTTTTGGCATTTAACCGGGAAACAGAAGGGACGAGAAGCCATTTCAGGAACTCCGTGCGCTACGATTCTCTATATTCGGCGTTCTGGTTTTTAGCAGCACGTCCGCGTCTTCCGCAGCTGCTCCTTGCGGGCCAAGGGGACGATTTCCTCGTGGTAGAAGTAGTTCACCAGCACCGGCGGCTCGCCGTGCCTGGCGCGCACTGTGTCGTCGTCGCGGACGTAGGCGAGGCCGTTTGCAGAGCAGAAACGGCGCACCTGCGCATCGAGGTCGCGGAGGATGAGGTCGCTCTTGGTGGAGATGCTGAGCCGGATACCCGTGCCTTGCAGCTGCTCCAGCACTTTCCGCGTCCGCTGGAACTTGGCCTCGTGCGGCTGGTAGGGGTCGGTCACGGAGCAGAAGAAGGCCTCTTTGCCGGCATATTGCCCGCGATTGCGAATGACGTGCCATACTTTGGCGTAGTTTCTCCCGCAGATCACGCAGATTGACGCAGAGCATTTACCTCGCTTCAAAGTCTCTACGACTTGGATTTCACAACGCAGACGACGAATGCGACAACGGCCGCCACGAGTATCACCGTCTCTGCCAGCATGAATACGGGCATCGTGCCTGCCGTCAGAGAGCCTCCTTCCCTGCAAACCGCTTCAACGCCCCCTCGTCCAACCGCTGCACGGTCCATTCGTCCATCGGGACGGCCCCGATGCTGCGATAGACCTTCAGGGCGGGCTCGTTCCAGTCGAGGCAGATCCACTCCATGCGGCCGCAGTTGCGCTCCACGGCGATCTTGGCGAGGTGCTTCAGCAGGGCTTTCCCATATCCCCTACCCCGCTTCTCGGGAAGGATGAACAGGTCTTCGAGATAGAGACCCTTGCGCCCCACGAAGGTGGAGAAGTTGTGGAAGAACAGGGCGAAACCGACCACCGCGCCATCCTCCTCCGCGAAGACCACCTCGGCGGAACGCTCCACGAACAGGGAGTGATAGACGGTGGCTTCGTCGGCCACCACCTCGTCGGCGCATTTTTCATAGACGGCCAACTTCTTGATGAATTCCAGCACGAGGCCCGCCTCTTCGGGCTTCGCCGGACGGATATTGAAACTATGGCTCATATTCTATCATTTTGTTATACTTTTTACGATTGCCACTCCTCACGCCAACCGCTCCAGCAACCCAATCAGCACCTGCCAGATGTTGTGTATGGTCGAGAGCTCGACGCGCTCGCTGGTGGAGTGCGGCTCCACGATGCGCGGACCGATGCTGGCGATCTGGATGCCGGGGTAGTGCTGCACGAAGAAGCCCGCCTCCAACACGAAGTGCATCGCCACCATCCGCGGCCGCCAGCCCAGCACGTCCTGGAACGTGTCGCTGACCAGTTGCAGGAACGCTGACTGCTGGTCCTCCTGCCACGCCGGGGCCGACATCACGACCTCGGAAACGGCGCCGGCTTCTGCAAAGGTCGCGGCAATCGTCTTGCTCAACGCCGCCATATCGTCATCCACGAAGCTGCGGGTATGGGTCGAGACGAAGAGGTGGTCGTCTTCCGCCACGATGCGCCCCACGTTGTTGGAGGTCTCCACCGTGCCGGGCATCGCCGCGCTCATCTTCACCACACCTTGCGGCACCTTCTCCAAGCAGCGGACCAGCGCCGCAACAGCCTCTTTGGGGATGACCGTCTCCCGCCTTTCGCATTCCTCTATGCGGCAAGTGATATTCGGGTCTGTGCCCCCATACTGTCTGTGGAACGTCTGGTTGATATTGTCCAACAGCTCCTTCACGAAGTCGGAAGCCCCGTTGTTTTCGGTCCAAATCACAATCTCGCCCGACGACGCAATCGAGGCGTTGGCTTCACCGATCTGGATATCAGCAACTTCGATATCCGCTTCCTTGCGGATTACTTTCAGGATGATTTTGGTCTGCTCCATCGCGCTGCAGCGTCCCTTGTTGATATCGACGCCAGAGTGGCCGCCTAATCCGCCCGATATGCGGATGCGGTGCCAATGGCCGCCTTTCGGAGCTGGCAACCGTTTCACGGGAATGCGGTGGAACTGCAGGCAGGCCCCGGCGGCCCCGGTAGTGATGGTGTCGTAGTCTTCGGAGTCGAGGTTGATGACCTTGCGCCCTTTCAGGAAGTCTTGGCCGAGCTGCGAGGCACCCGACATGCCGTCCTCCTCGTTGGTCGTGGTGATGACCTCCAGGGCGGGGTGTACGATGCGGTCGTCTTCGAGCACGGCGAGGGCCATCGACAGCCCGATGCCGTTGTCGGCGCCTAAAGATGTGCCGCGGGCCTTCATCCAGCCGTTCTCCTCGTAGGCCTCGATGGGGTCGTTGAGCGGGTCTTTCATGCCTACGCAGACCATGTCCATGTGGTTGAGCAGCACGATGGGTTCGGCCGTCTCGTGTCCGGGCGTGGCGGGCTTGCGGATCACCACGCAGTTCTCTTTGTCGCGCTCATACTCCAAATGCAGCCGCTCGGCGAACAGGCAAAGGTAGTCGGCGATGCGCTCCTCGTGGTGCGAGGGGCGCGGAATCCAGTTCAGCTCACGGAAGATGCTGAAAACGCGGTCGGTATTGATGTTATGGGTTGTCATATTTTTGGAAATTGATTTTTTTAATTGTCAGAATCCATTTTTCAAGAAATCAGCAAGTGGGGTCTATAAACCAGTTCCATATCTCAATAATTTTCTCGCGCAAAAATACTGTTTCTTTTTGTTCACTATAATGAACAAAATGAAAAATTCTCAAATTTTGTTCGTTATAGTGAACAAATTTCAGAAATTGTCTCGGTCTCAAAAAGCTGCTGGACACTACTTTTCCCCGCTTTCCCGAACGAAAGGCCTTACACTATTTACCATCGTTGATATATCTGTTCAAAGACCTCTATTTCTCGTTTGGATATTCCAAGGCGTCTGGCGTAAGTCTTCCACTTTTTGACGGCTTGAGTCACTTCGTGAATCATTCGCCCGGCCTCCTCGTTACCGATCAAATACTCTTCTGACGAGTTGAGCAGAACGCTGAGGTCGGCGCGGTTGGTTTGCGAGTTTATGAGTAGCGACTGGTACTTGTTCAGTGTCGGATTCAGGTCGTAGGCAGGCGCGAGTGTCCATCCGCGTGGCGTGAGCAGAAAACCGTGGTTGCGGAAATGGTCATCGCTATTGCCGATGACGATGTTGAACGCCACCCGTCGGTAGAGCTGGCGGAGATTGTCTTCAACATCGCAGCAGTTTTGAAGGATGAAGTCCACGATGTCCAAATAACCATTGCCTGTTTGGGCATTGGCACCATCCGTCAGACCGAGAAGGGTCAGCGCAGAGGCGAAATGTCTCCTGCTACCGTCAACTGTTCTGTCGAAACGTTTGGACAAAAGAGCGTGGTGTTTGCCACCGCTTTCGATAACGTTCGTTTCCGCAGCCACCACTCCGGCTTCCTTTGCCAAAAGATGGCTGTGATGCTCCCATAGAGCCACATCGTAATCGTCATTCCTCGACGGGAATTTGGCCATGCAAAGTCGGCCGTCATGGTCTATCACACCCGCTTTTGGACGCGCCCCGCCCAATGAAGTTCCGGGATGAACGAGCTGTAACAACCATTTCTTTTCGGGCAGTTGGTTCTGTTCTTCGCTTTTCTCAATCTCCATACTGGCGGACACCAAGGTCTGGATGTCGGCCAAGGGAGGAATTCGAAGAGTATTGTCACAATTGATGAACTCGCCGTTGAGAGTCTCTTTGAAACGGAAGCCACCCATACGCGAGAAATCGTCAATACCCATAAGGTAGTCGAACGAAGAAAGCCTGCGGATGGAGCGTTTCTCTTCGGTGGCCAGGATTTGTTCACGTCGGTTCAGCAGCAACCGTCCCCAGCGGTCAGGCAACGCATCGCTGAAACAACCGAAGATGTCCCTGTCGGGCTGGGTGTATTGCGGCCCTGGATAGCTGTTGATGTCGGCACTCAGGAAAAGGCTTCCGTATTGGCGAAGCCAGTCGTCATCGAACTGGAACGAGTATGAATCTGAGCCGCGAAGCGATTCGTAGCCCAACTTGCCCACCAACATCGGCTCCGTCAGCCAGTCAAAATCCGCATAAACATATAATGTATTCATACTCTTTACCTTATGTTATCAGTCTCACGCCTTTTTCGACGCACGTTCGCGGTGTTTTAGCGCAAGATCTTGTAAGGCTCTGCCCATCTCGTCTTTTTGTGCCAGAAGCAGAATGTCATCGTCAAGCTGTAAAGCATACAATACCCTCAGATAGATGCCAATGGCCACGGTGGGCGTACCCTTCTCGATGCGTGCCACGGTCATCGGGGAGCAGGTCGCCCGCTCCGCCACTTGCGCCACGCTCAGGTTCCGCCGCAAGCGGGCCAGCCTGATCTGCTCGCCGACCATCTGCATCTTCAGTTCCAGTTTCCGGGGCAGCTTATTGCCCATCGTCGTTTTGCTCATATCCAAACAACTAATCATTACAGGTGCAAAAATACAATTTTTCTCTATTTTATGTTATGTTGAGAATAAATATTTGTCACCGCGCCATTATGTTCCTTTATCAATGCATCCATCTGTGAGATAGCATACAGCGGGCATATCTGCACGTGGCGGAGGACGCCGCCTGCCTCTTTGTCCTCGTAATCAAAAGCGCCGAAGTTCTCCAACGAACATCGGACGGCATTCTTGAGATTTTTCTCGCGCATGAAAATCCAAAGGCTTTTCATTCCGCCCTGTATTTCGGCTTTCACCTCTATGGGCAGTACGGTCTGACGAGAGCTGGAGATGTAATCCACCTCGGCCTGAGAATTCTTCGCTTGTCTTTGCCAGTAAAACATCTCATGGTGTATATTCGGCGTGCGGTAATGCAGCATTTCCAGTCCTGCAAGCATCTCCGCCATTGGCGACACCTAAGAGACAATCTGTTTTACATCGATGTCTTTCGTTTGGAACAGAGGGATATACGAGGACTGTTTCTCGAAGTTGATCTCTACATAGCTTTCGAAGCTTTCCGCCAAATGGTGCACGGCAGTCGATTTACCTACCTGGCGCGCACCTCGCAACAACAACGGTTTGTGGGATTTCCGGGAAGCCCATTCGGCGAGGTAACTGTCTATGAGTCTTGGATAATACATGAACTTGCAACTTTACATTATGGACTGCAAAAATACAAAAATAATATTATCCAAGGAAATAAACCATTAAAATCCTATAAAATCCAAAGAAATAAATTGTCGGAATCTGACAAAATCCAAGGAAATATATCTTCTTCTATTTCAGCTTCATCCCGTCCTTGAAGGCTTCGCCAACGCGCTGCGAGACGAGGTAGTAGCCGTGCGTGTAGGGGTCGAAGGCGATGGCTTTCAGGGCGTCGAGATCCACTTTGCCGTCCTTCATCTTGTCGGCCTCCACGGAGGTCTGCAACACCTTGCCGATAACGCCGAGACCAGTATCATCACCTTGGTATTCAATAAATTCGCACTCCATAGCTATGGGCAATTCGTTGATGACGGGGGCATCCACCAAGGTGGATTTGGTGGCGGTGAGACCGCTCTTGGCGAATTTGTCTTTCTCCTTGTGGCCCGACACCACGCCGAAATAGTCGGCCTCCACCACGTGGGCGGCATCGGCGATGTGGACCACAAAGCCCTTGCGCTGCTTGATGTTCTCCACTGTCTTGTGGGTTTCGGTGAGGTTGAGGGCCACGCGGTCGCGGTCGAGCATGGTGCCCCAGGCGGCGTTCATCACGTCAACGGTGCCGTCCTCGTTGTAGGTGGCGACGAGCAGAACGGGCATCGGGAAAATGGCTTCTGTGGTTTTGATGGGTTGTTTCATAATGATTTATGTTTAAGTTTGTTACAAATTGATATGCTTTGTTGAATTTGAAGTGCAAAGATAGCAAATTTGTACGAAAGAGCAAGTTTGCTCCGCCATAAAGCAATGGTTGAATTTGCAGATGACGCTATCTGAAAAAAAACTATTTTTGCATTCCAATTAACAACTAACAGCAACCGTATGACACACTACAGACATTACAGGCAGGCACGACTGGCAATGGCCGTCCTGTTGGCTCTTTTCGCACTTCCGCAGCATGTCCGTGCGCAGAAGGCCGCCGACAGCCGCTCGTTCGAGCATCTGTGGACGCTTTATGACGGCATCCCACAGCGCCACCTGAACAGCCAGCAGGCGATGCTCGACACTATCGCATGGAAGGCCGAGGCGGAGCGCAACGCCTACCACCTCTTCATCGCGAACCACAAGCGGCTGCTCCTCAACCGGTTGTATGGTGACAAGAGCGTGCAGCAGTCGGCGATTTGGCTCGACTCGCTGCGGCGCGACCATACGGCAGCCCGTTGGGGCGACCGCGACAGCTTGGTGTATCAGTCGCTGTACCACTATCTTATCGGGTCGATGCTCTATCCTTCGCGACCGGCCGACCCCAACGCTGTCACCCTGCAGGAGGCCGACTTTGGCAACATGGAGGAGTGGTCGTCGGAGAACTACCGCGAGGTCGCGAAACAGCATCTCTTCGCCTGCTTCGACGCAATGCCCCGCGACGTGCCGATTCTCACGCACCGCTGGGATTTCCTGCTCGAAACGGTCCCCGAAACCCGCCACCTGCGCCCGACCCTCAACGATGTGCTCTACCAAAGTTGCATCCGGATGGTTGGGGATAAGGAGCCCGAACTCGCCATCGCGCTGATTAACGAGGCCATGACCGCCCATACGGAGCGGAATATCCTGATAAACTACGAGATACAGCGGCTGCATTATCGTTTTCCTAAAGTTGAAGAGGACGTCTATGCCTCCGCCTGCTGGAAGACGCTCGACTCGTTGGATAAGGCTTACGGTCCCGACCTTACTTTCGACTACGAGCGTGGCGTGCTGCTCGCCGCCGCCGAACAAATCGTGGACCGGGAGACCGATTACAAGTCCCGTGCCATTGATTATTTCAACAGCGTGCTCAAGCAGTGCGGCACGAAGCCTTACGCCAATGCCGTCCTCAAGATGTACGCGCAAAATGCCGCCTACTACTTGGAGACGCTCACCCGCCCGTCCATCTCGCTTTTCAACGCCCATACCGACCTCACCCTCGGCCATAAGCTGCGCATCCCTGTACAATACCGAAATTTAGAAACCCTCTACGTCAGCGTTTATACCACGTCACCCATCACCACAAGTGAATATGATGAATACGGAAGCAGTGAAGATTATTATTCGTCGCGCTATAAAAATTACAATGTAGATACCAGTTTGCTCTCCAAAGTGCCTGTCCTCCGGCAGCGGTTCGATTTGGACAGCCGTGACAACAGCCGTTTCGCCACCACGGAGCTTTGGGTGGATTCCCTGCCTGTGGGGAACTATCAGTTCTGCTTCCACACGCGGCCGGAGTTGGATGTCACCGGAGCACTCATGACGGCAAAATTCCGGGTCACCCGCCTCAAACTCGCCAACTGGAATACCGGCAAGAAAAAATTCGTGGCTGTCAATGACCGGCGCACGGGCGAACCCCTTCGCAGCTTACGGGTTAAAAGCCATTATCCTCATGCCCTATACTCCAACCGTTTCGGGGAGATTCCCTATTCGGACAATTTGTTTGGCTTTATCTATATGGAGAGTAATATCTCTGTTTTCGATCAAAAAGCCGAGTATTCTGTCATGGATGAATTGGCAAGCTCGGCAGCTTACCGTTACCATCCCCGGCTCGGTCACCGGTGCCCGTACAATCCGCAGCTCTTCACCGACAGGACGCTGTACCGGCCGGGGCAGACCGTTCATTTCAAGTATATATTGTCGAAAAAAGGCAAGGCCGTCAAGAACAAGCGGGTGCTGGCGATTCTGGAGCGAACGAATGCCGCGCCCGACACGCTGGAGCTCGTCACCTCCGAATATGGCAGTGTGTCTGGCGAGTTTTCCCTGCCACAAACCGTTGGAAAATACACCTTGCGGGTCTTCTGTCCGGGCCAATCCCCAAAAGGCGGGAAGCGTTATATGCGGACCTGTTCCGGGAAGCGCGCCACCATTGAGGTGGCCGAATACAAGCTGCCCACCTTCAAGGTGAAGTTGGAACCCGACTCGCAGCAGGTGGCCGCCGGCGACACGCTCGCCATCCGGGGCACGGTGACCGCCCTCAACGGCTTGCCCGTCGCCAACGCCGCCGTCGCCCTGCATATTCAGGCGAAAGGCGAGGCTAAAACCCAGCTCATAGAGGTCTATACGGAGCGCGACGGGCGTTTCGAGTACCGTTATCCGGTCGGGCCGTTTTCCTATATGTTGGAAATCGAGGCCATCGTCACCGACCTGAACGGCGAAACCCACAGCGACAAGAGTTCGGTCTGGATTCCGGACAAGATGCTGACCGTCAGCATCTCCACCAACGACGATGTGGATCTGTCAACGACTGACACGGTCCGTTGGTTAGTGAAGGCGGTCAACCATAACGGCATACTGCAACCCGTCCCGATGAACATCCGCGTGGTGCGCCTGCAGACGCCCGACGAATACCGGATTCCGGCATTCGAACGGAAGCCTCTCTACTGGCATCCCATGCACAGCGAAGCGGAATACGCCCGCGAGTTCCCGCACCTCACCTTCGATCCTCACGCCAACAACCCCGACAGTTGGCCCGGTTTGGACACCGTGTATAAAACGGTGGAAACGATGGTGCCGGATTCCATCTTAAAGATAAATGTGAGAAACTGGGAAGCGGGTAATTACCTGCTGTTGGTCGAATGCGTTGACAAATCCGGGAAAACGGCATCGGCAAAACGGCACTTCACAGTGAACCGTTCTGACGATTCGGAATTCCGCGCCTTCCAGCCGATTCGGGCGGCATTCGTCTCAGTGCCGAAAGAACTTGGCGATCCGTTGGTCCTCGCAATCGGCAGCTGCCTTCGCCACGCGGTGGCAATCTGCGACGTCTATCAGGGCGAACGGCGGCTCAAGACCCTGCGCATTCCGCTCGACAGGGAGCAGCGCACCGTGACGGTGAAGACGCGCCGTGGCGGAAAACGCAACCTCAGCTTCTGCGCTCGCATCGTGAAAGACGACCAGCTCCATAACGTCATCCGCGACACGTTGTTGCCACTGGATGCCCGCTATATCGAGCGAGTGAACAATCGCTACCGCAAGCTGATTATGAACGCCAAGCTGACGCACTATCGCGACGTGTCGGAGCCCGGCAGCAACGAACATTGGGAGATCACCCTCACCGACGGCGACTCGAAAGCGGTGCAACAGGCGGAACTGTTGGCCTGGATGATTGATGGCAGCCTCTATGAGTTAGGAATGCGCAAGGCCGACTACGGGCAACATTATTATCCGCAAAGATTCAGAGTCCCGCGCAAAATCCGCCAAGCCCTGATGAGGCCATCCCGAAACCACTGCTATGACCTGTCCGACGCCTACAGCGATTACACCCGCTACAACAAAGGGACCGCTTCGAAGACCAAACTGCGTTACGAGAAGGTGCAGTCGCCCATGCCGAGATACATTTACTATCAGGACAACACAACCTCAAATGAACTTAGTGAAGTGGTTATCGCGTGGGAGCCGCCGGTGTTCAGCGCAGACAACACCTCCTCGTCCGGCGGCTATGATGTGGCTAGCGCATTGTCTAATTTGAACGGGGTCTCTTCCGTTGACGGGACGATGACTTCCGTGCGCGGCAACCGCAGCGACGAGCAGGTGACCATCGTCGATGGCGTGCGCACGGACAGCGCTCCGGAGATAGAGATAGTCGAGACGGTCACGGAACCGACCCTTTCGCCCGACGTGACCCCGCGCAGCAACTTCGTGGAGACGGCCTTCTTTTACCCGAACCTCCATCCCGATGACAGCGGTCGCGTGCACATCGACTTCACTTTACCCGACCAATACACCGGTTGGGAATTCTACGCCTTCGGGCATACCAAGGAGATGCGAAATAAGAGTGTCACCGCGCTGTTGCAAAGCCGTCGCACGCTGATGCTGCAGAGCAACGCCCCGCGCTTCTTCCGCGAGGGCGACACCCTCACCCTCCGCGCCAAAGTCACCAACCGCAGCGAATCCGATTTGGAGGGCACGGTGACGGTGGAATTTTTCAATGCGGATGATGGAGAACCGGTGACAATGGTAATTAACGGCGATGGTAGAGACACGACATGGTACGTCTCTACGGACGGGAATTCCCGATTTTCCGTGGCGGCCGGCGCCTCCCAATCCGTCCAGTTCCGAATTGTCGTCCCAGAGGGCATCTCTGCCATCGGCTACCGGATGGTGGCGCGCGCCGGCAACTACGGCGATGGCGAGGAGAACCTCCTGCCCGTGCTGCCGAACAAGATGTTAGTGACAGAATCGTGCCCGTTCGTGGTGCCGGCAGGCAGCGACACAGTGCTCTCGTTCCGCCGCTACCGCACGCACAGCACCCCCACGATGCAGCCGCTGAGCTACACCGTGGAGGCGACCACCAACCCCGCGTGGCTCGCCATCCGCGCCCTGCCGTACCTGATGCGCTACCCCTACGAATGCAACGAGCAGACCTTCAGCAAGCTGTTCGCGGCGGCCACCGTGCAGCACGCTCTCGCGCAGAACCCCGGTCTCCGCGAGGTGTTCGACCGCTGGCTGAGCGACACGGTGAACGCTGCATTGACCTCCCCGCTGCTCAAAAACGAATCGCTGCGGAACATGTTGTTGGAAGAGACCCCGTGGATGCGGAACGCGCAGGACGAATCGCGGCAACGGCAGGAGACCGCCAAGCTCTTCGCCGACGAGAACCTGCAGAAGGTCTTGGACAAAAGCCTCAACAAACTGCTGAACAACCAGTTGCCGAGCGGCGGCTGGGACTGGTACGGTCACCGGTACTACTCCCCATACATCACCGACCACCTCGTGGCGGGCTTCTACAAGATGCAACGCATGGGCATCGCGATGCCAAACGCCGGCAGGATGCTCGACAAGGCCACCCGCGCCGCCGACCAGCATCAAGAGGAGCGTTATCAAGCGTACCTGAAACGGTTGGAGAAAGATCCTAAAGCCACCTTCTACTTCTCTGAGGAAGACATCCACTACCTCTACGCCCGCACGTTCGCACCGTTTGATTCCATTTGGCTGTCAAAGCCTTACGTGCAGAATCTCACCACGCGGATGATGGAGGATTTGGATAAAGCAAAGTTCACCCGGCAGGCGGAGGTGGCGTTGATATTGCACCGCGCAGGTCGCCAAGCAGAAGCGAAGACCATTATGGAAACGGTTCGCCAGCAGTCGGTTATGGACCGTGAGAAGGGAATGTACTGGCGAAAGGAGTACAGCGGACACTATTACCGCTGGTACGAGGCACCCATTGAGCGGCAGGCGCTGCTGATCGAGGCGTTCACCGAGATTTCTCCGCGTGAGAGTGAGCTGACGGCGATGAAGCAGTGGCTGCTGATGCAGAAGGAAGGCAACAGCTGGTCAAACACGAAAGCCACGGCGGAGGCCGTCTATGCGCTGCTGCTCGGTGCCCCGGCCGACCTGCTGCAACCTGCCACGACGGTCGTCACTGTGGGCGGCGAGGAGATTACGGCTACGGAGACCGCCCGCGCCGAAGCCGGCACCGGCTACCTGCAGCGGGTCTGGGCTCCGGAGGAGATGTCGCCACGGTTGGCCGACATCGAAGTGCACACCGACGGCACGCACCCGACCTTCGGGGCCGCGTACTGGCAGTACCTGGAGGTTCCCGACAAGGTGGAGGCCGCCGGCAGCGGACTGTCGGTGCGGCGCACACTCTACCACCAGCCGGCGGCCGGCGACGGGAAGACCGCCGCACCGGTGACCGCCGACAACCCCATCCGCCTGGGCGAACGCATCACCGTGAAGATTGTCGTCACCAGCGACCGCGACTTGGAGTACGTGCAGGTCAAGGATCCGCGGGCGGCGGCCTTCGAGCCCGTCAACATCCACGAGCGCAACGGCTGGCAAGGCGGAGTGTGGTGGGTGGAGAGTCCCCGCGACGCTAACAACAGCTTCTTCTTCAGTCGCTTCCCGCAAGGCACAATCGTGCTGGAATACGACGTTTTCGCCGTGCAGAGCGGCGATTTCTCCGCCGGTGCGACCACGGTAGAGTGCATGTACGCGCCGGAGTGGCGGGCACAGGGTGCGGGAATGCGGGTGACGGTACACTGACGGCGTTGGCATCGACCTCTTCGGCGTCCTGAACGATCGCATCGAGGAGAATGTCGCGAAATTTGCGAAAGTAAGCACACAAGAATTGCGGACGTTGCACTGCAATGCCCGCAAAACGCTTATCACCAATAAACTAAAGGCAGCTAAACCCTTTCGTCTTGCCTCCCCTACGCCCTGTTGAACTTCTCCTTGCCCTGTTTGCAGCGCGGGCATCTCCAATCATCAGGAAGGTCCTCGAAGGCCACGCCGTCGTGCTCGGCCGGGTCATACACGTAGCCGCAGATGGAGCAGACGTACTTGCCCGTAGCCTCCTTCTTCTCGAAGTTCACCTTGTCGAAGACGGTCGGCACGGGGTGGTCCAGATCCATCACGCGCTTGGCCTCCAAGTTCTCGTAGCCCTGCGGCGAATGCGTGGAGACATAGACTGTGGGATGGTTGCGGACGAACTCGCGCACACGGTCCAAGGTCTCGCGGGCGGCGGGCAGGTCGTCATAGACCACGGAGAGCTTGTTCTCGTACAAGGCCTCATCCACGTAGGTAATGTCGCCGTGGATCATGTAGAACAGACCTTCGTTCTCCACAATGACGATGCTGTTACCATTGGTGTGGCCCTTGGCCTTGATGAGGTATATGCCGTCGGCAATCTTCTGGCTTTCAGGGAAGTTGTAGTACGCCCCATCGGTGAAGCTGACGGGCACGAGGTTGCCAAGTCCCTGGAGTTCAGCGGCGGAAAGCTCTTCCTGGTTCACATAGATCTTCGCGTTGGGGAAACTTTTCAGTTCGCCGCTGTGGTCGGCGTGCTTGTGGGTGAGCAGGATTTTGGTCACCTGCTCGGGCTTGTAGCCGAGGGCAGCAAAGGCATCCATATAGCTGCAGATGTCCTTGCCAGTGTAGGCCGGGGAGTTCTCGTCGGGATTCTCCTCGGGGGTGCCGGCGGGAAGTCCCGTATCGACCAAGATGACCTCGCTGCCGGTGTCAATGAGGTAGTTCTGCAGACTGCCGCGATAGCGGATGTTCTTGTCAAACTTGTCCATGCCTTCCTCGCCACCGAAGGCGAAGGGTTGACCGTAGAATCCGTTTTTTCTGAATTTTACTGCTTTGATTTCCATTTGCTTATGTTTTTTTTATTATCTATAATTGCTTCGTAAAAGTCTCGTTGGCGTCGGGAATGGTTGCGGTCTTTGTCATAAGTTGAATGTGCTCAAATGAGAAGACCATCGGGTATGACCGTCTTGATGAAGGCTATCGCCAGACAGCTGTTGTGGGATTAAACATCACTTCATCAACAAAGCCTTCCATCGTTGGGACAAATGCTATACGGAACTAATCTTCAATGATATACGCTGAGACGATTTCGCCGTAATAGCAGATGTGGTCGCCCGTCTCGATGGTGTAGAACTGGCGGGTGATCTCGTCGTTGAACTGGTCGGACTCCTGCTCCTGACGGTAGAGCACGCGGCACTCTAAAGTCAGCGGAAGCTCCTTGATGCCCGGCACGCTGATGACTTCGGGCTCCACGGGGGTCAGTCCGGCGGCGGCGATCTTGTCCATGTCACGGCCGCTCTTGCTGCCGCACACGCCCAATGCCCTGCGGGGAAAATCGCCCACTGGGACGTTGATGGTGAACTCGCGGCACTGGTCGAGCATCTCGCGCGTGTAGCGTTGCTGGCGCACGTAGGCCACGAACATGGGCCGCTCCCAGATGACGCCAAGCGTGCCCCACCCTATCGTCATGGAGTTCACTTTGTCGCCGACTTTTGTCGTGATCAGGATTCCCGGCCGTAAGGCGCGGATAATGTCGCCCGCATAGTCACGGATATCTATTTCGCGTTTTCTCATAGCTGATGATTTGATGATATAATTACAAAAGGGAGAGCGCAGGCCCTCCCTTTATTCTATGTTTGCGGGTGCACTATTTCTGTGCGGGTTCCCATTTGCATCGGACAGGCGACCTAAAGCGCTGCCTTCACTAACCACGGCTTGGCTCCAATGCAATCGATGAGGCCGAGTTGCTCCTCGCTCCAGTACATGTCCTCTTCCTCGTCCTTCAGATACTCTTTCATCATGTCGAACGTGGTGAGGTCGTCCTTGATGCCGTCCATGCACTTGCGCAGCAGCTCGATGCCGTCAACAGACACCTGGTAGTCGGCCTTCAGGAATTCGATGGGATCCTGGTACAGCTTCTGGGCCTCCACAGCCTCCTGTTTCAGTTCGCCGCCCAAATCGAGCAGACGGTCGATGAACTGGTTTACAAAACCCTGCTCCTCTTCAGCGTGCTCCAAATATTTTTTCTCTAATTTCTTGAAACCCAACGAACCGAAAATCTTCGCCTGCAGCTTGTGCTGGAAGGATTGTGCGTTGAGGTTCGTCACGAAAAATTGTAATGCTTCAATTGATTTTGTCTTATCCATAATCGTACTTGTTTGATTAAATAACATAGAAATTTTCGACTGCAAAAGTACAATTAATAACTGTAAGGTATGGAGATTGAAACCGAACAAAATTTGTCTGAAACCGAACAATATTTTTTGTATGTTTGCATTTCAAATAAAGAGACGGACGATTATGTACACACTGAAAGAATGGTGGACACTGACAAGCGGGGCGGAGCCGGTGGAGGGCTGGGACGGGAAGCTGCTTTGTTTGGAAACCGACGCGCAACTGACGAGCCTGACCAACCAGACACAGGGTTTTTTAGCCTGCTACACCTTCACGCTCGTCACCCGAGGTGGGCTTTCGTTGACCTACAACGACCAGGAGATCCGGCTTCGTGCGGGCGACCTTTACATCTACTCGCCGGGCATGGCCGTCACTGTCAACGCCATTTCCGACGACTACCGGGGCTTTTGTCTTTTGGCGGACGAAAGCACCACACTCGAAACGCCGGAGGTCCGCGACATGATCAGTTTGGCCTACAAGCCCGTCATGCAGCTGAACGAACCAAAGCTGACGCTCCCTGCGGAGACGGCCGCCTCGTTTGAGACCCGAATGCGCGAAATCATCGCCTACCTGCATTCGGACCATCTCTACAAGCAGCAAATTCTTCGTATGCTATATGCAGTCTTCCTGCTTGACCTCCACAATATTAAGGAAAAAGTGGAGGCTCATGGGCATATTCCGCACCGCATGGAGGAAATCTTCATCGGATTCAACCGTCTTTTGCCGCAGCATTTTGCAGAGCATCACGACATCGGGTTCTATGCCAATGAATTGAACATCACGCCCGACTACCTGTCGCGGATTGTGAAACGAGTCGCCGGGCGCACCGTGGTCGATTACATCAATCAGATGCTGGTGATGGAGGCGGCGTTCCTGTTGCGAACCTCACAGCTCTCCGTCTCCCAAATCGCCGACCGTCTTCACTTCGCCGACTTGCCCTCGTTCAGCAAGTTCTTCTCGCGCTTGAAGGGGATGTCGCCGAGGAAGTATCGGGAACGGAAGTAGGGGAAAAGTTGCCGTCGGCAGCGATTTGCGGCACTTATTCAGACACCCCGTTTCTCGCCTCACATCCACTTCCGCTTCCCCATCATCCGCATGATGCCGTCCCACCAGCGTGTGGGCAGCAGCCAGTGGAAGAAGACGATGGTCGTGGAGAGGCGGCCGATGCGGTAGCGTGTGCGCGGACGGCGGGCATTCACGGCGCGGCAGACGGCCTTCCTCACCACCGAGGGATCGGAGAGGCTCGACGACTCGTACATGCCCCGCAGGTTCTGCGCCATCATCCCGCCCGTGCCGGCATAGGCCGTGCCTTCGGAAGTCGCCGCAAGGTGGTCGGCGGCAATGATGCCCCAGTTCGTCTTAATGCCCCCAGGCTCGACAATGACCACGTCGATGCCAAACGGCTGAAGCTCCATGCGGAGCGCGTCGCTCAGCGCCTCGACCGCGTACTTCGACACGTGGTACCAGCCGCCGTAGTAGAGCACCGACTTGCCCGCCACCGACGAGATGTTGACGATGCGGCCGCTATGTTGCCTGCGCATGGTGGGCAGCACCAACTGGCAAAGCCGCGCCAAGCCGAAAATATTGACTTCGAGCTGGTTACGGGCATCATCCATCGGCACATTCTCCACGGCCCCGAAATAGCCGTAGCCGGCGTTGTTGATGAGCGCGTCGATGCGCCCCTCGCGGTCGAGGATGTCTTGCACCCCCCGCTGCATCGACTGTTCGTCGGTAACATCCATCTGGAGAGGGACAACCCCAAACTGGCGGAGCGGCTCCATGCGCTCCACGCGGCGGGCGGCGGCATACACCTTATGCCCCTGTTTCGCCAAGGCCTCGGCGGTGTCGTATCCGATGCCGCTGCTCGCCCCGGTCAAGAGAATGATTTGTTGTTTCTTATCCATATTGTGTTTTTTTCAAAAAGAACATACGCGTATGTTTTTTCCGCTTTCGTTCGGCAAAGATACAACTTTTATGCAATACGGCATAAGCCCTGAGCATGATGACGAAAATTCTTGTCAGGTAAGAACGGTCACTCGCAAACGACCACCCCGATGCCAAAAATCTCAACTATTGGGGATAGTTCAAGAACAAGAAAGACGCGATTTTTGGCGCATGAAAAAAGACCACCCTTTGAAAATGATCAATGCAGGCCGTTACAAGGACTGTTTTTCCGAGTTAAGTCCTGAAATTCAAAAAGATGTGCTGCAACGCATGGCACGACCGGGCATCCGCGTTCATTTTTCCAACCTCCACCCATTATCCCCGTGGTAAATCATCTGGCGAGTCATGCCGCCATCTATGCAGATGTTCTCGCCGGTGATGAACCCGGCTTTGTCGGAGCAGAGGTAGAGCACCATATTGGCGATGTCCAAAGGATTGCCCACACGGCCCGCCGGCTGCTGCACGGCATCAGGGCCCTCATAGACGGTATAGGCTGTGTCAATCCAGCCCGGAGAGATGCTGTTTACCCGAACCTTACCGGCAAGGCTAACGGCGAGAGCATGTGTCAGAGCGGCAACACCACCCTTGGCCGCCGTGTAACTCTCCGTCTGCGGCTGACTCATACGGTCGCGGGACGACGATATGTTCACAATAGCAGCACCCACCGTAAAATGTGGAGAGAAGAGCTTTGCCAAATAGAACGGAGCTGTCACACCCACACTCATGGCATACTGGAATTCCTCATAGCTACACTCATCGATGCCCCTCATCAATGGCAGGGCATTATTAATGAGGAAATCCACGTGACCGTACTTGTCAACCACTTCCTCGGCAAACCGCTCCAATGTTCCTTTGTCGGCAATATCGCCAACGAAGTGATTGCCAGGCTGCTTGTCTATGACACAAACGGTGGCTCCGGCTTTCCGAAACTCCTCGGCGATGCACCGACCAATGCCCTGTGCGCCCCCTGTGACAACAACTATTTTATCTTTGAAATCCATATTCATTACAGTTCACTCATTTGGAATCCTTCCGGATCTCCCTTATCACCCTCGCCGGGCTTCCCGCCACCACCGTGTTGGCGGGCACGTCCTTGGTGACCACACTGCCGGCGGCCACGATGGCGTTCTCGCCGACGGTGACACCTGCCAACACCTTCACATCGGCACCGAGCCAGGCGTTGCGACCGATGACGATGGGCTTGGTGAGCAACGAATGGCGCGTGGCCGGGTCTTCGGGATGGTATTCGGTGGCCAAAACGCAGTGCGGGCCGATAAAAGCCCCGTCACCGATGGTGATGCCGCCGATGGCCAGCAGCGTGCAGCCGAAGTTGAGGAAACAGTCGTCCCCGAAGCGCACCCCCGGTCCGTAGTTGATGTTCAGCGGAGTGAAGACACGCACGGTGTCGGGCACCTCGCTGCGGGTGATTTCGCGCAAGCAGTCGCGCACCTCAGCCTCCGTGTGATAACCCGTGTTCATCTCCGCGACCAAACGCATGGTGCGCTGCACGTCGGCATAGAGGTCATCGCTACCGACATAATCTTTTCCTGTAAGTCTTTCGTTCATAGTTTATCATATAAAATTCGTGAAGACAATATCCTCCTTTTCGAGCAGCCCGCCAACATCAAAAGCGTGAAAGTGGCTGCTCATGCCAAGTTGAATTTCGCGATTTTCATTTTTGGATAGTTTTTTGTGGTGATTAAAAATGTCCGGTCGAGGACTCCAATAGTGACACCGATCCGGTGAAGTTATTGTTCCCAGTATTCTTTAAGGGTTTTGTGATGCCATTCGACACCCAAATTGTCGAGAATTTCGCGTTCGAAGGTTCTCTTGTAACGATTGTTGTCTTTTCGACTTAAATCCTTGGTGTTGATAGTATAGGCGTTTCGAACATCGGTATCAGTGACAGCATAAAAGTATAAATAAGTCGGGATCGAACGATTGTTGGAGTCGTAATTCATAATATTACAGCGGAATATCTTGTTCTCGGAAGCAACATGAAAAGCGATGTCATACCTGACAATCGAAGAATCGCCCATCGAATAGCCGTACGGATAGTCCGGACCGTCATCTTCAGAAAGTTCCCCGTTATAATGGATAAAATGTCTGTATTCCGGGTGTTTGTTTTTGAAAGAGTCAACTTTGCGGACAAGTTCGCGCTGTGAAGTGTTTAGGGTATATGTTTCAGCATAGTAATTGGAGCCGCAGCCGCTAAAAAGCAGAAGTAACAGAATAAAAGCAGCATATCTGTTACAGGCACGGCCTCGTTTCCATAATCCACAACCCATAACCTATAACCTTTCGATCTTCGCCCCTAATGCGTTCAGCCGCTCCACTATGTGTTCGTAGCCTCGGTCGATCTGCTCGACGTTCTGGATCACGCTGGTGCCGTCGGCGCTCAGGGCCGCGATGAGCAGCGCGATGCCGGCGCGAATGTCGGGCGACGACATCTTGGTGGCCCGCAACCTTTTTTCGCGAGCGAGTCCCACCACGATTGCGCGGTGCGGGTCGCACAGCACAATCTGCGCCCCCATCGACTGCAGCATATCGACGAAGAACAAGCGACTCTCGAACATCTTCTGGTGAATCAGCACGCTGCCCTTGGCCTGGATGGCCGTCACGAGGGCGATGCTGATGAGGTCGGGGGTGAACCCCGGCCACGGTGCGTCGGCAATGGTCAGGATGGAGGCATCCATCGGGTTGGTGTAGATGCTGTACGGCTCCTGCCCGTGCACCACGAGGTCGTCGCCCACCCGGTCGAACTTCACGCCCATCTTCGCAAACGTGTAGGGGATGAGCCCGAGATGGTCGCAGGCGCACTCCTTGATGGTAAGCTCCGACTGGGTCATCGCAGCCATGCCGATAAAGCTGCCCACCTCGATCATGTCGGGGAAGATGCGGTGTTCGCATCCGTGCAACTCCTTGACGCCCTTTATTTTGAGCAGATTAGAACCGATACCTTCAATCCTCGCGCCCATCTTGTTGAGCATGGTGCAAAGCTGGTAGAGATAGGGTTCGCAGGCGGCGTTGAAGATGGTGGTCTCCCCTTCCGCCAGCACCGCCGCCATCACAATGTTGGCGGTGCCCGTCACGGAGGGCTCGTTCAGCTGCATATAGCAGCCTTTCAATTGCTTGGCCTCCAACTCGAAGAACTTCTCGTCGGGCGAAGTGGAAATCACTGCGCCTAACTTCTCCAAGCCTTCGAAGTGGGTGGTCAGCGGGCGGCGCCCGATCTGGTCGCCGCCGGGCTTGCCAGAGTAGGCCTTGCCGTATCGGCCCAACAGCGGGCCGAGCACCATGATGGAGGCACGGATCTTGGCCGACAGCCGCACAAACTCTTCCGTGTGCAACTGCTCGAAATCGACGTCCTCGGCCTGGAAAGTGAACGTGTGCGCGTCAATGCGGGTCACTTTCACCCCCATCAGCTTCAGGATGTCCATGTAACGCCGCGTGTCGAGGATGTCGGGGATATTGGAAATGGTGACGGGCTCACGCGTCAGCAAGACGGCCGAGAGCACCTGCAGGGCTTCGTTCTTCGCGCCCTGCGGGGTGATCTCGCCGTGCAACCGATGGCCGCCTTCGATGATAAATTCTGCCATGACTTTTTCATTTTAACCCAGGGCTGCGGCCTCCGGCTTTACTCTGGGCTGACATATCTTGCCCTTACAGGGCTGCTCAAGGAATTATTTTTAAGTTAATTGTTTTATTCACTAATCACCAATCACTAATCACCAATCACTTATTCCGGGATTACAATCGGGAAATTCTGCGTGAACTCCATGCGGTAGGGTGCACCGATGATGTTGGTCAGGAAGTCGGTGTATTGGTCGGTGAACATGAACTTGTTGGGGTCGTAGTAGGCGGCGGGCAGCGGGAAGTTGCCGACGTTGCCCATCTCGATGGCGTCGGTGTGGAACTCCTCAAGCTCGTCGTAGGGCACGATGTCGCGCAAAACGGGCATCTTGCCGTAGTCCTCGCGGAGCAGCAGATCGACGACCTTGTCGGCCAACGTGGAGGTCAGCCGGCGGTCGTACTCGTAGCACTTGCCGGAGCGCGGGATGTAGCCGGAGATCTGGCCGCGGGCCTCGATGCCGAGCTTCTTGTTGATTTCCGATGCGATGACGCCGCTCACACCGCCGAAGCGCGGATGACCGTACTCGTCAAGATCGGAGCTGGCATACACCATGCCGAGTTCCTCCTTCTCGTCATCCCACCAGCGCACACCCTCGGAGGCGGCGATGATGAGGCTGTGCTTCGGGGAACGCATGTACATCTCCTTGACCGTCTCGAAGAAGAACTCCTTACGTTCCTTGGTCATCTCCACCTCGGGCACGAGGGCCAGCTGGGCGCCGCCGAAGGAGGCCGTGCCGGTGAGCCAACCCGCGTCGCGGCCCATCACCTCAAGCACCATGATGCGCTGGTGCGACTCGTTGGTGGTGTGCAGCTTGGCGGTCAGCTTCTTGATGGCCATGGCACCGGACGGGAAACCCGGACAGAGCACCGTCTCGTGCTGCTGACCGTTGTAGTGGTGGTAGGTGTGGGTGCGAAGGTCGTTGTCGATGGTCTTCGGGAAGCCGATGACCGGGATGCCGTATTTCTCGTACATCTTCTTGGCCGCGCCGTTGGTGTCGTCACCGCCGATGGTCACCAAAACGTCGATCTTGTAGCGTTCGATGTTGCGGAGAATCTGCTGGGAACGGTCCTCGGGGCTCTTCTTGCTCGGGAAGGGGTTGGTGCGGGAGGAGAGCAGCGCGGTGCCGCCGTAGAGGCCGTTGTAGGGGATATTGGTCAAATCGACGATGTCGCCGTCGCCGAGCAGGCCCTTCCAGCCGCGCAGCACGCCATAGACGCGGAAGCCGAGCATGGAGGCACGGTTGCGCACCGCCTCGATGCTGGAATTGATGGCCGGGGTGTCGCCGCCGCCGGAAAGAATCGCCAATGTTTTGCCGTTGAAGAGTTTTTCTTGTCTCATACGATATTATTATTTGATGTTAAAAATTGCCATTTATCCAGTCCCGGTTATTCTGGCGGCCTCCTGAATTTCCGGAGGTTGCCGCCCCGCCAAAAGAGCCGGAATATCAACGTGCAAAACTACACAATTATTCAATACAAAAATATGCTATCTTTGCCGCCCCGTCAAACTCGCCCAACTCCCCTCCCCCAATCCCAGAACCCCATATAATTCCTGATTTATGAATTACAACACCCTACCCTCCCCGTGCTACATCCTCTCGGAGGAAGCCTTGTTAGCCAACCTGCAACTGCTGGACCTCGTGCAGAAAGAGGCCGGCGTGAGGATCATCTGCGCCCTCAAAGGCTACGCTTTCTGGCCGTCGTTCCCGCTCATCCGCGAGTGGCTCAGCGGCGCCACCGCCAGCTCCCTCAACGAAGCGAGGCTCATCGCCGAGGAGATGGGCTGCGAGGCCCACACCTACGCCCCCGTCTATACCGACCAAGACTTCGAACAGCTGCTCATGTACAGCAGTCACCTGACGTTCAACTCGTTGGGACAGTACGAGAGGTTCCGCGAACAGGCGATGGCCTTTTCCAAGAAGGTCTCGCTCGGACTGCGCATCAACCCCGAATATTCGGAAATCGAGACCGATCTCTACAACCCCGCCGTGCCCGGGTCGCGCTTAGGCATCCTGCGCGAGGACATGCCCGACACGCTGCCCGAAGGCATCGAGGGGCTGCATTTCCACGTGCTCTGCGAAAACGACAGCTACGCCCTCGAACGCTGCCTGAAGGCCGTGGAGGAGAAATTCTCCGACCTCATCCGGCAGTGCAAGTGGTTCAACATGGGCGGCGGCCACCACATCACCCGCGCCGACTACGACATCCCGCACCTCATCGGCCTGCTGCAGGACTTCCGAAAACGCTACCCCAACCTCCAAGAGGTGATTCTCGAACCGGGCGAGGCCGTGGGCTGGCAGACCGGCGTGCTGACCTCCACCGTGGAGGACATCGTGGTGAACAAGGGCATCAAAATCGCAATGCTCAACGTCTCCTTCGCCTGCCACATGCCCGACTGCCTTGAAATGCCCTACAAGCCGACGGTCTTGGACGCCTCCGAACCCGACGAACACAGCAAGTACGTCTATCGTTTAGGCGGCTGCTCCTGCCTCGCCGGCGACTTCATCGGCATGGGCGACTTCGCCTTCAAGGAGCCGTTGGAGATCGGCGACCGCATCGTCTTCGACGACATGATCCACTACACGATGGTGAAAACCACCTTCTTCAACGGGGTGGCGCATCCCGCCATCGGGGTCATCCACCAGGACGGCCAGTTCGAGATGCTCGCGCAACCCGGCGACTACGCCTCGTACAAGGCGAAATTAGGGTAACTATGAATTAGGAATGGTAAATAAACAAGGATAGAGGACAGCAGAAATGGCATTTACATTGAAAATACGGGAAAACGATGCACAGCAGGAGGTTTTCGACCCCGTGCGGCAGAAGTGGGTCGTGCTCACGCCCGAGGAGCGTGTCCGACAGATTTTCATCCTCTACCTGCTGAATGTCAAGGGGTTCCCGTTGTCGCACCTCTCCGTCGAGCACGCCGTGACGGTCAACGGGATGACCCAGCGTTACGACCTGGTGATCTTCGATGATGCGTTGCAGCCGTACATGGTGGTGGAATGCAAGGCCCCGCATGTGAAGCTCACGCAGAAGGTAGCGGAACAGGCCGCCCGCTACAACAGCGTCCTAAAGGCCCCTCTGCTGTGCGTGACGAACGGGCTGGAGAAGAAGGTGTTTGAGATTGATTTTGAGAATGGGAGGATTCGTGAATTAGGAGTTTAGGAGATTAGGAGTTTAGGAGTTTATGTAACAATTTGCTGATTACCGAAGATCCCGCAGGTGGACGGTGACGATGGAGGAGATGGGCTTGCCTGAAACGGTCGCCGGTGTCCATTCGGAACCGCTGACCACTGCGGTAACTTTCGCGCGGAACGCCTCGTCTTCCTGTTTGTAAATTTCCGGCATGTTCTGGACGTTGATCAACGACACGGAACCGTCTTCTTCCACGAAAAAGCGGATTTCCACGGGATCAAGACGCGGATCCTGCATGTAAGACTGGAACTTTTGAAGCTGGCCGCGCAGCCATTCCTCGAACTGGCCTTCCATGAAAACGGCCGGTGTAAAACCCGGAATTGACTCAGAAGCAATTCGTTGTTCTTCGTTGAAGATCCGATTTTGAAAACCCTGATCATCCACCAAGCCAACAATGACTTCGTCATTTCCCGTTTTTTGCTTATCCTCACCCTCATCGAGCAGAAGACTTTCATCGAAAGTGATCTCCTTTTGGGCCGTATCGTGCCTTGATTCAGGGTCGAGTACAATTCCCCGCAACTGCAAGGTATCGCAATTTTCCTGCCGCTTCTTTTTCTTCGACTTGTTCTTTTCCGGATTACAAGCGTCCGGCTTGTCATTGTTTTCTACAACAATGGCGCCCATCCAAGAAAGAGCAGACTTTATATCCCGGAAAGGAGTCTTTCTGGGGTTGTTCGAAGAATCGGAACTCACGGGCTCGGAAGTCGCGCAACCGGCCATCGTCACCGCCGAGAGGGCGATGCCCGCCACCGCCACGGCCTTGCCGAGGGCGCGCCGTTTCGACAGCTCGCGCTCGAGGTAGCGCACCTCCGACTCGCAGTAGGGGCACGTGCCCGCGCAGTCGCCCGTGTGAGTGCATTCGCGCTCCTGCAGCGGGATGTTGTTGGCTTCGGCGACCCTCCGCCGCACCTCCTTCAGTACTTTGCATGTGGATTTTCCTCGGGGCATCGTTAATAACTACTTGTCAAAATAATGACCTCGTAATGAGACCACGTTGATTACCTGTTCCTCTTCGAAGATTTCGTACACAATGCGGTTTTTCTTATCTATCCTGCGAGACCAATATCGGGATAAATTACCCGTCAATGGCTCCGGATGACCTAACCCTGAACACGCGTCAGTTTTCATGGACTTCAAAATCTTTTGTATTTTTCGCTGGTTTATGACCGCTCCGGATTGTTTCCAATAGTTCAAATCATCCAACGCATCGGGTGAAAACATTAACTCCATAGGTTATCCACATCAACTTTCACACATTCTCCGTTCAAATAAGCCGCGTGTCCCCGTTGGACCTTTGCCACAAATTCTGGATTATATTCCAGTTCATCATTTGACACCACAACGGCCCCTCTGCTTTTGATTTTGGCAATCAAGTCCGCAATGACAGTGTCATTGTTGTCGTATGTAATGGTTACCGTACACATAATATGTTTATTTTGTCGTTCGATATAATGATGCCGCAAAAGTATAAATTTTTCTCACACAACTCTTCTCCAGTTCCTTCAAAAACCGTCCCAAACCACACTTTTAACCGATTTTAACACAAGAATGGCGTTTAAAGGCGCTTTTTCTGCCGGGATAATCACCGCAAGATCCAATAAGGATATTCCTGGAATATCATATCCGTAGGTGGGGACATCTTGGGGTTGAGTGTCCAACGGGGCATGTTGTCGATAATACGGTAAAAGGCGCCAAACATGCGCTCGTCCTCTTCTCCTGAAATCGCAAAACGCAGACGGACATCCACCACCTCGCCGTCTTGATTGAATTCCAGAAGGAAAGCATTGTCATTGACGGATTTGTACTTCGAGGAACGCTCCTCTTTCCGATATTGACGTCTTTCTTTTTTCCATTGTTTTTCCATCATACGCTCAATAGGATCACGGGAGTGTTTTATTTCTGACCGTTTTGCATGATCCAGTTTCGTTTTTCCCTTGAGCCACTTCCGCAATTCCGGATTGTTTTTCAATTGACGGTGCATGAAAGACTTGAATGTGCCATATTCAGAAGGGAAACGCCACACGTCTTTTCTGACCGATCGTGGGGCCGACACCGTGCCGTCCATAGCAAATTCAGGCGGTTCAAAAACCACCTCTATAGTGTCCAAACTTGTCGGGAGGTCTGATTCAGCGGCTGTGTCAACTTCCTGTTCAGCAACCTCTTTCGGGACGATGCCCATCATCCGGTAGGTGTCGCAGGGTTTCGCGGAATCCGGAGCCGCAGGGATAGTCGGGCCGGCGTGTTTTTGCGGTCCGGTGCCGGCTTCAGGGGTCTCCGGTGTCTGCGCGACCGCCGGTGCCACCGACAGCATCGCGATGCCCGCCACTGCGACGGCCTTGCCGAGGGCGCGGCGTTTCGACAGTTCGCGTTCGAGGTAGCGCACCTCCGACTCGCAGTAGGGGCACGTGCCCGCGCAGTCGCCCGTGTGAGTGCATTCGCGCTCCTGCAGCGGGATGTTGTTGGCTTCGGCGACCCTCCGCCGCACCTCCTTCAGGACCTTGCATGTGGATTTTCCTCGGGGCATCGTATTGAAATTTTAACGGGACAAAGATACAAAAAGATTTGAGGCACTGAAATGAAAAAATATTATTTTTGCAGCCGTAAAATAATTCTTTAATAAAAAGCAAAAATATGGAATATACAGCCATCGTGAAAAAGACCAAAAGCGGGCATTACATAGCCCAATGTGAGCAGCTACCGGCGGCGCTCACCCAGGGAGACACGGAGGAAGAAGCCATGGAGAACCTGCATGACGCCATAGACCTCATCTTGGAAACAGAAACAGAAGAAACGCAAAAGAAATCAAAGGGCAACAAATTCATCCGAAAGAAAATAGCCATACTGTGAAAAGAAAAGTCCTCATCAACCATCTGAAAGCATACAAGTGCGAATTTCTAAACCACGGCAAAAAACACGATGTTTACATCAACACGGAAACAAAAGTGAAAACGACCATTCCGAGGCACGCTGAC
The DNA here is from genome assembly GCA_947165685.1 of uncultured Bacteroidales bacterium. Classification (GTDB taxonomy): domain Bacteria; phylum Bacteroidota; class Bacteroidia; order Bacteroidales; family WCHB1-69; genus F23-D06. Next base: position 96,173 of record CAMVBK010000003.1, on the reverse strand, counting down.
ATTGACGAAGAGCTGGCAGACGCAATCTGCAAACAGCTCGGAATCCCCAGAAAACGCTAATTGATTTCCCCAGATCAATTTTTCGGGATAAACGGAAACGGTCCGTATAGGTAAAAATTATATCTTTGCCGATTACAAACAATTGTTTGCAACAATCTTATTATTTTGGATTATGACACAACAAAGAAAAGCAGTTTCAAAAGCAGTTGTCCTCTTTTTGCTAACAACAACTTTCTGTTTGTCAGCATTTTCTCAAAACACAATTTCCGGCGTGATACAGGACGTAAAAACCGGGAAGCCCGTGCAGTACGCGAATGTGAGCCTGCTGCGGCAGAGCGACAGCGTGCTGGTGGGCTACACTTCCGCCGACGAGAAGGGCGCTTTCCAGCTGCAGATGGTCCCGAACGACGACTACCGCCTGGTGGTCTTTTTCGTGGGCTACGAGAATTACGTGCAGATGATTTCCGTCAAAAAGGACGTTGACCTCGGCACGCTCAAGATCACCCCGGGGACAGCCACCATCGGCGAGGTGGTGGTGAAGGGCGAGCGGCCGCTGTTCGCGGTGGATGGCGAGAAGACCTACTACAACACCGCCGAGGACCCGACCGTGCAGACCGGTACCGCCTCCGACGTGCTGCAGAACGCGCCGGGCGTGTCGGTGGACGTGGAGGGCAACGTCACCCTGCGCGGCACCTCCAGCGTCGAGGTCTGGATCAACGACAAGCCGTCGCACCTCACGGAAGAAAACCTCAAGACCTACCTCCAGCAGATGCCCGCCAACAGCATCGACCACGTGGAGGTCATCACCAACCCGTCGGCCCGCTACGGTTCCAAGGCCGACGGCATCATCAACATCGTGACGAACAGCAAAATCAAGAAGAACCAGTTCATCAGCTTCGGTGCCAACGCCTCCATCAAACCATACGTGAGCCCGTGGATTTCCTACGTCTGGAGCAACGACAAGATATCCATCAACCTCTACAGCAACTTCTCCTACTCGATGGACAAGCACTTCGGGAAGGGAGACCAGACCATCTACCAACCCGGCGAAGAGGGCCGCGAGATGGTGAGTTTCGAGACAGACTCGACCTATTCCAAGGGCAACCGGTACGGCGCCGGCATCCACTTCAGCCTCGACTATGACATTGACACGGCGAACACCCTCTCCTTCTGGGGCAGCTATTGGCCGAGCTGGGGAGACAGCAAGGGCTACAACGAGCAGTTGCAGGAATTCTTCCTGATCCCGGACACCGTTTTCTACAAAGAGAACGCAACGGGGCGTAACCGCAGCCACTGGGGCGGTTTCGGCGCATACTACCAGCACAAGTTCGACAACAAGGGGCACAACCTCTCCGTGGATCTGAACGGCAGCACGTGGGGCTGGATGAGCAAGTCGGAGCTACACAAGCTCTTCCTCCAGCCGGTCGAGAGCAAGCGCGACCGCCTCATGGACTACGACGGCAGCTCGTTCAATGTCTCGGGCGAGCTGACCTACAACCGGCCCTACTCCGAGAATGGCGAGATTTCCTTGGGCTACTACGGCGCCATAGAGCGTGACAAAGGCTATAACTATGTCGATACGATGCAGGCGGGCGCGTGGGTGCGCGATTCTGTCCGCAGCTATTTCCACCTGTCGCCGCAGTTCGAAAACCAAGTCTTCTTCACGCTGCAGCACAAGTTCGGCAACTTCACCATCAAGCCGGGCGTGCGCCTCGAACACACATACGTCACGTTGCGCTATCCCGACATCGTGCCCGACACCTTCGGCATCCGCAAGCACTATTTCCACATCCGGCCGTCGCTGCACCTGTCGTACCGCACCAAGTCGATGCACAACTTCCGCCTGAGCTACACTTTCCGCAGCAGCAACCCCGACGCCGACCAGCTCACGCGCTTCGTGGAATTCGACGAGGAGGACTTCAGCAGCGGCAACCCGGAGTTGAAGTCCATCCTGACGCACTCCTTGGAGGCCGGCTGGCAGAAATACTGGACCAAGTACGGCTCAGTGGGCCTCACCCTCTACTTCCGCGCCAAAGACCGCGACATCAACACCATCAGCGTCCCCGCCTACCACGACCTCTACGGCGAACTGGTGCGTTACTCCTATCCGGTGAATGTCGGCAAATCGTCGAACACGGGACTGGAGTTCAACACGATGTACCGCCCGAACGCCATGCTCAACGTCCGCTTCTACGCGAACGTCTATTACTCCTATTTGGAGACGATGTATAACGGCGAGATGTACAAGGCCGACAAGTGGACCTACAGCTTCAATGCCAGCGTGTGGGCGAAGCTATGGAAACGTCTGGAAATCAGCGTGTCCGGATATTATCAGTCGCCCTCCTTGTCGTTGTTCAGCACAACCCTGCCCTACTACAGCATTAACGCGGGACTGCGTTGCGACTTCTTCGACAAGAAGCTGTCGGTCTATCTGAACGCCAACGACATCTTCAACTGGAACCGCTGGGGCCAGAACAACGACAGTCCGTACTATGTCTCGCACAGCACCTACAAGTACAACTCCCGTTCAGTGTCGTTGGGCTTCACGCTGCGATTCGGCAAGATGGAGCTGGAGCAGCAGGCACGCCAGGGCGCGGCCAGCGAAGGCAGTGGCGGCGGAATGGGAAATTAAGGGATATGGAGGAGGCACAGGCCTCAACTTCCGAATGCTCTCACGAGCATAGAGATGCAGAACACCGCTATTACGACGAACAGGACAAAAAGTACAAACATGATGGTGAAGGCGGTCACGGTCTTCAGGATAGTGCGCCACCAGCTGTAGCCGCTCATCTGTTTGAGAGGGATTATCGTGAGAAAAATGGCGTACGAGGTCAGCTTTGTCAGGCCGAAGAAACTAAACACGATAGAATAGATGGTGTACATGTTGGCGATATAAACCAACGAGATGAACAACTCGGGATAGCGCAGGTCGGGGATGTTCGGGCTGTGGCGGAAAAAGAAATATAGGTTTCCCGAAATGAGCATCAGTATCAGCAAGATGTTTATGCTGGGGTATTTTTGCGCGAAACGTTCCATTTTGTTTACCACTCCATACACAATGGAATGTATTTTCGCTTGTCTTGGATATTCTTCTTTGAAGCTTTTAGCGGCATCTGTTTCCGTTTTGTCAGTTCCTTCCGCATCCTTTCCCGCAGACACCTCCACTTTGTCGGCTTCGGAATCGTCTTGGAGAGGCTGGCCCGTGATGTTCAGCCCGTGGGTTACGAGGAGGGAGATGGCGGCGAGCAGAAAATACATCTTGAAGGGGGCAAAATAGGACATTCTCATGCCGCGGAGGTAATCGAGAATCAAAAAGCCGGGGCGCAGGATAATGTCCCGGATGGTACGGAACATTCCGCGCTCGCCCATGCCGTATTCATTGACAAAATTCTCTGCCGCCACCTTCATGGAAAAGCGCTGTGTGGTTGCGGCCTGCCCACAACGGGGACAGTACTTTCCGATATAATGGTCATGACAGTTCAGGCACTCGTGCTCTTCGGTTGACATCGGCGCGACCTTGCAGGGCCGCTCGCGCCATGCCCGGAACTTCTGGATTTTCTCTTTAAGTTTCAGTTTCTTCTTCATAATCAGTTGGAAGATTTTTCAGGTTGCGTTTGTTTTGGTAGTTTTTTGGGGAAATATCCAGTCGGTGACGCTTTCCAATTTATTGTTCACGCTGCCTCAGAAACCTGCGAACGGCATGAACAGCGGCGGGAGCAACAAGAGGAAGCCCAACACGATAAGCACCAAAAGGAACTTCCAGATGAACTTGAACCAAGTGGCATAGGGAATCCGCGCCACGCCGAGCACGCCGATAAGCACACCGGACGTGGGGGTAATCATGTTGGTGAAACCATCGCCGAACTGGAAGGCCAGGACCGTCAGCTGCCGCGGAATCTCCATCAGATCCGACCATTCGGCCATCATCGGGATGGTGAGCGCGGCCTTGGCGGAGCCTGACGGGATAATCAGGTTCAACAGGTTCTGCATCACGTACATGGTGGCCGTGCTGCCGACGCGGCCGGCCCCTTGCATCCCCTGCGCCACGGCGTAAAGGATGGTGTCGATGATGTGACCGTCTTCCAGAATGATGATGATGCCGCCGGCCAAACCGACCACGAGCGCGGCCACGAGAATGTCTTTGCAACCTTCCAGGAAGCTGCGGACCACCTTGTCGAATTTCATCCCGAAGGCGATGCCAGCGGAGACGCCCATCGCGAAGAAGAGGCCCGCAATCTCCATCACATACCAGCCATAACCCAACACGCCCGTCACGAGAATCAGAATCGTGAACAGCAACAGCGTAAGTATCAGATGGTGGACGGATTTCCGGGTTGCGAAGAAGCCGATAACGACGAACAAAGCCGCCCAAATCGGGAAAAGCATCACGCGACGGCTGCCCATGCCGACGGTGATGTCGGTGTAGGGCATCGCGACGGCGCAGTATATCAAGACTGCGGAAATGCAGCCATAGACGATCCAGGCGGGAATGCCGGATTTCACCATCTCGCGTTGCGAATCCGTCACGGCCGTTTTCTCGCGCCAATAGCTGTCGATGCTGTATGTCAGCGACTTTTCGGGATTTTTCTTGATGTAATTGGCATATATCAGCGTGAAGACAATGGCGATAACCGTCAGGATGATCCAACAGAGCAGCCGATAGCCGAGGCCCGAGAAAGTGGGCAGCCCGGACAGTCCCTGCGCAATGCCGATGGTGAAGGGGTTGAGCATGGCGCCCGCGAAGCCCACGTGCGCGGCCACGTAGCACATCAGTACGCCCGTGATGGAATCGTAGCCCATCGAGACGGCCAGCGGTACAAAGACTACAATGAAGGCGATGGTCTCCTCGCTCATCCCGAACACCGACCCGAACAGACTGAACATCAGCATTATGGCAATAATCAACAGATTATTGACCCCGACCTTTCGGAAAAGGACGTGCTGCTGCATCCGCTGGGTTTTGTCCAAGAAAAGCCAGATGCCCCGGTTGATGGCATCGGTTTCGTTCATCACCCAGAATGCGCCACCGATCATCAAAATGAAGACGATGATGCCGGAGGTGCGCTCAAACCCTTTGAAAAAGGCGGTGAAAACCTGCCAAGTCTGGGGCGCGGAATCCACGCGATGGTAGGAGTCGGCCACCACCACGTTGCGCTCGTGTCCATCAACTGTAACCGTCTGACGGTCAAATTGTCCGGCAGGCACAATCCAAGTCAGGACCGCGCACACGGCGATGATGCCGAAGACAATGGTGAAAGTATGGGGGATGTTGAATTTGGTACGCATTGGCTGGTTCAAGGTTCAGGATTCAATGACATGCTATTTAACGGCACGGACTTTCGCGCTCAAACTGACGAATCCGAAATTGTCAGCTTTGTCGGCGCGGCGATAGACGGTGAGGGTGTAGGTGCCGGGGACTTTGAACTTGCGCCGCGGATAAACGACCACGTCGATTTCCGCATTGTTGCCGTCTCCCGTGGGCTTGATGCCCGGATTCTCTTTTCGGTTGAGCAGGAAATGGCTGGTGGAGAATGATTTCATGCCGTCGGGGGTGCTCAAGGTGAGGGAGAGCGGGATGTCCGGCAAAGCGGCCACGGTGGTGTCGTAAACCAATGCGACGGACACGTCATAGTATTTGGCGGTGTCTTCGATGGTAAAGTTGAAGTCCAGCACCTCTTCCTCGAAAGCCCAGTTGGTGTTCGGGAACTCATGGCGCACCTCCTGAATGTCGTTGCCGCCGCGCCGGTTGGACAAGCTGTCGCACGCAGCGATGCCAAAAAGCAGAAAGACCGCGGTGAAAGCCGCACAAATCCCTCGTTGAAAACCTATCTTCTTCATACTAATTGCTATTTTAATTGTTTTATTGTCAATAATTTACACAGCCATAACACGCTGATTCGCTTCTCTTCCGTTGCTTTTTCCCGTATTCGAAATTTGTGTACTTTTGCCACCCCAAAAAACGAAAAAAAGCAACGGCAAAAATAACATTTTTAAGATGGCAAAGCAACAAAAATACTATGTGGTGTGGGAAGGGGTGACGCCTGGGGTTTACGACAACTGGAATGACTGCAAGAACCAGGTCTATCATTTCGAGAACGCCAAGTACAAGTCGTTTGAGAGCCGCGCTGACGCGATGGCGGCTTTCAAGCAGGGTTACAAGAAGTTCTACAAGGAGAATCCATCCCCGAACAATTCCGCGAAACAGTTGCTTCTGCTCCAGGACCAGCAGAAACCCATCTTGCGGAGTCTCTCCGTGGACGCGGCGTGGAATTCCGTGACGAAAGTGATGGAGTACCGCGGAGTCTATACCGAGACCGGCAAGGAGTGGTTCCACAAGGGGCCGTTCCCCCATGCCACCAACAACGTGGGCGAGTTCCTGGCCATCGTGCATGGCCTTGCGCTAATCAAACAGCAAGGCTTTGACATTCCGATTTATACCGACAGCATGACCGCCCTGTCGTGGGTGCGCAAGAAGAAACACAACTCCGTGATTCGCCCCACCGCTGAGACGGCGGAAGTCATCAACCTGTTGGCCCGTGCCGAGAATTGGCTGCGCAGCAACACCTACGACACCCCCATCTACAAGTGGAATACGACGCTATGGGGCGAAATTCCGGCGGATTTCGGAAGGAAATAATGGGCTTTTAGCCATTAGCTGTTGGCGTTTGGCATATCTGCCAACAGCCAACAGCCAACAGCCAACAGCCGACTACAGTCTGTCGATGCAGTTCAAATCGCTGAACGCCACTTTGAGGCGCTCGACCATGGACTTTTCGCCTTCACGCAGGAACATGCGCGGGTCGTAGTACTTCTTGTTGGGTTTGTCTTCGCCTTCAGGGTTGCCAATCTGACTTTGCAGGTAGGCTTCGTTTTTCTTGTAGTAGTTCATCACGCCTTCCCAGAACGCCCATTGCGTGTCGGTGTCGATATTCATCTTGATGACACCGTAGCTGATAGCCTCCTTGATTTTGGCGGGTTCGGATCCGGAGCCGCCGTGGAAAACGAAGTTCACAGGATTCGCTTCGGTGTTGAACTTCTTCTGGATGTATTCCTGGGAGTTGTGCAGGATGATGGGCTCCAGCTTCACATTGCCGGGTTTATAGACACCATGGACGTTGCCGAAGGAGGCGGCGATGGTGAAGTTGGGGCTGATCTTGCTGAGTTCTTCGTAGGCGTAGGCCACATCTTCAGGTTGAGTGTAGAGACGTGCGCTGTCGATGCCGGTGTTATCGACACCGTCTTCCTCGCCACCGGTGATGCCGAGCTCGATTTCGAGAGTCATCTCGATCTTGGCCATGCGGGCCAGATACTTCTTGCAGATTTCAATATTCTCTTTCAGAGGCTCTTCCGAGAGGTCGAGCATGTGGGAGCTGAAGAGCGGTTTGCCATTCTCGGCGTAGTATTTCTCACCTGCGTCGAGCAGCCCGTCGATCCAGGGGAGGAGTTTCTTGGCGGCATGGTCGGTGTGCACGACCACGGGAATGCCATACATCTCGGCCATGCGGTGGATGTGCATGGCTCCGGAGATGGAACCGGCGATGGCAGCCGCCTGGCCGTCGTTGCTCAACGATTTGCCGGCGCAGAACACGCCGCCGCCGTTCGAGAACTGGATCATCACCGGGGAGTTCACCGCCTTGGCGGCCTCCATGACGGCGTTGATCGAGTCGGTACCGACCACGTTCACTGCCGGAAGAGCGAACTTGTTAGCTTTTGCAATGTGGAAGATCTCCTGGAGATCCTTGCCATAAACCACACCGGGTTTCACTTTGGATAAGATTTTCTCTGACATGTCTGTTTATTGTTTACTAATTACTGTTTATTGTTCTATGTTCAATGAATGCTAATTGGGTGGCAAAGATACTTTTTTTTCGATTAGGTATTCCATAAAAAAAGCGCGAATCTCTTCGCGCTTCCATCATATTACCAAAACAATTGGCGATTATTATTCACCAATTTGTCTGCGGATAAAACCTGTGCAGGCCAATCCTTTTTCCATTCTCTTGATGTAGTCACCGACGCTTTCTTTGCCGTCGCTGCCCATCACGAGCACTTGATAGGTGAGGGTGCTTTCCTTGAAGAACTTCACCAAGCGGCCTTGTGCGATTTGCTGGATTTGTTTCTCGTTAAGGTTAGCGGCAGCCTTTTCGGCTTCCTCAGCCTTGATTTTGCGGGCCAGTTCAGCCTGTTCCTCGGTGATCCAACCCTTGGCCATATTGGAGTTGATATGGTCGTCGCTATCGACGTGGGCGGGGTTGATGCCGGCTTTGTGCAGGGCGGAATCAACGGCTCTTTGGATCATTTCGAGACGGGTCTTCTCGATGCCGATGGCGAGTTCGCGGTCTTTCACATCTTGCGGGATGGCATTCTCGTCGAGGGCGACGGGAGCCATGGCAGTGATATGCATAGCGACGTTGTGGGCTACTTCGGCAACCTTTTCGCCAGTCTTGTTGAAGCCCACGAGGGTGGCTTTGTGGTTGCCCATGTGGTTGTAAGCCTCCACGTAGGCGGCCTCGATCACCTCATAGTCGGGGCATTCGATCTTCTCGCCGGTCTTGCCGGTCATCTCGATCAGTTTCTCGGCCACGGTTTGTCCGTCGAAGTTCATGTTGAGCAGTTCGTCCTTGGTCTTGATGTCAGCGGCCATAGCTTTGTCGAGGACGCTGTCAGTGAAGTTGACGAATTCCTCGCCCTTGCCCACGAAGTCAGTCTCGCAGGCCATGGCGAGCATGTAGCCCTTAGTTCTGTCGGCGTTGGTCTTGGCGATGATGCGTCCTTCGTTGGAGGCGCGGTCGGCGCGCTTGGCGGCCACTTTCTGTCCTTTCTTGCGGAGGATGTCGCGTGCTTTCTCGAAGTCGCCGTCGGCTTCCACGAGGGCTTTCTTGCAGTCCATCATGCCGATACCGGTCTCTTGTCTGAGTTTGTTAACATCAGCTGCGGTAATATTAGCCATATTGTTGTAAGTTTTTTTCGTGATTAAAAATTATTCGTTGTTTTTGCGGGACACTCTTCTGCGTCTGCCGCCGTCGCGGTCGTCGTTCTCGCGCTCTTCGCCGTCGTTCTCGGCGTTCATCTCAGCGATTTCCTCTTCCATGCGGTCCTTGTTCATCTCGCGCTCGGCCTGTCCTTCGCGGATGCTGTCGCAGATGGCTTTGAGGACCACGGCGATTGACTTGGATGCGTCGTCATTGGCCGGGATGGGGAAATCGACCATGCGCGGGTCGGAGTTGGTATCGACGATGGCGAAGGTGGGGATGGCGAGTTTGCGGGCCTCGGCCAGGGCGATGTGCTCTTTCATGATATCCACGATGAAGACGGCTGCAGGAAGGCGAGACAGGTCGCTGATGGAGCCGAGGTTCTTTTCCAGTTTAGCGCGCTCGCGGCTGATTTGCAGGCGCTCGCGTTTGGAGATGTTCTGGAATTGGGGGCTTTCGATCAGACGGTCGATGTCGCTCATTTTCTTGACAGCCTTGCGGATGGTGAAGAAGTTGGTGAGCATGCCGCCGGGCCAGCGCTCGGTCACGTAGGGCATGTTCACTTCCTTGACCATGCTGGCTACGGTTTCCTTAGCTTGTTTCTTGGTGGCGACGAAGAGGATCTTGCGGCCGGAGCGTGCGATGCTCTTGGCGGCGCTGCAGGCTTCCTCAAGCTTGTCCATCGTCTTGTAGAGGTCGATGATGTGGATGCCATTCTTCTCCATGAAGATGTAGGGAGCCATGGCGGGGTTCCATTTTCTTTTCAGGTGTCCGAAGTGACAACCAGCTTCTAAAAGTTCTTCAAATTGTACGTTTGACATTTTCTTTTTTTTGATTTGTTTACATTCTTGAAAGCAACGGTGGAGTAGTCTCTAAGCGGGAATCTTCACCGTTTCGATACTAAACACTGTCCAAGTGAAATTCCGATTAACGTTTGGAGAATTGGAATCTCTTACGGGCCTTGGGCTGACCGGGTTTCTTACGTTCCACCATACGCGGGTCGCGGCGCAGGAAGCCCTGGGCTTTCAGTGCGGGGCGGAGTTCGGGGTCGATTTGGGTGAGCGCCTTGGCGATGGCCATGCGGAGGGCCTCGGCCTGGCCGGTCACGCCGCCGCCGTCGAGGTTAGCCTTGATGTCATACTGACCCATCAGGTTGGCCACCTGGAGGGGTTGCTCGACCTTGTACTGCAGGGTGGGAACGCAAAAATATTCCTTATAGTCGCGGTTGTTGACCGTGATTTGGCCGCTGCCGGGTTTCATGTACAAGCGCGCGACGGCGGTTTTTCTTCTGCCTAATGTATTGATTACTTCCATTGTTATTTAATATCCTTAATGTTAATGACTTTGGGTTGCTGGGCCTCGTGCGGATGGTTGGGTCCCACATAGACGTGGAGGTTGCGGAACAGTTGGGCACCGAGTCTGTTTTTCGGGAGCATGCCCTTGATGGCGTGTTCCAGAATGCGTCTCGGGTCCTTGCGCATCAGCTCCCGCGGGGTCGCGAAACGCTGTCCGCCGGGATACGTGGTGTGGTGGACATACTGCTTGTCCGTCCACTTGTGGCCCGTGAACTTCACCTTCTCCGCGTTGATGATGATCACATTGTCGCCGCAGTCGAAGTGAGGCGTGTAATAAGGCTTGTTCTTGCCTTTCAGAATGCGCGCCACCTGTGTAGCAAGGCGGCCCACAACCATCTCCTGGGCGTCAACGACCACCCATTCTTTCTTGACGATTTTCTCATTCGCCGAAATTGTTTTGTAACTTACTGCATCCATTTTTTCAGTTTTGTCTTTTTTTTGCGAGAGATATCTTCACCCATATCTCTCTGATTTTTAATTTTTTTCCTTTGCTAACTTAAGGATAATAATCGAGTTTTTTTAAGCGCGCAAAAATAGACTTTTTTTTGATATTGTCAAGGGTTGTTGAAAAATATTTTTCAACATCAGAAGTCATACCCTACCCCCACATAGAATCCCACCCGTTTCTTGTTCTTGCTGTTCCAGTGGGCATTGGCCTGTATCGGCCCTATCTTGCTCTTGTAGGCGACCTTCAGCCCGGCGGCGTAGATGGCGTGCTCGCTCATCCCGTTTACGTTGCCGTCGTGCATCGCCGCACCCACGAGGGAGAGGTACAGGTTCTTATAGACCTTGAAACGGAAATCGACATCGACCATCGTAAGGAAGTCCTGGCAGTTGGTGCTCCCGTTGAAGCCGATGAACGGCATCTGGTGGTCAAAATACCGTCCTTCCAACACGCCGCCCACGAAGTTGTACATGTAGTCGTTGCCGTCAGCATGTCCCAGGATGTAGCGGCCTCTCAGCGAGGGGATGATGTGGAAGAAGCGGCACACGGGGATGGTGCCCTGTATGCTGGCCGCCGCGTAATGTGTATTGACCGGCTTGTAGTCGTAGCTGGCGGTGACGCGGAGGCCTTTGTCCGGGAAGTAGCGGTCGCTCTGGTTGTCGAACGTGAGCCGGAAATAGAGGTAGGGGTGGAAGTTCGCCCAATCCCAGCCCTTCACCAGCCCGAAGGTCGAGAAAATGTTGTAATAGGGGGTGTGTTCGAGACGGAAGCCCACCCGCAGGTCGAGGCGGCTCCAGTGGGTGTCGGCCCCGTAGATGTCGAGGACGTTGCGCCAGGTTTTCTGGTAGTATTGGGCGGGCTCGTATTCCGCGTCGGGGTCGTCCCCTATACCGTCGAAGTCAAAGCTGAAGGCGCCGTTCAGGGTGCGGTACTGCGACTTCAGCGCGATGCCGAACATGGGTCCGCGGACGGGGATGTAGCAGAAGTCGAGGCGCAGGTAGGGGGAGATGGAGAACCGCGCCGTAACATCGAGCCTTGGACCGAAGATGCGGTTGCGGCCGAAGCCGCCGTTCAGCAGGATGGCCATCCACTCCTCCGTGTCCGCCCTGATGCCGATGCCCAAGGCGTTGATCGGACGCTTCACGCAGTCGTAAACCAGCGAGTAGCCCTCGCCGGTGCTGTCGGCCACGAGTTCGTAGGTGACCTGCGAGAAGGCCATGGTGCTGTAGATGACCGACTGCGCAATCTCGATCTCGTGCTTGCCGTAGCGCGTGCCCGGAACTATGCGGAGCTTGTCTTTGAAATAGTTCATCTCCTTGTCACTGAGACCGTCGAACCGCACTTTGGAGATCAGCACCTTCGTGGTGGCGAGGTCTATGGCCTTGGGACTTTGCAGCACTCTCCCGCCATGGCCCACGATGTCGGCCAGGCTGTCGAACTCCCGCTCGTGCTGCGCCGCCGCCGCGTATCCGATGCGGATCATCTTGTCGATTTCCTCGGTACTGAAGCTCAGCGAGCCGTAGCCGGCCAGATTCGGTGTGACATAGATTGTGGAGTATTGCACGTTGCGCTTGTGCGCCTCCAAACTGCCGGAGTATTGGGTGGTCTGCATCAGCACCTCCGCAATGTTGTTCACCTCGTCGTAGTCGCGAGGCATATAGAGCTCCACGCCGATGATGACGTCCGCGCCGGCAGCCTTAGCGACATCCGCAGGGAAGTTGTTCTTGGTGCCGCCGTCCGACAGGATCATGGAATCGACCCGCACAGGGCGGAAGTAGCCCGGGATGGACATGGTGGAGCGCAGCGCACTGATCAGGTCGCCGGAGCTCCAGTGCTTCTCGGTTTGGGTCACGATCTCCGTGGCCACACAGCAGAAGGGCAACGGGAGGTCGGCGAAATCGATTTTGCCCTGATAATCCACGGTCTTGGAACTCATCAAGTTATAGATGTTCAACCCGTATTTGATGCCGGACGGGAGGCTCTTGACAAATTTCTTCCGGTCAAAGGGGAAGTCCAGCAGGTAAGTGGATTTGTAGCGTTTCTGGTCGTAGGAGTAGTACTCCGCCGGAATCTCGTCGCTCATCATCACATTCCAGTCGATGCCGCGGATGAGGGAGTCGATTTCATGCACACTGTAGCCGAGGGAATAGAGGCCGCCCATCAGTCCGCCCATGCTGGTGCCGACGACAAAGTCCACAGGGATGCCCTTCTCCTCCAAATATTGCAGCACGCCGATGTGGGCGGTGCCGCGCGCCCCGCCGCCCGCCAGTGCCAAGGCCACGGTCGGACGGTGCTGGGTGCGGCGGATCTTCGCCATCCGCTCCTGCATCTCCTTGAAGAAGAGCGAGTCAGCGACTGGGTCGTAGCTTTGGTTGACCAGCATGGAATTCTGGCCATACCCTTCGAGAAGACCTGCCATAAGGCTTAAGACAAAGAACACCGGCAGCATCCGCCTGCCTGTCCATTTACGCGTTGTCATCATAATCTTATCATTTTTTGGATACCGTAATACGACGGCGTTATCACTTATATATCTAATCTACGTTGTACGAACATTTTCCGTGTGGTGGAGAAGAACATGGCCACGCCGGCGACGTGCACGGCCACCACGGTCCAGAAGGCCGCAGCGTAGCCGAGGTATTCAGCGATGACTCCTCCGAGGACGATGCCAATCCCCATGCCGAGGTCCCAGCTGGTGAGCAGCGTCGAGTTGGCGGTGCCGCGCTCGTTGTGGTGCGCCACCGAGATGATCATGTTCTGGAAAGCCGGCCAGAGGTGCCCGTTGCCGAGCCCCACCAACAGGGCGGAGGCGTAGAAGCAGACCGGGTGCGGCGAGATGATGAAAACGGTGTAGCCAACGGTGGAGATGAGGATGCCGACGCCGGCATTTCGCACCAACTTCCCTTCCCTCAAAGACTTACCTCCTTGCAATCGAGACAGAATCAGCCCGATGGAGAGCAGCAGGAAGAAGGTACCCGAGCCACTGGTAATGCCCAGCGTCTCCTTGGCGTAGATGGCCAAATAATTGCTCATCACGCCGTAGCAGATGGCGAAGAAAATCATGTTGGCGCCAATGAACCAGCCCCGGATGAGGAAGAACCGGTCGAGCGACAGCTTCTTCTTGTCGGCGAGGACTGGACGTGTGGGCAGTTTCACGGATGCGGCGACGACTGTGCTGAGCAGAGCGAAGAGCAGGGCGACGACGAACAGGATGTTGAAGTCGTCGAAGTATTTGTAGAGGGCGATGCCGGCCGTCGGGGCGATGGCCGTGGCGATGTTGTTGCTCAGCCCGTAGTAGCCGATGCCCTCGTTGCGGCGCGAGGAGGGCAGCACGTCGATGGCGACGGTGGAGTTGGCGACGGTGCACCCCCCGAACGGCCCGCCGTGGAGCGTGCGCACCAGGGCGAAGAGCAGCAGCGTGCCCGCCAGCAGGTAAAGGCCGTAGAACAGGAAGCTCAGCAGCATGAAGAACACCAGCACCTTTTTCCGGTCAAAGGAATCGACCACATAGCCGCTGAACGGGCGGAACAGCAGCGCCGCCACCGTGTAGCCCGACAGCACCAGCCCGATCACATCCTTGCTGGCCCCGAAATGCTCGCTAAGGTAAATCGGGAGCAACGGCGTGAGGATGTAGAAAGCAAAAAAAAGCGAGAAATTCGCCACCATCACCTTGATGTATTCCCGATTCCATAAAACTTCTTTGGTCTCCGACATTTCTTTCTTTATTTTCGGGCGGCAAAAATACGAAATTTTGAGGTTTAGGAAGTTTAGGAGGTTTAGGAGGTTTAGAAAGATTAGAAAGATTAGAAAGATTATTGCGGGTAAGATTTTTAAGTGTTTGATTCTTAGTTTTTTCCAGTTTTATTTTCGTTTTTTCGCCGAGGCTGTTGTGAAAAAGTGTATCTTTGCGGCTTAAATTCTCAGGAAAATGAATGCAAAAAACAGATATTTGAAGAGCGTTGTCTTGTTCCTCTGCACCATGCTGGTGTTGTCGCTGTGCGCGTGCAATAGCTCTCGCAACCACGTACATAAATCTACCCGTTATCAAAAGGTTCGCACCAACCACACGCCCAAGCGCAACGCCACCACCTCGCAGAACACGACCTACTACATCAAGAAGCGCTCCACGCGCAAGAGCCACGACGGGAAGACGATCAAGCACAAGGCAAACAAGAAAAACCAGCGCCGTCCCGGCAAAACCAGCAAACGTTAGTCTATGAGCAGAATGTTAATCCGTTATATCCTCCTGTTGCCGCTGTGCCTGCTTCTTTTCGGACAGATGTCGGCGCAGGAGAACATTATCCAGTTCAACGTGGTGAACGACACCGCGCACATTGATGCCGACATTGAGGAGGATTCCTTAGGCAACCTCATCAACTCGATGTATGACTCCAACCTTGACAACGTGGACCACGGCAACGGCCTGCTGTTCACCTACTTCAACTGGATGCCAGGCTTCAACCTGTACCAGAACTTCGACATCGTGACCATCCACTACCGTCACACGGGTTCGGCGGCGCGTGACACCATCGACCTGACGGGCTACCACCATCCGGCCCAATACCGCATCACCTCCAACTACGGCTACCGTCACCGCCGCATGCACCGCGGCGTCGATCTCGGCTACCCGGAGGGCACCCCCGTGGCGGCCGCCTGGGACGGCATCGTCCGCATCTCCAAAGGCACGGCCAACACCGGCGGCTACGGCAACCTGGTGGTCATCCGCCACGAAAACGGCTTGGAGACCTACTACGGCCACCTCTCCCGCCGCCTGGTCAACCCCGGACAAATGGTGAAGGCCGGCGACATCATCGGCCTCGGCGGCAACACCGGCCGCTCTTACGGCTCGCACCTCCATTTCGAGGTCCGCTATCTCGGCAACGACATCAACCCCAACCGCCTCATCGACTTCGACAACTTCAAGGTGAAGTACGACACCCTGTTCATCTCCGGATACACGGTCTCCGTGCCGAACCCGACCGCACAGGACATCCAACAGCAACAGAAGCCCAAGAAACCGGCTGCCTCGGCGCAATACCACAGGGTGCGCAAAGGAGAAAACTTGGGCAGGATTGCCATCAAGTACCACACCACGGTCTCGAAAATCAAGAAACTCAATCGCCTGCGCGGCGATTTCATCCGTGAGGGCCAGCGGCTGCGCGTGCGTTAGCCATGGGCCGGACTCTCCTTTTTGGTCTCCTCCTTTGTCTTCTGCCGGGCTTCCTCGCCGCGCAGAATACCTTTTACGACTTTGGCTTTGAGCGGGACGGACACGTCCAAGTGGAAGAGAATTGTCGCGTGTTGAAGTTCCCGTGGGCAGGCGGCCTCAACTCCGTGCGTTTCTCGGAAATAGACCTGGATTTGGACGGCACCCCCGACCTCCTCGGCTTCGAGAAGCACGGCAACCGGCTTCTGCCGTTTCTCCGCAGGGACGATGACTATGTGTTTGCGCCGCAGTATGCGCATTGTTTCCCGGATTTGCATGATTGGGCCATCCTCCACGACTACAACCATGACGGCAAGCCCGACATCTTCACCTACGGACTCGCCTCCATCCGCGTCTTCGAGAACATTTCCACAGACACGCTGCGCTTCCGCCCGGTCACGGATGCCTTACAGGCCTACTACTATAACGGCTATACTAACATCTACGCCTCCCCCGACGACTATTTGGTGGTGGACGATGTGGATGATGACGGCCACTTGGACATCCTGAACTTCTGGGTTTTAGGCAGATATGTCCATCAGCTGCGAAATTACGCCTCCGACGGCGAACCGTTTGACTTCCGCTTGGAAAATGAATGCTGGGGCCATTTTTCGGAGGCGGCCGACAACAACGTCGTCACCCTTTTCACGGATTGCGCCGACAAGTCCGGCGACGGTCCTACACGGCACACCGGCTCCTCCATGCTGTTGCACGACTTCGACGGCAACGGCCTGCCCGACCTGCTGCTTGGCGATGTCGATTCCCCTTACAATATATTATTATATAACCACGGCACGCTTTCGGATGCGCGGATGACCGAGCAGGACACGGCGTTTCCGACTTTCACGCCCATCAAGCTCTACTCCATGCCGGCGGCATCCTTCGTGTCACTGCCCGGACATGACGCCCCGTCGCTTGTGGTGTCGCCGTCGGACCCTTCCCTCACCAAGTCGCAGGATCTGAACAGCGTGTGGGTCTTCGATTACGACACGCAGATTCAGCAGTACATTCTCACCCAGACGGATTTCCTGCAACGGGAGATGCTGGATGTGGGCAGCGGCTGCCATCCCGTGCTTTACGACTTTGACGGAGACGGGCTTCTGGACTTGTTTGTCGGGAACTACGGCCGGTTCGACAGCGCACAGGTGGTGAACGGGTGGCTGACCTCCCATTTCTCGGCATCGGTGAGCTACTATCGGAATGTCGGGACATCCTCCATGCCGGCATTTTCGTTGCAGACCCGCGACTTCGGGAATCTGAAAACAATGGGTCTCAATGCATTGCATCCCACTTTCGGAGATTTTGACGGAGACGGGCAGCCGGATATGCTCTGCGGGTTGCAAGACGGCTCCTTAATGTTGGTGCCGCACGACCGTCTGCTGTTCGGGGACGCTTCGGTGGTGATGAACTATGCGGGAGTGGATGTCGGCGAATGCGCAACCCCGCAGTGCTTCGATTTGGACGGGGACGGGAATGCGGACTTGGTCATAGGCAACAGGCGCGGACTGCTGTCCTATTATCGGGGTGACGGCTCGGCAGCCAGTGTCTTCCAAAAGATCACCGACACACTTGGGGGGGTTGACATGCGCGACTTCACGCAGTCCTATTTCGGTTACAGCGTGCCGTGCCTCTATCGGGACGCGCAGCGCGGAACCGTGTTGTTCTGCGGGGGCGAGCAGGGCGAAATCGCTTATTACAAGCAAATTGACGGCAATCTGTCGGGTGTTTTCGAGAAGTCGGAGGCGAACTTGGCAGAGACCATTGCCGGAACTGCGCACGGTTTCCGTGAGGGCAGGAGAACGGCTCCGGCAGCGGCCGACCTCAACGGCGACGGGCGACCCGAGCTGTTAATCGGCAACTATGCCGGCGGAGCGGCCTTTTTCCGCGGGGCGATTCCTCCAGCGCACACGTCCGCGGGGACGTATGAAAAACAGGCTTCGCTGCGTGTCTATCCAAACCCGTCAAGCGGCGTGTTGCATGTCGAGAGCGACCGCCCGCTGCAGCAGATTGCCGTTTACGACCTTTATGGCCGGCTGGTGATGGCTTCTGGCGCGGCGCAGACAGCGGCGGTGCTGGACGTGTCGAGGCTTCCTGCGGGAGTGTATTTTCTGCGGTCGTCACTGGGCGAAGTCGTACGGGTAGTGGTGACCCGCTGAACGGAAAGGCCGCACAGCACTCCGTTGCTGTTGGTATGAAATTTTTCGAAAAATGCTTGGCTTAGTGTATTGTATTTTGTATTAATTTTGCCGCGATATTTTTCTTTCATACTGTTTGGTGGGCTTCGCACTGTTGCCGGAGACTGGGTGAAAGGTGAATATGCGGAATTTCCCCTACGGGAGCTCACCCAATTAAATCTCAAGAAATAAGAAACAATGAAGAAAATCATCGTGTTGTCGCTGGCATCGTTTATCGTTCTTTCGTGCCTCGCCCAGGAAAACCTCCCCCGCACCTATGACTACGACGCCGCAGGCAACCGCATTCTGCGATCCACGATTGAGGTCGATGCTAAATCGTTGCAGTTCGGGCAGCCTGTTGCCGGCAGCTATTACCGGCTTTCCAATCTGGCAGGACAGCTGCTTTCAGAGGCGTGGATTACCGGAACAACGATAACCATAGATCTTTCAGCGTATAAAACAGGAGTTTATATGCTGACCATCGCATTGAACGGAAAAACGGAGACCTGGAAAATCGTGAAAAAGTAGCATAGTCATGAAAACACGACACGTAATCAAGCAGCCGTTCCTGTTGGAGTACGGTGCCGACGGACAGCGGGTGAAGGCAGTGTTCAAATACCACGGGCATGTGGTGCGCACCCGCTACCACATCAGCTCCAACTACGAGAAGGAGGTGGAAGCCGGCGGGGTGACCACCCATTACAACTACGTCTATGGTGTAAACGGCCTCGCCGCCATCTGCGTGCGCCGCAACGGCATTGACAGTATGTACTACGTGCATCCCGACCGTTTCGGCAGCTACACGCACATCACCAACAGCGGCAAGCAGGTGGTCCGCGCTTTGCACTTCGACCCGTGGGGCAACGTGAAGACCGATGCCGACTGGACGGTGTTTGCAGAGGGCGAGCCAGGCCAATTGGCAGAGACCTTCCGTTTCGACCGCGGCTTCACCGGCCACGAGCACTACGCCGGCCTGAAGGTCATCAACATGAACGGCCGCCTGTACGACCCCGTGATCGCCCGCTTCTTCTCCCCCGACAATTTCGTGCAACTGCCCGACTTCACGCAGAGCTACAACCGGTACTCGTACTGTTTGAACAACCCGCTGCAGTGGGTGGACCCGAGCGGGGAGATGTTTGGGGATTATTTTGACCAATATGGCGTGTTTTTAGGCACAGATGGGATTGATGATGGTAAAATTCACATCATCAATCGTGATTTTTGGAATCAAATCAAGGACAACATGTCTTGGGTAGGTAACGATGGTGTGCGAATGATTTCTCGCAATTTTCTTTTTTGGACAACTATTACGATATAAAAAGCAGTTATGATAATGAAATAGGGCACATGAAACAATGTAAGGAATTAGGCATAGTGGAATTCAATAATTTGACACCTTTCCAAAGAGAATCTTATGCTGTCGCTTATCAACGAGCACAAGAAATATATGCCAAAACCAGTGCAAAATTCAAAAAAGTCGTCAGTGGAAATCCTCAATTATATAAAAAGTATTAAGCAATTGTCGTATGAACAGGATCTTGGTTGCGCTGATGGCGTCTATTGTTTCAGTATTATCTGTTCGAGTGAATGCTCAAGCAGCAATAACCGTAAAAGAAGTTGTATATGTAAACGATGAATTCGATAGGGTAAATTATATCGGGGAATCATCCGTGAGACTCAACATTAATTTGTACCAAATCTATTACCACCTATTATATATGAAAATCCAAACTGAAGACTCATCATTGTTAGACAACGACAAGACTCCTTTTTTCCTTCTTTTTAACAACAGCAAGGACACAATACCCTTTATTACTTGTGATGAAACAATTCGAAAATCAAACAGTGTGTCTTCAGCTTGGTTAGTGGCGGCATTTTCAGATGAAGTTCTTCCTTGTGATAAAAAAATTATCATAGAAGATATAAAACTGGCCAGCAACAAAATTATTTCAATATTGAAAGGTTCCATCTCCCTGCTTTATTTTGATGAAAAAACAAATGAATATGAGATTCTCAAATACAACACTCTTAAAGCCCCATATTATGAAAAAGATAAATTGAAATACAGAAAACGCTGTCCTTATCCAACCTCTTTCGACGAACGGTGGTTGATTAAAACACAAACATCAGACGACCCAACATCTCCTCAAGGTAATATCTTTGACATTGAATTTGACGATGACATCTTTGAACCTTAATGCAAAACGAGTGGTCAATGCCATAATTGCCAGAAGAATCAACCGAATCATCAGAAGCCATCAGAAGTGTTCATATATTACGCTACAAATTTCGCACATCAAACCAAATAAATCGTACTTTTGCGACGGAATTGTAGAAAAATGACGAACCCGCCCCGAACATACAGCCCTGAGGAATTATCCGCGCGATCCGTGCGATACGCGGAGACACACGGCTTCTCCAGCAACGGCGAGATGCGCTACTACTTCGCCGACGGGAGGGTCTCGAACAACAAGCTGCCGCAGGTGTTCATCGACCGGGGGAATCCATCGGAGCTTGCCTTCCCCTCTTTCCCCATGCGCGGCGCGGGCTTCTACCGCATCGGCGACCCCTCCGGACAGACGGGCAGCTTCTCTACCACTTTCCAATATATGGCTCCCATAAATCCCGGATATATCAACGGGTTGAACGGGTTATCAGTCTCTGTTGGAACGCAGTATCATCTGATTGAATTTGCAGCCAGGAGCAAGTATAAATCTGCTAGGACATGGCGTAAGTTTAAAAATCTTTCTGAATCTAAAAGGACATGGAGATATAACCATTCTATCGGACAGTCAGGTAAAGCACTCAAAAGCGTGGCAAAGTGGACAGGAAATGGATTGGCAGCTGTATCTATTGGTCTTGAAGGATATGATTTATTTACATATACCAACAATCATGGATTTTCATGGGAGGCAACAACAAAATTCGGGATAGATTTTGCCATGACTTGTTTAGGTGTCTTTGGCGGTCCTTTAGGATTTGCAATTAGTACTACATATTTTATATTAGACGTATCAACAGATAGCTTCGGCGGTTTTGGAAAGATGTATTAACATGGATTCTCAAGCAAAAAATATTCACTTTTCATGGTGGTTGAAATGGCTTAGTAGAGCGTATCAATGGCTTTCTCTTGAAATAATGTATTCCACACTATCAAGTGCTTTGGGATTATTGGGATTTCATATTTGGATCGTGTTGTGGAGTATTGTTCCTTTTTTCTTTCCAAATCTTGTATTGCAATATTACAGTGAATATTACCTTTTTGTTTTTATAGGTGTGCTTTTAGTTGTAATTTCACTGTCTGTAATCGATCATTACACCATAAAATCATCAGCAAAAAAAAAGGAAGTGTTCTTGTCTTATGCCGGGGAATCTTTTGTTAAATCTATTGAAAACTTGAAAAGAGTCTTACCGATGGTTCTCGTTGTAGCCATTGCCCTCTTACATACTATGATAATTGTTGCTTTCTTTATGCTGTCGTTATTAATCAATGCGAAAGTCTTATAAAGGAAATGAATAAAGTTGTTAGAAATCACACACATAACTTCACCGGCCACGAGCACTACGACGGCCTGAAGGTCATCAACATGAACGGCCGCCTGTACGACCCCGTGATCGCCCGCTTCTTCTCCCCCGACAATTTCGTGCAACTGCCCGACTTCACGCAGAGCTACAACCGGTACTCGTACTGTTTGAACAACCCGCTGCAGTGGGTGGACCCGAGCGGGGAGGAGGTATTTTTTCCGTGGTACCGTGACTTTGTCGGTTTTGTGCACGGGATTGGCTCGGTGGACGACATGCCGGGGTCAGGACAATTTCTCGGCAACGAGGGCGTGTTCTCCAGCAACGGCGAGATGCGCTACTACTACGCCGACGGGAGGGTCTCGAACAACAAGCTGCCGCAATTAGAAATTAGTAATTTTGGCGACGCTTGGAAGCGCCGCCCCCCTGTGACGGCTCGCCCAAAAAGGCAATAAAAAAAGGCGTTCACAGAAGTTTGAGCCATCGTCAATAGTCCAAGTCAAAAAAAACGACGCGCAAGCCCTGCGGAAAAATCCCCTTGTGCCGTTCCACCTCGAAAAAAATGTATTTTTGCAAGTTCATTTAACGAGTAAGATATGCTTCAAATCAACAGTTCAGAACAGGTCATCGAGGCCAGCGCCGAAAAGGTCTATCGGGTGCTGACACAGTTCTTCCAAAACCCGTTGGACAACATCCCCGGGGTCACGGGGTTCGAGCGGCTGGAGAACGGCTGCCGCTTCAACGTGCAGGACCAAATCCAATGCCAGCTCACCCTCGCCGAACAGGTGCCCTGCAGCCGGGTCGTCTATATGGCGGAAACCGACAAGCCCGTCTCGGCGAAAGTGACGTTCGACATCGCCCCGTGCGGCGAGGAAAGCCGTCTGTGGGGACAGGCCGACATCGACGTGCCGTTCTTCCTGAAGCCCATGGTCAAAGGGCTGGTGGACAAGTTCATGGACACCGCCCTGCAATATCTGAAGACGTATATCGAAAAGAACTGATATGGAAAACCACGTCATCCGCACCGACAAGTTAGTCAAGAAATACAAGAGCAGGACAGTCGTCAACGAGGTCTCCATCAACTTCACGCAGGGCGAGATCGTGGGGCTGCTCGGACCGAACGGCGCGGGCAAGACCACCTCGTTCTACATGATCGTGGGGCTGATCAAACCATTCTCGGGCCGCATCTTCCTCGACGACAAGGACATTTCGGAGGAACCGATGTACAAGCGCGCGCAGATGGGCATCGCCTACCTGCCGCAGGAGGCATCGGTGTTCCGGCAGCTGACCGTGGAGGACAACATCCGGGCCATCCTCGAGTTCAGCGGCATGACCAAGGCCCAGCAAAAGGAGAAACTGGAGAGCCTGATCGCGGAGTTCAACATCGAAAAAGTGCGCAAGAACAAGGGAAACAACCTTTCCGGCGGTGAGCGCCGGCGCGTGGAGATCGCCCGCTGCCTCGCCTCCGACCCCAAGTTCATCCTCCTCGACGAGCCCTTCGCCGGGGTCGATCCCATCGCCGTGGAGGACATCCAGGGCATCATCCGCAAACTGAAGGAACGTCACATCGGGGTCGTCATCACCGACCACAACGTCCACGAAACCCTCTCCATCACCGACCGCGCCTACCTCCTGTTCGAAGGCCGCGTGCTCAAGGACGGCACCGCCGAGGAACTTGCCGCCGACCCCGTGGTGAAAAAGGTCTATCTCGGATCGAACTTCGAGCTGAGGAGGTGATCAATGTACAATGTATAATGTACAGTGAATAATGAGCAATGTTCAATGTTTGGCTTGTAAAAAACTAAAAGGTTTGAGAAATGAGAGAGAATTTGATTTTGGGAAAGAGCAAGGCGTTTGCTTTGAGAATGATTAGGTTGTACGAATATTTGCAGAAGGAGAAAAAGGAGTTTGTCATTTCGAAACAAATAGTGCGTTCGGGATTGAGCATTGGTGCGAATGCAAAGGAAGCGTCGCTGGCACAGTCCAAGGCTGCGTTTATTGCCAAAATGAACATATCCATCATCAAGTCTGCACGCGAATCCTTGAAAAAAGAAACTAAATCCAGACAAACGCATCAATAACCCCCTATACATTATACATTGTACATTAAAAACACGTCGATATGAAAAACATGGCAAAAGCAATCATAGTGTTGGCACTTTCAGCGCTGGCGATGACCGCCTCCGCCCAGGTCAAACAGGTATATCAAGTGCTGGACTTCGACACCAGGCAACCCATTGCGGGGGCCGTCTCCTCGCTTTACGGGCAGCAACTCACCACCAATGCTAAGGGCGTGGCCGTGGCCAACCTCACTGTTGACAAGAAAGGGGCCTACCTGCCGTTGGAACAGTGGAAACTCGACGGATACGTCCAGATTGGCCGCACGCCGGAGTCTTACTACACCGAATTCCAAACGACGGACACCATCAAATACTATCTGGCCGAAAGGGACAAATACCGCAAGGAAGTGGAGGACCTGTCGGTGCAGTTCTACCGTTTCTGGTACGACGATGCGGTGATGGACTACCTCAACAAAGTGAAGGACTCCATCCGCAATCATCCAGACGAAGGGCTCACTCTCGACAACGACCTCGTGTCGGCGGTCATGGGCACCGGCACCCAGCTTTGGTGGCGCTGGATAGACGTGAACAACGACGTGAGCCGTTACTCCTGCTATATGTTTGAGAAACCGCAATTCGCCGAAGCGCTGCGCGTGCTCCGCACCGGCGATGTCGATAGCGCAGTGGCCATGGTCAGGAGACAAATCGACACCACCGACAACAGCCGCGCGAACCTCGAATGGATTTCCCTGTACCGCAAACTGAAGGAACTGAACCTCGGCACCAAGGATGACGGACAGCTCAGCGACTACACCCGCCTCCTGTACGAAAACCACTACAACCCAGATGCGGCAGTTGAATACATCCTCGACCTGAGAGGCAACCTGCATTACAACCTCGCGGACTCTATCGCTCAAATTGAACGGCC
Organism: uncultured Bacteroidales bacterium; assembly: GCA_947165685.1. Classification (GTDB taxonomy): domain Bacteria; phylum Bacteroidota; class Bacteroidia; order Bacteroidales; family WCHB1-69; genus F23-D06. Next base: position 71,511 of record CAMVBK010000003.1, on the reverse strand, counting down.
CAAGAACCGCAACCCACGCTTCTCCACCGTCTTCCAGCCTTCACCCGCGCAGTATATGGCACCATTGGACAAGGCCATGCTGAAATCCACTGCCGAAATGCAGCTGAACGCGAGCCAGAAGTCCTACCACGATTATCCGCACTACAAGACGCTGGGCAACCTCTACTGGCTACAGAAAAACCTCTACGCCGTCTATAGCCTTTTAGAAGACAGCGTGTCGGCCACCCACACGATAGAGGCCTCCAAGACCGACCTGAAGCAATATCTGAAGCATTATGAATCAGATTCTTACATTCACAACCAAGAGATTATCGACAACTATCGCCACATGCTGAATATGGTGAAGGATTTCCCGAAATATATCTCGGATTCCATCGTGTCTGAACTGTGCAACGGGATTTACAACGCCGCCAAGGCGAACTACGACCGCGACACCGCCAGCCTGTTCCAGAAACTCCAGCTGGCCGAGACCGCCCTCGCCTGGCTGCAAGAGGCTCCGCAGATGGAGGGTGGCGAGAACCGCCGGATGGAGATTATCCGGCAACTCAACGACGTGGCGACCAGCCTGTCAAAGGACTTCCCAGACCTCTTCACACTGCAGAACGTGCAGGTTGCCTCGCAGTTGCTCGCCTCCTGCCTGATGCTGCAGTGCGACAATGAAAAGACCTTGGAGGCCTTCCGCCGCTACGAGCGCAGCTTCGACGCCGTGAACGCCCTCTACCCCGGGACTTTCGTCAGGACCTACCAGCGCTTCAACGCCATGGTTGACGGCTATCTGACCGCCAGCCAGCAGTTCATACTCACTGATGAATTCACCGATTTCACCGACCGGCTGCTGCGCATCCAGACCGGAAACGACCCGCAGAAGTTCCTCGTGAGCAAGGCCGAATACGCCAACGGACTGGCCGAGTCGCTCTACAAGGAGGAGGCCTACGACGAGGCCGTGGGCTATTATATGCAGGCTTGCGAGTTTTATGAAAAAGCCATCCCGAACGACCCCGACCTGTGGGAGCCCTACCTGCGCAACTACCTGCAAATGGGCGATGCGCACCTCTACCAGAACCAATACGACAAAGCGGTAATGACTTACCAGAAAATCCTCGACTTCGAGTCGCAAATCCCCACCAGCATGATGCCGCAGTATATCCGCATGAAGGGCAACGTGCACTACTACATCGGCGACGTGCGCAAGGCCACCGGCGACATGACCGCCGCCGAAAAGGAGTACAAGCAGGCCGAAAAACTCTTCAGGAAGGCAGTGGCCTTGGGCTACACGGATGCCAACGCCTCAATGGGCGAGATGTACTGGGGCAAAGCCGTGGTGGCTGCCCAGAACAAGGATCTCAAGAAGTGCCGCCAGATGGTGGAGAAGTCGGTGGCCTGCTACGAAGGCACCGATCTCCGCATACCGCTGAAAACCTACGAGCGCGCCAAGTCCATCATGGGCGACTTCTACAAGGAAGAGAAGAATGTCGCCGGCTACTACCGCACCATCGCCGGTCTTACCGACTATTACCGCAAGTTCTATGAATACGGCAGCGACTATGCCGTGGGACTGGTGCAGAACGCGGAAATCATGCTCGGCAGCGAAAACATCTCCAAGGAGGAGGCCCTGACTTACGCCCACGACATCACCAACGGCATCATCGAGCTGAACGATGCCGGCGAGGAGGTGGACCTCCCCTACTTGCGCAGCCTGTTCAACCTCGCCCGCGTCTATGTCGATAACGACTCCGTGCAGCAGGCCATCGACCTCTACAAAGACTGCCTGAACATCAACGAGTTCATGTTCAAAGACACGGCTATGAGCACCTACCAAGGGAACATGGCCGAGGTCTATTCGAAGCTGGCATCCTGCTACGAGATGATGGCCGAGGAGGTGGACACCGCCCATTCCGAGAACTGGTACTACCGCGCTATCGACACCCGCGACACCCTCATCGACCTGATGAAGGAACTCAACAACGACGGCGACGTGAACCTGACCTACCGCACCGCCGTGCAATACCGTAACAACGGCGCCCTCTTCTACAAACTCGACATGGTCCCATCTGCACAAGACTACTTCGACAAATCCAACGAGCTGCTGCTGATGCTCTACAACAGCGAGTACAAGGCCGAAGTGGAGGACGACATCATCCAAAATTACTTCCTCAAGGGGGTAGTCTATCAGGAGGTCAACAACGAGGAGAAGGCCATCCAGAACCTCCGCACGGCCATCGAATACGGTGAGAAGATTGAGTCCGGCGAAGTCTCCGCTGCCTACGTTGCCGCCCTCGCCCAGCTCATCGAGATCCTCGGAAAGGACAAGGCCGCCAACACCGCCGAGATTGCCAAACTCACCAAGCAGTTGAAGGAGCAGTCGAAGAAGCTGAAATAAGGGATTCTGGCCTTGCAGGTCTGAAAACAGAAGTTGTCCACGCTCAGTGATTGTGGGAGTCTTGGCGCGATGACAAACTTTTACCGCTCCACCACTTTCCAGTCCTGAATCTTGCGGGTTTCAGAGGAGAAGTTCACTCCGATCTTGTAGAGCTTGCGCGGGTCGTGGGCGAACGGCGCGGCGTATTGCCTCTCTTCGATCTGCGCCAGCGCCTCTTCGACGGATTTGTCTAACTTGAACTCGAACAGGTAGATGTAGTCGGCGGTCTGCACCACCATGTCCATGCGGCCGTCGGAAGTGTGCCGCTCGGTCTCCGTGTAGAAGCCCACCATCTTGAAGATGAGCGCGACGGCGTTGTGGAAGTAGAGCTCCGCGTCACCCGCTATCTGGTAGTCTTGTCCGGCGAATAATGTCTCCAGCCGTTTCATGAACTCGTCGGTCTGGCCGGCTCGCGCCGCCAAGACGAAATCCTTTACAAAGCTGCCCTGTCCTTGGGAAGCAGGGGTGTAGTATCGGAATAGAAAACGGGAAAAGCCTCGTTCCACCTCTTGGTTTGGGAACCCCAGTCGATAGGTGCAAAACTCAGGGTCATAGCCTTTTATGGTGAGATAGCCGCTCTGATAAAGCAGCGGGATCGGGTTGGTGTCGATGGCATCCAGACTGCCCAACAGGTCGGCCGTGGCCTCCTCGCGGGCGAGCTGTTCCAGGTCATAGTGGTTGCGCTTCATCACCTCCACTAAGAATGTGGGCGTACCTGACTGGAACCACTGGTCGCCGAACTCTTGGCTGTCAAGCGCGTTAAGCAGGCTGAAAGGATTGTACATTCCTGTGCCGTTCTTGCTGAAATGGTAGCCGTCGTACTGTTTTTTCAGTTTCTCATAGCACTCGTCCTTGCTCATCCCGTTAGCCGAGGCCATGCTTTCCACCTCCGCGTCAATGTTGTCATGGATTTCTTTCTCCGTGATACCGCAAATCTCAGCATACCTGTTGTCCAACGAAATGTCTTTCAGGTTGTTAAGATCACTAAACACGCTCACTTTCGAGAACTTGGTCACACCGGTGAAGAAGGCGAGACGGATACACGCATCCATGGTCTTGACCACCCCGTAGAAACCTTTCAGAATCTTGCGGTAGTCGTCCTGAAGTTTCTCGTCGCCGATGGCCTGCAACAGCGGCTTGTCGTACTCATCCACCAGAATCACCACCTGCCTGCCGGCTTGTTCGCAGGTGCGGCGGATGACGCCTTTGAATCGTTCGGAAAGAGTGTCTTCCGCCGGTTGTTTTCCGTAGGTTTCTTCAAAACGTCGCAGATGCCCGTCAAGGATAGAGACCAGGGCTTCCTCGCTTCTGTAGTCGGCGGCGTTGAGGTCTATATGAAACACGGGATACGGGTTCCACTCGGTCTCTAACTTGCTGATGGCCAGTCCGTCGAACAATTCCTTTCGGCCTTGGAAGTAGGCCTCCAACGTGGTGATCAGCAGACTCTTGCCGAACCTGCGGGGACGATGCAGGGAATAGTAGCATCCGCTGTTGGCCAGTTTATACACCAATGCCGTTTTATCTATATAGACGTATCCTTTGTCGATAATTTCGGCGAATGTCTGTATACCGATGGGGTATTTCATAATGACAAAATTTTTGCCGCAAAGATACAATTTATTTAGAAAGACAACTTGGACAACTTGGACAACATTTGTGGAATTATTCGACATAGATCCTTACTCGCCGACCGAGTGGCGTGTTGGAGATATGACTCTTAATGGAATCTTCTTCAAAAGGTTGAGGATAAAACATATATTGAATAGAACAATAATCGAGTATTTTAAAAGTCATAAATATCGTGTTGTTAGAATTTAGTTTATCTTTCTCCACCGAACGACAATTTGTTTTTTTTAGATTAGAATAAAGTGTTTCTATCATTTGAGGAGTGATGCCGTTGGACTGCAATGTTTCTTTTTGATTTTGGCTTATTTCAAGACCAGAATCCCTAATCGGGAATAGAAGTTGCCTTCTGTCTTCTATCGAAAAATATTGAAAAAACACAAAATTGTTGCTAGAATTGTCAATAGTGAATCTAATGAGTTCCATTGTTGAATCGACGGAAGAACAGCATTGGAAAATTTTCTGAAAACAATCTTCTGTCTTCTGAAAATATAACTCATTATTGATGAAATTTTGTCTGGTCCCTTCATACGACGGACTTTTTCCGAACACATCATAGTGTATATACGCCATAATTGCCACATAAGCTACACCTACGACACCTATGACAATCAGAATTGATAGGACGATTATACGTGGGATACGGTTCATCTTTCAGTCATTTGATAGTGTCATATTATTATAATATTCAAATCCGCGTTTTATCCACTCATGGTCAATAGGGTTATCCCCGTAAGGAGGCAGTAACTTTGTTGTGGTATAAGAGGTTGGTATCATTCCGCCTCGAAATTTGATAACTTCTATTCTTGGGGTCCATTCAGCAGGAACAGTCCGCCCTTCTTCCGCCCATTTATCCATTTCGGCTTTTCCAGCCTGTTTTAGCATAAAGGTCTCAGGGAACCATCCGAATGCTTTGCCAACAACACCAAAGTGAAAGTTGTTCAAATCTTCGGCTCTTCCTATCATTCCATTAAACGAGAAATAGGTCTCTGGCAAATCAGCGTCCTTGTTGTTTTTGTCTTTTCTGTAAAAGGCAATGCCTAACAAGTGATAACGGATGTTCTCATTTTCTTTATTGCCTTTACTAGCATATTTATAATCCCACTCACCATACTGCTTCACTTTGTTCCTGAAGCTAACAGGATTCCAAGAATCTTTCGCGGCGGCAGCATTTTCTTTTAGCAAATTAGCGAACCAAGTGTCTGCTTCAATTGTCTTTCCTAATTCTCCAATTTGTCTTAACTTACCGTTCTCATTAATGAAAACTCGCAAATCCTTGTCGTTCTCATCATAATAAATCATGTACCCTTTAGCATCAACAACACTACTGTCTCCATTCGGATCCGCAAACCACACCGGGTTCCCTGCAAAGCACGCATACGGACTTTCATACTCCTTGAAAACAGGGTCCACATTCCACCTCCGGCCCAGCCTCGTGTCGTACTGCCAGAATTCCGCGGTCAAACTCGCCCCTCTCCAAGCACCTCATTATCAGCCTCCTGCCCGTTGAAGAAATACCAATATACCCCCATAGCGGAACGGGAGGATTTTGGCGGGTATGTGGTCGTGAAATTCATGGCGCGATAGTTTTTACTTAATTCGAATATACGTTTCAGAACGTCCTTTAAAATCCAACAGCAGCAATGTATCTTTTTCCAAAACAAATTCTTGAACTAACATATCTAACCACCATATAAAAAATGATTCTTCTTTGTCATTTTTCACTATGCTGAATAAGTTTCCAACATCATCTTGCCAAACACTTTGATCTGTGCCATACAAAAAATACGCATTGCTATCTACTATTGCCAGAGCATTTCCAGAACCATCAGTTTGCCTCCACACGCCTTGAATATTATCATACAAATCTTTTGTATTGCAATCTATCCTGACTTGAGCAGAAGAAACGAATACCCCAATTAATGTCCAAAATAAAATGAAGATGTATTGTTTCACTTTAGAGTGTTTTTTAGTTGTTCATATTTACTCTCGCGGTCTTTCAACCCATTATACCCTCCATTAACAATTTTCGTCACATCTTTTACACTTGCATTATCAATGTCAATCTTGTCAATAACGTTCTTTTTGAAAAACCACATGGCACTTAATACCGCATATTGATCTGTTGCCACCAGTTGAGGTGATTGGACAAAATCAACTGTATTGTTCGTGAACGTTTTATTCAAGTAGTTCGTAAAAGCTTGATAATTTGACTTTCCTGTTAATTGTATTAATCCTCGACCTCGATACAAATAGCCTTCATTTTTCCCATTACCCATTCGATTGTCATAAACAATATTGGCAATACCTTCATAGTTTGCCGGATGATCGTTTGTTCGGCCATATTCTTCAGCATTAAATTTGCCTTCCACAGGAGCTCCTACGTAGAAATATTTACCGAAGGTTCCCAACAGACCTTTGACAGTGTAATTGAAACTCTCTTCGACTTTAGTGAATCCAGCACTTTCATGTCCTGCTTGCGCAAAGAAATGACAAATAGCCTCCCGATTATTTATGCCAAACGTGGAGCCATACAAATTTACTGCGACTTCGGCACCTCTCAATAACGAGGGTTTGGCGTTTTTGAAAACACTGTTCATTATTTCATATACAATGGCATATTCAGATTGATTCCAAGTGTCGTTGTTCCATATCCAAGTTTGGTCTTCTGTACCATCAACGGGATTATTGTTTTCGTCCAATACAGGAGCATAAGCACCTTGACCATTATAACTCCCTTTATTAAGCGGTTCCAACCCTTCCAGCTCTCTGCTCCATGTTGGCATAAGTCCTGCGAACTGATAAGTGGACCACCACGGGAACTTCCCCGCCAAGGGATCAACGCTCCAGAACCGCCCGGTGCGCGTGTCGTGCATGCGGTACTCGAAGGCGTGCAGAGTCCCCTCCCCAAGCACCTCGTTATCTCCCTCTTGCCCGTTGAAAAAGTACCGATACCCCCCCTTATAGTAACGAGGGGGCTGGGGCGGGTATGTGGCGGTGCGGATCATGGCGCGAAGATACTAAATATTAGATACATTTTTATTCCACGATTGGAGTATCATTGTTTTTTTGCGTTTGAAGGATTTGCGATAAGCGCGTGGCACGACGCATTCCATTTTGTTCAGCCATTTATTAATAACTTTTCTGTCCACGTGATTCATATATGCCCACTTGTCATCAAGTCGAACCAACAAATAGCCACCTGTATATGAAGGTGTTGTGTCAAATTGACTTTGGAGGATATCCGTTCTTATCGTTTGATAAAGCAGCTTTCTCCAATTCATGAACTCATGCCTTTTGACGCGGTTCGGGAATCGTGGTATGAAAATCACATCGGTATCTTGATATAATATGCCAAGGTCATCATGAAGAGTAAGAAGAACTTCGTCATCAACAATCATTTGGAAGAAAAATCCATAGAATGTCGGATTCTCCATTGTTTTGAAATGACAATAAGGCGATGCTTTGACGATTTCACAATGATCGCAATACCCACCGAGATCTATTCTGTTAGAGTCCGATAATTCGCTAAGGATTTGATTTGCCATTCGTTCAATAATATCCATCTCTTTGCTGTAGCACTCTTCGGTTGTCCTTAATGTGTTAATTGAATGACCGTTATGGATTCTGATTTCTGTATAAGAGCCATCCAATATCAACACATCATGAGTGATAAATTTTTTGTGCTCTGAGTTTTGATACTGAAAAACGACATATTCAAGCAGACTATCTATGTGACTGTTACCTAATGTCCTTGTCGGGTAGTATGAGGTATTAAAAAGGTGCAAGCGGTCATTGAGATTATAATCAAACGTTGACACAATCACCCCATAACGTGAAAAGATTATGTAATTGGGGAAGCCACCCTGAACAATTTCTATCCAAACGGGTGGTTGGTTTTGTGCATGCAGCGATGGCAAGTTTAGAAAACAGAGGAATGTTACAAGATTATAAAGAGCACGTTTCATTTTATATGTGACTATTTGAGGACATTGAATACTTCTTCTAAACTAAAGTTATCTTTTCAGGAGTTTTCTGATATAAGAACCTGCGGTTTGAATGTTTTTTATTTGAGTGAAGGGTTCTGGTATAGGTATAGCACTTCTGGTCATGTTCTTATGCAAGACTTCAATGTAATAATAGTTGATGGCACTGCTCAAGCTCATTTCAATCATTTGGCTCAAATCATTCCGATAGTATATTTTTGAAACGGTTTCTTTAAATAAATTCACTGCGGTCGGATCTTTAACACTTTGCCAAGTGAAAGCAACTAGTTCGTCTGTGGTATCATATCCGCCTCTAAATGACCACTCTTTTCTTATCACTCCCCATGCGTGACGGGATTCATGAATGAGGGTCCCTAACTTGTTTCGTCGGAAATATACATTCACATGTAGGTCGTCAACATGTTTTGTGTGCCCCCCGGTAAAGTCTTCTATCATATCTTCGTTTGTTGAATATGTGACGATTATGTTAGGATCTCTCATGATTTCCTCAAATCCTTGCCTCATCTCAAGAAGCGTGTTGTAGTCGTATTTACCAAATAATTTGTCGATTTTACTATTTGTTTTATTGTCATTCCATCCTTTCTGGGCAGCTTGCGCTCGAATAGCAGCAGTTTTATTCTCGATTGATGATATTTGGCCAATAATCCACTGATAACTTTCTAAGAAATTATTTCTAGCTATGTTATCGTCGAATGCGGTATCCGCTCCAAATCTGTCCGCAAACCATACCGGATTCCCCGCGAAGCACGCATACGGACTCTCGTACTCCTTGAACACAGGGTCCACATTCCACCTCCTGCCCAATCTCGTGTCGTACTGCCAAAATTCAGCGGCCAAACTCATCCCTTCTCCAAGCACCTCATTATCAGCCTCCTGCCCGTTGAAGAAGTACCGATAACCCCCCATGGCGGGACGGGGGAATTTTGGCGGGTATGTGGAGGTGTGGTTCATGGCGCGAAGATAAGTTTTTTTCGGGTTGGTGAAACAATTAAGATGTGTTTTTTGACGACAACGGGGACAACGCGGAACAACAGTTATTTGTAATCATACGCTTCAATCTCAAACGTAAAAGTATTTCCCCCCTCAGGCAAATTGTAGAAATGCACCATCACTTCGGGCGTTTGCTGAATGTTTCTTGCTTTCAAATCCTTTTCGTATAATCTGATGATATCGTTGACGCACTGTTTCGCTTCTGTTTTCGCACGTGTTGGTTTCCCTACAAGAATGGCAATGCGATGGAACCCGCGCCTACTGTTTGAGAAGAAGGAGGCGATCTGCTTTTTCTGACGGTTGTTCAGTTTCAATCGGTGAGAGCTGAAGGCGAGTTTGTTAATACACTCCATGTTTTCCAATCGAACCGTGTCACAGCCCGACATCTCATTGGCATCATACTGTTTTTGGGAAAAGTAATAATTTCTGTCTATCACCTGCAAAATAAAAGAATAAGACGTGTCGGCCTTATGACGAAAACATTTGGAACTGTCTAAATTAAAAACACCCCCTGTGTTGTCCAGCACCAGCATTTCAGAAGGGGTTACTTCTGCTCCAAATTTGTCAAAAAAGCAGAAACAGAACTTTTGTTCAGCACTGCTTTGCCCAATACAGAATATGGGTAACAGCAAATATAAAATTAACGTAGTCAGTCTCATGGTTTTAATAATCCAGATAGATACTTCGTAGCAAAATATGAAACTGTTTCGGATTGTTAATGTCCAGTCCCAATTTATGGACAGGCCAGTTAGTCCCCAACGTCTGATTGGCAATGACACGTTCTTTGATGTAATTATAGTTTTGCAAAATAATAGGAATCAAAGCCTCGTAATGAATTTGATTGATTTCTTGTCCCGCAAGTGCTCCACTTGACATTACGTCGCGTTCGAATCCTTTTTGATAATACGTATCTTTAAATCCCAGATTGTGGAAAGATTCATGGAGTACCGCATCTGCGGATGTTACCAAAGAATAACCTGTATTTCCGCCCTTGTATCCTTCACCGAGGAAACCAGTTCTTCCTCCTCCTACGGGAACCCCTACTTTTAGGAAATTGTCCCCTTCCTGATACCCTTCTATTGATTGAAGATCGGCATAATCCATATTCTCAATGTCCATGTCTGCAAGATCTTGACGAACCTCCCATGTGATATTCAGCCTGATATTGTATGTCTTTCCATCAATCACAACAGAAGTGGATGTGTTTAACTTAGCAAACTGTTTGTTCGCGTTTTCTACAGCAATCTCTGCACCTTTGCCATAAACGAAGAATTTTGTTTCAACAACAATGTCTCCTCCATTTTCAGTCTCAGTATAAGTAACGCGTCCATCCTTTCCTCTCGGATCCGCAAACCGCACCGGATTCCCCGCGAAGCACGCATACGGACTCTCGTACTCCTTGAACACGGGGTCCACATTCCACCTCCGGCCCAACCTCGTATCGTACTGCCAGAATTCAGCGGTCAAACTCATCACTTCCCCAAACACCTCATTATCAGACTCCTGCCCATTGAAGAAGTACCGATAACCCCCCATGTAGGAACTTCGGCCTGGCATGGGGTAGCCGAAGGGGTAGTAGTCGGTGTAGGTGACCGTGGAAGGGAGATATTGAAGTTGGCCATAACTGTCCGGCACAAGGTATTTCCGGTCTTGTGCCGTGTAGGTCACATTGCCCAAATGGTCGGTAAACTCGTAAACACGGGCCCCTATGGTGCTGGCATCCTGCAATCGTGCCACGCCGCCCGCGGCAATCCACACCTGTTGCTCCAACATGCCTAAACGCTTGCTGCCATATAGATACCGCTCCGTGGCTCTCAGGGTGTCGCCATCCTGCCGGTAAATGCACATCACGTTGCCCGTGGCGTCGTGGATGTAGAAGGCCGTGCCCGAGGAGTCGGTCTTCACCTGCCGCTGGCCCGTGGGACTGTAGCGGAATGCGGACAGGAGGTTACCGTTCCTGCGGATGGTATCCACTTTTCCCAAGGCGTTCCAGCCCACGGTCAAACCCTCGGCATTGTCGCGCACCAGGTTGCCCAACGCATCGTACTGATAGACACTGGATGAAATACCGGTGGCAGCTATGCTTCCCAGGCGATTGTTGCCATTCGGGTACGTATATCGGATATCGTGCATCTCCTCGCCGTATTGGTTTTTGCGCCGCAAAGATAGCAAATTTCCGTTCCAGTCGTAGGTGTAATCCGTGGCAAAGTTGTCGGAGGGTGTCTCCCATCCAGACCCCTCGAAATGATGTGCGGCCGTTCGCATCCTTTTGATCCTGTTCAACTTGTCGTAACGGAAAAGTTTTAGAATCCCTCTGTTCCATAAGTTATAGATACTTTCGGAAAGGGCGGAAATGTTCCCGTTGTAAAGGGGAACGGCCTCCTGCGAATAATCGTTGAAATAGTTGCTGCCCGCATTTATCCATTTGATTCCCAATGACTTGTTAGCCAATTCGGCAAGCCTGGATGAACGAAATTGATCGATGATGAAAAAAAACGAAACTGTTGATTCTGTCGTTTTTAATTTGTATTTTTGCTGCCGTGTTTATTTCTCGCCAATTGTTTGTTGTAGTAAGCAATCGCAAAAACAGGTGAAAGACACGAGAACAGCAAGTTGTTGCTAATTTATTTATCAACAATGATTTGCTGGTTTATCAACAGCTAAAATTGAAAGAAATATACGGGATTAAAGTAACTCTGATTTTGTTGAAACGCCATCTGATATGATAGAGATGAAGGAAAAAGAGCAAACAGAAAGGAATGCGTTATATGAGCAGGAATCAAATCAATAGTATCTTTGCATGGATTGGATTAAGCATCTTGTTGATATTGCCAGGTATAGCAAGAACACAATCGGTTAAATTAACGTTATTTGCCACAGACTCTTTGACAGAAGAGATTGTTACCAGTTATAGTGTTTATATCGACGACTCTATTGTATTCCCTTCTTTTGATGAACCCCATGTCGCACACTTCGTGTTGGACAATGCCATAGACCACGCATTCAGAATCAGAGTTCACAAATTCCACTATCATGACAAAGTCTTTGACTTAAAGATTCCAAAAAACTTATCTGATACAACTATTCATGTTAAAATGAACTACATTTTTTCAGAACCGCAACTGCCTGCATTCTTTTTCGACAGTGCAAGCATCGTTCCCGACACAAATTTCAACACTATTTATACATACCCGGTTTTGTGGTTGGGGAAAATTCAGAAAGCCAACAATTTCATCATACAACTAAATGCTTTTTGTATTTCAGAAGACCAGACACTGTGCGAACAAAGAATAAATTGCGTGAAAAACATATTGTTACAACATGGTGTGGATTCTTCAAAGATAGATGTCCTTATGCATCCTTTTGAACCTTATCAAATAGTATATCCGGAGGAATTTGACAACTATTTTCATTTTAAGGACCTTTTGGACGAGGAGTTTATACGCAATCTCCCCGCAGATGAAAAATCCAAGGCGATGAAATACAATAGTCGCATAATGGTGACGGTTGCCGATAGTCTTTCATCAACAAACAAAAGAAGTGCGCAGACGACTTTGCGAGACGATACCATTCCCGTGGTCAAAACCGTTCACGAGCTGGCTCATTCTGATTCTAAAAAGGTGATGCTCAGAACGCATGATATTTGTTTTCAGTTTGTAACTCTGCATTTGGACACCAACGACTATCAGAATCGCGTTCTCTTGGATTCGATTGCGGCTTACTTGATCTCACATAAAGATGTGAAATCCGTAGAGGTTGACATACACCTGTCACTTAAAGAATATGATGACTCCTATTCTATAAGCTTGTTGTTGTATATGTACGAAGAGATTATTTTCTATTTGGGGAATAAAGGTGTGGACACGTCCTACGTTACGGGAAAGCAATGCTATGATTACTATCCCTTAATCGATTGCAACAAGTTGTCAGGAGAGGGATGTAGGAAATGTTTCGGCAATGATGACTTCAGGCTGAACCGGCGGGTGGAATTTGTTATTACGAAACGATGATGAATATAGTTCGCGCCATGATCCACACCGACACATACCCGACAAAATCCTCCCGTCCCGCCATGGGGCAATCATGTTGTCCAAGTTGTCTCTGTTGTCGTCAAAAAAATATCTTAATTGTCGCCCCAACCCGAAAAAACATTATCTTCGCGCCATAATTCCAAACACCACAAAAGCATAGCGACAAGGCATCCGCTATCGGAAATAAATCCTATCTTTGCAGCCTGAAAATATATCCCTATGAAATACCCCATCGGCATACAGACATTCGCGAATATCATCAAAGAAGGTTTTCTGTACATTGACAAAACGAAGTTGGTGTATGACTTGGCCAATTCCGGCAAATACTTCTTTCTGAGCCGTCCCCGCAGGTTCGGCAAGAGTCTGCTGATCACCACGTTAGAGGCCTACTTCCAAGGCCGAAAGGAATTGTTCGACGGACTGGCCATCAGCAAATTAGAGACCGAGTGGAACCCGTATCCCGTGTTTCATATAGACCTCAACGCCGCCGACTACAGAAGCGAGGAAGCCCTGGTCTCTATCCTTGACGGGCATCTGCGACGTTTTGAAGAAACCTACGGAAAACAACCGGCGGAAGACACTCTTTCCGAACGATTCAAAGGCGTCATCCGCCGCACCTGCGAACAAGCCGGCAGGCAGGTGGTGATTCTGGTGGATGAGTACGACAAGCCGCTGTTGCAGGCCATCGGCGACGAGAAACTTCAGGACGACTACCGCAAGATTCTGAAAGGTTTCTACGGGGTGGTCAAGACCATGGATGCGTGCATCCGTCTCGCCTTCTTCACCGGTGTGACCAAGTTCTCGAAAGTGAGCGTGTTCAGCGACCTCAACAACCTGGAAGACATCTCGTTGTCAGAGCAGTATGCCGAAATCTGCGGCATCACCGAGCAGGAAATCCGCGACAACATCGATGCACAAGTCGGGGAACTGGCGGCGGCCAACGGCCTGACCAAGGAGGAGTGCTACGGGAGACTGAAAGAACAATACGACGGCTACCACTTCCACCCCAACAGCGCGGGGATGTATAATCCTTTCAGTCTGTTGTCTGCCTTAAAACGCAAGGAGTTCGGCGACCAGTGGTTCCAGTCGGGCACGCCCACGTTCCTGGTGGAGGTCCTGAAACGCAATAATTACGACCTGGAGCAGCTCACCCGCGAAAATGTAACGGCAGATTTGCTCGGGAGTTTGGACGCTATCGACACCAATCCAATACCGCTGCTCTACCAAAGCGGCTATCTTACCATCAAGAGTTACAACGCACGTTTCCGAACCTACCAGCTCGGATTCCCGAACCAAGAGGTGGAACGCGGGTTCAACCTCTTCCTGTTCCCATACTACGTGCCGCTCAGGAAAGAGAAGACCGGTCTGTTTGTGATGAACTTCGTGCAAGAGATAGAGGCAGGGGAGCCTTTGAAGTTCATGGCACGTCTGGAGTCCCTGTTCGCCAACCAAGACTACCAAATCGCCGGAGACGCGGAGCTCTACTTCCACAATGCCGTGAGCCTCATCTTCCAAATGTTGGGTTTCTACACGGAGACCGAGCGGCACACTTCCGACGGCCGCATGGACATGGTGGTGCAGACCGCCGACTACATCTACCTGTTCGAGTTCAAGTTAGACAAATCCGTCGAAGAGGCGCTGGCGCAGATCGAAGAGAGGCAATACGCCGCGCCGTTCGCCCACGACCCGCGCAAGCTCTACAAGATCGGAGTGAACTTCTCCTCTGAAACCCGCAAGATTCAGGACTGGAAAGTGGTGGAATAATCTGGCACATCCTTTAAAACCCCCTAAAAAAATATGAACAAATACACCCATAAGTACACGATAACGTGTCAAGACATGAACAAGGACTACCGGCTGAGCCCTGCTGCGGTGTTGCTCTACTTCCAGGAGAGCTTCGCCCGCTATATGGGCTGCCTGCACCTGGCCGCATTCGACCTGGTGAAAGAACGCAAAATGTGGATTATCACCGAGATGAGCGCGGAAATGACTCCTTCTGACACTTTCTGGGGCGATGACATCGAGGTGGAAATCTGGGTCAGCGAGATCACCGCGCTGCGAGTCTATGCCGACTACCGCATCTCCAACGCCGACACGCACGCGCTGATTGCGAAGGGCACCAGCTGCTGGAACCTGATGAACGCCGACACGCGCAAATTGGAACCGACCGACAGCGTGGCCCCGAAAATCGAGACACTGCCCGAAATGATGACCGATAGTCACAAGAAGGTGCGCTTCCCGAAAAGCGACAACATCCTCAAACGGGCAGACCACAAGGTCAACCAACTCGACCTCGACTTCAACGGGCACGTCAACAACCGCAGCTATATCAGCATCGCTATGCTAACCGTGCCCGATGAGTTCCTGCTCTCACACCGCACCAACCGCTACGTCATCCACTGGCTGCACGAGTCGTACCTCGGAGAGACACTTTCCTGCGTCCTCCACAAAACGGACAACGGCGCCTATCTCCATCAGATTGTCAAGGAGGATGGCTCCATCTCTGCCGAAATCCTCTCCGAATGGGAGCCGCTCGAACGAATTGTCGATGTGTCGGATGTGGCCGTGAGGCGATAGAACGAGGTTTCCAAGGTCATTTGAAAGCGAAACAATGTCACGACCCATGAATGGCGGCCTGCAAAACCATTGTGCGTTATATTTAGGAATGAATCTCAAAGATACGGCAATATTTAGTACCTTTGCCGCCCGAAAAAAATAGAGATTATGACGAAGAAAGATGTGCCGGTGTTACTGCTGACGGGCTATTTAGGAAGCGGAAAGACAACGTTGGTCAATCATATTCTGACGAACCGCAAGGGCATCAAGTTTGCGGTGATAGTCAATGACATAGGCGAGGTGAACATTGATGCTTCGCTCATCCAGAAAGGCGGCGTGGTGGCCCAAAAGGACGACAGCCTTGTGGCACTGCAGAACGGGTGTATATGCTGCACGCTGAAAATGGATTTGGTCGATCAGCTGTCTGATTTGGTCAAGTCGCAGCAGTTCGACTACATTGTCATCGAGGCCAGCGGCATCTGCGAACCGGAGCCCATCGCCCGCACCATCTCCACCATCCCGCGTATGAATCCCAAATACACGGAGTTTGGTACCCCGCGCCTCGACTGCATCGTCACGGTGGTCGATGCCCTGCGGATGCAGAGCGAGTTCGCCTGCGGCGGCGACCTTGAGCGCGAGGATATCGGCGAGGAGGACATTGAAAACCTGCTCGTCCAGCAGATTGAGTTCTGCAACATCGTGCTGCTCAACAAAGTGGATGAAGTGAGCCGTGGCGAAATCACACACCTCCGCCAGATTATCACCCACCTTAACCCCGGTGCCACTATCATTGAAACCAACTACGCGCAAGTTGATCTGGAACGCATCGTTGACACCCACGCCTTCGACTACGAGCATGTGGCCGTCTCCACCGGCTGGGTGCGCGAACTCGAGCGCGAAACCACCGAGGAGGAGGAGCGCGAAGCCCGCGCCGACCACCACCATCATGATGAGGAGGACGAACATGAGCATCACCACCATGACCACGAGGACGAACATCATCACCATGACGATGACGAGGATGAAGAAGACCATGGTCATCACGGTCACCATCACCACCACCACCATGACCACGAAGGTGGAGAAGTGGAGGAGTATGGGATTTCAACGTTCGTCTATTACCGTCGGAAACCGTTTAAAATAGCCGAATTCAACAAGTTCCTCTCGAAAAAGCGCCCGAAGAACATCATCCGAGCCAAGGGCGTGTGCTACTTCAAGGAATACCGCGACATGTCGTACCTCTACGAACAAGCGGGTGTACAGCAGAAGCTCACCGAGGCGGGTCTTTGGTACGCCACCGCCCCGCAGGAAGATCTTGTGCAACTGATGCAAGAAGACCCCTCGTTCATGCGCGACTGGGACCCCGAATACGGCGACCGCATGGTCAAAATCGTCTTCATCGGACAAAACATGGACATTCCCCAACTCACCCGCGAACTCGACAACTGCTTAGAAAACTAAACCCCTAAACTTCTAAACTTCTAAACTTCTAAACTTCTAAACCCCTAAACCCCTAATGAGCAGCATCTTACTTATTGGTGACATTGTCGGCTACGGCAACTTGGGCATGTCCGTGATGGCTCCAATCCTTTCGCACCTGAAGTTCGAAATCTTCCGATTGCCTTCGTCGTTGGTATCCAACAACTTCAGCTATGGCAAGTTCGCAGTGTTGGACACAACGGAATACATGCGACAGAGCATTGAAATCTGGGAGGAACAAGGTTTTATGGTGGATGCCGTTTGTACGGGCTATCTGGTCTCCGAGGAACAAACGCGGATTGTGACGGACTACTGCCGACGCCTGAAGGCGCGAGGCACGTTCATATTTGTCGATCCCATAATGGCCGATGACGGGAAACTCTATAATGGCGCGTCGGCTGAAACGGTGGACTACATGCGCAAGGCCTGCGAGGTGGCGGATGTCATAGTCCCCAATGTTACAGAAGCTAAATTTTTGACTGACAAATATTTGGATAATTTTAACTTGTCGTATGACGAGGCGGTGGATTTGCTTATGACACTTCAAAGCATTGGCGATAATTCGGTAATCATCTCCAGTATGCTGATGGAGGGCCAGACCTGTACGATGCTGTATGACAAGGGTGTCGGACGAATCAAGGTGCTCCCGTACCGTCAGGTAGAATCGCAGTTCTCCGGCACCGGAGATGTGTTCTCTTCCGTGACGGTGGGGCATTACTTGAAAGGTAACACCCTGGAAGACAGCGTACTGAAGGCGATGAACTTCGTGGCGCATGTCATTGAGGCGAACCATCACTTCTTCAATCCCGACAACGGCATTCCAATAGAGCGGCACTGGGGCGAATTGTTGCAATGATGTTCTTAACTGCCCCTGCGCCGATATAATTCGTATTTTTGCAACTTCATATTCATTGCAATGACAAAAGAGGAACGAGAGCGTATAATCGCATTAGTGAAACGGGAAGTGGTGCCAGCTATCGGGTGCACCGAGCCCATGGCGGTGGCCCTGGCGGTCGCCAAAGCCAAGGAGGTACTTGGCTGCATACCCAAACAGATTACGGTATGGCTGAGCACCAATATGTTGAAAAACGCCATGGGGGTAGGAATCCCGGGCACGGGCATGATTGGCCTGCCCATCGCCATCGCCCTCGGCGCGCTGGTCGGGAAGTCGGAATACAGCTTAGAGGTACTGAAAGACCTCACCCCTGAGAGTGTGGAACAAGGCAAGGAGTACATTGCGCAAGGGCGCATCCACATCCTTCGGAAGAAAGACACGGCTGAGAAACTTTACATCGAGGTGGAGTGCCACAACGGCGACGACAGCGTCTCGGTGGTGATCAGCGGGGCACACACCCACTTCAGCCGCATCTCCAAAAACGGGACACCCCTTTTGCAAGACGAAAGCCAAACGTCAGATTCGTCTTTTTCGGACGATTTGACGCTCACCATGCGCATGGTTTACGATTTCGCCACCACTGCGCCGGAAAATGACATCCACTTCATCCTGGAGACGGCGGAACTGAACAAACGCGCGGCGGAAATGTCGCTGAGCAACCATTATGGACACGGACTCGGCCGCACCATTTTCATGGAACCCAAATGCCAGTTTTTCGGCAACGGCATCTATTCCAAGATCCTCTCCTACACATCGGCAGCCTGCGACGCGCGTATGGCCGGTGTGAAGGTGCCCGTGATGAGCAACTCCGGCAGCGGCAACCAGGGCATCGCGGCCACGCTGCCCGTCTGGGTGTTCGCCAAGGAGCGTCTGAAAACGGAGGAGGAACTTGCCAGAGCATTGATGCTCAGTCATTTGACTGTTATCTACATCAAGCAGAGCTTCGGACGACTGTCGCCCTTATGCGGATGCGTAGTCGCCGCCACCGGTTCCGCTTGCGGCCTCACTTGGCTAATGGGCGGCTCCTACGAGCAAATCGTCTATGCAGTGAAAAACATGATTGCCAACATCACGGGCATGATCTGCGACGGCGCGAAACCAAGCTGTTCGCTGAAAGTGGCCACTGGCGTCTCCACGGCCGTCCTTTCCTCAATGCTGGCTATTGAAGACGAAGTGGTTACATCGGCGGAAGGCATCATCGACGATGATGTGGACCAGTGCGTACGCAATATGGCGGACATCGGCCTTCTGGGCATGGCCGCTACCGACAATCTGGTACTCGACATCATGACAAGCAAATAGCGCTGCGCAGTTGACACCCTGAACCCGCTACTTCAGTATCACCCGAACACCCAAATATCCCATAATGCCCGTAACCGGCATATAGACCATCGTGGCATCGAAGTATTCCCCGAAAGGATTCTCCGCCTGAACAATCGGGTCTTTCTGCTTGACATTCAAAAGGTTCTCGCCACCGACGTAAATCTCCCATCTGCGGAACTTCTTGGTGATTTGCGCATTGAGCAGCACGTAGGGTTTCGAGGTGTCGGGCCGACGGTACTGCTCGGGGTTGCCCTGCGTGTTAGGCAGCGGCATCGGACCATAAACCTGGCAATTCAAATTGAACTTCCACTTGTCGTAGGGCGTGCTGTAGTTGAGGTTGACGAGTGCCTTGTGCGGACTCATCATGTCCTTCTGGTGCATCACCCCGTGGCGCATGTAGCGGACATCGTTGTAACGGTAGGCCAACAAAATCTCGAAACGCTGCAACGGCTTGAGTGTCAGCTCCACCTGCGCGGAATGGGAACGCGAGCGGTTGTGGTATCCGTTATATTCGCCGTTCAGCGCATAGTAGTGTACCGCATGGACATCCTGGTCCAAATCCACAATCATCTGCTGCAGGAAATGGGTGTAGAAGTAATCGACGGCCAACGAGGCTTTCCCTCCCGGCATGTTAAACTGCCAGACCACGCTTGCACCAGTATTCCAGGCCTCCTCAGGCTTAGACAGACCATCGAAATGGAACGTGCGCGATGAGAGCATCAGCGACTGGTTCTCAGCGAAGAAATGGGCATTGCGATAGCCCTTGCCTGCCGATGCCCGCAACGACAAATCCTTCGTAACCTGCCATTTGGCATGGATTCGCGGTGTCCAAAACAGCTGGTTGTTTCGTTCCCATACATACGAATATTGCCTGTCGCGCACAAGGTTGTAATCCAGTCGCATCCCTGCCGTAAGCACAAATTTGGGATCGATGATGTAAGCGTATTCCGCAAAAAGACCGGGGATCAACTCGTGGTGATGCGGCACGTCATAGTAGTACAAATCCATATCGTCATAATAACGCTCATTCAGACAATCGTACTGCAAGCTGGCACCTGCGGTGAGCTTGTGACGTTCTAATGCTCCGAACTTGTTGGAATACATTACATTGGCATACACACTGTGTTGATTTCCCTCGTATGCGTTGTTATTTCCATAGCGGGAATTAAGCCAGTGGCCGGTGTAAGAGAGGATGGTTCCGATGCTCTCGTTCTTGCCTTTGAGCAAAAATCCGTTTTTCGTGATGGCATCCACCCGCTTGTTGTCGGCAACAAAGCCATACGGCAGATCATTCAGCACCGCGTAATTCGGCCGGAAATCCATCTGCCCACCGAAACGGTTGTCCCAAACGAAATCGACCATCGTGCGGCCCTCCACCACAGGCGACTTATAGTCCCAGCGGTTCATCACGTTGACTTGCCGACTGCGCGGCACATCCATGAAACCGTCGTGGTTCATGTCCATTTTCACGAACTGGTCGGCCAAGAACACGAGGAAGTTGGTGCTCACCTTCTCGTCCTTGCCCACTGGGATGCGCGTGTTCATGGCGAGTTCGCCCTTGCCCATCGAGTTGGCATAGAAGTTCATGAAGAAGCGTTCGAGATTCGTCTCGGGCTTCTTGTAATCAACGTTGATTTGCCCGGTGATGGCCTCGAAGCCGTTCACCACGGAGGAGGTGCCTTTCGAGAGACTGATGGACTCCATCCACGAACCGGGGATGAAACCAAGGCCGAACTGGTGCGAGAGAAGTCGGATGTAGGGCACATTTTCCAGCAGGATTTGGCTGTAAGTGCCGGCGAGTCCAAGCATGGAGATCTGCCGGGCGCCGCTCACCGCGTCGGGGAACTCCGAGTCGATGGCCACACTGCTCTCGAAACTTTCGGCGAGGTTGCAGCAGGCGGCACGACGCAGGCCTTCCGTACTAATCACCTGGGTCAAAATGGGTTGCACTGATATATACGAACCATCACGAGCCACGATGCTCACCTCGTTGAGGCTGTGCGCCGTGTTCAGGAACACCGTGATATAGTTCTGTCCGACGGGAATCCTCACCGTGTCGGGAAGAAAGGTCGGGAAGGAGATGACCAAGGAGTCGGTCTTGGAGCGCGGGATGGTGAACTTCCCATTCGGATCCGTGTGCGTGCCGACGGACGTGTGCAGCCACTGCACCGCCGCGTTCGACACCGCCGTAGTATCTCCATTCTCACTGATTTGCAACACCTTACCTGTCAGCGACTGGGCAAACGAACCTGCCACTGCCACCAACAGCATCAACAAGAGAACTGCCTTTTTCATATAATCACCTCGCCATATAGTCCCACGGTGCCACAATCCAAATTATCAAGTAGATCCAAAAACCCAGCGAACCGGTCAGCAGCAACAGCAGGAAGACAATCCTGACAATGGTGACGTCTATGTCCAAATATTCAGCCAGACCGCCGCAGACACCGGCGATTTTGGCATCATTCCTCGTTCTATACAATTTTTTATGTGCCATAATCTCGATATTTTCCGGCGGCAAAGATACACAATATTTTCTGCAATCGGGTTGCGAAAACATTGGCTACGACTTCGACAACCTCAGTCGCCGAGGCCGGCCAACGTCCCCACCAACCGGTCGATGTCGCCCGCGCCGATGGTAAGCAACACGTCGGGACGATGAGACTGTAGATGAGAGAAAAGCTCATCCTTTTGAAGTACCAACTTGTTGGGGTTCTTTATTTTGCCGAGGAGAAATTCCGACGTTATCCCCTCTATCGGCTTCTCCCGCGCGGGATAGATGGGCAGCAGGATGACCCGGTCGAGCAGGGCAAGCGCGGCGGCAAACTCGTCCGCAAAGTCACGGGTGCGTGTATAGAGATGCGGTTGGAACACCCCGCAAATCTCCTTGTCCGGATAGATTTCCCGCACTGCCGTGATGAACGAGCGCATCTCGTTGGGATGGTGCGCGTAGTCATCGATATAAACAAAGTCGGGACAACGGACGATGTAGTCGAAACGGCGCTTCACGCCGGCGAAAGTGCGGATTTTCTGCCGGATCTGCGCTTCCGGAATTTCGGGGAAAGCCTCCAACACCGCTCCAATGGCGGCTGTGGCATTCAATATATTATATAGACCATGCGCCGGAAGCTCCAAATCTGCAATATCCCCTTTGGGAGTGTGCAGAGAGAATCTCGAGACCTCCTGCCGGTAGTTGAGGTTGAAGGCGCGGTAGTCGCAACGCTCCCCTACCCCATAGACCCGCTTGCCCGGATGGTCGATATGCTGCGCAACGGCCTCCTCCACCATCACCGCCCGCTGCGTCTGGGCGGCGAACTGCCGGAACGCCCCGCGCAGGTCCTCCACATCACGGTAGATGTCCAAATGGTCGGCATCCATGGAGGTGATGACGGCAACCTCGGGGTGTAGCGTCAGGAACGAGCGGTCGAACTCGTCGGCCTCCACCACGGCGGTGTCAGGGTGCATACTGCACACATAGTTGTCGCCCAGATTCTTGGAAATGCCGCCGATGAAAGCCGCAAGGGGCTGCTCCGGATAGAGCAAGTGCGCAATCATCGACGTGGTGGTGGTCTTGCCGTGCGTGCCCGCCACCGCTATCGTCCGCAGTTCGTCCGTGATGTGCCCCAGCACCTGCGAGCGCTTGTATATCGGCACACCGACTTTTTCAAAATATTGATATTCAACAAAATCCCTCGGCACCGCAGGGGTATAGACCACAAAATCCACCGAAGCAGGAATTTTCGCAACATCGCCTTCAAAATGGATTTCCGCCCCCTTCTGCCGCAACATGTCGGTAACCGGGGAAGGCGTGAGGTCGTAGCCGAAAACACGGTCACCGTTTTGCAGGAAATATTGCGCCAACGCGCTCATCCCGATGCCACCGATGCCTAAAAAGTAAATGTTCCTATTTTTCATAAATCAAGAAAACGGTCCTGCGGTTCTTGGCTCTGCCCTCGGCCGTGCTGTTGTCGGCTATCGGCATCGTCTCACCGTAACCCTTGTATCTCAAACGATCGGCACTGATTCCCTGTGCGATCACATATTCATACACCGACTTGGCACGGCGCTCCGAAAGCAAGAGGTTGTCGGCATCGCGCCCGATGTCGTCCGTATGTCCCTGAATCTCCACCTTCACCGTAGGGTTCTCTTTCAGAAACTCGATGAAAAGGGCCAGCAGCATCTTCGACTCCTGCGTCAGACTGAAATCGTTGGTCTCGTAGTAAATGTCGCGGAGGTCACACACTTTCCCGGTTTCCACGGCTTTCACCTCCGCATCCTTCTCCACAATCTCATCCTTGATTTCTTCTGGCTTAATAATTTGAGTATCAAACGAATAACCCTCTTTTTTTACATTCACGATGAGTGGCTGCGGATCATCGTGCTTGATTTCCGCCGCCACCGCGTACTTGCCCGTGTTCGCGCTCACGATGCCCGTGGAGACCACGTTGGCGTTGGTGTCGCGAATCTCGACCACGGCGTTCTCCAAATCGCCCTCATCCACCGTCACCTTGCCCTTCACGATGACCATCGTATGCGGCCGCGCATCCTCGTAGAGGTCAAACTGGTAGATGTTCCAGTCTTGGTCGCCATAGTTGTTGGAGGAGAAGTAGCCGGTCTTGCCGTCTAAACTGACAAAGAAATCGACCTCGTCGTTTTCCGTGTTGATGGGATAGCCGATGTTCTTCGGCTCCGTCCACTGCCGTTTGGCGTTCATCTTGGAGTAAAAGATGTCCTGTCTGCCGAGGCCGTCGTGACCATTGGACGAGAAGTAGAGGGTCTTGCTGTCGGTGTGCAGGAACGGCGAGCGTTCGTTACGGTCGGTGTTGATGACCGGCCCCATGTTGACGGGGTCGCTCCAGGAGCCGTCGCTCTTGCGCGTGGCATACCAGATGTCGGAGCCGCCGTAGCCGCCCGGCCGGTCGCTGGCGAAGAAGAGCACTTTGCCGTCGGAGCTGAGCGAAGGCTGCGACTCCCACGAGTCGTTGCGGTTAATTTTGCCTGGCAATGGTTTCGGCGCGGACCAGTCAAAGCCATCATACTCAGCGTAATAGAGATCATAATTCGGATAACTACCCCCTTGCAGCTTCACCATGTGACGCTGCGTGAAGACCAGCAGGTCGTTGGTGAGGTTGACCGTGGGGCTACCCTCCCCTTCCGCCTTGTTGAACGGTTCGGGAAGCGCGTCGCCCTCGCCGAACTGCCCGTTTTTCTTCTCGCTGCAGCTGAAGAACTCCCGCTGCACCTTCCCGCCCTGTCCGAAAGGGGAATTGTCGGCCACATACTTTCGACGGGTGAAGTAGAAGAGCTGTCCGTCGGGCGAGAGTGTGCCGAGGTATTCGTCGGCTGAGGTTGAGATGTTCGGCACCGGGTGCGGGTCGAACGGGACCGGGCTGTTGAGGATGCCGCCGTAGAAACGCGCTTTTTTGAGGATGGTCGCCGCCTTCCGGATTTTCTCCTCACCCTTGTCGCCCGTGAAAAGGTCCTGGTTGTCGAGGACCGCCTTGGCGAACTTCTCCGCCTCGCCGTACATTTCGTTGTAGTAGGCCAATTTGGCCGCATAAAAAAGGCAATTCGGTTTGTAATGGGGACATGTCTCGTATATCCGGTTGAAGGCGGCCATGGCCTTGGTCACGTCCGAACGGTCCTTCCGCTTGGAGACGAAATCGTTGTTTTCGAGCGGAAGGTAATAGCCCAGCGCATAGTAGTAGTTCACCTCCAAATACTCCGGATGCTCGTCGAGAATCTCCTCGTAGAGTTCATATGCCTCGTCCCTCTTCCCCGACTTATGGAAGTCGCGGGCCTTCTTGAACGTCTTTTCGGTGACCTTGTCCATGGTCTGCACACACGGATCATCGTCCTGCGCGAAACCCGCACAGGCGAATGCCATGAGAAGCACGAACGCCATATAGTAGAGGTGGTTCATTCTTTGCATTTAGTAGTTTAGGATGTTTAGTATGTTTAGTATGTTTAACCTCCTAAACCACCTAATCATACTAAACCTCCTAAACTTTCTAAACTAATTCTCCTTCACCACTGTTTCCGCGGCCTCGATGATCTTGATGAAGTCGTCGGCCTTGAGGGAGGCGCCGCCGATGAGTCCGCCATCGACATCGGGTTGGCTGAAGAGTTCGAGGGCGTTTTTGGCGTTGCA
Organism: uncultured Bacteroidales bacterium; assembly: GCA_947165685.1. GTDB lineage: Bacteria > Bacteroidota > Bacteroidia > Bacteroidales > WCHB1-69 > F23-D06. The sequence goes on along the minus strand of CAMVBK010000003.1, from coordinate 46,037 downwards.
GCTGCCGCCGTAGAGGATGTAGGCATAGACGGCGGCTTCGGTGCCGAACTTCTTCTCGATAAGGGAGCGGATGAAGGCGAGCATCTCCTGCGCCTGCGCGGGCGTGGCGGTCTCGCCGGTGCCGATGGCCCAGATGGGTTCGTAGGCGATCATCGTGCGCTCGAGTTCCTCGGGCTTGAGCGTGCAGATGGTGTTCTCAATCTGCTTCTGGACAATTTCAAAATGTTTGCCCGCCTTGCGTTCTTCGAGGGTCTCGCCGCAGCACATCACGGGAACGATGTTGTTGTCGAGCAGCCGGTGCATCTTCTTGAGCACCACCTCATCGGTCTCGCCGAAGTACTTGCGGCGCTCGGAGTGGCCCACGATGCAGAAATCCACCTGCATGGCCGCGAGCATCTCGGCAGAGATTTCGCCGGTGTAGGCGCCGTTCGGGAACTCGCTGACATTCTGCAGTCCGGCGTAGAAGTGGCTGCCCTCCTCGCTGGCATGGTCGGTCACCAACTCGGCATAGACGGCCGGGGGGCAGAGCACCACCTCCGTCTGGAGCTGGTATCCCTCCAAATTTTCCTGTATGGTGGAGATCAGGTCTTCGGCCTCTTCGAAGTCCTTGTTCATTTTCCAGTTTCCGATAACAATCTTGGGTTTCGTCATAATTTTCTATTTATCTGATTTTCTTTATTTTATAATATGCTATATGTACGTTCTAAAAGTGGGCAAAGTTACATTTTTTTCCCATCTTCCACCCGAAGAATCGCCTCCCCGGCATAAAACCTTGTCACGAGAGCGTCCCCAGGGTGCAATACGGATGCGTCAGTCACCGCCTTCCCGTCTTTGAGGGTGATGCTGTAGCCGCGTCGAAGGACGTTTTCGGGACTGAGCAGCCGGAGCTTTTCCTCCACCCGGTCGCACTCCAGCCCGCGTTTCCGCAGCATCGCCAGGCTTTCGCGCGGAAGTGCCTCCTCAAGACGCGCCAGGGACTGCCGCTCCCGTTGTCCGCGCAGCCGCACGCCTTTGTCCATCTCCTGGGACAACGAACGGAGCCGAAACATCTGGTTCATGGTCAGTTGTTTCGACCGAAGCGCCAAGTCGCCGCAGAGTTCCGACAAGCGGTTCCGGTGCGCGTCGAGTGCCTTCGGCAACTTGTACTGGCAAAGCGTTTCCGTATGCGTCAGCGACTGCCTCGCCTCCGCAAGCTGCGCCTGCACGCGCTGCGTCATCCGCTGAGCCATATCCCCGAGCTGTTCGTCGAACTTCCGGAAGGCGTCCAACAGGGCGAAAGCCACCTCCGTGGGGGTGATGAACCGCGCGTGGGCCACCATGTCGGTGACGGAGAGGTTGGTGGAATGGCCTATGCCGGTGAGCACGGGCAGCGGGAAGGTCGCCACGCTGCGGGTCAACCCGTAGTCGTCGTAACAGCTCATGCCCACATCGCCGCCGCCACCGCGCACAAGAACCGCCACGTCGAACTGGTCAAGCCTGCGCCGGATGTTCTCCAGCTGGCTCTGAATCCCCGTGATGGCCTTCTCGCCTTGCAAGATCGTCGGGAACAGCTCCGTATGGAAACGGTAGCCGTATTCGTTGCCCTGCAGCGTCTGCATGAAATCGCTGTAGCCTTTGCTGGTCTCCACGGAGATGACGGCCACACGCTTGGGCAGCAGCGGCATCGGGAGGTTGCGGTTGAGGTCGAACACCTGCTCCTGCTTGAGCCGGTCGATGACCTCCTGCCGGTTCCGCATCATGTCGCCCAAGGTGTAAGTCGGCTCGATGTCCTCGATATGCAGGGCCAAGCCGTGCTTCGGACTGAACTGCACCGTGGCCAGACAAAGGATGCGGATATTCTCCTTCAGCGGCTCGCCGGTAATCTGCACGAAACGCCGGTTGATGTCCTGGAAGTTGGAAGACCAAATCACCGCGCGCAACTCCGCCTTGATAGCATTCCCGTCCCGTTCCACGAGCTCCGGATAGCAATGCCCGCTGTAAGGGTAATAATTCAGCTTCAAGATCTCAGCCTTGATATAATACGGCCGGTTATACGTGCGTTCGATCACCTTGTGGATGCTCATGGCCACATCCGACAGCGAATAAACAGTATGGTTGTTAAAAATCTCTCGTTCCATGCGGATGGTTCGCGTAAAGGGCGGTTTTTATTGGTTTCAAGTTTCAGGTTTCAGGTTTCAAGTTCAAAGTTCAAAGTTCTAAGCTCTAAATTCTAAATTCTAAGCTCTAATTATACGCAATATGTTTTGGTATTTTCAGCCAGTGCTCGTAGGGTTTGCCGAGGCGGGCGACGGTGCGCGGCCAGATTTGCTCGGCGGGCGTGTCGAACACGAGGGACTTGGTGGCCGGGGCGACGACCCACATATTGCGCTGGATTTCGTCTTCGAGCTGTCCGGGCGACCAGCCTGCGTAGCCCAGCAGGAACTTGCTCTTGAGGTTGGGGATGGCGTGTTGCTCGATGAGGGCGATCAGCACCGGATTGTAGCCGACATAGACGCCGGGGAGCAGCCGGGTGGCCTCCGGGCAGGAATCGAAGCTGTGAAGCAGGAAGACCGCTTCGGTCAGCACGGGCCCGCCGAAACAGACCGGGTCGTCCACCTTGATGTCGTTCACCACCTCGTAAACCGTGTGCGGGAGCTGCCGGTTGATGATCAGCCCCGCCGTGTGTTCCATCTCATAGTCTGTGATCAGGACCACCGAATGGTTGAAAAACGGGTCGTTGAAATAGGGCGTGGACACCAGCAACCGTCCCGCCTCGGGCTTCAACCCAGTGGGCTCTATGTGCAGCAGGTCGTCGTACAATTCCATAGTTCCATTTTTCGGCAAAAATACGATTTTTTTTGAACCGCACCAGTCCTTTCGACAACTATTCGGCGGTTTCAAAAAAAACGTATCTTCGCACCCTGGTTGTTTTCATGCCCCAATGGCAATTTTGGGCACTGAATTACAACAAGATACGATTCACAAAACAAGCCAAAACTAAAAAAAATGAACAAAAACATCATACTGACAACCCTGCTGGCCGCCTTAATGCTCCTTTCGTGCCAGAAAGACACCCGGAAGCTGGCCGGAGACTACAACTACAAACTCTCGGGCGAAGTGGAGCTGAGGGACGCGGAAGGCGAGGTGACCTACCAACTCATCCACCGCATCGGCCAGATGCAAATTCTGCGCGACAAGTCTCAGAAGTCCAAGTATTTGATAACGATGAACGAGATGAACGGCGGCGGCTACACGATGACCGCCGAGCTGCGCGGCGACTCCCTGCTGTTAGACGAGCACACCTTCAGCACGAACGTACTCTCTTCCAGCTGGCTGCCGAGCCTCAACCAAGACGAGACCCCGTCCCTCGTCTATCGGGTCACCGCAACGGGTGGCGGAACCTTCCGCGACGGGTCGCTGATTCTTCGGGAGACCTGGACCGGCAGCCAAAGCGGCGCACCCACTTCTACCATCAACGGCCTGGAGATGAACATTATAGCGGAAAAAAGATAGTCGTCAAGGGCAGTAGCGGCCGCACGTCACTCCTCGAAGCTCATCGGCCCGCCGATTGGCTGTCTGGCTCAATGTCTTTCCGTTGTTCCTCGCGGATATTTTAGTAGTTGTTGATGGTGGAGCCGGTGGGGAGGTTGGGGAGAAGTGCTTATGGTACATTCAGATAGAAGCGATGTCCGTTTTCACTGCTGTTATTTTCTGCTTGGCCCGTGTTTATCACTTGCGTAGTGACAGTTTCGTTGGGAAACAGACTGCGGAAATAGTTGAGATTCTTATAGAAGTCAGGGTGTATGTTTGATGAAAGTTTGATTTCATACGCATTAAGTTGTAAGCCGTCTTCTACAACCAAATCGACCTCATGCTGGCTTTTGTCGCGGTAGAAATACAGATTGTTGTCCAAACCATGATTATACTGGTTCTTGAGAAAATCACACACCACCATATTTTCAAATATAGAGCCTCTTAACGGATGGGTTTCCAACTGCTGCGGTGTGTGAATTCCCAACAGATAGCATACCAGTCCCACGTCGTAAAAGTAGATTTTAGGGGTCTTGACCAACCGTTTCCCAATATTGCGAAAAAATGGGGGCAGACGGAAAGCCACGTAGGAAGTCTCCAATACGTTCATCCACTCCTGGATTGTGGGTATCGACACACCCAATTCGTTAGAGATTCCTTGTGCGTTGAATTCAGAGCCAATCCTCGAAGCGCAGATCACGATAAATCTCCTGAATTCAGAAAGATGACGAATATTCATCACCTGTCGTACATCACGTTGCAGGTATGTGGAGAAATATTGGCGGTAAACATCTTGTGGCGGTATGTTCTGTGCCCATACCGCAGGATAAAAACCGTTCAACATTATGCTGTATAATCCTGCTGACTTGTCCACTTCTGTCAGTTCGGCGATGGAAAAAGGAAGAAGTGTCAGCACGGCGGTACGACCAGCCAGCGACTGAGTGATGCGCTGCATCAAAAGCAGGTTGTTGCTTCCTGTGAGAACGAAGGCGGCGTCTGGATACTCATCCACCACAACCTGTACAGCGGAGAGGATCTCGGGCATTTTTTGCACTTCGTCAATCACCAGGCCTTTCCTGTGTTTCACCAGAAACTCCTTTTTGTTGAGTTCCATCTCGCCTACAACGGTTTCGTCCTCCAGATTGACATAATCGTGGTGAGGGAAAGTCTTTTTGCACAATGTGGTTTTGCCCGATTGCCGCGGTCCCGTAATGGTAACAACCTTGAAGAGTTCAGACAAGCGTAAAACTTCATTTTCTAACACTCTGTTATACATAGCCTTATGTGTACTTTAGACAAAATTAAAGTTATACTTTAGATTTGGCAAAGATACATTTTTTTTCTGAATCAACCATGCAAGTTAGTGGAAAGCTACTCCTCGAAGCTCAGCAGCCCGCCGATGAGGATGCCGGGGTTAAAGTCCCGACAAATCAATAGTATAAACGATATTGTCGGGGATTTCCCTCACCAGGAATGCTGTCATATAGATGGGAAGGTAAAGAATTTTACCTGATTGACGGACATTTGTGTTGCTGAACACAATGGCTTTGCGAATCTGATATTCCTCGTTGGCCATAACGTTTGTCAAAGCGTTGTGACGTTGATAATCCTTGCCCGATTTGACTTCTATGGGCATTACCTCCCCGTTTTTTTCAATGACGAAATCCAGTTCGCCCTGTTTTTTGCTGTTGAAGTAGTAAAGGTCGAACCCGTGTGCGTGAAGTTCTTGGGCCACGGCATTCTCATAGACGGCGCCGAAATTGATGCTTTTCTCGTCTGTCAGCAGTTGAATCTGTATTCCGCCGTCGTATTGGCTGGCCAAAAGTCCGACATCGTTTTGAAACAGCTTGAACAAGTTCCTTGACTGGGACAATCTCAATGGAACAACGGGGGCTTCCACGTTGTAAACCGGCAATGCGACACCTGCTTCTTTAAGCCATAAGAAACTGTTTTCATAGCGGGAAAACTTCAGTTGTGTCGTGCGCCTGTGACGAGCAACGCTTTATTTGTTGTGGCGTAGTAATTCTCTAAATAGTTGTCAATCTTTCTGCCAAGCATAGTTTGTCCGTTTTTCCAACAGCAAAAATACACTTTTTGTCCGTTTTTCCAACAAGTATTTAATAAAATTTGTCTGTTTTTCTAATACGCATAATATAAAACACTGAAACACCGGCGAATAAAGTCACTCCTCGAAGCTCATCAGCCCGCCGATGAGGATGCCGAGGATGAGGAAGATGATGACGGCTTTGCGGCTCAATCCGCGGTTTTCCCAAATTTTGAAAATCAAATAGAAGAATCCGAAGGCCATAATGGGAATGACCACCAATTTCATGATCAACGAGAAGATGACGTAAAACGGACTGCCCCAGTTAGCGATGACCGAAAGAGCCAAACTGCCAATGAGACACAGTCCTGCTATGACATAAAGCGCGATAATCACATACTTCCCGAAAATCACTCCACCCAAGAAAGCGTCATAAAGGTGCAGAAATACCACAAGCCAGGGAAACATCAGCAGCGCAAAGTCGAGCCAGCCTCGGATGACCACCATTTCGCCTTGCCGTACCTTGACCACGGCGAAGGCATAGATGGCAACGGCTATGACAACACAAATCCAAAATATGGCTTGCTGTGCATCAGTCCACGGCTTCTCCACACTCTCTCCTTGATTGGAGGATGTTTCAAACGGCTCCATATAATCCATACTCACGTACCCCGTATCGCCATTAATCAAGACCGATCCCCATTTGCCGTCAGCGGACAGAATGTCAACAGTTTCGTTCTGGGCTATCTGTCCGATGACTCTCCCCGACTTGTCGGCAGTGTCGCGGATGTTGAGTTTGGAAGCTATACAGCGGTAAGGGGTTGCATTTGCGGCAAGGCTTGCGATAATGCAAAGCACTGCACAGATGATTCTGAATGCGATTTTTCCCATTGTTTCTTTTTTTTATGGCGACAAAAATAACATAAGGGTATGCCATTAGGCGACATACCCTACAAATTCAAATTTTCGTATTTGGCCAGATTTTTTGCCATGATTTTGGAGATGTCGTAGCCGGTCTCCATCTCAATCCAGAGCCACTGGCCGTTGGGATTGCATTCGAGGAAGACATACTCGCCTTCGGGCGTGACGATGAAGTCGAAGCAACCAAAGTTCAGCTTCATCCGTTGCAGGAAAGCAAGACAGAATTGGCGGATATTCTCGGGCAGTTCCACAATCTCGTGTTTGAGATTGTAGTCGTAGCCCTGCCGCCAGTCGATTTTGCCCTTGTCGTCGTCTTGGATTTGCGAATCAATCTTGCAGGCGATAACATCCTGATTGATAACGGTAATGCGCAGTTCGTAGGCTTTCTCCACGTAGTTTTGCACAAAGCTGACCGTCTGCGTGAACGCCTCCTCGGGTTGCTGGAGCAGGTCTTGGCTTGCGGCTTTTTGGGAGTAAAAGACATATTCCTGTTCCCCATTGAGATACACATTGCCGTTACTGATGGGTTTCAGCGACAAATCTTGATGTCGTCCGGCAAGTTGTGCAATAGGTGCTTTTTCATTGGAGAAGCAGGTGTCGGGAATACGCATTCCCAATTGCCGGGCAATGGACAACTGCAACATTTTAGACGAAGCGGGGCGGTCTTCCACAATACTGCCGATGGAATAGACCTTCTTGAGGTAGTAGCGGATAAAACTTAAGAACCCGTGAGCCTCCTCAATGTTGTGCTTGTTGATTTCCTCCATCTCACTTCTGATGGGCAGTTCAGATGGAATCTCAGGTCTCCTTTCCCAAATTGCTGTGATCTGGTGACCATACATCTCCAATCCGTTTTTGATATTTCGGATGTGAAAATCACAATCTTGCTCATTTGCCCACCACGAAAAACGGTAATCCGTGAGCAGACTCTCCGAATTGAGACGAAAGACAGGCACCCCCCACTTGTTCAGATACTGAATGACATGGGTTGGATGCCCATCTTCTTTATTGCTGAAAATGAGAATCATACGTTATCTCACACTTTTGCTGTCATCAATTTCGTTGGCTTTATCTGTTTTTGAATGGCCCCCATGAGAATCTCTCCATTTTGTACTATGACTTTTTAGGCTTCTGGTTCCAATCGTTCTCATTTCATACGATATTTGTTCTCCATCGTTATACGTAAACATAACATCTTCCGCCTCATGAATTGGAGTCGGTGTTGTGAAATTCATTAACAGCGGCATAACATTGCCTTGATTGAATTGGTTATATGTTTGCATAATTTTGATTTTTAAGGGTTTGACAATTAATTTTCTTCTTCCTCAATGAATTCTTCAGTGAAATCGGCATCGCTGCCTTCAATTTTGATGTCTCGGTCGTTTTGGGCACAGATGGCGATGTCGCAGATCATACGGGCAACATTACCTTTGAGTGCATTACAAACAGAAAGCAGGACTTCCACCTCTTTTGAAGCTAACACTTTATCGGCCAAGGCCACTTGGGTGCAAGCCTCCATAATGAGTTGTTTGTCGGCGGGGTCTTCCACCGTTTTGCCCACTTCAGCGATGTAGCTGTAGATGTCGGGGCATTTGGCCTGTTTTTCGTTCTCCTCCAGCAGGAGTTTTGTGATTTCGGAGGCGTCGCATTCGAGGTCTGCGGCCACACGTTTGATGACCTCCACTTCGGCGGTATCTACTTTGCCGTCGGCGCGGAGGGTTGCCATTGTCAGGGCAACCAGCTGTTGGTTAAAATTTCCCATAGTTTTAAGGATTTAAGTTGGTGCCTACTCTGTTGAACGCTTTTCGGCGGGGGCGTTGTTTCAATTAGGAATTAGAGATTTGCAATTAGGAATTGAATGAATCGCGGAGGCTTTTGAGCATAGCTTCACCATGATTATCAGCCAGATCTTTAGACCAATGCAAGTCATTGCCTTGCGCAAGTTCGTACATTTTCCATAGTTTAATGCTTTGCACCTGTTTCTTGTCGTGTTGATCTTTAATGCGTGAAAACTTCACACCGACAGGGTCATTACCTTGTGTAGAGTTGAAACCCGAAGAAATCATGGCCAAATTGCCGAAAGAGTCAATCTCTCTTTTCTCCCACTTATCATTCTCACTTTGATCCTGAGGATGTAAATGTTCAATGGAGCGGTTGGTGCGGAAAATGTATTTGGATATGGCATCGTCTTTTTTGTCGGCCTTTTCGTTTTCTTCCCAAAGGTAATAGTCTAACCGCCAGAACCAGTAGCGGTCAATGTTACCGTAGGTCATATTCTCCGCTTGTAAAGAATCAGCTTTCCTTAAATTGTTATCCGTTTTCTTCAATAATTCCAGTATTTCCTTTGAAGAAGGGATTTGTTGTACATCCATTTTTTGTTTTAGCTCATACAGCAATGGTTTCAGCCAGTGATGAAAAGTTGTACTCACATAGAGCATGGACTGATACTGCCTCAATGCTTTATGATTTTCTATTTCGCCATAATTCAGCACATACGTGTTGTTGCCGTCATTGTCTTTTTGCACCCTAATGACAAACAAATCCAACAACAGCCGATACCAATATAAGTTATCATAAAATTCTGTCACCAGATTCTTGTCTTGTTTTGATATGAGTTCGTTGTGGAATGTCTCTAAGAGTTTGGATGTGTCATAACTGAAATCATCAGCTGTAGTTATGGTTAAGTCGAGTACTAGTAGTAAAAACTCGGGGAAGGTGACCACGGTATAATCGTCAGATTCTTTTTCGCTTCGCTTTGGAGGTTCCAAAGATTGGTTTTTGCTTGCAATGATTATATCCAAAATGGTTTGAAATTGCTCTTTATCTTCTGTCGAAGTGTCTGTGGATATTTCTTTGTCTGCAAATTGTTTGAGGGTGTCCGCTAACAAATTTTCTTTGTCTCGGTCTTTTGCCCTTTTAAGCACAAGTTTATCCATTTTGGAAACTTTGTTCCAGATCCAAGTTTTCCTTTCTTGTTCGTCCGCATTACGAAGTAGTTCCACCTTCAGGATCTCATAATTTTCCAGCCCTTTGCCCCCGGCGTTCATAGTCTCGAAATACTTGTTCAAATCTTCACCCTCATACTCTTTGGGAAGATGTGAAATAAAGAAAGCGAGGTGTTGAAAGACGTATTTTGAAAAATCGGAAAACTCTTCTTGTGATAATTTTTTCAGAAAGTCTTTGATGTAGCCAAGTCCGTTGAGCATTTTCACATTCTCTTTTGAATAAGATGTGTCGAAAATGAGGTGCATCAAATATTCTTCGTCGTATGGTCTTGCCTTGAAGCGCAGTCTCAGAGCTTGATCGCTATGGTCTATTGTTAGGAATCTTCCCCACAGATTTTCACTGTTTCCAGCACTCATTTGTTGAAATGCGATTCCAATCAGCATTACAACAGTGAAACGCTGCTGACCATCTACCAATTCATTGTCATAGGTAGCGGTTAACATCCCAATATAATAGTCTTTGTCTTTGTTAATTGTGAATTGACTGTATAAATCGTTCAAAAGACCGTTAATTTGTTTTTCGCCCCACTCAAACAATCGTTGGTACAAAGGAATGGAGTAAACTAGCGTAGAGGATGCGATTATTTCCGATGTGTACTTTTTGTCATTAGTCATAGCCTATAGGTTTTTTATATTTATCTTGTCTAAAACATTTTTGATCTGCAACTTGTAATTCTTTTGGATGTTCGACAGTTGAGCGTCATCATAAGTAGGCAGATTATCACAACATAGCTTTGCTTCCGCAAGGAAAAATGTAGGCGAAGTGGCCTGATCAATCATCATCACGATGTCGGTTTCCGCCGCCGCTTGTAAGATTCTGTAGTGTAATGCACGGGGAGTGGAGTATCGGTGTTTGGAAACAAGAGGTTCTATATATTGGAAAGCCATATCAATATATTGGTCGCCAAACTTCACATAATAGGCGAACAACATGGCCTGGATTATGTCTTTGTATCGCCAATGGGAACTGTACGATAGGTGTTCTTCCAGCAATTGGTAAACTATCTCTTCCCTGAACTTTTTATAGAGATGTACAAATTTTTCTGTGTAGGCGAAGAAATGCGCACCTCCTTGGATGGATTCGTAATAGTTGAATTGTTCCCCGAATGCGGGAATTTGGGGCATAGTGGGTGCTGCTTCAAACTCCGCTTTCACACGATACCTTTTGTCTTCATCCCATTGTTGCTTCCTTCTCCACTTTCTGAGACGGAAGAGGAACAGGCCGAGCGTGCGTGCCACGTTTTCCTCTACATTACTGCTCTGTGTTGACAGTAATGCATCCCAGTGTGAAGCCACTTCCATGGATTGCTCCTCATTGGGGATAAAACGTAAATGGTGTGCTTTCAAGAGATTGTAATCCGTCAGGCTCAAACCTTTGGAGTTTTGATTGGAGAAAAAGGTGTAGGCCAAATCCAGATTATCCCCAGATAGCGTAAGCACAGAGAATGTCAGTTGCTTTTGTATCAATTTTTTCAGTGAAAGTTTCCTGCCTTCACGTTTTGTTTCTTCATATTTCAAAAGATATGAATGCAGGTACTGGTTGATCAGGAAATAATTGTAGGCGACATATTGTGCGGCCTTTTCAGACTGAAACTTTTGGTTAAAAAGCGGTGATTTGAAATCAGAATCCAAAAGATGGAGAATCAGGGATAGTGTAACCAAGCGCTGTTGTCCGTCCACAACGTTCATTTCCCCATGTTCTCCTTTCTCGTGTAAGATGATGGCACCCATGTGATAAGGCTTCTTGTCTGTGAGTTTCAAAATATCTTGCCATAGTCTCCGAACATTTTCCTCTTCCCAGCAATAAATCCGCTGGTAGTCGGGAATACACAAAGGTTTATGAAACAATTCATCCAAAGTCATTGTGGACAAGGAAACCTCCTCGTTTTCGGATGGTAAATCTTTGTTTTGCAGCACCGATTCAGTTATGGTTGGACACACTCCACGCATTCTTCGGATTAAAGTCAAAAACGCATCTAACACAGTGGCGTTGTCCGAATGGTACGAATTGGTGTTTAAGATTCGTTCTTTGCTGCGATACTTGACAAAATCAACTGTTTTCTCATTCAAATCCATTGAATCAAGAACCTCGTATTCTTTGTCGGTTATAAGATAGATATATCCCTGATGGAAATATAGATAGGGCTTTTGCTGATTGGCAAATGGGTAACAGCTAAAGTATCTGTCTTCGATAGCCAAACGTCCTCTTCCAAGTGAACTGCTGGTGAATTGAACATCTGGGAATCGTTTTTGAGTTTCGTTTTTGACGTAATTATACAATGTTTCGTCGATTATCTTATATGTTGCCATAATCTCTCCTTGCCGTTTAGATGTTAAATGGTCGATTTCTTCCTCACTTGCTATTCATTTGCTAATTCCTGCCAATTCGCGCACCCGCTCCAAAAGTTCTTTCTCTTTTGGTGTAATTCCGCCGATTGCGGCCATTTCTTCCATCTCTTTGACGGCCTTGTTCAGAGCTTTTGTGGAACTGAAGCTCACGTCTTCTTTTGTGAGTTCTGGCAGAGAGTCGCTGTCTAACATATCAATGAATCTCTGACGGTTTTCTGCGGTGTATGCGTCCGAAAACGTTTTGAGAATAGCAGATGTCAGACTTTCTTTTTCGTCAATGTCCAATGCTCCGTCTGCCTTGGCCATATAGATCATTAATTTAATCGTTTTTTCAGCGTCGGATGTTTTTTTGAAAGAGTCGGTCTTGAACAATTTCGAGAACACACCGATCTTCTTCGTCGGTTCTTTGTCCAAAAGAGTGTCCATTGATTGCGAATAATGTGCTTGGCGTTGCTCTTCCTTTTTCCGGGCGCGTTCTTGCCGCTCCTGCTCCTCACGTTTACATTGTTCTTCTATCCGTTGTTGCTCCAAAAGTTTTTCTGTCTCAAATTGCTTCTTGACAGATGCTATTTTAGGCATATTTTTTGAACAATATAAAGAATTGCCGTTTTCTGAGTAATAGACAACGTACGATTGGTTTGCTTCTAATGGAACCGTAATCTTCAGCAAATTGTCTTCAACTGTATGCTTTTCCAAAATGCAGAGGATTCTTTCGTCTTGATTGTCTAATTTGAAAGCATCGTTAGCTTTCTGCAGATTTTGCTGGTGAAGAATATTCAATTCTCTTGCTGAAATATTAGTGGGTATCCATTTGCACATATTGTTAAAGGCAATCTCTTGTTGATTCCCGAAAATAACTTCCACCTCTTTTGTGAGGAAAAGATTGCTGTAGAGACTGTTAACCCTATTATCTTTTGAAATTTTTGATTTGGACAATTCTTCTATTTCGTCAATATAGTACTCAACTTCAGAATACCCACTTGTAAGGACACCCCACCGTCCATACTTGGTTTCACGCCAGTCAGAGATAAGGCCTTTTGCATCTTCTATATTATTGAAATCAGAGTCATAATACGTTGTAAAATCAAGATCTTCATCCTTAAGAGTTTTTTCTTCCCATTCCTCTACAAATCTCTTACAAGCTACTTTCATTTTCTGGTATAATTCCTTCTTCCTTTTTTTATTGTCGGATGATTCTTCAGTAAGTTTCTTTATGCGCTGAATATCACTTTCAATGTTGTAAGAGGAATTAAAGAAAGAGTTTGACCTCACCATTTTTTCCCGCAATCTCAACTTCGATTTGGTTGATTCTTGAACTTGAATCATTCCAGTTCCTCGGTCGATTTTTCCAGTTTCATTACAGGTTTTACAAACGAAAAAACCTCGTCCATAGCAGTTGCTACATTGTCCCGTTTTAATCTTCGGCCGTCCATCAGCATATTCACCTTCTTCGTATTGCTCTCTTCCTGAACCACCGCACCGGCGACAGCGAATTCTTTTTTCTCCGTCACATTCGGGACAAACATTGTTGAAACCTTTGGGTGTTTTGTATGAACCAATAATAGTGTGGAGATTGTTGAATTTTGGTGAAGAAAATATGATTTCATTTTCATTGATTTCAAGAGCATTTTCTGCAGTAAACAATGATATTATGTCTTCTGATGTGAATTGTGAATCGAAATATTTGTTATCAAAACAAAATGTCGGTTGAAGACTCTCAACCGTATCGTCAGCCGCAGAAATTGAATGCTTTATGGATGGAATAATCGAAACAACACCAAACGTGCTCTTTAATTCATTGCCAGTTTCTATCACAAACGTAGAAGGATCGCAATTATGAGCAAGATGTTTCCAAAAGGATTTTTCGTATGAAGGCCTACCCGTATTTTGTACCGAATTGAATAGTTTTTTCGCCACTTCATTTTTGTTTCCAGAAATAGGAATATGTTTGGTAAGTTGAACTTCTTTCATTGAGCTCAAATCAAGGAATTGCGTAAGTATTTGAATTTCCTTCGTCCGCCTGCCTTTCGCATCCACTCCTTGTATAGGTGCTTCAGCAAATTTGTCGTAGGTTTTCGTCAGTGTGATGCCCAATTGGTCGATTTTCCTTTCAACTGTAACAGGAGGCAAATCAATTGGGGTGATTTTTATCCTTTGAGTAGCTTCTGTTTTAGCTAATGCTGTTTTGCTCTCTTTTTCATTGGTTTTGTTAGCAACTTTTATTGCTTTTTTCACATCAGCCTCAGGCTTCACATCCTGCTCTTTCGCCTCCTCTTTGGACGGTAAAGGAGAGGTTTCCGCTTCATCCAGCGTATAGTGGCTGTAATCCTGCGGCTCTTTCCCTTCGAATTGTTCAATCACAGGCTCGATGATGCTGCGGATATCAAGAAACGCCTGAAACATATCATGTACTGTATGAATCTCGCCATTTATAGTCCACTGGCAATTGTTTCTGCCAAACCATTTGCTTGGAATCAGTCTTTCATTATGAAGATTGGCATTAAGGTGGTTGCGAATAGCACGCCAATCTTTTTGCTCAAGATGAAGAGCTACAGTACCTAAATGGTATTCATAATGCATCGGAATGCCAAATTGTTTCCCAGCTTGTATTTGAATACATTCATCGGATGCATAATTTAGTTCTTTGTCTGGGAAGTACTTCCCAACAAACTCTCTCATTTCTTGTTCTGTGATATTCATATTGATATGTTTTAATTACTTCCTTTTCCCAAACATCAGCTCAATCAGCATTCTTCCCAACTTACGTTCCAGTCCGCCGCGAGTGGTAGGTATGCCTGTTTTGTGGGCCACCTTGCTCTTCAGCCCGGCGATGCCTAATAGCCGGCTCCACGAAAAGGACAAACCTCTGATTTTCATCGCTCTATCCGTTATCTGATTAAACTATTCCAAACAGAAAACAGCGCACCCCTTCCGCCCTTCAGGTAGAAAAGGCATCGCCAAACGCCACGAGACACTGAAAAACTGAAAAGAGTACGCCTATAGCAGACGTACCTATCAGTGTGACCTGTCTCTAAAATTTGGCGATTTCTTTCTACAGACACACCATAGCTTACGCTATCTTCAAATACGCTGCAAACATACAAAATATTTCTGTTCGGCATACTCTTTCCGTTTTTTTGCCTGCAAAAATAAGACGCAACTGTGCCATTCCACAGCACAGTGCCGCCTGCCATGGAAAATGTGTGACGGTAGATCACCATAGAGCCATAATGGTCGCTTGCCTGTTTCATACGGCAAAAATAACCATTCGCGCTTTGCGCACGTTGGTTCTATTTTGTTCTAATTCGGCGGAGACTGCAGGATTGCCCGCACATTGCTGTTGTCTTATTCAGCCAAAAGTGCATTGTTTGTGTTGGATTTGGCTGGACAAGACCCTGCGCCCCCTACCTGTTCTTCACACACCGGACATTCCGCCCGGTGCGTTTGTGACTGTCGTAGTTGATGCCGAAAACGGGCATGTCGTGATCGACATAGCGGTAGGAAGCCTGATAGGAGCTGAACTCCGTGGAGGTCCAGAAGTAGGCGCTCTGGTGGAAGTAGTTCTCCGGACCGCCGATGACGTCGCCGGCGGGGAGTGCGGAGAAACCCGTGGCATTGTTGGAGGCCTGGTCGTGGCCGGGCGAGTGCAGAAGATGCGGGTTCTCGCTGGAGAAGTCATCCCAGCCGGAAGTGTCGGCCAATGCCTTGCCGATGTGCGATTTCTCGTTGTCGCAGACGTAACGGTCGATGCTGCTCACGTGCAACTCCAAGTCGTTGAATTCGGGCATACTGGGCAAGTGCCAGCCGTCGGGACAGATTCCCTGCACGCCGCTCGGGTTGGCATCGGAGGGAGACTCTTTCCCCATAGCAGCGTCCCAGTTGTAGAGGTATCCATAAACCGCCACATTCCGCTTGTCGTGGTCCGGGTAGTAAGCGTAGGGTTCGTAGTCGGAGTATTTCGCCGTGTCTATCGGCACGGGGGTGCCGTCGGCGTAGCGCGTGGTGCGCAGGTTCTCGCGCATCCAACACTGGCATCCGATTTGCACGGTGGTGTAGGTGTTGCCGTCGATGTCGGTCACTGTGGGCGCATCCGGACAGGGGCGACCGTCGAACTCGCCGGCCCTGAATCGCGCCTGCAACATCGCTTCGGCATCGGCACGGTGCGACCGCATCCAAAAGAGGGCAAGAACCGATGCCAACAGTAGTAGCAATATCGCAACCAGCGCCATCTTGCGGCGACGTATGCCGATCAGCACGTCATCAGCCGTGTTGGGCCGTGCGTTGCGGTCTTCACGAGTGCAGCGCCGTGCAGCGCCGTGCCAGAAAAGGGCTCCGGCGGGCATCATCTCGCGCAGGATGGCCCCTGCCGCATAAAGATCGGCTCGGCCGTCAAGCGTTTCGCCGGCCCGCTGCTCGGGCGACATGTACTTGGGCGATCCGACAGGCTGTTTGAGCACGGCAGAGTCATCGCTGTCGGCCAACCCGAAATCGATGATTTTCACATTGCCGCCGTTACGCGTGATGAGGATGTTGCTGGGTTTCAGGTCTCGATGGATGATTTGCAAGCCGTGAAAGTAGCGCATCGCCTCCATCAGCTGCCGGGCCACCCGCTTGCGCGCAGCCAACGATGGCCTTGTTTTCAGGAAGTCGGCGAGCGTGACGCCGTCCACATATTCCATCACGATACAGTCTCCGATTACCTTGTCGTTTTCGAGGGAGAAGAAGCGCACAATGTTGGGATGGTCCATCCGTTTCCCCAACTGGAACTCCCGGGTCAACAGTTCCCGGCGTACGAGGTCGTCGCGGAATTCGGGGCGCAAAGCCTTGAGCACGAACCACTGTCCTTTGCGCCGGGCCTTGTAGAGCACATTGACTGCGCCTTCCGCCAATAAAACGTGTCCCGTAAACACATCCGACAACTCGAGGTCGTCGGCCGTCACTTTGCCCGATGTGGAGATGTTTTCGTTCATAGGCGCGGTTCTTTCCATATTTTCACTTCCCCGAGGCCTCCCCGCTTGCCGACCACGAAGACAGAGGCCGGTTCGTCGCCGTGTTTGAAGTCGTAGAGGTAGAGCGGTTGTCCTACGATAAAGCAGCCGCAATGGAAGGTGTCGCCGATTTGGAGTTTGGAGTTCACGGATTCCGTCACCTCGAAATGCCCCTCGCCCAAATGCAGGAACCGGCATCGGCGGTCGGGTTGCCACGTCACCAACACGCTGGTGTCTTTTGCGATGTCGTTGGCGTAAAGGGTGTCGTTGAGGACGTAGTGGGAGGTCTCGCCGTGGGTGGCGTGATGTTGCAGGAAGTCTTGCCAGTCGCGGAAACCCACACAGCGGGCCAGCAGGGAGAGTGTTGTCGCGTTGGTGGAGCCGTAGCCCTTCACGTAGCCCCAGATGCGCTTGAGGGTGGAGTCGCTCAGCGTGTCCTGGCAGCGCACGGCAATCGTTTCTCTGAGGAAGGCGAAATCGGCGGGTGTGGTGACACTCCGTCCTATGGATTGCTCTATCATTTTGCGCAATGCGGCAATTTCATTGTCGTAGGGTTCTCTCATCGTTTTTTTATAATTAAGCGGCAAAGATAATAAATTTAGCAACCATTTTTTAAGAGCAACAAAGTCTCTATAGACTTTGGAGACACTTGGACTTTAAGATCTGACAAAGAACTCGATCATCCCAGAATCATGAAAACCACATCCTTGATTTGCGCTAATTTCCCTTCACACCACTGGATCACCGCAGTATTGCCTTCTCAGGCATTTCTTACAGTGCAGTCCCATCCAAACCTCGTCGAACTGCAGCATCGCTTGGCGCACCAGTTCGGGTTCGTCGGTGAGGAGGCCCGCTTCGAAGTTGCGGGTGTTGGCCCCTTTCATCCCGATGCCCGCGCCCGTGAGGTTGGCGCTGCCGAAATAGACCGCGCTGCCGTCGAATACCAGCATCTTGAAGTGCACCCGCGGGCAGAGCACCCGTTCCAGCCCTTTCGCCAACGACGGGTATTTGTCGAAGTCCTCGCGGAAGGCCGGTCCGGGTTCCTTGGCGTGGATGAGCCGCACCTCCACGCCCTTGCGCACCAGCTGCGCCAGCACGGCGAGGAACGGCAGCTTGCCCTCCCCCACCCTCACGTAAAGGTCCTTGATGTCGGCGGTGCCGATCCACAGCGACTTCTTGACGGAAGCCACGCGGGAGAGGACGAGGTTGTAGTGGTCGGTATTGGAGATGTAGGTGAGCATAATGCAAAAATTTCAAAGTCGTTCCAGCCAATGCGAGAAAAAAACGTCGTCGACCATGTATTCGGTGCTGTTGAGAGATGTCTCGGCATTCAGCAGACCTTTTTCACACAGAGAGTCAGTTTGTTTGCGGGCGGTTGAAGGGGTTCCAATTTTGTATTTTCTTAAAAATTCCGCTGATGTGATTTGTGTCACACTGCCCTCTTTAGCGATGGCAATCATGAAATTCCATTGTTTCTCGGTTAGCATCTGGCGATATTGGAGATAAACCGCCTCCCCCTGCTGCATCAACTGGGCGCAGGCGTTTTTCACATCGTCAAGTCCAATATCGGTAGCCCCGTTGTCATAAATGGTGTGACATAACTGCTGGGTGTAAAAGGTATGCCGGCGGGTCCATTCAAGAATAAAATCCGCGGCTTCGTGTTGGATGGTTCTATTCTTTTGGTTGAAAAGTTTGACAATGAACGGTTTGTATTTTTCAATTGGAATCTTATCAAGGGTAATGAAGGCGGTGCTGGAGTAAAACGGTTTGCGTGCGTTGGCAAAAATGTCAGTCATTATATGCTTTTTGCTACCGCAAAAGATATACGTGATATTCTTTGTCTGCTGTATGTAGGTGCGCAACAGCGCCTCCATATTCTGTTCCGGATATTCACGTATTTGCTGGAACTCGTCAATAGCCAATACGATGGGCGTGTTTTGGCTATCCAAAAACTCGAACAAACCACGCAGGGTGTACTCTTTTTCGTGGGCGGTCTGGTAAGAGATTTGCAATTGGGGCTCGCCGGTGATGGGGTCGAACGAGATTTGCGGACGAAGTGCTTTGATGAATACCATGAGTTTGTCCAATAGGGAGCTTTTGGGACGAAAAGCCCGCATAGCCGCTTCCGCCATCATCTTGATGAAATCGTCCATATTCTGGGAGGCGAAAATATCCATATAGATGGTCTGGATATCGGGGTGTGTGGACGACAGTTCGTCAAACAGCCGCAGAATCAGTCCGGTTTTGCCGATGCGTCTTTGCGAGATAAGGGTGGTGTCGGTGTGGCCGGTGACATTGCGAAGCAGTTGTTGGAGTTCTTCTTCGCGATCGCAAAACAGTTCTTTTGACTCGTACGATTTGATAATGAATGGGTTATCCATGATGGTTTATTTTATAACGGCTGCAAAGATACACAATTTTTTCTAAATTACACAAAAGGTGTAATACAAAAGGTGTAAAAGGTATTTTGCAAAGTCACTCCTCAAAACTCATCAGCCTGCCGATGAGTTTCGAGGATACTTTCTCTTCCTGATACTACTCCTCCTGGATGTTTTGGTGGTTTTTGGACATACCCTTTAACTCTTCCCAAAGACTGTCTTTCTCACGATGTCCCCTAATTGCTTTTTAGTCCAATCGTTCGTAGTTAAACCACGCTTTTGTGGCGTTTGCTTTCTTATAGTCAAAGCCATACCGGTCCATATACATAGCGATAATTTCTTTGGCTCCGTTGCTGAACGGATCTTGAGTGTGATTTTCCGTCGTGACAATAATTTCCATTTCTGGGGTCAACACGGTGTTGTTTACTCTTTTGATTGTCTTTGGGGTGATTCTAAAAACTTTACTCATAACTTTTTTCCCTGATACGTGTCGGGCGCAATTGTTGGTGATTGAATGATACGGCAAAGATAGGACAAGGGTGTGCTATTGTGTGGCAGAGTCATTCTTTTCCCACGGTATCTTGTTGCTCTGGAAACTGATGCGGAAGTTCATCGGCACGCTGTCAATGGCGGACACATAGTCGCCAAGTTCAGCCAGCAATCGCTTCGCACGCTCCAAATTGTCCGCTGGCAAAGTCACTTTCAGCATCCGCTTCTTCTGCAGTTTCACGGTCAACAACAAGTTGCCATTTTCTGTGGAAAGCAGGTACTCCCATCCTTTTTCCTTCATCCGCTGCTTCACTAATATACGGATGCTGTTGCGCCCGATCTGGTCGGCCTTCTCCTTCTTTTGGACATCATACAGGATTTTCTGGGCCTCGGAAAGCCATACAGGGAGCTGAGCATCAATCTGTTGCAACAGATCTTTCGTGAGCAGTTTATACTCTAACTCCAGACAGTAATTCTGAAAATGCATGTTTAACCGCAAATGACCTCCGCCAGCCCTGAAAATATTCAGACTGAAATTGTTAAAGTCGATTTTCACGGAGACGTCGCTCGATTGAAGGACTCTTGACGGGTCAATGTCTTTGGGGAGTACACTTTTCAGGTTCTCGAGTATCCGATAAGGTGCATTGAGACTATAACGGGTCATCAGGAGCGTGTCGGTGATTCTGTCTCGTAAATACGTCCTTTCGAATGAAGTTTGGAAAAGTTCTATACATAATTTCTGTCGTTTCAGCTCCCTTTTTCGGATGTCATCCGCATTTTGCAGAAACAGTTGCCCGAACTCGGCCTTCCACGCGGGCATCTGGTCGTTGATTTCCTTCAAGAATGTTACTGGAGCGTGGAGAGTTTCATAGTAGAGATTTTTTGAACCAGTTTCGTCAAAGAAAGAAAGATACGTGTGGGGCCTTCTGTCCGGTTGATGGTGGCAGCACTTTGATGACATGGACGGTAAGGCCTTTATGATGGTGTTTGCACCAGCTCAGGTTAACGCCGACGGCTAAGCATTTCACATACAACGACGAGCACGTTCCTTTCGGAGGTTTGATCATTTTGCCAGGCGAATCCCACACGAGCAGCCACACCTCCAACGGCGGGTCATAGTCGCCGTCCTCATGACAGTAGAGATATTGCTGCACGAAATCCTGGTCTGACATCCACTCCGTGGTAATGTCGTCCGCGAAAAAGGACAGGACGCCCCGTTTGCACTGCTCGGCATTGAAACCGACAGGGATAATGATTCTCTTTGCGGTCATACCTTTGCTTTTTTTGATGCGGCAAAGATAACGCAAGACTGTGCCAATTCGTGGCATTGTGATATTTTCGGAGTTGCATTCCGAAAATTCATATAAAATATGGAGTTGTATTCCGAAAATTTGTATTTTTGCAGAAAATTTGAAGAAGATGATTAAACGGTTATTGACCCCCAAAGAGCTTTCGGAAGAGAGTACTTTTCTGTTCGGTGCGAGACAAACAGGCAAAACCACGCTGTTGTTGGAATTGTTTCCAGACGCGCAATTTTATGACTTGTTGGAAAGCAACACGTTTGAGCGACTGCAGCGAAACCCGTCCCTGTTGAGGCAGGAGTTGGAAATGTGTGACCCTGACACGCTGGTTATCATCGACGAGGTGCAGTCGCTGCCCATTCTGCTGAACGAGGTGCAATGGCTGATGGTGCGCAAAGGACTCCGTTTCATTCTGAGCGGGTCAAGTGCGCGGAAACTCAAACGCGGAGGTGCTAATATGCTCGGAGGCAGGGCGTTGGAAACCAATTTCTATCCCCTGACAAGCGCGGAGGTTCCAGATTTCGACATTGTAAAGGTGGTCAATCAGGGAATGATTCCACGTCATTATCTCGCCTCATCAGAAAAATACTGGCAGATGCTACAAGCCTATGTTGCTGTATATTTGAAAGAGGAAATCAAGGCGGAAGCTTTGGTGCGCAATCTCTCCACGTTCACCCGTTTCTTGGAGGTTGCAGCCCTGACCAATGGCGAGATGGTCAACTTCAGCAACATCGCGCAGGATTGCGGGGTGGACTCAAAAACCGTGGCGGCATATTTTTCCATTTTGGAGGAGACCTTGATAGGCTATATGATTCCTGCGTTTTCCAAGACGGTGAAACGCAAGTTGCGGCAGTCGCCGAAGTTTTACTATTTTGACGTAGCCATCCCCAACTATCTGCTGGGCCGTCGCTCGCTGGCACCCGGCTCGGCGGATTTCGGCCACGCTTTCGAGCATTTTGTGATACAGGAAATCGTAGCGTATTTGGGCTATCACCGCATAAAAGAGGCGTTGTCTTACTGGCACACCTACACGGATTACGAAGTGGATGCGGTGCTGGGAGATGCGGAGGTTGCTATCGAGATAAAATCGACGAACGAGGTGCAATCGCGCCATTTGCGCGGGTTGAAGGCATTCAAGGAAGAGCATCCGGAGTGTCGGCTCATTGTGGTGGCATTGGAGGAACGTCCCCGGCTGTTCAACGGGGTGGAGGTATGGCCCGTCAAGGCTTTCTTAGAGCAACTGTGGACAGGGAAAGTTTTCTAAGCCGCCACCAAGCCCGGCAGACCTACGGCCTGCCAGCGCAGATTGCCCGCCGTTATTGGGAAGCACGTTCCGCCAGCAGCCGCGCACGCCGTTAGGTGTGCGGGGAGATGGTGTGGAAAGGGTTAAGGGTTTCACCCCGCGGGAAACCGCATCTCACACCTCACTCAACCTTGCATTTTCGTCCTTCTCGATAATAACGATGCATTTTTCGATGTCGGCGATAATATTTTTCATCACCTCTATTTTATCCTGCTTTGTGTATCCCTGAGTATCCACTGCGAAAATCACTTGGTTGAATTCATTGTCAATAAGTTCCCGAATTTGCGTCTCGTCCTGCTAAATCCCCCGAAAAACCTATTTCGAAATTTAACAATTACAAAATTTATTAGTTAAATTTTTAGGTATTTTCTTGACTGTCAACACCAAAAAAAAATCTCACGAAGCCCTTGACAAATGCCTTTTGTTGTTGTATATTTGCCGTGTAGTTAAACATAGTTTCTAATCATCAAAATAAAGTGTTATGACGAATATCATAGAAGTTGAGAACAAGATGATCACCCTGCGGAACCAGCAGGTGATTTTGGACTCCGACGTGGCCGATCTCTACGGTGTGGAAACGAAGCGTGTTAATGAGGCTGTAAGCAACAATCCGGAGAAATTCCCTAAAGGGTATATTTGGGAATTGGCCGCAGAGGAGATCGTGGCTTTAAGGTCGAAAATTTCGACCTTAAAGAAAACGGGGCGAGGACAACACTCCAAGTATCCTCCCAAGGCTTTCACAGAAAAGGGTTTATACATGCTGGCCACGATTCTGAAAAGCCCGAAAGCGGTGGAAACCACCATCGCCATTGTGGAGGCGTACGCGAAGTTGAGGGAGTTGTCGCGGGTGATGGCGGAAATTTCCCAGCAGGAAGAGAACTCCGTTGAGCAGAAAACGTTGCTTCAGCGCGGTGGGCAGTTAATGGAGGATCTGATAACAGACGTGTTGCCGGTCCAGAGCAGCGAGACCTCCTTCGAGCTGAATCTCGCGATGTTGAAATTCAAACATTCGGTGAAACGCGGTGTTGACGAGGAAAGGGTCGTCCGACTGGAAGAGGAAAATGCGGAACTGAAACGGCGACTCGGGGAAAAGTCGGACTGAGGAACGAGAAACAGCAGGTTGAAGATTCGGAAAGGGGTGTGATATGCCCTATAGAGACGTTTCAGGGAACGTCACTACAGCAGTTGTATCGCGATTTTCGCGCAGGCCTCCGCGTCGGCCAACGCGTGGTGGTGGTTGGTCATCGGGCAGCCGCAGGCCTCGGCGACGGTGTGTAGCTGGTGGTTGGGGAGACGGCGACCGAAATGGCGGCGCGAAGCCCGACAGGCACAAAAGAACTGGTAATCAGGATAGTCCATCTGATAGACGCGGAACACGGCCCTGAGGCAGCTCTCGTCAAAGGGGCTGTTGTGCGCCACGAGGGGCAGTCCGGCGATGAGCGGCTCGATCTGTCGCCACACGGCGGGGAATAAGGGCGCGTTGTCGGTGTCCTCGTGCGAGAGTCCGTGCACCTCCTGACAGAACCAGGCGTAGTAGTCGGGTTCGGGATGGATGAGCGAGTAGAACGTGTCGGTGATGACACCGCCGCGCACCACCACCACGCCCACGCTGCACACGCTGCTGCGTTGCCCGTTGGCAGTCTCGAAGTCTATGGCGGCAAAATCGGTCATTGTGGTTGGTGATCCGTAGTCTTAGTTTACATTCAAGAATTAAAAAGCGATGGCAAAAATAGGAAATATTCAATTATGCAAAAAGGTAAAAAGCGGGGATGACTGTGCACTGGGTGTCGTAATGGAACCCCTTATATCTCCGCTTTCGACATCTCCCACATCGAGCGTTCGCAGGTGTAGGTGGTCATCCGAAGGAGGTCGGGGATGCTGTAATGAAGGTGCGTGCAGAGGGCGTGGACGAGGTAGCAGACGCAGATGTGCTCGAACTGCGGAATGCGCAGCGGCCCCTCCGCCCAGGTCTGGCCGTCGTCGAGCTTGTTGGACTCGCCGTCGTGAATTGTGTGCGCGTCCATCCGTGAGAGCAACGACACCACCCACAGCATCTCGTTCCAGTGCGATTCGTAGAAGGCATCCTCCTCCATCGGGAAGAGCTTCGGGTCTTCATAGTCGTGGCAGTAGTTGATTTCCCCGATCAGATGGAAACGGTTGGCACTGTGCTCGCCGATGTCGGGAAGCATATCCAGCTGCTGTCGAAGCTGTTGTTGCTCTTCGTGGAAGCGGTTCATCATCTTCAGCAGAGCCTCGTTCACATATTCGAAGCGGTGTACCTCGGCCTCGGTGCAGTGCAGTTCGAACATCCGGTTGAGGATGCAGACGCGCTCTTCCAACAGTCGGTCGAGCACTTCCTTTGTGGGCGTGTCCCAGTCCAGGTCGCCGTTGAATGGTTTGGCCACGCGGAGGATTTCCTTTTCGGTGGCAGCGAGCATTTTGCGGAGTGTGTCCGTGTCAGACATTTCCTGTATGATAAGAATGATGTTCAACGCAGTGCTCCGCATAAAACAAGTCAGTTGAATGTTTCCAACATCTCCGTTCTGACATTCTGTCGCCAATATCTCCAGCGTGCCCCGTTTGCCGTCCCTGATGTTGTAATAATCGTCGCGGTGGAGCAGGCGCACGTCATCCACCCATTGTCCGATGCGCTCCCAATCGTGCACGTCTTGCAGGATGGGGCGATAGTCGTCGTGTAGCATCACCGTGCGCATCAGCTGCGTGAGCGCGATGACCGCCACCTGCAGTTCCACGGCCATCGCCTTCAGCTCTTCGAGGATGGCGGTGAGTTCGGTTCCACGGTCTGTGTTTGGTATTGGGGAAACCATCAGCTGCAGGTAGTCGATGATGACCCAGCGGATGTCGTGCGTTTCCCGCAGTTGGCGCACTTTCTCCCGGACAGAATCCACCGTCAATGTTGCCGTGTCGTCAATATGAATCCATTCTGGGCATTGGCCGGTGGAGTGGCGCAGAAGGAGTTGTTCGCGTTTCATTTTGAGCGAGAAATACGCGGTGGGTAGCTGGGCTTCCGTTGCAAGTTGGAATGCGAGGGTGGTCTTGCCCATCCCGGGGCGTCCGCCGATGAGGTTGAGCGTGCCGGGCCGGTAGAGGGCGGACAGTTGGGCCAGGGCGCGTTGGTTCTTTTCGATTGTCATACTCTTGAATTTTTTGGCAAAAATAGTGTATGCCGGCCTATCCTATAGGAATTTGCTATTAGCAGACACGGCGGCAAAGATAGAGCAAAGGTGTGCAAGAGTGTGGCATAGTAAAATATTCGGTCTCGTGCACTTATGGTCGGATTTCATCCCGATGCACGCATCCGTATCAATTCTTCTGGTTGATCAGATTCACCACCACCTTTACCATTACGTCCTTTTCTTCCGGCTTGCTCTCGGCAATCATCAGCGTGAGTGCCACGAGGGTGTTGTCGGCGATGCGCTTTCGGCCATCGGGGGCGTAAAGGATGCCGTTGTTGTTGAGGAACCAGAGGAACAGCGTGGCGGCGATGCGCTTGTTGCCGTCGCTGAACGAGTGGTTCTTGGTGACCAGATAGAGCAGCATGGCCGCCTTCTCCTCCACACTGGGATAGAGGTCGTTGCCATCAAACGTCTGGTATATTTGCCCGATGGAGCTCTTGAAAGAGCCGTCCTTCTCGTTGCCGAAGAGGGGGCTGCCGCCGAACTTCTCCCGCAACGCCGCTATGGCCTGCTTGGCGTTGTCGTAGGTGGCCTGAAACATCTCTTCTTGAGTGGTCGCCCCCATTGTCAACCGCTGATAGTCATAATCGTCAAGCGTGTCGAGCGCGTAGGTGTAGTCAACCACGATGTCAAACAGCGCCTGGTTCTCATCGTTTTTCAACAACGGCTGGTTTTGGATGGTCCTTCCCAACATCTGCACGAGCTGCCGGAGTTCACCAATCTGTTTTTTCCGGATCTTTTCGTTCACGACGTAGCCCTTGATCAGATACTCTTTCAGCACACGGTTGGCCCACCTGCGGAAGGCAACACCTTGTAAGCTCTTTACGCGGTAGCCCACGGAGATGATGACATCAAGGGAGTAAATGGTCGTGGGTTTGTACTTTGAAAAAGTATTATGCAAAATTTGCATATTACTATTCTTATCAAGTTCCCCTTCCTTGAACACATTGCTAATGTGCCGAGCAATTACCGACTGGTCTTTCTGAAACAAGTTTGCCATTTGGGCTTGTGAAAGCCAAACGGTTTCGTTCTCCAAACGCACATCAATTGCTGTTTTGCCGTCCTCGGTCTGATAGATAACAATTTGTTCTTCAATGTTTTTCATATTATTTTTGTTTTTGATTGTAGATGCGGCAAATATAATAATTTTTTTATTTTGTTTTGTTTGATTTTTATTTTTGCCAGTTATGCTTGGTTTTGCGCATATCAGCATACGTCACGCTATCGGGTCCCCGCAGTACTTCCGCCGCAGGCATTTCGTGCAGTGCAGTCCCATCCAGACCTCGTCGAACTGCTGCATGGCATGGCGCACCAGCTCGGGCTCGTCGGTGAGGACACCCGCCTCGAAGTTGCGGGTGTTGGCCCCTTTCATCCCGATGCCCGCGCCGGTGAGGTTCGCACTGCCGAAATAGACCGCGCTGCCGTCGAAGACCAGCATCTTGAAGTGGACCCGCGGGCAGAGCACACGTTCCAGCCCGCTTGCCAGCGACGGGTACTTGTCGAAGTCCTCGCGGAAGGCCGGTCCGGGTTCCTTGGCGTGGATGAGGCGCACCTCCACGCCCTTGCGCACTAACTGTGCCAGCACGGCGAGGAACGGCAGCGTGCCCTCCCCCACCCTCACGTGGAGGTCTTTGATGTCGGCGGTGCCGATCCACAGCGACCTCCTGACGGAGGCCACTCGGGAGAGGACGAGGTTGTAGTGGTCGGTGTTGGAGATGTAGGTGAGCATAATTCAAAAATGTCAAAGTCGTTCTAACCAATGCGAAAAGAAAACGTCGTTGACCGAGTATTCGGTGCTGTGGAGAGAGGTCTCGGCATTCAGCAGACCCTTTTCACACAGAGAGTCAGTTTGTTTGCGGGCGGTTGAAGGGGTTCCAATTTTGTATTTTCTTAAAAATTCCGCTGATGTGATTTGTGTCACACTGCCCTCTTTAGCGATGGCAATCATGAAATTCCATTGTTTCTCGGTTAGCATCTGGCGATATTGGAGATAAACCGCCTCCCCCTGCTGCATCAACTGGGCGCAGGCGTTTTTCACATCGTCAAGTCCAATATCGGTAGCCCCGTTGTCATAAATGGTGTGACATAACTGCTGGGTGTAAAAGGTATGCCGGCGGGTCCATTCAAGAATAAAATCCGCGGCTTCGTGTTGGATGGTTCTATTCTTTTGGTTGAAAAGTTTGACAATGAACGGTTTGTATTTTTCAATTGGAATCTTATCAAGGGTAATGAAGGCGGTGCTGGAGTAAAACGGTTTGCGTGCGTTGGCAAAAATGTCAGTCATTATATGCTTTTTGCTACCGCAAAAGATATACGTGATATTCTTTGTCTGCTGTATGTAGGTGCGCAACAGCGCCTCCATATTCTGTTCCGGATATTCACGTATTTGCTGGAACTCGTCAATAGCCAATACGATGGGCGTGTTTTGGCTATCCAAAAACTCGAACAAACCACGCAGGGTGTACTCTTTTTCGTGGGCGGTCTGGTAAGAGATTTGCAATTGGGGCTCGCCGGTGATGGGGTCGAACGAGATTTGCGGACGAAGTGCTTTGATGAATACCATGAGTTTGTCCAATAGGGAGCTTTTGGGACGAAAAGCCCGCATAGCCGCTTCCGCCATCATCTTGATGAAATCGTCCATATTCTGGGAGGCGAAAATATCCATATAGATGGTCTGGATATCGGGATGTGTGATCGATAGTTCGTCAAATAGCCGCAGAATCAGTCCGGTTTTACCGATACGTCTTTGGGAGATGAGGGTGGTGTCGGTGTGACCAGTGGTGTTGTGAAGCAGCTGTTGGAGTTCTTCTTCACGGTCGCAGAACAGTTCTTTTGACTCGTACGATTTGATAATGAATGGGTTATCCATGACGATTCATTTTATAACGGCTGCAAAGATACACATTTTTTAGATTACACAAAAGGTGTAATACAAAAGGTGTAAGATGCTTTTTGTATAGTCACTCCTCGAGACTCACCAGCCCGCTGAGGATTTTTTCCTTTTACCGCCTATTCTTATCCCTCAAACCTTTCACCTATATTCCCGCCAGCGGATACCCCCAATCACTCTCCATCTCCCGCAAGATTTCGCGGAAGACGGCGGGTGAGCGGGGACGGTTGGGGCTACTGTGGTGTCTCTTCGAGACGCTCAGTTTCTACCATTTAATCCCACAAATCCCTATAATACTTGCAGAACAGAGCAAGTCCTTCCGAAACGGTTTTGGTCTCTTCTTCTGAGAGGCAATGCACGTATTTCATTAGCTCGAAGGCGTCAATCATTTTCTGAATGGTGGCGTTCCACTCGCGTATATCCTTAAAACCGTCAGGATGTCCGTGCTTTTCCAACTCCCTGAACGTGACGAGGCGCGGGGCAATCAGACGGGCTAACGTGTTCTCGGTGTTCCACACCTCTTCAATCGGGTAGTCATGCTTGTGGCTCCAGTGCTCACTGTTGGAAGTGTTTTTCTTCTTTGAATTCTTTTTCATTCTTTTTCGCTGTTATTGATTCCCTTTGATTATCTCCGCAATCTTCCCATCCATCCTGTTCAGGAACTCCCCGAACGGTAGATTTGGGTCTGCGTGTGACATTTCCTCCTGATAATCAATCATGTAGAAGTGGTCCACCACGTGCCCGAACCAGTGGTCTTCGATGATTGGAGACTTTCCGCCGGTAGCGGGCGGCAGCACTTTGATGACGTGGACGATAAGGCCTTTGTGATGGTTTTTGCACCAAGCCAGATTCACGCTGACGGTCAGGCATTTCACATACAACGACGAGCATCCACCTTTCGGCGATTTGATCATTTTGCCGGGCGAGTCCCACACGAGCAGCCACACCTCCAACGGCGGGTCGTAATCGCCGTCCTCCTGGCAATACAGATATTGCTGCACGAAGTCTTGGTCCGACATCCATTCCGTAGTGATGTCGTCCGCGAAATAAGACAGGATGCCTCTTTTGCACTGTTCGGCATTGAAACCGACGGGGATGATGATGGTTTTGGTGGTCATATCTTTGCTGTTTTTGATGCGGCAAAGATAGGGCAGGGGTGTGCCAGTTTGTGGCATTGTGATGCCCGCAGACCTACGGCCTGCCTGTGAAAGTGAACAGTGAATAGTGATCAGTGAACAGGGACTTTACGCGACAAGGCGCCCTATCAGGAGTGCAGGGGGAGGGTATGAAAAGGGTTAAGGGTTTCACCCCGCGGAAACCGCGCGAGGGCGGGATGATTGGTGGAACGGCCTATTTCCGTGTGTTGAACAGGTCGGCGGCAGAGTGGAACAATTCGAAATAGATGCGCATGTTTTCCAACTCGTACCACTTGGCCAGATTCACGGGGTCGGCATCAAGGTTGTAGATTTTGGCATCCGGCATTGCCAAGAGGAACGGGGAGTGCGTGGCGATGACGAACTGGGCACCGCAACGCATAGCGGAAAAGTGGATGACTTTGGCAAGACTTTGCTGGAATTTGCACGACATACTGTTTTCGGGCTCGTCCAAGAGATACAGACCATCTTCCTCGATTTCCGTCATCAGATACCGCAGGCCGTTTTCTCCGTTGGAATATCCCTGCTCCAAGGTACCCAATTCGTCTGACAGCGACTGCACCACACTCTGTTTCTTATACCTTCCGATCTTTTTTATCTCTTCGACACCTTCATTGGTGGCAAAATTAATATGACGCGGATAGTCTTGATGGTATTTCACATCCAAGATTTCATCTCTCAGAATACGGCTTTTGGCTGTTTTGATTTCGTTTTTGTCTCTTGACCGAAGGATGTTTTTGAAGATGTCGTCGCTGGTTATCATCTTGGAAAATTCCGAAAGTTGGGCCGCTGGATGTTCTGCTTTCCATTCGGGACTAACGGTGAAGTTACACAGTTTGCCATAGCGTTCCATCATCACTGTGGTGTTGTAGGCAGCATTCCGTTTGATGCCCAACACTTCGGAAATCACGTTGAGGGCGGTAGATTTCCCGCTCCCGTTGCCGCCATACAAGATGGTGATGGGGGTAAAATCAAGGGACCTGAGACTGTGGTCCGACAGAACACCAAAGGGATAATTGCCTGAGAGTTCTTTATGGAAATATGCCTCCCGCTGGGCGTTTGTTGTGCTATAATAGGAACATAAAAACTGGTCCTCATCTTCCCAAGTGGGAAACTTAAATGATTCGAGATAGATCATAGTCGTTTGTTTTTGATGCGGCAAAGATAGGACAGGGCTGTGCCGGTTCGTGGCATTGTAGGTGCCCGCAGACCTACGGCCTGCCTGCTGCGAATCATCCGCCGTCATTGGGAAGCACGTCCCGCCAGCAGCCGCACCACGTCAGGGGTGCAGGGCTTGGTTGAATGGTGCGGGTACGAGGAAAATGCGCACGCCGTTAGGTGTGCGGGGAAAGGTGTGGAAAGGGTTAAGGGTTTCTATTCCTATGTTAATCCTAAAATACCCTTTCTTTTAGATAACAATTCCAGAAGTTCATTATAGTGTTTTTTTATTTTGTCTTTATTCCATGTATAGGTTCCATCAGCATCTTTAGTTTTATTATACATAATTTGTCTGTTAGCGCCCATATTTCCAGTGCTTCTTTCTATTTTTTCTTGTACAGATCTGTCGTTTAATCTTGAATTTGCATTTTTGCTTATCAGGCAGAGATTTCCTAAATTGTCAATATAGTTATTATAATTGTCTTTATCAGTTTCTTTTGCATATTGTTGTGCTAAATGATGCTCTACAGAATTCCAATATTTGAATTCAAAAGGTTCGATTTTTGAAGGTATAGTAAGCACTGACCTTTCGCTTTGACTGTCAACCCAATATAGATAATCAATAAAGTTGAAAAGAAGATGAGGAGTATCTGTTCCTTTTGAGTATGAATTGTCTTTAGTCAGATGGTTACTGTCATCCAATTTATAATATAATCCTAGTTCACTGTCTTTTTTACTTTTTTCTTTAGCTATTTTTTCACAAAGTTCATCGTAATAACCGAGAATAATGTTATCTAATTTCGTAATATAATCGCCAAAAATAACATCAATTGATTTCTTTTCACTTTCACTATCAAACCACTTTAACACTTCATATAACCAATTTTTGTAAATCCTTGTTCTAAATGTAACTTGTAACATGGATAATGCCTTGACTATACGATTCTGCTCTTTTGTCGTTTTACCAGCCTCGTCTTTTCCGAATGTATCAATGAATTTCCAATTTTTTTCATATTTCTTAGGCTTAATTAATGCCCATTTTTCACCATCATCAGTATCTTTATCGTCAACTGTGGTCTTTACTATATATCGATCAAAAACCGTGCGACAGAATAACAGTTTTTTAATAAATCCCTCTGGCTTGACTTCTTCCTCTAATTCTTTGTATTTTAAAAGTAAAAACTTTTCATTTAAGGGAATATCTTTGTCGGGAAACATTACTTTGAAAACTTGCATCAGAAAATTTGGAAAATCAATGATTGATTTATATTGGGACTCTGTTTCATATTCATCATCATCATCCGCAAGGTCATTAAACAAAGATTCAATAGTTTCACTATTATCTATTATAGCATCAATAGAAAGGCCTCCTTTATTACTATTTTGAGAACTTTTTAAATTAGAAGATGTTGAGGCTTCTGCTAATTTCGCAAAACTAAAACCATCATAACTATCATCAAAATAATGGTTCCTAGTCCCTATAGAATCTTTATCGCCAGCTTTGAACGATTTTTGTATAGGGATGTCCATTTGCGAGCAAGCATCCCAAATCAAAGCAAATTCTTTACGTTGTTTATTGTCGTCTAATTTGCTCATCATTAAAGATTTTAAAATCTCGTGTTTCTGCAATTGCTCACCTCGGTTATTCATAATTTCAAAATATGATGCCACATCGGTGTCTTGGGGTATTTCTACATGAACAAGAATCACATTGTTTGCAAAATAACTTCTAAAACCTTCTTCAACAGTATCTATTGTTTTACAGTTTTCTTTTGAATCCAATTTTGCCTCTTTAATAAAATCGATGGCATTCCTTAAATGAAATGTCTGAGGGTAATCTATGTGACACTCTGCTTTTTCTGATTTGTAGAATGCCTTAAAAAACTCTTCAACTTCAGGTCTGGCGTCATAATATAGTCGCGGTTCTTTATTAATGCCCATGATTTTGGTAATAAGAGACAGGGCAGTCAATCTTTGTTGACCATCAATCACTTCAAGATCACCGTTTGAACGCTTTAAAACAATGAGACTTCCAATAAAGTAATTACCCTCTTTATTTTTATAGGCTTCATAAACATCTTGAAGAAGTTGTTCAATGTGCTCCTGCCTCCATGCAAAATTACGTTGGTATAAAGGTACAATGTATTTGTATTGTCCATCAAATATTTCTTTTATGCTTTTTTCTAAATTAGTTGTTTCCATATTCTATTTCTCAATGTTTATTATAAATTCTCCCTTTGTAATAAATTTCCAAATGGCTTCAGGTATCTTTCTGTTTTTATCTTCATTATATTCAATTTCATTATGAGGCAGGTATTTGCTTAATTCTGTCAGATCTGCGAAATCTTTTGCTTCAAGAATAATTTTAAAGTACTTGCTAGGTAATGCTTCAACAAATTTGTATTTAATAGCTGGTTTTTCTAATCGGGAATAGTAAATTAAGCGGTATAGTATTTTGCAGTATCTGTTGAGTCCGACTTCTCCAAACTTATCAAACAAGACAAAAGACAAAGATTTGTATGCTTCTCTCAAATATGTATCACCATCTCTTGTTGCTGGATACTTTGGTTTGAATGCTCCTTCTTGTGTGCGATGTTCTTTATCATCACCATAGTTTAGGCAAAAAGAATAATAAAATTCCTTGAATTCGCTCAATTGGTATGTTCCAATATCAATAAACATTCGTTTGTAAACTTCAACGTATGTTTCAATAAAGTCAAAGAATGGTTTGCCGTTCACAATTTGTTGGTTGATATTCACAAAAGGGTCAATGTTTTCATTGTCACCACTAATAAAGCGATTTTGGGTAGCAACAGTGCCTGATAGAACATTTTTATAAAATTTGGCGGTCAAATACTGCAATAGTTGGGGATTCTGATATGGGAACATTGCCGGATGGTTTTTGTCAATGGTAAACCCTTTGAATTCTTCTATTTCTTTTTTTGAAAATTCTCCAGCCTTTTCCTTCCGAGACCATATACGACTTCTATACAATTGTTCATCAAACAATTGTTTCAATACGTCAATGTTGGAATCATTGTCAATTTTTGGAGTGGCATCATATTGTGTAGCATTCTCCCAACGTTTGTCGCAATTAATTTTATCCTCTCTGCTTTCTTGTTCCATAGCACGAATATGATATGCTTTCAATAAATTATATGCCTCAAGCTCTTTGCCTCTTCCATTTTGAGAATCAAACATTTGAAATGCTTCAGATAAATCGTTAACTATAATCTTTACAAATTCACAAGATTCCTTGATGTATTTTAGATATTCTCTATTGTTTTCTTTGCAATTCTCATCCAACCATAATTGAATAAAAGAATAATTATTCTTGATGTTTGTTACGGAATCAATATGATTATATGTCAAAGAGTTTGGAATCTTTTCTTTACATGCTTTTACTAAAATGAACAAAGTTGTCAGTCGTTGTTGCCCATCAACAATATCAAGAGTCTCTTTATTGTTGTATAGAATCACACTCCCTATTCGATAGCTTTTTTTCCCCGCATTTTTACTTTCAAGAATATCTTCAAGTAGTTGTCGTACATTCTTTTCACTCCAACGATATGGACGTTGGTATTCGGGAATGCGAAGATTACTTATGTTTAATACTTCTCCCACTGGGACAATTGCCGCATCAATGTTTTTGTTTTGTTCATCACTTTTGGATGATGTATTTTTTTCTTGCATAGATTTTTGTTTTAAAACAGTTTCAATAATTGGGTCGAATATTTCAACCATTGCATCGAAAGCAGCCTTCACTTCTCCCCAAGAATTGACAGGCATATCTATTTGGCAACGAAATTGTTCTTTCCCCTGCCAAGGCGACCAAGAAAGCGATGGTATTCCGGCACTTTGTTGATGTAATTGATTCACGAATTCTTGATTTTCTGCATTATGGTATTTTCCTTCCAAGTGTAATTCCACGTGATTCTGGTATAGCTCGTAATGTATGTCCATATCTTCTTTCAATACGGTACTTATCTGAATATACCTGTTTTTTTGCCACGTCCCCTTGTCATAATAACCTTTCACAATTCTTTCAGGAAATTGTTTTTGAAGGTATGTTTCTAAGTTTTTATCAATCCAAGCCATATAATATCATTTTCTCCGCCGCAAAACTACATTATTTTCCTTTCACTCCTTCCCTTTCGCAAAAAAAATCTACAAATCCCCCAACGAACACCTAAACCTCCCCTTCATCTCCCGCAAAATCTCGCGGAACTCATCTGGCAGGCGGGACCACATCTCCTTTACGATTTCTTCGGGGATCTCTTGGTAGTAGGCTTCGGCGAGGCCGCCGGTGATGCAGGCCAGGGTGTCGCTGTCGCCGCCGAGCGAGACGGCTAAGCGGATGGCACTCTCGAAATCTGTGCTGTCGAGGAAGGCGATGATGGCTTCCG
Source organism: uncultured Bacteroidales bacterium (assembly GCA_947165685.1). Taxonomy (GTDB): domain Bacteria; phylum Bacteroidota; class Bacteroidia; order Bacteroidales; family WCHB1-69; genus F23-D06. The sequence goes on along the minus strand of CAMVBK010000003.1, from coordinate 10,944 downwards.
GCACCGTGCCCTGACAACTCTCCTGAAACGTGTACCCGGGACGGATCTCATCGCAGGTGCGGCTCAGGTCGTAGCCGAAATGCGTTTCCACATACTCCTTGATCTCCGCTTTGGTCTTGCCGCTCCTGGCCAAGAAGATGGCCGCGGCCACGGCCTGCGCCCCTTTGATGCCCTCCGGGTGGTTGTGGGTGATGGCGGCAGAGATCTCCGCCACCCGCAAGGTCTCCTCCAGCGTGCCGAACGCCCAGCCCACGGCACTCACCCGCATCGCCGAGCCGTTGCCCCACGAGTTGTAGGGCACGCGCTCGCGCCCGCTGAACAGCCACCGGTAGAACGACCCGCCGTAGCCGCCGAGAGGATTGGGATATTCGTGTGCAAAACGCACCATCGAGGCCTCCAGCTCCTTGTGGGTGTGGTGCTCGTCGCGCAACAGCCAGTCGGCCACCGCGAAACTCATAATGGAATCATCAGTGAATTCACTTCTCTCCGAAAACAGAGGGAAATCGGTGGTTTTGATGTTGTCGAATTCGTATATCGATCCGACGGTGTCTCCTATTATTGCTCCTAACATGATGTCTTACTTTTAGTTGTTCTGATCTTTAAAATGAATTTGAAGTGCAAAATTACAATATTTCTCTTTTACTGCCCGGTTCCCCATCATTGCAAAGCGTCAAGCGGAATCTCCTGCCGCTCGCAATGTTGCGGTTTCTCCTACAGGTATTGTCGGTTTGTTCGCAGAACCAGTTCCCGTCGGTTTTTCTGTTTCTTGAGCAAATGGTTTTATTCGGCGGCTTTGAAATTGAATACGGGTTTGATGATATTCTCCACGCTTACCGTGTCCTGTATGTTGGCAAGAATCTCATCCTTAGGCTTATACGCCATAGGGGCTTCATCAAGGGTGTCGTTGGTCACGGTTTCGCTGTAGATGCCTTCCATCGAGCTTTTGAAGTCTTCCATCCGCAGTTCCTTGAACGCCTTCGCCCGGCTCATCGCACGCCCCGCCCCGTGCGGCGCTGAGCAGTTCCAGTCGGCGTTGCCTTTGCCGATGCAGATGAGCGAGCCGTCGCGCATGTTGAGCGGAATGATGCACCGTTCGCCAGCTTTGGCAGAGATGGCACCTTTTCGGATCAGGTTGTCGTCACTGATATAGTTGTGTACGCTTTCAAAAGCACCGTCAGCAACTCCGCAAGCGGAATGTTTTTCCTCAAGGAAGTCTGTGATCAGGTCGGCAATCAGTCTGCGGTTGAGGCGCGCCCAACGCTGGCAAAGCCGCATGTCGTGCAGGTACTCGTTGCGCGGCTCGCCCTCCAAATAACAGAGGTCGGGCGGCACAGGCGGGGTCTGCATCTTGAAATCGGAGTGCAGTTTGGCAATGGCGGCCTGAATTTCCTTTCTCCGGCCTTGGCTTTTGTATTCCTCTATGATTCGTTTCTGTTGTTCCATCACCTTGTCCCACCCCGAAAGCAGTTTCCGCGCCTCCTTTTGGTACAGGTCGGCCACCTGTTTGCCCAGGTTGCGGCTTCCCGTGTGAATTACCAGATACCATTTCCCCTGTTCATCGCGGTCGAGCTCAATGAAATGGTTGCCACCGCCCAGGGAGCCGATAGATTTATCCAAACGTTTGCTCTCCTTGAGAAGTCTGTAGCAGTACAGCTCACGAATAATGGCTTTGGCCTCGGAATAGACCTCCATATACTTGTGGGGCAGCGGCAGGTATTGGTCACTGCGGAAGTCGCGCCCCGACGGTATGGCCTTCAGGATGAAGTTGTTGAGCGCGTGGAAATCAATTGATTCCGGCACTTCGAGCGGTTGCACGAGGATGCCGCAGCCGATGTCAACTCCCACAATGTTGGGGATCACTTTGTCGCCCAAGTTGCCCGTAAAACCGATCACGCAGCCCGCGCCGGCATGCACATCGGGCATTATACGGATTTTGCAGTCGGCGAACACCTTGACGGAAAGCAGGCGCTGAATTTGTTCAAGCGCTAACTCCTCTATGTTGTCCGTGAAGATTTTAGCGTTGTGATTGGGAATGGTTTTCATTTTTGAATAGGAATTTGTGCAAAGATAACAATTGTTTGATAATGTTGAGCCGGCAAAGATAGGGCATGGGTGTGCCAATGTGTGGCATACCGCGACCGCAAAAATCACACTATCGGATCCGCACAGAACTCCCGCCGTTTGCAGGCTTTGCAGTGTTTGCCAATCCACACGTCGTCGAACTGGTTCATCGCCTGCTCCACGATTTCGGGGTCGTCGGTGAGGATGCCCGCCTCGAAGTTTCGCTTGCCATCGGATTTCATACCGATACCAGCGCCGGTGAGGTTCGCGCTGCCGATATAGACTGTGCTGCCGTCGAAGACTAGCATCTTAAAGTGGACACGTGGACAGAGCACCCGCTCTAACCCTGTCGCTAACGACGGGTACTTGTCGAAGTCCTCTCGGAAGTTCGGACCTGGCTCTTTCGCATGAATGAGACGAACCTCAACACCACGCCGTATCAGCTGTGCGATGAGCGCGAGAAACGGCTTCTTCTCCTTACCCACCTCCACGTAGAGGTCCTTGATGTCAGCGGTGCCGATCCAGATGGTGTACTTTACGGCGGCCACTCGAGCGAGGACCGTGGGAGCAGTGGGCGGAGTTGGAGATGTAAGTGAGCATATTTTTGAGATTATTTTGGGGTGCAAAAATATGGAAATAATTGTTACTTTTGCGGCGTTGCATTTTCAGATTGTGTTCAACGGACCTCGCAGGTTCAGGAAATGTTGCGCGGAAATGGTAAAATAGGGGACCTCTAAAGATAGTTATGAAAAAAAAACATAAAAGACATAAAACATTATTCGGAGAAACAAAAGTTTCGGAATTTTTAAAATCAAACGAAATTGATGATGAAAAGATTGTTTCCAGTATTAAAAGAATATTTAAATATTCCCAAAGCATAAAAGATATTGTCAAACGTTTGTGTAGTGAATTTAATATTTCTGAAGAATTACGCAAAGAAACAATCGTCGGCAATAAGCAAGCTTTCAAAAATCATGTTGAATGGCTTATTAATAATAGACTTGAAGGAGTAAAAACAAAGGGAACCAATAGTGTTGAATTAATAAACAAACGAATTTCCTTGGAAATAATGCAACCTCAATCCACATTGAATGATTGTTCTTTATACAGTTTGAACAAGGATGAAAAAAGTAAAATCCCTTTTAGCACATCAGATGGCGCCAGTGTATATCTTTTATTTCCGGCAGGGGATAACAAGAAACCATATATTGGATACACAGGAAACATTTCCGAACGAATCAATAAACATTGTTCTGACAAAAAGTGGGTGAAAAGAATCCTTTTTTTTATGTATAACCAAGATTCGATTCATTTTGATATTTGTGATGCCGCATATCTGGAATATAAACTGATAGAAAAACTTCGGCATACGAATCGTAAAAAAGCTGACGAGCCCTATGTGAAACCTGAAAGCAAAATAATATTGAATCGCGTATTTGAGGACATAAAGCATCTTATCAAAGAAAACGGTCTCGGTTATTTGTTGAAGCATTAAATCTCGTTATAGAGTTCATAAAAAAACACAGCAGAACGCCACTCCGCCGCTTTTTGGCAGGGTGGCGTTTTATTTTTGCCGCATAAAATCAAAACGGAAATTATAAACATCTAAATTTCAAAACAATGAAGAAAAACGATCATGCGGCAATGAAATATCAGATATTGCTGATGCTACAACAGGAAGGACCGCTCACCCCCACGGAAATCACAGAAAGACTGGCCGGGATTATCGGGATGGACGATGACGAATTTGACGAACGCTATGAAGGGCGCCCAAACGACAAGGTGTTCTACAAAAGTGTCGCCACCAACGAACAACACCTCAAAGCTGCTGGACTTCTTGATTTCTTGGGGAAATCAGGTCACTGTATCACGTTTGAGGGTATTCAGGCTTTAATGGACAACGAGGCTTCTCGTCAGATTGAGTACAGTTACCTTCGGCAGTTTCCGGAATACTGCCAATGGTCCGAGAAATTCCGCAAGGCATCCACAGATAATGAACCCAGTCATGACAACCTTCACTAAGAATTTAACGGAAGCCGAAGTGCAAGGCGGGTATGTGGATGTTCCAAAAGAATACGTACACTTGTTGCCGTCTCCAGGAACATTCTTCGCATTGGATTGCAACAATATGCAAAGTATCACAGCAGCCGTCTCCGCGGTCGCAAAAGGTAGAATTGTAGGACTACAGGTGCTTTATCAGGCTTTTGGAGCGTCCGAAGGACATCTTGTCTATGTCACTTTTTCCCAGATACGCAAGAAAAAAGTAAGAATATTGATGTCGTAAATAATCAACAGCTATAAATGATAATTTCAATGATTATGAAAAAAGAAAACAGCAAATCAGCAAATCTGTCGGAAGACATTTTCTCCTCCTTGCCGACAACAAACAAGCAAAGCATCCGTCGCAGAAAAACCGATGTTTGCATCGAGGCCGGAACTTTCATCGAAACGGACATTGATCATATTGACTGGCCAGAAGGCATAACCCACATCGGACATGATGCCTTTGCCCACTGCGGCAATCTCGAAACCGTCATCATACCTGACACCGTAACCCAAGTGGGCGAGCGCGCATTTATCGAATGTCTCTCGCTCCGTGCAATATCATTCTCAAAAAGCATGTCGGAGATTCCACTGGGATGCTGTGCCGAATGTCTTGTTTTGGAGACGATAACGATTCCCCCAACCATTCGCTCCATTGGCTATGACGCTTTCGTAAAGTGTATATCTTTGCAGACGGTTACCATTCCCGAAGGGGTCATTAGTATCGGTGAAGGGGCGTTTTCCTATTGCGACAGGTTGTCCACCATTTCTCTCCCTGCAAGCGTCAAGGTAATCGGTGAGGATGTGTTCTACAGTTGTGATGCACTGCAGGAAATCATTGTCCCCAAAGGTTGTAAGGAAAAATTTGTCGAGATGTTGCCGGATTGGCAGGAACAAATCAAGGAAGAAGAATGACAAGCGCATTTGAAAATCGTTCCTTCTTTGATGGTGCTGTTTGAAATAGTTGTATTTTTGCCATTTCAAAACAGCAAATAATGGACAAGTTCATCAAATGCATCTGGATTACCAACACGATAGCGGCGGCGGGTGAGGATGGCATCACATTGGCTGAGCTCAACCGCAAATGGACAGCTGACCCCGAGAATGATCCCATCCCCGACCGCACCTTCTTTCGTCTGAAGAGCCAAATTGCTGACATTTTCGACATTGACATTGAATGTGACAAAGGGCGGAACACTTACTATATCCCATACCGTGACGAGCTATACGATGACAAATTGAAAATGTGGCTGCTCAACAGTTATGCATTGCACAACCGTTTATCTGGCGACCCGCAGTTGCGGCGACGCGTGCAGTTTGAAGATATTCCAGGTGGTACCCACTGGCTGGACTCACTGTTAGATGCTATGCAGAAGTGCTTGAAAATAAGGATTCTGTATCAGAAAAGCTTTGAGGACGATTTGACTGAATATGCGCATTGCAAGCCTTTTGGCTTAAAGTTGTTCAAACAGCGGTGGTATCTCATTGCGGAGAATAGAGAAGGTGCTATGCGATTCTTCTCCCTTGACCGCATTCATGACGTAGAAGTTTCCACTGAAAGTTTCCAAATGCCAGAGGATTTTGATATGGAGAAACTGTTTGAAGAGGCTTTTGGAATGTATGTGAATCCGGAAATAAAAGCAGAACGGGTTGTGATTAAGGCAGATATCCCCCAAAGCCAATACCTGAAAAGTTTACCGTTGCACCATAGCCAACGCATCATAGAGGAATCTGACGATTATGTGGTCTTTGCTTGGAAACTGAAACCAACCTACGACTTTATCCAGCAGTTGCTTACCATGAACCTCCACATAGAGGTGTTGGAACCCATTTCTTTGCGTCAACAGATGAACGAGTTGTTAAATACCATGCTGGGAAAATATAAGAGGAAAAAACGACAAACGAGCCACTCCGAGACAACACTGACGTAATTCCTGTGTAATACTAACTTTAGCCTATGTGGGCTGTAGAGACGCGGCGTGCCGCGTCTCTACTTGCACGTCCCTACGCCCGGAACCCGATACTTCCTCCGTTGCACCCGTTCCCGATCTTCTCGTGACGGCACAACTCCTCGATTTTCGCCAACGAGGGGCGGGTGCCGTGAAGCACTTCCTCCATCACGACCTTGCGGACGATGTTGTCGATCTCGCCGCCGGAGAAGTCGAACTTCGTGGATAGCGTCCGGCAATCGTCGTCGGCGAGCCACTCCAACTTGCTCTTCCAGATGCTCTGTTTGGCCTCCGCGGTCGGTTGCTTGAACTCGATCTTGAAGAGAAAACGGCGGGCGAAGGCGCTGTCGAGGTTGTCGGTGAGGTTGGTGGTGGCGATGAGGATGCCGTCCAACTTTTCCATCTCCTCCAGGATGATGTTCTGGATGGCGTTCTCAGTCTGCGCCACACTGCTGGAACCGCTGACGTTGTTGATGTTCTGGCGGCTGCTCAACAGCGCATCGGCCTCGTTGAAGAGCAGGATGGGCTTCTGCTTCTCCTTCTCGCAAAGTCTGCGGTAGTTGGTGAAGATGCCTTTCACAAGCCTCTGGCTCTCGCCGTACCAGCAGGTCTTTGCCGCGCTGATATCGACGTGGCACACCGCCCGCCCCGTGATGCGTGCAATTTGCATGGCCGTCTCGGTCTTGCCGGTGCCGGGCAGACCGTAGAACAAGGCGGCAACGCCTTTCGGCATAGCCAGTTTCTCTAATTGATTTTGCAGTTCTGAAAATTTCTCTTCCAAAAGGTTTTCTTTGAGAAGTTCTAACTGCTCGGATTGTTCTTTGTCGTAGAACATGGACTTTTCCGCGATTTTGTCAGGATAAATCAAGCTTTGACTGCGACCGTCAGTGCTGAAAAGATCGTAGTCTTCCTCTAAAAACAGCTGCTTGCCCTTGTCGGTGAGAACGATGGAGGCATCGGAAAACATGCTGCCTTGAGTTACCTCGATGAGGCCAGCTTTTTGCAGTTTATGCTCCCCTTCTTTGAGTTCTCTGGCCACATCCATTCTTAGGCACGTTTCTGCATAAATGTCTTTCAGGGTACACTCTATGTCGCTTTCACGATCACGAGTAGTGACGAAATCGTCGCAGACTTCGTAAAAAAGTGTGCGAACTTCTACGTCAAAATTCAGTTTGAGGAAGTTTTTTACGAAAGTGAGATTTTTGTGCTGCTTTTCCAAAGGTCCTATTTGTCTAAAGAGACGCAAGCTGGAAACTTTTTCATTTTCCCGGCTTTCGATGAGATTCGAAACTGCATTTACGAACTTATAACGGTCAAAATCAGGTGCTTTAAGCGTTTTCAAATCCAACTTTTTGTCATCGAAAATGGCCTCTTTCACCTGCGGATTAATAATATAGTCGTTTCTCTCGCTGAACTGATGTGTAGTTTCAGCCAAAAAGATGCGTTTGCGCACCAGTTCTTCAAAGTCGTTTCTCATCATCAGAAACTCCATGCTTTTGATGCCGAAAAACGAACAAATGTTGTCCTTGTCGAAGTCCTTGCGGTCAACATTTTGGGCGAAACCGGCCACGAAGATGGCTGCCTGTAACGGTGTAACAGCTAAAAAATCAGCAAGCTGTTTGTTCTTCAGTACCACTTGATCCACCATTTCGGATTTGTAACGAGGCTCGTCCGACACAAACGATTCTCTTCTTTCACTGCGGCGTCTTGGCCGTTCATATTCCGGTAGTGTGCCCGGTGCAATGGCGTTAATCAATTGCGTTTCAGAGTCTTCCATCTGTACGGCGAGGAAGCTCAGAATCTGAATAAGGTTGTTTTTTTTCATCATAATTACATTAATTTTGACGCTGCAAAAATAAACCAACACTGTGCCATTCCATTGCATAGTCATGTTTTTTGTTGTGCATAAAATTGGCATAACTTTTTTAGACTGTGCCATGGAATTTCACCCCTATTTGTTATATTTGCCGCGTCAATTTTAAATCCAACAGTTATGACAAAAGAGCTTATAAGAAAGTATATCTGGCTGATAGACACGGTGAACCAGGCGGGATTCGAGGGGATCACGTTCAGCAATATCCGCAGCAAGTGGAAACGGAACGACCTGCTTTCCGGCGGCGAGGACTACCCGAAACGCTCGTTCCACAACCACGTGGCAGCGGTGCGCGAGCTGTTCGGCATCGAGATTGCCTGCCACAAGAACACCAACTCCTACTATATCGCCAATAGTCGCGACCTGAAGGACAGCTCCGGTTTCAAAGGGTGGCTGTTGGATGCCCTGTCGCTCAACAGCCAACTGGAGGAGAGCAGCCAGCTGAAAGACCGCATCCTCTTGGAAGAGAACCCCTCCGGCCGCGAGTTCCTGCCCACCATCTTGGAGGCGATGCGCGACAACAAGATGCTGACATTCAGCTACAAACCGTACTGGGTGGAGGACGACTACGTATCGAATCTCTACCACGTGGAGCCCTACGCGCTGAAGGTCTTCAAACGCCGGTGGTACCTCTTGGGCAAGTACGGCGACGGCCCCCTGAAGGTGTATGCCTTGGACCGCATATTGGATATCGACATCGAGTTCGAGGATTTCACGCTGCCTGCCGATTTCAACGCGACGGAGTTCTTCGGTTCCTGCTTCGGCATCATTGTCGGCGACGAGGAGCCGCAGCTGATCCGGCTGAAGGTGGACGCCTTCCAGTCCAAGTACCTGCGCTCGCTGCCGTTGCATCCGTCGCAAAAGGAGGCCGAGCGCACGGAGGAGTATTCCGTGTTCACCTACTTCGTCCGCCCCACCTTCGACTTCGTCCAGGAGCTGCTTTCGTTGGGCGAAACCGTCGAGGTGCTGTCTCCCAAGGACCTGCGTGCAGAGGTGGCACGGATTGGCAAGGCCATGGCGAAGCAAAACAGCGGACACCGGCAATAGACACACCGTGTTCCCTTCCAACCCCGAAAAAATGTATTTTTGCGGCCTGTTTTGAATCCCGAATGTAATGCGTAAAATCCTTAGAACAAATACGCTCCTTTCCGCCGCGCTGCTCTGCCTGATGGTTGCCGGCTGCCGACACGAAGCCAAACAGACGGAACGCGCGCCCATCGCCGTGGAGGTCTTGACGGTCGATACGGTGGCCGGCGGTATGACCCGCACCTACGTGGGCGAGGTGGAGGAGAACCTGTCGGTGGCGGTAAGCTTTCCCGCAGGCGGCCGCGTGGAGCGCGTGTATGTGCATGAGGGCGACCACGTGCGCGAAGGACAGGTGATAGCGGTAGTCAACAACGCCAACGCGCAGAACGCCTACAACTCCGCCAAGGCCTCGCTGGAGCAGGCCGAGGACGCCTACCAGCGGCTGAAGAAAGTCTATGACAAGGGCAGCCTGGCCGAGGTGAAATGGGTGGAGATGGAAACCACCTTGGAAAAAGCCCGCTCGCTGGAACAAATCGCCCGAAAGCAACTGGATGACTGCACGTTGAAAGCACCGACGAGCGGAATCGTGGGCAACTGCAACGCCAAGGCGGGCGGCTCGCTGCTGCCCGGCGAACCCGCCGTCACCATCCTCGACCTGGGCAAGGTGGCCGTCACCTTCTCCGTACCCGAAAGCGAAATCAACACCATCGCCGTCGGACAGGAGGCGCTCGTCTATGTGCCGGCATTGGACAACCGCCTGCTGCACGGCCGCATCACCGACCGCGGCATCAACGCCTCCCGCGTGTCGCACAGCTACCAAGTGAAAATCGCCTTCCCGAACACCGACAAGTCGCTGCTGCCCGGCATGGTCTGCAAGGTCTTGCTCGAACAGCCCGACAACCAAGGGTTCGTCATTCCGGCCAAATGCGTGCAGACCCGCCCTGAGGGCCTTTCCGTCTGGGTAGTTGAAAACGGCCGCGCCCAGCACCGCCCCGTCACCTCCACCCAGTTCGTGGCCAACGGCGTGCTCATCTCCTCCGGCCTCCACCCCGGCGACACCGTCATCACCGCCGGCATGGACAAACTTTATACCAACGCGGAATTGACAATCCCCTCCACAAAAAAATATTCTACCCCAATCCCCAACTCCCAATCTTCAATAACCAATAACCAATAACCATTGAACACCCGTCACCATATCCTCGCCGCCATGCGCAGCCACAGCATCATCTTCTTCGTTGTGGCCTGCCTGGTCGTGTTCGGCATCTTCGCGCTGACGAGGCTGAACAAGGACGAGTTCCCGCAGTTCACCATCCGGCAGGGCGTGGTGGCGGCCGTCTATCCCGGCGCAACCGCCCAGGAAGTGGAGGAACAAGTCACCAAACCGTTGGAGCGGTTCCTGTTCACCTACGCCGAAATCGACAAAGACAAGACTTACTCGGTGACGGAGAACGGCATCGTGTATGTGTATGCGGAGCTGCGCGTGTCGGTGACCGACAAGGACGGCGCATGGTCGAAGATCCGCCACGGGCTGCAGCTGTTCAAAAAGACCTCGCTGCCCGCCGGCGTCTTGGAAATCGTGGTGGTCGATGACTTCGGCAACACCTCCTCGATGCTACTGACCGTTGAGTCCCCCGAACGTACTCCACGCGAGCTGGAGCACTATGCCGAGCTGCTCTGCGACCGGCTGCGCGGCATCCCCGAAATGGGCAACATCAAGATTTTAGGGAAGCGGAACGAGGAAATCGCCGTATTGGTGGACCAGGAAAAACTGGCGGCCTACGGCATCAGCCAGCGGGCACTGTTGGTGGAACTGGCCACGCAGGGGATGCGCACCGTGGGCGGCAGCGTGGAAAACGAGGCCGGCGAGGCACAGGTGCACGTCTCCATCCCGTATCAGTCGGAATATGAGATCGGTGAACAGATTGTCTTCACCGACCCGATGGGGCATCACGTGCGGCTGCGCGACATCGCCGACATCCAGCGCCGCTA
>CAMVBK010000002.1:0-173143 GCA_947165685.1 uncultured Bacteroidales bacterium | reverse complement strand
AGGTCGTCGCCCAATACCATAGAGCCCTTCAGTTTTCTGGAGGGCTTTTTTTGTAACCGTTAATGTGTGAATGTTCGCACGAAATTGTCTGTAATTTCTTTTTCTGCAGATCGTTTGATCTCATTTGATGCTCTAATAGAAAAATGTGTACTTTTGCACGAAAAAATTTGAGTAATGAGCAGGAACGAGATTATCAGTTCGGTAAGAGATTATTTTAAAAGCCAACCTGTGGAGCGGGCTTGGATTTTTGGCTCTTATGCGAGAGGCGAAGAGACACCTGACAGTGACATCGATTTATTGGTGGTTTTTGACCACCATAACGCTGAAATCGGCCTTATGGAATATGCGCGGATGATCAACGACCTTACGAATCGGTTGGGACGTCCTGTGGATCTTGTCGAAGAGGGTACGTTGTTGCCATTCGCTCAAGAATCAGCTGAACTTGACAAACAACTAATCTATGAGAGAATCGGTTAAAGACCCTGGCCGCCTCAAACATCTGTTGATGGCCATTGATAACGTTTTTTAATTTTTAGAAGGCAAATGTTATGAAGATTTGGTCGATGATAAATTGCTCTTTTTTGGTGTCGTGAAAAATATTGAAATAGTCGGGGAAGCAGCGAATCACATCACTAAAGAATTGCAAAATAATCACTCTGAAATCGATTGGCCATCAGTTGTGGGTATGCGAAACGTTCTTGTGCACGACTATTACAATATCAACCCTCGAATTGCTTGGCTGACCGCTATTAAAAACCTACCTCAATTGCGCAGGCAGATTGAGGCAATTTTATCGGATATAGAACAATAGTACAAACCAATGCAATAAACTAATGAAGAAACTACTTACTCTGATCATCATGGTGCTGGCCGTCGCAATCGCGATGGCGCAGGCCCCCGAAAACTTCAGCTTCCAGGCGGTGGTACGCAACGCTAACAACAGTCTGGTGGCCAACGCGTAGGTAGGCGTGCGTGTGAACATCCTGCAAGGGAGTGCCACGGGCAACGCCGTCTATTCCGAGTCGCACGTGACGAGCAGCAACGCCAACGGTTTGATCACCGTCAACATCGGTGGCGGCAGCGTGCTGCACGGCAGCTTTGAGGGCATTGACTGGTCCGATGTGCCGTACTTCCTGAAGACGGACATCGACCCCAACGGTGGCAACGACTACACCATCACGAGCGTGCAGCAGCTGTTGAGCGTGCCGTACGCGCTGTACGCCAAAGAAGCAGCCAACAGTTTTAGTGGAGATTATAACGACCTGACAAATGTACCTGCCATCCCGACGGTGCCGACCAATGTCAGCGCTTTCACCAACGATGCGGGTTACATCACGGCGGGACAGGTGCCCGCGCAAGTCAACGCTGACTGGAATGCTACCTCCGGCGCGGCAGAGATCCTCAACAAACCTGCCATCCCGACGGTGCCGACGAATGTGAGCGCCTTCACGAACGATGCGGGTTATATCACGAGCTATACCGAAACGGACCCGCAATTTACGGCTTGGGACAAGGACTATAACGACTTGATTAACAAGCCTGCCATACCTGCCGTTCCAACCAACGTCAGTGCTTTTACGAATGATGCGGGCTACATCACCAGCGCAGCCATTCCCGCCATCCCGACCGTACCGACGAATGTCAGCGCCTTCACCAACGACGCGGGTTACATCACGGCCGCGCAGGTGCCCGCGCAGGTGAACGCCGACTGGAATGCCACTTCCGGCGCGGCGCAGATTCTTAACAAGCCGGCCTTGTTCAGTGGAAACTATAACGACCTGACCAACAAACCGGTGCTCTTTAGCGGCAACTACAACTCGTTGACTAACAGACCGAACTTGGCGGCGGTGGCCACGAGCGGCAATTACAACGATCTAATCAACAAGCCGACGATTCCGACGGCGGTGGGCGAGCTGACCAACAATGTGGGCTACATCACGCAGGCGCAGGTGCCCGCGCAGGTGAACGCCGACTGGAACGCGACCTCCGGTGCGGCGCAGATTCTGAACAAACCGACATTGTTCAGCGGCAACTACAATGACTTGACCAACAAGCCGGTCCTTTTCAGTGGGGACTACAATGATTTGACCAATCTCCCGCAGATTCCGCAGATTCCCGCAGACATTAGCGCATTTAACAACGACGCAGGCTATCTTACCAGCTATACGGAGACCGACCCGCAGTTCAATGCCTGGGACAAAAATTACAATGACCTGACCAATAAACCTACCATTCCGACCGTGCCGGCCAACGTGAGCGCGTTCACCAATGACGCGGGTTATGTTACTGCCAATGACATTCCGGCCTATCAGGTGCTGAGTATTAGCAATGACACTATCTATTTGAGTAATGGGTGTTACGCTGTTCTTCCGCCTGGATTTGATGGTGATTACAACAGCCTGACAAACCGTCCTAATCTGTTTAGCGGTAGTTACAACGACCTGACAGACACGCCAGCTATTCCAACAGTTCCCACCAATGTGAGCGCGTTCACCAACGATGCGGGCTACCTCACCGAATACACTGAGCAGCAGGTGCTGAGCATCAGCAACGACACGATTTTCCTGACGGGCGGCAGTATCGTGAAGTTGCCCGCAGGCTTTAGCGGCGACTACAACGACTTGACCAATCTCCCGCAGATCCCGCAGATTCCCGCAGACATTAGTGCGTTTACCAACGATGCGGGCTACATTACCGGTTACACCGAGACCGACCCGCAGTTCAACGTCTGGGACAAGGACTACAACGACCTCATCAACAAACCTGCCATACCCGCAGTTCCCACCAACGTGAGCGCTTTCACCAACGACGCCGGTTACATTACGGCGGCGAATGTGCAGGAGGCGGCGAACATCCCCACCAATGTCAGTGCCTTCAACAATGACGCCGGATACATTACCAGCGCGGATATTCCTGAGATTCCGACGATGCCGACGAATGTGAGTGCCTTTAACAACGACGCCGGATACATTACTAGCGCGGATATTCCTGAGATTCCGACAGTCCCCACGAATGTGAGCGCGTTCACGAACGACGCGCATTATATCACCGATGTGCAGTTGCAGCAGATTATGAACACTATTGCCTCCATGCAAAACACGATTGACAGCATGGGGCTGGTGATGGAGGTTTTGTACAACCAGATAAACCAATCAGACTCAATTCCGGCAGGAATAGACACCGGGTTGCAGGTCACATTCACTACTACAGGCTACACAAATGAACCGGCGGTACACCAGAGCGATTTGTCAGGAACAAACTTTATACACAATTATGCTACAACCAATGGTCTGACTGGAAATGTGAATGATTGGTGGATATTTGAATCAGACAGAAGGTCTCCATCACAGTATTCTACTTATATTTACATTAATAAAACTATTACAAGCTTCTCAATATTAAGGTGGAACGGTGGAGTATGGCAGCCTGTAGATTCTCAGTTGTCCAAGTTCACTCTCGACCAGTCAACTAACACTATATCCTTTAGGTATTATAACGAGTCGGACGAGAGCTGGGAGGTTGAAACCTCACTTTATGCAATAAAATTTAACGATTAAATAAATTTACATTCACAATTAAAAAACAATAGTATGAAAAACGAAAATTTATACAAAAACGGATGGAGTGATTGGAAACCATTTCCGGATCCCAAGAAAAAGGAATGTTTGTGCGTACCTATAGGCTGCGGGGTGTATCAATTGCGGAATGCAAAAACAGGTGAGTACGTCCTTTTTGGACGAAGCATACATGTGGCTTACCGGATGTCCTCGCTGCTCCCGTCTGGTGGCGGCGGAAGAGAAAATAAGGAGAAACAGGAGTACGTTGCCAAACATCTCAAAGATATACAATACCGCACCATAGCGCTTAACAACGAAGACGAGGCCCGGTCATTTGAGACGTTTGTCAAAAACAAAGAGGACTATATTTTTTCCGAAAGGGCAAGGAAGTAGAGATTCTGCGCTTTGTGGATACGCGGATTTTTGCGCCTCCACACAATTGATATTTTGGGCGTGGCTAGGGGGCTGCGCCTTTTTTATGGAGCCAATTGCGTCCTCGCAGTTGGGCGTGTTTCGTTCGCGAGGCAGCCCGTCAGGGCTGAAGGGTTTGGTAGCGATGTGGGGTACGGTGCGTTGTTTCGCAGACCGTCAGGTCTGCGGGGAAACGGATGCGGGAGTCAGGTGAAGCGGAGGGATTTGTTGCTGTTTGTCAACAGATTACGGGCGTGCATGCGTTAGGGATTGCAGCGGAAATGGTTTTGGCCTGTTTCTGATGGTATAACATTGGCGGACAGAGGGTTGTGTGTTCGGACCGGGCAAGTATGTGGCCAACTGGATGTCATCACCGCCTCTGTCAGACTCTGGAACACGAAGCAATGAGGAAAAAAGTCGAAAATTTCCGTCCCCATCACGTGCTTGTGTCAAATACCGTCAATGCAGATACGCTGAAAATGCAATCTACGTGCCGTTTCGTGCCAAAAACAATCAGTTAATTGCAAAAAAATCAACTTTCAAAAAAATATTAACAAAACAGCAGTGCATATAGGAAAAAGTGTATCTTTGCGGCGTTAAATATATCCTTTATCAAAACCGAAGAAAATGAAAGAAATTAAAAACACCTGTTCAATCGATGAAGCCCGGCGGTACGTGGCCAATGCCGAGGAGGTCATCAAAAAAGCCAATTATGACCCGGAACTGAAAAGCTACACAGACAGTAAGTATATTAAGGCAGCCGGAGACTACCTTTGGAAGGGTTGTCTCATCGCTCTTGAGACGGTTTTTCACGTGCGGACGGGTAAAGGCCGCCCATCCATCGACAAGTACAGAAATGCTGTCGCTAAACGCGACAAAAAACTGCTGAATTCCGTGAATATAGGCTATGAAACCATGCATCTTGTCATGGGCTACGACGGCAACAGAAGCAAGCGAATCTGCGACACGGGTTTTGAACTCGCCAATGACATCATCGACCACTGCGCGGCATTGCTGCCGAAAATGGTGTGCGCGTGATCGCTTGATCAAGACTCACACAAGACTCACACAAGACTTACACAAGAGTTAGACAAGACTTGGACAGGAGGGGAGACGCAATTTTTTGCTTCTCTGAATAAGCCATGTCCCAAAAACCAAAATAAATGTGCCCTTTGTATCAAAAATTTTTATAAATTTGCGCCCTACTATAGTTTTTATATAAAATATTATAAATCAATTAATTATACACCAATGAAAGTTTATCAGACTAAGGAAATCAGGAATATCGCCATCATCGGCGGTAACCGCACGGGTAAAACCACCCTCTCGGAAGCCATGGCTTTCCACGGCGGCGTCATCAGCAGAAGAGGCACTGTGGAAGACAAGAACACCCTCTCAGACTACCGCGAAGTGGAGCTGGAAAGACAACAGTCCATCAACAGCTCCGTTATGTACGCCGAATTCAACGGCACGAAAATCAACATGGTGGACTGCCCCGGTTTCGACGACTTCATTGGTGAGACGATTTCAGCCCTGCGCGTGATGGACACCGCCCTCATGGTCATCAACTCCCAGAACGGTGTCGATGTGGGTGCCGAAATCCAGTGGCGCCACACCAAAGCCGCCCATATCCCCGTCATCTTCGCCGTCAACCAGCTCGACCACGAGAAGGCTAACTTCGACGAGACCCTGCACCAGCTGAAGGAGTACTTCGGCGGCAGCGTTATGGCCCTCCAGTATCCGGTGAACGCCGGCATCGGCTTCGACGCCGTCATCGACCTTCTCCAGATGAAGATGCTCAAGTTCCCGGCCAACGGCGGCAAAATGACCGTCGAGGACATCCCCGCCGACCAGATGGACAAGGCTGAGGAGATGCACGCCGCCCTGATCGAGGCCGCCGCCGAGAACGACGAGGCTCTGATGGACAAATACTTCGAGGAAGGCACCCTTTCCGAAGACGAGATGATCCGCGGTCTGAAGCTCGGTATCGCCAACCGCGGCACCTTCCCGGTGATCTGCGTTGCCGCCAAGACCGACCAAGGCGTTGACCGCCTCATGGACCTCATCGTCAAGAACTGCCCGACTCCCGACGAGGGCCGCACGATGAAGGCCACCAACGGCAATGAACACAAGTTCGACGCCGCCCAGCCGTTCGCCGGCTTCATCTTCAAAATCGGCATCGAGCAGCACCTCGGTGAGGTTGCGTTCATCAAAGTGGCCGACGGCGAAATCAAGAAGGCCGACGACGTGCTCAACACCACGACCAATACCAAGGAGCGTATCTCCCAGCTGCTCGCTTTCGCCGGCAAGAACCGCGTCGAGGTTGAGAAGGCTGTGGCCGGCGACATCGTGGCCACCATCAAGCTGAAAAACTCCCCCACGGGCACCACGCTGATGGCCAAGGGTGACGATGTGATCGAGCCCACCGTCTATCCGGATCCCAAGTTCCGCACCGCCGTTCGCGCCGTCAACAGCGCTGACGATGAGAAGTTAGGTGCCGCCCTCAACGAAATCCGCAAGACCGACCCGACCTTCCAGATGGAGCAGTCCAAGGAACTGAAACAGCTCATCATCTCCGGTCAGGGCGAGCAACACCTCAACATCGTGAAGTGGATGATTGAGAAGCTCAACAAGATTGACATCGAATACTACGCCCCGAAGATCCCGTATCGCGAGACCATCACCAAGTCCGCCGAAGCCATGTACCGCCACAAAAAGCAATCCGGCGGTTCCGGTCAGTTCGGCGAGGTGCACATGCTCATCGAGTCCTACTATGAGGGTATGCCCACCCAGACCAAATACCCGATCCGTGCCACGGAGACCTACGATCTGCCTTGGGGCGGCAAGCTGATCTTCAACAACTGTATCGTCGGTGGTGCCATCGACGCCCGCTTCATGCCCGCCATTTTGAAGGGTATCATGGAGAAGATGGAAGAGGGTCCGCTCACCGGTTCCTACGCCCGCGACATCGTGGTGAACATCTACGACGGTAAAATGCACCCGGTCGATTCCAACGAATTGGCATTCAAGCTGGCCGGCCGTAACGCTTTCAAGGAGGCCTTCAAGAACGCCGGTCCGAAGATTCTGGAGCCGATTTATGATGTCGATATCTTCGTCCCCGCCGACCGTATGGGCGATGTGATGACCGACCTGCAGGGCCGCCGCGGTATCATGATGGGCATGGACAGCGAAGGCGCCTTCCAGATGATCCACGCCAAGATTCCGTTGGCCGAGATGAACAAGTACTCCACCACGCTGAGTTCCATCACCTCCGGCCGTGCCTCCTACAGCATGAAGTTCGCCGAATATCAGCAGGTTTCCGCCGATGTCCAAAGCGAAATCATCAAGAAATACGAAGAGGAGCACAAGGACGAGGAGTAAAAACAACGATGTTAGGATGTTGTATTATAACATCCTTGCAGACACAAAAACGCCCGGCAGCGATGTCGGGCGTTTTTATTGAAGGTGTGTCAAATCAATGTGGAGAGGTGAAACTTGTCCACCTATTCTTTGGTCAGAATCTCTTCCAGCATTTGTCGCAGCGAGGAGGAAGTAAGGTCGCGGGTCATTTTCCCTTCGTGGCAGATAGAGATGTTGCCGGTCTGTTCGGAGACGACCACGGCCACAGCGTCGGTGAATTCGGTGGCGCCTAAGGCGGAGCGGTGGCGAAGGCCCACTTCCTGGGGAAGGTCGGAGTTTTTCGACACGGGCAGGATGCAGCGTGCCGCCGCGATGCGGTGGTCTTTGATGATGACCGCACCATCGTGCAACGGGCTGTTTTTGAAGAAGATGTTCTCTAACAGTTCTGCCGATGGCTTGGCATCGATTTCCTCGCCGGTGTTGAGAAACTCGTCTAACGGGGTTTTGCGGGCAAAGATGATCAAGGCACCGGTCATGTTCGCAGACATGTGACGGCAGGCTTTCTTCACTGTCTCGATCTCGTCCGTGTAAGCCGTGTTTTTGGTTTGCTTGACGAAGCGGTCGCTGAAGAAGTGCACCAGCCGTCCGTCGCCGATATAAAGCAGGAATTTGCGTATTTCGGGTTGGAACAAGATGATGATGGCGAGAACGCCCACATTGATTAGTTCGCCCATCAGGTCGGAAAGCATGGTGAAATGGAAATAGGCGACCACTTTCCAGACCACATAGATGAGGGCCAGCATCCAGAAGATTTTCACGGCGGCGGTGCCTTTCGTCAGTTTGTAGAGTTCGAAAAGCAGGACAGCCACAATCAGGATGTCGAGGATATCGACTATGCGGAAGTTGATAAAATTGAAAATAGCGGCAATCTCCATCATGTCTTTCCGGAATTAAGCCATCAGGGCGGCCAGGGCGATGGAATACATTTTCGTTTTGGCGCTGTCGCCACGGGAGGAGAGGACGCAAGGCACTTTAGCACCTTTCAGCAGGGCTCCGAGTTCGGCATGGTTGAACTTGGTGCAGCATTTGTAGAAGGCATTGCCTGTCTCGATGTTCGGGAAGAGCAGGCAGTCGGCGTCACCGGCCACTTCGCTCTTGAACTTCTTGATTTCCACCGTCTCTTTGTCGATGGCGAGGTCAAGGGAAATAGGTCCTTCGATGTAGGCGTTGCCGAGTTGGCCGCGGCTGCCCATTGCGGCGAGCAGTGCGCCGTCCACGCATGCCTGCATGCCTACGGAAACCTGTTCGGTGGCAGCCAGACAAGCGACTTTCGGTTTCTCGATGCCAAGAGCCTGGGCGGTCTCGATCAGATACTTGAGGATGGCCTGTTTCTCTTTCAGTTCCGGTGCGGGAATCACGGCCACGTCACCCACAATCAACAACTTGTGGTAAGCGGGATTCTCAATCACCGTCACATGGGAAAGGGTGGCTTTCGGCGGGCAGAGGCCCTTTTCCTTGTTGAGGATGGCACGCATGTATTTGTCGGTGGGAAGCAAGCCCTTCATCAGGATTTGGCCTTCGCCGGCGTTGATGAGATCACAGGCCTTGGCGGCGGCTTTGGTGTCAACGTATTCGGGCACGATGGTGAATTTCGACATGTCGAAGCCATGTTCTTTGCACACTTTCTCGATTTCCTCCGGGTTGCCCACGAGCGTGGCATCAATCACACCCATCTCCACAGCGGCGTGAACAGCCTCGATGGTATGCGCGTCGTTGGCGTTGGCAGCCACCAGTCTCTTTTTCGGTTTCGACTTAACTAATTCAACTAATTGGTCTAATTTTGTGATAGCCATAATGTTACATTTTTAAGATTACAATCGGCAAAGATATAATTTTTTATCGAGATTTTTTTTGTACTTTTGCCACCGTGAAAAAATTTTGGCTCATCATAGGCATATTGTGCTGTCTGATGGCGGTTCAGGCGCAGCACAAGCGGTACGCGGCACGCGTGTTCGACGGCATCACCTACCAGCCGCTCGTCGGTGCCAGCGTCTATAACGCCAACACCCAGAAGTTCGCATTCACTGACAAGAACGGCCGTTTCGAGATTGACTTGTCGGTGAACGACACCCTCATCATCTCCAAGTCTATCTATCGTCAGCATGTCGCCGTCATCGACAAAAAGCTGTTCTATGGCTATGAGGATTTCTTCCTCTACTACAAGGCCACCATGCTGAAGGAGGTGACCATCATCGGTATCAATCCTTCATACGAAGGGTTCAAGAAGGACATCGTGACACTGCAACTGCCGGACTACTACAAGCGGATGGAGGAGGCGCAGCTGTCGGAGTGGCAAAGGGCCAACGCCACCTACAAGCCCAACGGCAATGTTCTATCGCTCGGCGGCACCGCCACCCTGTCGCCCATCTCCTACCTCTATGACAAATACAGCCGACGGGGGAAGATGAGCCGTCTCTACAACGAGATGCTCTCCTATGAGGATGAAATCGACCGTATCCAGCAGAAATATAACCGAGAGATTGTATCTGAACTTACTGGGCTTCAAGGTGATGAGCTGCTCGACTTCATGATGTACTGCCGCTTCAACTACTACGACCTGGTGCGCTGGAGCGACGAACAGATCCGCGAGAAAATACGGTCCAACTATTTCAATTACCAATACGACAAGATTACCAATGACAAACAATAGCGACTTTTGGAAGAAAAACTTTTCGTGGTGGCACTTGGCCGGCATGGCCGTGGCGGTGCTGTTAGCGATGCTTTACTGGTATAAATCCGGCCAGTTTTCCGACAATATCCTCAAGAAAAGTCCCGTTTTGATGGCTCTTTGGGGCATCCTGACCGGCTACATTCTCGTCGATCTGGTGAAGTCGAGCAAAAAACGCGACAACGAAAATCCCCATTGAGTGTTATTGTCTGTCGCCTGATAACAAAAAATACTACCTTTGCGCCTTCAAACAGCGAATAAGATTATAAACTAAAATAAAGCATTATGACAGAAAAACTACAAACTTTGAGAGACAGCGCGGCCATGAGATGGACCGCTTTGCTGTTGCTGGCCTTGGCCATGTTCTGTTCGTACATCTTCATGGACATCCTTTCGCCCATCAAGGACCTGATGCAATCGACAAGAGGCTGGGACTCAACCGCTTTCGGTACGATGCAGGGCGCGGAGACGTTCCTGAACGTGTTCGTCTTCTTCCTCATCTTCGCGGGTATCATCCTCGACAAGATGGGTGTCCGTTTCACCGCAGTGCTTTCCGGCACCGTGATGCTCATCGGCGGTTTGATCAAGTACTACGCCGTTTCCGAGGCTTTTATCGGCAGCGGTGTGGAGACCTGGTTCACCAACCATCTCAACTACATCCCCGGTTTCCAGGAACTGGGTGTGGCTCCGTTCTATGAGGGGATGCCCGCTTCCGCCAAAGTGGCCGCAGTCGGTTTCATGATCTTCGGTTGCGGTGTCGAGATGGCCGGCATTACCGTTTCCCGCGGTATTGTGAAATGGTTCAAGGGCCGCGAGACCGCGTTGGCCATGGGTTCCGAAATGGCCCTCGCCCGCCTCGGCGTCGCCACTTGCATGATTTTCTCACCCTTCTTCGCCAAGTTGGGTGGCACCATCGACGTGTCCCGTTCTGTGGCATTCGGTGTGGTGCTCCTCTGCATCGCCCTGATGATGTTCATCGTCTATTTCTTCATGGACAAGAAATTGGATGCCCAAACCGGCGAGGCTGAAGAGAAGGACGACCCTTTCAAAGTGTCCGACATTGGCAAGATCCTCTCTTCCGGCGGTTTCTGGTTGGTGGCTCTCCTCTGCGTGCTCTACTACAGCGCCATCTTCCCGTTCCAGAAGTATGCCGTGAACATGCTGCAGTGTAACCTCACGCTCGTTGAAGCCTCTCCCGATACTTTCTGGGGCGGCAGTTCTGTTACTATTATCCAATATCTCATCATGTTGGCGGTGGCCGTCTGTTCTTTCACCAGCAATTTCTCCAAGAATAAAACCGCTAAGGTCGGTCTGATGGCGTTGGCTGTCGTGGCCTTGATTGTCTATTGCTGGATGGGTTACATGCGTGGCACGGCTGAGACCATCTTCGCCGTCTTCCCGCTGCTCGCCGTGGCCATCACCCCGATCCTTGGCAACTATGTCGATCACAAGGGTAAAGCCGCTTCCATGCTGATGATTGGTTCTTTGTTACTGATTATCTGTCACTTGACCTTCGCATTCATTCTGCCGCAGTTCAAAGGCAACGCCGCCGGCGGTGTCATCGTGGCTTACCTGACCATCCTCGTGCTTGGTGCCTCTTTCTCCTTGGTGCCCGCCGCTTTGTGGCCGAGCGTCCCGAAATTGGTCGATGAGAAGATCATCGGTTCCGCTTACGCTTTGATTTTCTGGATCCAGAACATCGGTTTGTGGCTCTTCCCGCTGCTTATCGGCAAAGTGCTCGACAAAACTAATACCGACATTATCGACCAAATGAACGCCGGACTGATTGACGCGGAAACAGCTGCCGTCTCTTACGACTACACCTGGCCGTTGGTGATGCTGGCTTGCTTGGGCATCGCCGCCCTCATTCTCGGTATCGTCCTGAAGGCTGTCGATAAGAAACAGAACCTCGGTCTGGAGGAACCGAACATCAAGTAATTCGCGGAAGCGCAGAATCTTGCTTCTCAGAAATAACAAAAAGGACATCCGGATGGGTGTCCTTTTTTTATGTTTGGTGATAGTTGAAAAAAGCAATGTGCAAAAGGAGAAAAATGTATTTTTGCGCCTTTGCAGATTAAAGCCTTCAATATGCATTACTTCTACTCTCCCGACATATTCCAACCTTTCGTCGCTTTAAGCAACGAAGAATCAGAGCATTGCGTTCGTGTAATGCGGCATCGCGAGGGCGATGTCGTGCGCGTTACCGACGGTCGTGGCCATCTGGCGGAAGCGGTCGTTGCGGATGCGCATCCGAAAAGATGTCTTTTGGAAATCCGGCAGGAAATTGTGGACAATATGTTGACACACAATGGTTTGCATTTGGCCATCGCGCCCACAAAAAATGCTGACCGCATGGAATGGCTTTTAGAGAAGGCCATAGAAATCGGCGTATGCTCGCTCACATTCCTGCAGTGTGACCACTCCGAGCGCACGCGCCTCAACCTCGATCGCCTGCAACGGCTCGCCATAGCCGCATTAAAACAGTCGCAAACCAGGTGGCTTCCAGAACTTTGCATGGCGAAATTCAGGGATTTTATTCTACAAACCAATGAAAAACAAGCAGATAAGTTCATTGCTTGGTGCGATGAAAACAACCAAAGGCAGTTGGTGAACGCTCCTCGTCACTATTCCGATATGATTCTGCTCATTGGTCCGGAAGGGGACTTTAGCCCGGAAGAGATTGATTTGGCGAGAAAATCCGGCTACCTGGAGGTGAAGCTTGGCGACCGTCGTTTGCGCACCGAGACTGCAGGGCTCTATGGTTGTTTGGCAGCGTCGCTTCCCTTTATCCGACGATAGGTTCCAAGCCTTTTTTTTGTATTTTTGCCTCTCCTTTAAATTACACAAAAGATGACGAAGAAACTCCTCCTGATAGATGCCATGGGCTTGATTTTCAGAGCCTACTATGCGATGATCAAGAGTCCGCGATTCACAAGCAAGGGGCTAAACACCTCCGCGATGCTTGGTTTCACCAACTCGCTGTACGAGGTACTCAAAAATGAGAAGCCTACTCACGTGGCCGTGGCTTTCGACACGGGTGCGCCCACGTTCCGGCATATCGAATATGAACACTATAAGGAGAACCGCGAAGCCACGCCCGACGACATCGTGCAGTCCGTTCCCTATATCAAGCGCATCCTCGATGCCTTTCAGATCACAATGGTCGGCATTGATGGCTATGAAGCGGACGATTTGGTTGGATCGCTTGCAAAACATGCTGAAATCGAGGGGTTTGAAGTATTAATGCTCACCTCCGACAAAGACTACGGGCAGCTGGTTTCCGACCACATCCGCATGTACAAGCCCGGCAAGTTCGGTCAGCCGGCGGAAATCCTCGGTGTGGAGGAAATCTGTGCGAAATACAAGATCGCCCGTCCCGAACAGCTCATCGACATGCTTGGCCTTTGGGGCGACACCTCCGACAACATCCCCGGCGTGCCCGGCATCGGACAGGTGCGCGCCCAGAAACTGCTCGCCAACTACGGCAGCATTGAGGAGATGTACGCTCGCAATTTCGACCAGGACAACGAGAAGACTCGCACGCTCATGAACCAGTACAAGGAGCAGGCTTTTCTATCCAAAGAGCTGGCTACCATCATGATAGACATCCCGATGGAATACAACTTCGACAATATGGTCTATCTCGGCCCCGACCCGCAGAAACTCAAGGCCATTTTCGACGAGCTGGAGTTCAAAGCCCTCACCAAGCGCATCTTCACCGATTTGTCGCTACAGATGCCGCAGCCCCAAGCCGCCCCCGATCTCTTTTCCCCAGTGGAGGAAACTGCCTCGCAAAATAATGAGGAATTCCCATTCCCCAAAACCGTCTTGGAACTTCCCAAAATCGTGGAAATATCTTCGTTAGAAAATATAATAGGTGCAGATCCACGTGATACGCGGAGATTAGAAATTGAGCGAAGCGAAACAATCTTTTTTACGTGGATATTCCAGCAGGAGCGCATCGCGGGATTTGCCTTTGCTTTCGACGAAACCACCACCTACTGCCATTGGGTGGAGAATGAACATCGTCACTATCAGCAATTTATTCAATATATTTTCGGAAAACCGCGCATTGTGGTCATGCATGACTGCAAAAACACCTACAAGTACCTGAAGTCGTTCCGTGTGGAGCCGAAATGCACTTTTTGGGACGTGCAGATTGCCCACTACCTGCTGGAACCCGAACGCAAACACCAGCTTGATGTTCTCGCACTAAGCTATTTCGACACGGAGTTGGCAGAGACCGGCAAAGCGTCGCCCGCGCCCGAGAACGAACAGCTCCTGTTACTGCAAAAACTCTATCCTTTGTTAGATAAGGAACTGAAAGAAAACAAGTTGTCAGACTTGTTCACGCAGATGGAGATGCCTCTGGTGCCCGTGCTGGCCGATATGGAATATACCGGCGTGAAGGTTGATGTGGCCACTTTGCAGCAGAATTCCGACAGTATGAATGCCGAAATCGCCGCCATCGAGCAGCAGATTTACGACTACGCCGGGGTGAAGTTCAACATTGGTTCGCCCAAGCAATTAGGGGAGATTCTCTTCGAGAAGATGAGCCTGGTGAAGAACGCGCGGCTGACGAAGAGCAAACAGTACCAGACCGGCGAGGAGGTGCTCAAGAAGATGGCCTATAAGCATCCGATTGTGCCGCTGATTCTCGAATGGCGCAAGCTGTCGAAGCTGAAAACGACCTACATTGACGCATTGCCGCAGCTCATCAACCCGAAGACGGGGCGCATCCATTCGACTTTCACCCAAACGATTACGGCCACGGGGCGGCTCAGCTCCCTCAACCCGAACCTGCAGAACATCCCTGTGCGCACCGAGCGCGGCCGCGACATCCGCAAGGCCTTCGTGCCCTCCGACGGTAACGTCCTGCTCGCCGCCGACTATTCCCAGATCGAGCTCCGCATCGTCGCGCACGTGTGTCAGGACGAGCGCATGATCGAGACCTTCCGCAACAACGAGGACATCCACGCGACGATGGCTGCCCATATCTACGGCGTTGACAAAGAGGAGGTTACCGCCGATATGCGCCGGGCCGCCAAGACCGTCAACTTCGGGATTCTGTACGGCATCTCCGCCTTCGGTCTCGCCGACCGGTTGCAGATTCCGCAGGCCGAGGCCAAGCAACTCATCACCGACTATTTCCGCAGTTTTCCGAAAATATCTGATTATCTGAATGATACGTTAGATTTCGCTCGCCAACACGAGTACGTGGAGACGCTTATGGGCCGCCGCCGCAACATCCGCGACATCAACGCGAAGAACGGCGTCTTGCGGGCCGCCGCCGAGCGCAACGCCATCAACGCACCCATCCAGGGCACTGCCGCCGACCTCATCAAAATCGCCATGGTGCGCATCCATCAGACGATGAACGAGCGGAACATGCGCAGCAAGATGATTCTGCAAGTCCACGACGAGCTCATCTTCGACACCTGTCCCGATGAATTGGAATCCCTTACTGAAATCGTGAGAGACTGTATGTCCAATGCTATGCAACTTTCTGTACCATTGGATGTTAATATTAATAGTGGACACAATTGGTTAGAGGCACACTGATTCTTGTTCCATATCCCTTTTATCTCTATCTATTTGCATAATTATCAGAAAGTGAAAGATATAGACAAAAGTACGCGTCCTATTCTTTGGCTAATAGTCATGGTTCTTTTCACTCCTGTGGTTGGGTTGTTTCTCAACTACGATGTCTTCAAGTTCGGGAGTATGCTTTTGTTGCTGATTTGGATGGTGGTACTGCTGATTCCATACGTCCTAACACAGAAAAAATGGCTGTACATCGCTGCCGCGAGCTTGCTGTTTGTAGATGGATTCGTCAACCTTTTCCACTGGATTGTGCTCAAATGCCCACTGAATGCCTCGTCTATCTTTGTGTTTTTGAACACCAACTTCAACGAAGCGTCGGAATTTATGGCCATCAAAATGACACCTTTGTTATTGCTGTTTATCCCTTATATCGCATTGTTTATCATTGTGTTAAAGCGTATTCCGCAACTCTCGTTCCAGTCGAAAGGCGAAATTTTCGTGTGGTCAGCGTTGTGGTTGTTTGTGGCAATTTATTTTGCGGACAATATCATCCACAAACGTTTTCTCCGAAGCGCAATACCTGACGTGGAATGTGCTGTAATTTCGTTTATTAAGGAATCGGAAGAGTACAACAAATTGGAAAGCCGCAACCTTTTCCAACTTAACGCTGAACTCACAACCGATGATCCCACGCTGGTCGTGATCGTCGTTGGCGAGTCGTGTAATCGCAACCATATTTCCCTGTACGGATACAAACGCGAAACTACGCCCCGGCTGAAGGCGAGACAAGACATCTTGGTGTTCGACAATGTGGTGAGTGCCAACTCCAACACCTTGTATTCAGTGATGAACTTCCTGACTGAGAACAACATGGAGCATCATCTCCCGCTTGACAGTTGCATCCACATTTTCGATGTGCTGCACTCAACCCCGTACCGGTCGTATTGGATTTCAAATCAGGCACCTATCGGACTTTGGGAGAATGGTGTGACCAACTTGGTTCAGAACGCAGACGTAAAAACATTCGTCAATGTCACTTCCAGTTCATCAATGGAGAGCACCCAGACGGCATCTTACGACCAAAGGCTTTTCGAACCGCTTCAGTCCGCACTCACCGATACAGCGAAACACAAGGTCGTTTTTCTTCACCTTTTAGGTTGCCACACCCAATATAACAAACGTTATCCCAGCGACTTTGCTCTTTTTGAGGAGAAAGGCGACAAACGCATCCGAGTCATCAACAGCTATGATAACGCAGTGTATTACAACGATTTCGTTGTCGATAGTGTTTTCTCTATGTTGAAGGCCTACAGCCTGTTACATCAGAAGGTGCGGGTTTCGGCCCTGTATTTCTCCGACCACGGCGAGAATGTTTACGATGAAGGCGACTATTGCGGACACAACTACTCGGACAGAATACCCCGCGCCAATGTGGAGATTCCGTTTATCCTGTGGCTGTCGCCTTCGCAAAAGGAATACCTTGATGCACATAATTGCCTTGTTGAAAGCCAGTTGCATACGCCGTATATGATCGATGACCTTTTTCACACAATCATAGACCTCTGTGGCATCGCGACCCCTTGCTTCGACAAAACCAGAAGTTTCCTCAACCCCGACTTCGACTCATCCCGTCCGCGCATCCTTGAGGACGGAAATGCGTATAAAGCCAAAGAAACAAACTGATTATAGGACATTTACTTTGATCAAAAGGCTGTTTTTTCTGGAAACTTCCTTACGTGAAAAAAAAAATGTATCTTTGCAGGTTTTAATTTTGGATAAGAATGTTTACTGGAATTATAGAGAAAACGGGTAAAATCGTTAAGATTGAACAAGATAGAACCAATTTCGACTTCACGCTGGAAGTGGACTTCGCGGAAGAGTTGAATATTGACCAAAGCATGGCGCACGACGGCTGCTGTCTCACCATCGTGAAATTAGACAAGGAAAAGAAACAATATGTGGTGACCGCCATGGAGGAAACAATGCTGAAGACCAACCTCGGCACCTGGAAAGTGGGCGACGAGGTAAACCTCGAACGCAGTATGCGTATGGACGGCCGCTTCGACGGTCACATCGTGCAAGGCCATGTTGATCAGACGGCTGTATGTGAAAAAGTGGTGGATGAGAACGGCAGCTGGCGCTTCTACTTCACCTACGACCCCGACAAGAACAATTTCACTGTGCAAAAGGGTTCCATCTCCGTCAACGGCGTGAGTCTCACCGTGGTAGATTCCGAAAAAGGCCGTTTCTCCGTGGCCATCATCCCCTACACCTATAAAGTCACCAACTTCCACAACCTGAAGCCCGGCTCCGTGGTCAACATCGAGTTCGATGTCTTCGGGAAATATGTGCAACGCCTTCTCGACGAATATTTCGCCAACCGGGAAAAATAAAACTGCCAATTCTTCGTTATTCACGCTTCACTAAAAAACGAATCTCATTGAAAAAGAAAACAAAAATATTCGTCAGAATTGCCACCGGTCTGCTTGTCATCGCAGCACTGGCGGGTTGCTCCACCTCGAAAAACACCTTCCCGAACCGTGCTTACCATAACGTAACTTGCAGGTATAACGTCTATTGGAACGGGAACCAAGCGATGAAGGAAGCCGAGAAAGAACTGGCCAAGCTGTCGAAGGACAACTACACGGCCACGTTGCCCATCTACAACTATCCTGACAAGACCGAACTGGGACCTTGTCTGTCGCATTTGGACCGCACCATCGAGAAATCGTCGAAGGCCATCCACAAGCACTCGATGATGTTCAAGGGCAAGGAGTATGTCAAAACCATCGACGACGCCTACTTCCTGATGGCCAAGTCGTATTTCTACAAGCAGGACTACGTGCAGGCGCAGCGTGTGCTGAACTACATTGTGCACACTTACCCGAAGTCGAATATCCGGAACGAGGCGGAGGTGCTGCTGGCACGCACGCAGATTCGCCAGGGCTATTTCTCCAGCGCGGATGAGTTGCTGGAGACCATCCGCTACATGAACGAGAAAAAGAACAAGAAAAATTTCGCCGTGCTCTTCAACGCGGCCAAGGCAGAATATCACCTCACCGCTCCCGACGGGGATAAGCAAGAGGCCATCGACTATATCGGGAACGCGCTGGCCAACCACCCTAAACGGGAATTCCGCACGCGCCTGCAGCTGATTCTCGGCGAACTCTACGAAAACCTCGGGCAGCAGGCCGAAGCGCAGAAGAACTTTAAGGAAGTCATCAAGAAATCCAACAATTACGAGATGACATTCTGTGCGCAAATGCACCTCGCCGCCAACTACGACGGTACCGAATCCAACCGCAACGCCATCACCAAGCAGCTTAACAAGATGCTGGAAGACAAGAAGAACGAGAACTACCGCGACCAGATCTACTACGCTTTCTCCGAAATCGCCCGAATCGATGAGGAGACCGACTTGCGCATGGAATATCTCGCAAAATCGGTGTCCGCCTCCACGGAAAACAACTATCAGAAGACCTTTTCCAGCATTACTTTGGCCGACCTTTACTTCGAGGAGAATGAATACCGCGAAGCGCAGCACTACTACGATACGGCCATGCTGGCCATCCCGAAAAACTACCCCAACTATGAAGAGTTGCGGAAGAAATCGAATGTGCTGAAGGATTTGGTGGACAAACTGGACGAGATAGACCTGCAAGACAGCCTGCTGCGCATCGCCAACCTGCCGGAAAGCCAGCGAAACGCCTGGGTCAGGAAAATGATTGCCGACTACACGGAAGCCGAGCGCAAGGCCGCCGCCGAAGAGGCCGAACGCATGCTCGCCATGCAGAACGCCGCCTCCTACGCCAACATCAACAATCAAAGTGGCGGCAACGGCAAATGGTACTTCTACAACCAAGCTTTGGTGACTGCCGGACAGCAGGACTTCTACCGCCGCTTCGGCAACCGTAAGCTGGAGGACAACTGGTTCATCAGCAACAAGGCCCAGATCTCTTTCGATGACATGGCGCTCATGAACGACCCGTCGTTAGCCAAAGACACGGTCGATTACGATGAGGACGGCAATCCGATTCCCAAACGTGAGACCGACCCCAAGAAAGAGGCCTACTATTTGCAGGATCTTCCTCTGACACCGGGAGCCAAAGATACGGCTAATGCCATCATTGCCAAGGATTTGTACGAGACAGGTTTCATGTATCAGGACCTGCTGGGCGACACCAAGCGCGCTTGTGCATCCTTCGAGTCGCTGCTGCAACGCTACCCGAAGAGCGAGTATGCCCTGCCCGCCATCTACATGCTCTATACGCTCTACCAAAAGAGCGGGAATTCCAAAGCTGAAACCTATAAAAACACCATTCTCACCCAATACGCGGAAACCGACTACGCCAAACTGATTCAGGATCCGAACTATTACCAGAAATTGGCTGCCCGGGAGAAGACATTGGAAAGCCAATATGAGCAGGTGTATGCGGACTTCACGAACAAGCGCTGGAAAAATGTGGTTGCCGCTGCAGATGCCGCTATTCCGAATTGCACCGACGCCACCCTTCAGTCGCAGTACGCCTATCTCCGCGCCATCGCCGCCGGACAGGTCTATAATCAGGATACGCTCATTGTGGGAATGACGAACATCGTCACCAAATACGCGCAGGAGCCGGTGGCGGAACTGGCCCGCTACTATTTGTCGAACTTCTCGAAAGAGCAAATCCAAAAGAGTATGGGCGTTGAAGCGGGCGACACCGTGAAAAACGAAGCGCTGCAACAGGTTATCAAAGCCAATGAGCCCCAAAAGCCGAGCGCTTTCGTCTTCAATGCCAAAGATCAGCACTACATTGTCCTGTTAGTGAAAACGGCCGAATTGCCCCTGCAGACCATCAAACAGAACATCACGACCTTCAACAAAACCTATTTCAGTCTTAAAAAATTGACTGTCAGCAGTTTCTTTATTGACAATCAACGGCAGATGGTTACCATCTCAAAATATGAAGACAGTGCTGATGCCATGGACTACTATCAGATTTTAGTGAAGGACGAGGTGTTCAAAGGGGACATTGACAAGGGGAGTATTGTGGTGTATGCCATGAGTAGCAACAACTATACCACGTTCTATAACAAACGTGCAGAACGGGAGAACTATCCTGCATTTTTCAAAGATAATTATCTTAAAAACCAATAAAAATCAGACGATTATGAAAGAAACCGATACTCGTGAATACAGTGGCGCAGCTGTGAATGTCATTGCGCAAGGGACCCAGTTGCAAGGCAACATGGTTACGGCTTCCGATTGCCGCATTGACGGTATGCTCCGCGGAAACATCGAATCCAAGGCCAAGATTATCGTCGGCAGAAGCGGTGTGGTGGATGGCAACATCAAATGTGCCAACATCGAAATCGAGGGCAGTGTGAAGGTGGAGTCCTTGATTGTGACGGAACTGCTTTCGCTGAAGGCCACCGCCAACCTGATTGGCAGCATTGAGACCAGCAAAATCGCCATTGAGCCTGGTGCGGAGTTCTCTGGTACTTGCAAAATGCGCAACAGTCGTCCAGTGGTGCAGCAGGCCGCTCCCCAACCTGAACGGAAATAGGGCATGTCAGGGCCCGCTACCTCCAAGAAGGATTCCCCCATCCATCAATATGCCACATACACGAATCTGGCCTTTGAGATGGGAGCCGTTATCGCTTTAGGTGTTTTTGGAGGGATAAAATTAGATAAACTATTGAATACCAGTCCTTTGTTTACAATTGTGTGCTCATTGGCTGGTATTGCGATTTCACTTTTTCTTATTATCAAGTCCACCTTGAAACCGCAAAAAAATCAGAAAAATGGGAAAAAAGATACCGATTAGGAAGTTTTCGTTTCGAATCATTGTGTTTTCTGTCATCATGGCGGGATTGGGGTTGCTGTTTCAGTGGCTATGCCCGCAATGGGCCACTCCTGCGATGCCTTTCATCGTGCTCTTTTTCTTTGTGATGACGCTCTTCACCATGTATGTGATTCTTCGCAGCGAGAACGGTCAGGATGGCAAAAAATTCGTCTCTTCCTACATGATTTCCCGTACGGTGAAAATCCTGTCTTGCCTGCTGTTTCTGTTCCTTTACATTTTTCTGAAACCAGATGATGCCATTCGGTTCGCCATTGCGTTCCTCGTCATCTATTTCCTCTATGCCATTTTTGAGGTCATCTTGTTGAAGAAGGAAAATGAATAAGAAGTCGCTGTTATACAACGGGAAATCCAAGCAGATTTTTGCCACGGAGAGCCAGAATTTCGTCATTATGGCCTTCAAGGACGATGAAACGGCCTACTATGGAGTGAAAAAATCCACCATTCCCAACAAAGGTGCATTAAACAATCGGATTTCTTCCATTTTGTTTCAATACTTGGAGAAAAATGGCATCCATACACATTTTGTGGAACGATTGGGCGAAAACGAGCAGTTGTGTCGCCGTGCCACCACGCTTCCCCTGGAGTTCATTGTGCGCAATGTGATTGCGGGCACGCTCTCACGTCGGCTTGATATCGAAGAAGGCACGGTCCCGGAACATACCATTTACGAAATATGCCTGAAAAGCGACATCCTTCGTGACCCGCTCATCAACCATTACCATGTGGAGGCCCTCGGATATGCCAAAGAGGAAACGCTGATACAAATCCGCGCGGTCATGCAACAAGTCAATGAACTGCTCACCGATTTGTTCCATAAGATTCACATTGATTTGATTGACTTCAAAGTGGAATTCGGCTTTGACAGCGATGGACAGTTGATGCTCATAGATGAAATATCTCCCGACACCGCCCGTTTTTGGGATTCTGACAGTCACGAGAAGCTCGACAAGGATCTGTTCAGTCGTGATCTTGGGGACATCAAAGTGGCATATACAGAAGTTTTGGCCCGTCTTGAAACCTATTTACAAAATGGATAAGAAAACGTTGCGGCAAGCCATTCGCACCGCAAAGAAACAACACACGCAAGAGGAACTTTCAATCCAATCGGAAGCGGTGCTCGCAAAGCTCGCCGGTCACCCTCGCTTTCTTGCCGCCGAACGGGTAATGCTTTATGCTTCGCTGCCCGATGAGGTGCAGACGCTGTCGTTTATCGAGGATTGGCGGTATCGGAAAACCGTGATTCTTCCCACGGTGGCGGGTGACGATATCGTTCCGGTGGAGCTTGCCGCCGGGATTACGTTTGCGGAGGGTGATTTCCATATTCCCGAGCCGCAGAACCAGCCTTATACGGGCGATTTCGACCTTATTGTGGTGCCTGGCATGGCCTTTGACAAGGCGGGACACCGCCTCGGGCGCGGAAAGGGTTACTACGACCGTTTCCTGGCAAAGCATCCGAATGTGCATACCATCGGTATTTGTTTTGATTTCCAATTGGTTCCGGAAGTCCCTTCCGAGCCCCATGACCGCCTCATGGACGAGATCTTATGCCCCTAACTTCCACCTATAAAACTCGTGCCATAAACCGTTTGACCAAATCAAAAAAAACGTACTTTTGCAGGTTTTAATAATCTGCCAAGTCGTGAATACAATCGAGCAACATTTTCAAGAAATTTTTCAGGATAGAAAGCCCGAAAATCTTTACAATCCAATCACTTACATTTTAATGCAGCCGGGCAAACGATTGCGTCCCCAGTTGGTGCGCATGGCTTCTGGAATGTTCGGCGGCGACCCGGAACAGACAGAACTGGTCGCCACTTCTTTTGAGATGCTGCACAACTTCACTTTGATTCATGATGATATCATGGACAAGGCCGATGTCAGGCGCGGCCAGCCGACTGTCTATAAGAAATGGAACAGCAACATTGCCATATTGTCGGGCGATGCGCTCGCCGTGATGGCCATGCAACAGCTCCTCAAGCTGCATTGTGCACCGGAAACCGTCTTGGATCTTTTGGCACTTTTCGCCCAAACAGCCTTGGAGGTGTGCGAGGGTCAGCAGTATGACCTGGACTTTGAATCCGAGGAGACTGTATCCATAAACGACTATATTGGCATGATTCGTCTGAAAACCGCCGTCATGTTCGCGGGCTGTTTGAAGGCTGGGGGGCTTCTTGCCGGAGCCGACGATGCCAGCCTCCAAGCTCTCTATGACTTGGGCATCCATTTGGGGTATGCCTTCCAACTGGCTGACGATTTGCTGGATGTGTATGCCGATGAAAGTGTGTTCGGAAAAGCTGTGGGCGGAGACATCAAGGACAACAAGAAGACGTTTGTATATCTGAAGGCACTTGAATTGGCCGACAAAACGCAGCGAGACGAGCTACATCGCCTGTTTTCCTCTTCCGATACGAATGAACAGGAAAAATTTTGCCTCGTGAAAGCCATTTTTGATGCTGTAAATGTGAAGGAGTTCACAGAAAAGGAAATAAACCGATACACGAATCTCTGCTTGGAGGACATCGAACGCATACATGCCCAAGAGGAGAGCAAGACGGTTGTCATTTCCCTTGTTAACCAACTCCAAAGCCGTAAAAAATAGAGATGGCGCAGGACAACAGCAATCGCTATTATATCATTCTGGCGGCTCTCGGCATCCTGTTGCTGGTTTATACCGCCAGGCTTTTCCATTTGCAGGTTTTGGACAAGTCGTATCGCCGGAAGGCTGATGAGAACGCCATCCGTGAAAAGACCATCCACCCTGCGCGGGGTTTCATTTATGATCGCAACGACTCCCTGATGGTCTATAACGACGCCGCCTACGACTTGATGGTGGTGCCCAACGAGTTGCGTCCTTTCGACACGATGGAACTCTGTCGCGTGCTGGATTTGGAAATCGGAGAGGTAAGGAAGAAAATCGAGAAAGCCACCAAGTATTCCCGCAGCGTGCCGTCGCTGTTCAAACAGCAGATCTCCAAGGAGGACTACGGCTACCTTCAGGAAAAGATGTCGGAGTTTCCGGGGTTTTTCGTGCAGAGCCGCACTTTGCGTTCCTATCCGCAGCCCATTGCGGCGCATATTCTCGGTTACGTCAGCGAGGTGGATGAGCAGGATGTGGAGAATGACACCTACTACAAGATGGGCGACTATATCGGCAAGAGCGGCATCGAGAAGGCCTACGAGCCGGTGCTGCGCGGCATAAAGGGCAAGCAGAAGGTGCTGGTTGACGTGCACAACCGCGAGGTGGGTCCCTACAACAACGGCGAGGAGGACATTGTGGCGGTGCCGGGCACTTCAATATGGAGTACTCTTGACATGCAGCTGCAGCGTTACGGGGAGGAGTTGATGGCGGGCAAGCGCGGTGCCATCGTCGCCATTGAACCCAAAACCGGCGAAATCCTCTGCCTGGTCTCCAGTCCCAACTACGACCCTAACCTCTTGGTGGGTACCGCCCGACCCAAAAACTACGGCAAGCTGGTGATGGATCCCGAGAAACCGCTGTTCAACCGTGCGTTGCAGGCGGCTTATCCGCCCGGTTCCACCTTCAAGTTGGCCAACGGGCTCATCGCCCTGCAGGACGGCATCATCACCCCGTCCTCCGTCTATTCCTGCTCCGGCGGCGGTTACCACATCGGCAGCCACGTCGTGCACTGCCACAACTGCGGAGGACTCAACATCTACAGCGCCATCCAACGGTCGTGCAACACCTTCTTCTGCCGCGCCTACTACAATATTCTCTCCAATCGCGTCAAATACAAGAACATCGACGAGGCCTATACCGCATGGCTCGACTATATGAGCTCCATGGGCTTCCTGCAGGTGTTCAACACTGACCTGCCCTACGAGCTGAAAG
Organism: uncultured Bacteroidales bacterium; assembly: GCA_947165685.1. Classification (GTDB taxonomy): domain Bacteria; phylum Bacteroidota; class Bacteroidia; order Bacteroidales; family WCHB1-69; genus F23-D06. Next base: position 147,844 of record CAMVBK010000002.1, on the reverse strand, counting down.
GGCGCATCCCGACGGCGGAATACTTCGACAAGAAATACAACAACAGCTGGAACGGCAACACGGTGGTGTCGATGGGCATCGGGCAGGGCGAAGCGGCGGTCACCCCCCTGCAGATGGCCAACATGCTGGCCGTGATTGCCAACAAGGGCTACTACATCCGGCCTCACGTGGTGCGCGCCATCGGCCATAAAGACAGTTTGAACACCCAATTCAACGACAGGATAAATTCCAAGATTGAGCCGAGGCACTTCGAAACGGTGTTGCAGGGCATGCGGCAAGTGGTGACCGCCGGTACCGGACGCGGGGCTGCGATTCCCGGCATCGAGGTGGCGGGCAAAACCGGCACTGCCCAGAACCCCCACGGGCGCGACCACTCCGTCTTCGCCCTCATCGCCCCCGCCAACGACCCGCAAATCGTCATTTTCTGCTTGGTGGAGAACGGCGGCTTCGGCGCCACCGTGGCCTGCCCCATCGCCAGCCTCATGGCCGAATTCTACCTCAACCGAAAAGTGGAACGCAAAGATCTCGAAAACCGAATGAAAGAACTCAAAGTCAAATAAGCTATGCCGAAGTTAGACTCCCGCAATAAGATTACCAAAGGCTTCGATGTCAAACTGATATGCTATTATCTTGCATTAGTCCTCATCGGCTGGATCACCATCTACTCCACCTGCTACATTCCCGATGGTTCCGCCCATATCTTCGACTTCTCCCAGCCCTACAGCAAACAGATGCTTTGGATTGGGACGTCATTTGTCTTGGCTATTGTCATCTTGCTGATAGACACGGGAATCATTCAGCACTATGCCTACTTTTTCTACCTTTTCTGTCTCTTCTTGATGGTTTTGGTCCTTTTCATCGGTGCTGAGATCAACGGTGCGAAGTCGTGGATTAAAATCGGAAGTTTTAGTTTGCAACCAACAGAGTTTATGAAAGTTGCGACGGCGTTGGCAATGGCCAAGTTCATGCACGAGGGCAAGACCGACAATCAGCGGAGATATGTGTGGATCGGCCAAATCGCCCTTATCGCTATCCCCGTAGTGGTGGTGATGCTGCAGCACGACGCCGGATCCGCCTTGGTGTTCGCTTCCTTCATCATCCTCTTCTACCGCGAAGGGCTAAGCACCGAATTCATCGTTCTCGGCCTTATCGCCGCTGTTCTCACTATCATCACCCTGAAACTAAACGAAACATACGCCATCGCTCTGCTTACGGCCGTCTTCATCGGCTTCATGATTTACAACCGAACGCAGAAAAAGAAAATGCGGCGCAATGTCATGATCTATGTGGCCAGCATCGTATTCGTTTTCTCCGTTGATTTCCTCTATGAGCACGGTTTCGAGCCGCACCAGAAGCAGCGTATCGACACTATCTTGGGCAAAACCTCCGATCCCTTGGGCGCCGACTTCAACCTCAACCAGTCGAAAATCGCCATTGGTTCCGGCGGACTGTTCGGCAAGGGCTACCTCAAAGGCACCCAGACGAAACTCAAGTTTGTGCCCGAGCAGAGCACCGACTTCATCTTCTGTGCCATCGGCGAAGAATGGGGCTTTTTTGGTACCCTCGTGGTCTTCGGACTCTATGGCGCCTTAGTCTTCCGAATCCTTAAATTATCTGAAAAACAACGAAATCCGTTCGTCCGATACTACGGCTACGGAATCGCCGGCATCTTCATTGTCCACTTTTTCATCAACATCGGCATGACCACAGGTCTGCTCCCCATCATCGGCATCCCTTTGCCCTTCATCAGTTACGGCGGTTCCTCCCTCTGGGCCTTCACCATGATGCTGTTCTGCTTCATCAAACTCAATGACAATTAGTGATTTGTGACTTAAAAACTATAACCCATTAACCGAATAACCCATTAACCGAATAACCCATTATGACCGAAACCTCTATTTCTGTGCTGACCCACATGGCCACGGGAAATATTGGAACCCAGCCGGTGGCGTGTGTTCCACTGCCTCAGTCTGGTTCGCATCGCCGCTACTATCGCCTCTTTTTCGAGGACAACAGCACCTTGATTGGTGCGTACAACGACGATGTGGCCGAAAATCGGGCCTTTTTCGAATACACTCGTTTCTTTGCTGCCAAAGGACTGAACGTTCCCACTTTGATCGCTGTCCACGAAGACCAAAAGCACTACCTGCTGAACGACCTCGGCACACAGACCTTGTACGACAAGTTGTGTGAGATTCGCAAAAACAATGGTGATTTCCAAGAAGTTATGGCTGATTATCGAAAAGTGGTGGCCGCGCTGCCGAAGTTCCAGCTGACTGCCAAAGAGGGGTTGGACATGTCGGTGGCCTATCCTCGCGCCGCCTTCGACCGTCAGTCCATGCAATGGGACCTCAACTATTTCAAGTACTACTACCTCAAAATGGCCTACATTCCGTTCAACGAGCAACTGTTGGAGGATGATTATCAGCGGTTTATGGACTTTCTGCTCTCCGTTGACGACGACTATTTCCTCTACCGGGATTTCCAGTCGCGAAACATCATGGTGAATGGGGATGACGTGTGGTTTATTGACTATCAGGGAGGCCGGAAAGGTGCGCTGCAATACGACATTGCCTCGCTGCTCTACGATGCCAAGGCCGACCTCGCCCCTGAAGTCCGGGAGGAGCTGCTGGAATGCTACTTAGACAACCTGTCGCGTCTCATCCCTGTGGATCGGGCGAAATTCACTGCCCATTTCAACGCTTTTGCCCTCATCCGCATCATGCAGGCGATGGGCGCCTATGGTTACCGGGGCTACTTCGAGCGGAAGGCGCACTTTTTGCAAAGCGTTCCCTACGCCATCCGCAACCTACACTATCTGCTGCAGCAAAATGCGCTGCCCGCCAATCTGCCGGAGTTGCGGCAGGTTCTGCAGACCGTTGTGGAAAGTTACGTGGAAAACAAATCGCAACAGACAGATATACTGACCGTTACAGTTCAGAGTTTTTCGTATAAGAAGGGGGCCCCGGATGACACCTCTGGAAACGGCGGCGGGTTCGTGTTCGACTGTCGCGCCCTGCCCAACCCCGGCCGTGAAAAACAGTATGCTACATTCACCGGCAAGGACGACTGCGTGATTCGGTATCTTCAGCAATATAAGGAGGTGGAGATGTTTGAAAATCACGTATTTGCAATTGTCGATATGTCGGTGGACAACTACTTGGAGCGCAAGTTCACTCATCTGACAGTCAACTTCGGGTGCACCGGCGGCCAGCACCGCTCCGTCTATTTCGCCGAGCGCACTGCCGCGCATCTTCGTGCCAAATACCCGCAAATCTGTGTGGAATTGCGGCATTCGAATCCAATGGTTTGAGAGACATGGAACGAGGCCGACTTTCCTACAAGGAGAGAAAACTTTCTTTAGGAGTGTGCGTAATTTGTGTACATTTGCACAGTTTTTCGAAATAAAATCAAAACATTAAAAATCAATACTTTATAGTATGAAACAGTTAATAGAATGTGTTCCTAATTTTAGTGAAGGCAGAAACCAAGACATCATCAACCAGGTGGCCGATGTCATCCGTCAGGCAGAAGGCGTGACGTTGTTGGACGTGGACCCCGGTGCCACCACCAACCGCACGGTCGTCACCTTTGTGGGCGAACCCCACTATGTGGTCGATGCCGCCGTGAAACTCATCGCCAAGTGCCAGGAGCTGATCGACATGCGTAACCACCACGGCGACCACCCGCGCTTCGGCGCCACCGACGTGTGCCCGCTCGTGCCCATCGCCAACATCACGATGGAAGAGACCGTGGAGTATGCCCGCAAGCTGGCCGAACGGGTCGGCAAGGAGCTGAACATCCCCGTCTATTGCTACGAGAACGCCGCGTTCAAGCCCGAACGCCGCAACCTCGCCAACTGCCGTCAGGGTGAGTACGAAGCCCTGAAGGAGCGCATCACCTCCAAGGAGTGGAAGCCCGACTTCGGTCCCAACAAGTTCACGGAGAGCGTCGCCAAGAGCGGTGCCACGGCCGTGGGCGCCCGCGACTTCCTCATCGCCGTCAACTACAACCTCAACACCACCTCCACGCGCCGCGCCAACGCCATCGCCTTCGACGTGCGCGAGAAGGGCCGCCCGAAACGCGAGGGCAACAAGATCACCGGCAAGAAAGTGCTCGACGAGAACGGCAACGTGGTGATGCTCCCCGGCACGCTGAAGGGCACCAAGGCCATCGGCTGGTACATTGAAGAATACGGCATCGCCCAAGTCTCGATGAACATCACCGACATCAACGCCACGCCGCTGCATGTCGCCTTCGACGAGGTGACCGCCAAGGCCGCCAAGCGCGGTATTCGCGTCACGGGTGCGGAAATCGTGGGCCTCATCCCCAAGAAGGTGCTCATCCAAGCCGGCAAATACTACCTCGCCAAACAAAAACGTTCCCTCGGCATCGACGAGAAAGAGATGGTGAAGATTGCCGTGAAATCCATGGGTCTGGACGACCTCAAACCGTTCAACCCCGAAGAGAAAGTCATCGAGTATCTGCTTGAGAAAGAAGACACTACGCCGAAGTTGGTCAACATGACCTGCACCGGTTTCGCCAACGAGACGGCCTCCGAAAGTCCGGCTCCCGGCGGCGGCTCCATCTCCGCCTACATGGGTTCCCTCGGCGCCGCCCTCGGCACGATGGTCGCCAACCTCTCCTCCCACAAACCCGGCTGGGACGACAAGTGGGCTTGGTTCTCCGAATGGGCCGAAAAGGGACAACTCGTGAAGGATCAGCTGCTTGCTCTCGTGGATGAGGACACCAATGCCTTCAACGTGATTATGAACGCGTTCGGAATGCCGAAGGGCACGCCCGAAGAGAAGGAAGCCCGTTCGCAGGCCATCCAGGACGCCACCAAATACGCCACCGAAGTGCCGATGCGCACCATCGAGACCTCCTTCAAGGTGTTCGAGATTTGCGAGGCGATGATCAACAAGGGCAACCCCGCCAGCGTCTCCGATGCCGGTGTCGGCGTGCTCTGCGCCCGCGCGGCCGTCCACGGCGCCTACCTCAACGTCAAAATCAACGCCTCCTCGCTGAAAGACAAGGAGTGGGCCGAGATGATGATCAACAAGGCGCACGACTACGTGGTCAAGGCCGATCAAATCGAACGCCGTCTGATGAAGAAGACGGAGAAGGTGATCGGTTAGTAGCGATTTACGGTTTGCGATTTGCGAATAAATCGGAACCGTTAATATCAGAAAATGCCGTTGTGGAGATGCGATTATCGTGTTCCCGCAACGGCATTCTTCTTAATTCACCATTCACTACTCACTGTTCACTGTTCACTAAAAATATATTCTTATCGTTATTAAACAACAAGCTACGAAAAGCGTGCCTTCCCTTAATTTGAAAATGTGATTTTATTGTCTATAAACAACAAAAATCATATTTTTATTTTTTCATTGTTTGTAAGCAATAAATTTTGCTATCTTTGCCGCCGGTTATAATACAAAGGAAAATGGAAGTACTTACAAGGAAGCACTATGCGGACATTGTGGATTCGTGGATAGGCAAAGGCAACATCATCGCCTTGGTTGGCTCGCGCCGCGTTGGCAAAAGCTTTGTTCTCAAAGACTTTATGCAGCGTCACAAAGATGATCCGGATGTCAATATCATTTTCATTGACAAGGAAAAGAAGGCGTTCAAAGACATCAAGACCAAAGACGACCTGGATAACTGGATTGAGGCACGCTTTATCCCGGGAAAGCACAATTTTATTCTCATCGATGAAGTGCAGCAAATTGAACACTTTGAAGAGAGCGTTTGCAACTGGTACTCAGAGGATAACACGGATGTCATCATCACCGGCAGCAACTCCAAGATGCTTTCCGGCGAACTGGCCTCCTTGATAGCCGGACGATATGTGGAGGTGCGCATCCATCCGCTCACCTATTCCGAGTTTCTGGAATTCCACAATCTTTCCGACAGCGACGAAACCCTCATGACTTATCTGACCTACGGTGGTCTTCCCGGTCTCAGAAAAGTGGGTCTTGACAGCGATGAACAGGTCTGGGCTTATCTTACCAGCGTCTTCAATACGATCATGCTCAAGGATATCATCGAGCGGCACGACATCCGCAACATTCCCTTCCTGAACAACCTCATCGCCTTCTATGCCGATACCACCGGCAAACTCACCTCGGCCAACAGCATTGCCAAATACATGAAGTCGCAACATGAAAACGTGTCGGCCAACCTTGTCCTGCTCTATCGGGGCTTCTATGCCGAAGCTTACCTGTTGGACATCGTGCCCCGTTACGACATACATGGGAAGAAGATTTTTGAGTCCAACGAAAAGGTCTATTGGAACGATTTGGGGCTTCGCAATCTCAAAGCGGAGGGCGGCATGGATTCTTATATTGAGAAGGTGATCGAGAATGCCATTTACAAGCATCTGCACTTCCTCGGCTACGAGGTGAAGGTGGGCGTGCTGAATGCAGGGGAGGTGGATTTCGTCTGCACCAAGCCTGGCAAGACCGTTTACATTCAGGCAAGTTATATCATTGCTGAAGAGTCCACCCGCAAGCGGGAATTCGGTTCTTTGGAAAAGATCCGCGACAATCATCCGAAATACGTCATCAGTGCAACGCCGTTGTTGACCACAAGAGACGAGAACGGAATCACTCATTTGTCTTTAAAAAAGTTTCTCAAGGAAGGGTTACCGTCAGTTTGACGAACTCGAAATTTTATCTTTGCCGATGTTATCAAAAACCGATTTCATGAAACGCTTACTCCATTGCATTTTCCTATTGGTCATCCTTTGTCCGGTGAAACTCCAGGCGCAGGAGGGTCAACCGTTGGATATGCTCATTGCCAGCACCGCCGATGCGCTTGTTGATTCGATGTATTCGTTCAACCATATCAGAGCCAAAGACGTGAAATTCGGTCATTTATATGATACGGCAATGTACATCCAAACGGGCAGCGGTTTTTCCAATGAGACCGTTAAATATATGGCTCATAAACTTAACGCTGTTTCCACTGAAAAAACCGGCTTTGTGACGATTTATACATACCAAAACGATAGTGAACAGATGTGGAAGGTGTCGAAAAAAGCCAAGTTAGATAAGAAAATGAACATTTTAGGGGGTCCACACGTGGAATTTCTTCACGACACCGTTTCCGTTACAGTCGGTTCTCGCTATTTAAGTTGGGAAAAAATCCACGGAAGAATGCGTTGGTGTATTGCCGTAAGCGATTGGGTTAATTGCAAATACATCTATTCGAAAACCGAAGAAAGATGGGTGATGGTGGAAAGCGACTTCGGCGGGATATGAAACCCAACCCAGCTTCAATAACCCATAACCATTAAAATTGTATCTTTGCACTCTCTAAAAATCGGTCGAATATGCAAAAACTGCCCATAGGAATACAGAGCTTCAAATCACTCCGGGAGGACGGCTTCCTTTATGTCGATAAGACACGCCAGTTGTTCGAACTCACCAAGGAGGCCAAATATTACTTCCTGTCGCGTCCGCGCAGGTTCGGCAAGAGCCTCTTGCTCTCCACGCTGAAAGCCTTCTTCCAAGGAAAAAGGGAACTGTTCGAGGGGCTGGCCATCGCCGAATTAGAGAAAGATTGGAATATCTATCCTATACTATATCTGGATTTGAATGTCGGCTTATACACTTCCGTGGAAGGTCTGATAGCAGCCCTTGACTCCAATCTCACTTTATGGGAGGAGGAATACGGACTTCAGAAACCGGACAGCGATGTGGCCCAACGCTTCAAGAATGTTATTCTCTCTGTTTCGAAAAAGGAAGGGAAACAGGTGGTCGTCCTGGTGGACGAGTACGACAAGCCGCTGCTGCAAGCCATCGACAACGAATCGCTGCTGACGGAGTTCCGCAACATCCTCAAGGGTTTCTATTCCAACCTCAAGACCTGCGACGAGCACATCCGCTTTGCCTTCCTCACCGGCGTGACCAAGTTCTCGCACGTCAGCATCTTCAGCGACCTGAACAACCTGCAGGACATCTCGCTCAACAACGCCTACGCCGACATCTGCGGTTTCACCGAAGAGGAAATCCGGCAGACGTTCACCCCTTTCATCCAGAAATTCGCGAAACAGGAGCAGGTGGACGAGGATGCGATGATGGGAAAGTTGAAGGCCATGTACGACGGCTACCACTTCTCGCCGGATATGTCGAAGGATGTCTATAACCCGTTCAGCGTGTTGAATGCGTTGAGCAGCTGCCAGTTACAAAACTACTGGTTCTCCACTGGCACCCCGACGTTTTTGGTCAAGTTGCTGAAAGACGGGCAATATAAGATTCAACATCTTTCGGAAGGTGACATTACGGCCACCGACCTTTCCGGCAAGGACTCTCTTTTCACAGAACCTGTGGCTTTGCTGTATCAGACTGGTTATCTGACGATTAAGGGTTTCGACAAAGATTTCGACAGCTACAGCCTCGGATTTCCCAACAAGGAGGTGGAGTTGAGTTTCCTGCGTTTCCTGCTGCCGAAATATGTGGGCGGCACGGAAAACCAGTCGAGCTTCTACATCGAGCATTTCGTGCGCGACCTGCGGAAGGGCGACATCGACGGTTTTATGGAACGGATGGAAGCCTTTTTCGGCGACACCCCCTACGAGCTGATCCGCGACTGCGAGAACCACTTCCAGAATGTGCTGTTCACCGTCTGCCGGCTGATGGGCTACCACACCATTGCCGAGTACCGTACCTCTCGCGGCCGCATCGACATGGTGGTGAAGACCGACGACTACACCTACGTCTTCGAGTTCAAATTCGACAAATCGGCGCAGGAGGCACTGCAACAGATTGACACCAAAGAGTATATGATTCCGTTCACCGCCGACGGCCGCCAAATCGTCAAGATCGGGGTGAACTTCTCGAAGGAGACAAGGAATATTGAGGGCTGGGAAGTGCGGTAAACTTGTATCAAGCTTCAATAACCAATAACCCATAACCCATAACCATTAAAATCGTATCTTTGCCGTCCGAACAGAACGTTCGGCATTTTAAGTCGTAATATTGTCGAAATGAAGATATTAGTGGTCCTTTCCCGCATCCCCTTCCCGTTGGAGAAGGGCGACAAGCTGAGAGCCTACTACCAGATCCGGGAGCTGTCGAAATGGCACGACCTCTATTTGGTGGCCCTCTACAGTCATGCCGTGCCGTCGGAGGCGATGCGCGAGCTGACCCCTTTTTGCCGCGAGGTGCATTTCCTCCGGCAACACCCGGTGCGCAGCGCACTCAATATGGCGGGGGCGTTTCTCTCGGGGTTGCCGGTGCAGTGCGGCTACTTCTACAGCCAGCGCAACCACAAGGAAATTGACAAAATCATCCAGGAGGTGCAGCCGGACAGAATCTATTGCCAACTTTTCCGGATGGCGGAATACGTCCGCAACTACCGGATTCCCAAAGTGCTGGACTACCAAGACGCCTTTTCGATGGGGATGTCGCGCCGCGCCCGGAAAGCCATTCCCCTCTTTCGCTCCTTCTTCCGCATGGAAGGTCGCCGCATCGCCCGCTACGAGACCGACATCTTCGACGATTTCGAGGGCAAGACCATCATCACCGCCTTGGATAGGGAATTGATACAACATCCTATGAAAGAGGAAATTGTGGTGGTCCCGAACGGAGTGGATTTCGCCAAGTTCAGCCACGATGAGGTGCCGAAAACCCACGACTTGATTTTTTCCGGCAACATGAACTATCCGCCCAACGTGGATGCCGCCGTCTATTTAGCCAAGGAGATCCTGCCCGAGCTGCGGAAAAGGCATCCGGAGGTGAAGCTGATGCTCGCCGGCGCCGATCCCGCCAAGAAGGTCCGCGCCCTGCAGAGCGACCACATCACGGTCACGGGTTGGGTGCCCTCCATGACCGACTGCTACGCGCAAGCCCGCGTCTTCATCGCTCCGATGAGAATGGGTACCGGCCTGCAGAACAAGCTGTTGGAGGCCATGTCGATGAAATTGCCGTGCGTGACCTCGCCGTTAGCCGCCAAACCGCTGGACCCCGCCGCGCAGGAAGGGGCTATCGTGGCATGCGGCACTACCCTGCAATATGTGGAAACCCTCGACCGACTGCTCACGGATCCCGCTTATTATCAGCAGCTTGCGGAACATGGTCACCATTTTGTACACGAACACTACGATTGGATGAATGCGACGCGGAAATTGAACGAATTGTTTTGAGGCGTGTTGTAAAGGCGCGAAATTTTACGTTTCGGCAACTTCATTTAACCAATAATCACCCGTTTTCTGCACAAAATGTGTTAACAAATCATAATAATCCGATTAGAGTGCGAAAAAGGTCGGGAAGGGTGTTGAAATTCCAAGAAAAATCGTACTTTTGCCATCTTAAAAATTGAAAGATGGAAAAGAGTGCCGAGACCCCGTTGATGCGACAGTACAACCAATTCAAGGCCAAACATCCCGATGCCATTTTACTGTTCCGAGTGGGGGATTTTTATGAGACTTACGGCGAAGATGCCGTCAAAACGTCCAAGATTTTAGGTATCACGCTGACCCGACACGGGAAGGGCGCGTCGCAGACTGAGCTGGCGGGTTTTCCCCACCACGCCCTCGACACGTACCTGCCGCGGCTCGTGCGCGCCGGCTACCGCGTGGCCATCTGCGAACAGCTCGAAGACCCCAAACTCACCAAAACCCTCGTGAAACGCGGGATCATCGAGTTGGTCACGCCTGGCGTCTCCATCAACGACAAGGTGCTCGAACAGCGCGAGAACAACTTCCTCGCCGCCCTCCACCTCACCGACAAGCAGAGCGGCATTGCCTTCCTCGACATTTCCACTGGCGAGTTCTACCTCGCCGAGGGCAACGACGAATACTTGGACAAGCTGTTCCAGAACTTCAAGCCCATGGAGCTCGTCATCCAAAAGGGTAAGACACAAGCCTTCAAACAGCGCTTCGGCGAGAAAATGCTGCTCACCCAACTCGATGACTGGGTCTTTAAAACCGACTACACCCGCGAGCTGCTGACCAAGCACTTCCACACCAAATCGCTCAAAGGCTTCGGCGTGGAAGACCTCCCGCTCGGCATCATCGCCGCTGGCGCCGCCCTACATTACATTTACGAAACGCAGAACCATAAGATTCAGCATATCACCAAGATAAGCAGGATTGAGGAGGATCGCTTCGTCTGGTTGGACAAGTTTACCATCCGCAACCTCGAACTCATCCACTCGCCCAACGAAAACGCCGTCACTTTGCTCGATGTGCTCGACCAGACCCAAACCCCGATGGGATCCCGTATGCTGCGCAAATGGATTCTCATGCCGCTGAAGGAGAAGGTGCTCATCGACGAACGACTCTCTGTTGTTGAGTATTTGATTAACAATCAAGAATTTACAACACAACTGACAGAAATTTTCAAGCCGATGGGCGATATGGAACGCATGGTCTCCAAAATCGCCACGGGGAAAATAAACCCGCGCGAGGCGTTGCAGTTAGCCGTCTCCCTGCGGGCCACCGAGCAACTGAAAGCCCTCTGCGAAAGTGCGCAATCCCCTATTTTGAAGGATATTTCGGATAAACTGAATCCTTGTGCCAATATCGCGAAACGCATCGAGAAGGAGATTTGCGAAGAACCGCCGGTGGTGCCGAGCAAGGGCGGCATCTTCCGTCGCGGGGTCAACGCCGAACTCGACGAGCTCACCGACTTAGCCACCAACAGCCGGGGCATCTTGGCCGACATCCAGCAGCGCGAAGCCGCCAAGACCGGTATCAACTCGCTGAAAATCGGCTTCAACAACGTGTTCGGCTATTACCTTGAGGTGACGAACACCTACAAGTCGAAGGTGCCGGCGGAGTGGACCCGCAAGCAGACCCTCACCGGCAGCGAACGCTATATCACCGAAGAACTTAAAGAGCTGGAAACCAAGATTTTGGGAGCGCAGGAGAAGATTCTGGAAATCGAAGTGCGGCTCTACAACGAGCTGGTCGTCAGTCTCGCCGACTACATCCCCATCATCCAGAACAATGCCCGCCTCGCCGCCCGTCTCGACGTGCTCAACGCCTTCGCCTACTGTGCCGTGCAATACCAATATACCAAGCCGGTCATCAGCAACTTCCAGAGCATCGACATCAAAGAGGGTCGTCACCCGGTGATTGAGCGGCAGCTTCCGCCCGAGGAACCCTACATCGCCAACGACATCCACTTGGACACGGACAAACAGCAGATTATCATCATCACCGGTCCGAACATGTCGGGTAAGTCGGCGCTGCTGCGGCAGACTGCGCTCATCACGCTGATGGCGCAAATGGGCTGCTACGTGCCCGCCCGCGAGTGTACCATCGGCATCGTCGATAAGATTTTCACCCGCGTGGGTGCCTCCGACAATATCTCCACCGGCGAATCCACCTTTATGGTCGAAATGAACGAAACGGCCAACATCCTCAACAACGTCACCAACCGCAGTTTGGTGCTATTGGATGAAATCGGCAGGGGCACAAGCACTTACGACGGCATCTCCATCGCGTGGTCCATCGCCGAATACCTGCACGAGAACCCGCTCCACCACGCCAAAGTGCTGTTCGCCACGCACTACCACGAGCTCAACGACATGGCCGCGCAGTTCCCCCGCATCAAGAACTACCACGTGTCGGTGAAGGAACTCGACAATAAGGTCTATTTCCTGCGCAAGTTGGAGGAGGGCGGCAGCGAGCACAGTTTCGGCATCCACGTGGCCCGCATGGCCGGTATGCCACCCGCCGTGCTGCGCCGCGCCGAAGAGATCCTCAAGCAGCTCGAAGAGTCCCGCGCCCGCCGCGAAGAAAAGGGCGAGGAGGTGCACATCGAAAAGCCTAAAGACGACAATTACCAGTTGAGTTTCATCAACTTGGACGACCCGCTGCTCCTCGAAGTCAAGGAGACCATCGTTGGTTTGGACATCAACAGTCTCACGCCCGTGGAGGCGTTAATGAAGCTAAACGAGATTCAAGGGTTGTTGACGGGGAAGAAGAAGTAGGGTTGTTTCGTTGAAGTTTCCGCTCGCTCACTTCGTTCGCGGCGGAATGGTGCGCACTGTCGGGCACGGGAGGGGGAAAAAGATGGGCGGCGGGGGAGTGAGTGCCTTAGCCAAAAAACTTTCGGCCGCCGCCCATCTTTTTCCCCTTTTGACCCCAAACATGATGCGCCATTCCGCCAGGCGACGATAGGAGCCGGCGGAATCTCCGACTCGCAAGAGGACAACATTACTCTTCAATGATTTTCCCGCCGCCATGAATGGTGACCTTCCCGAGTTCGGACTTGTCGGTAAGATAAGCGGTACCCGTTACAGTGGCTATGATGTTGCCGACACTGGCGTGCGTGATGTGCGCGGTAGTGACTTTCAGAAGTTGCGAGTTGACGTTGCCGGCACCTGTGTTTTCCAGCGTCATCTCTTCCGCCTTGCCGTTCATTAGCCTCATATCACCCGGGCCTTGGTTCCGCAGCTCTATCCTTTTTGCCGTGATATTTTGCATTTTAATGTCCCCCGCGCCTCTATTCTGAAGAATCAGTTCTTCGGTAGGGATGCTCATCAGGTTCACCGTAACATCACCCGGCCCTATGTTATTGACAACCAATGAACTACTGATGGAACTGGCCATGACTTTCACATCGCCAGCGCCCGAATTGTTGATAATCAAGGTCTTTTGTCTGATAGCATCGGAGGCGGGGACGATGATGTCGCCTGGACCTTTGCTGTGCAATTCCAACGTTTTTTCAATCTTCAAACATTGGAGGGTGCAGTCGCCCGCGCCCATATTGATGATTGTCAGTTGCGGTTCGTTCCGCTTTTCTACCGTCACGTCACCCGGCCCGCGCATAGAGAGTTCCTCCAGCGTTGGTGTATAAATCTCCACCACAAGTTTTTTCACATTGTTGAAGTTTTTATCTGCATAAACAGACAACTTTCCATTTTCCACCTGAAACCGGACATGTTGGATCACATTTTCGTTAGCGGTCACCTTCGTTTTGTGGTGAGGGCTCTGATGGATAATCACATCCCCGACGAAGCGGATGTCCACGGAGGTGAAGGCATCCAAGTTGTATTCCTCTGTGACGATGTCCCCGCTGGCGGTGATACGTTCTTGCGCATAGATTACGCTGATGGACAATAAGATGGCGATGATTAATGTTGATTTTTTCATTGTATTTGGATTTTTAAATGTTTCGCTGGAGTTTCCGCTCGCTCACTTCGTTCGCGGCGGAATGGTGCGCACTGTCGGGCACGGGAGGGGGAAAAAGATGGGCGGCGGGGGAGTGAGTGCCTTAGCCAAAAAACTTTCGGCCGCCGCCCATCTTTTTCCCCTTTTGACCCCAAACATGATGCGCCATTCCGCCAGGCGACGATAGGAGCCGGCGGAATCTCCGACTCGCAAGAGGACAACATTACTCTTCAATGATTTTCCCGCCGCCATGAATGGTGACCCTCCCGATTTTGTTTTTTTGTGTCAAGTAGGCAGTGTCCGTGACGGTGGCTATGATGTTACCGATACCGTTTTGCGTGATGTGTGCGGTTTTCACCTTTAATATGTTTGCCCGCACATTTCCGCAGCCGCTGTTCACCAAGGTCATGATGTCGGCTTTCCCAGACAATGTGACGTTTCCTGTTCCGCGGATCATCAGCTGCAAATCGCCGACAGACAGTTTTTTGAGGTCGATGTCACCCGTACCCAAATTCTGAATCTTCATGCTTGATGTAACGTTTTGAAGCATTTTTATGTTCATATTGCCCGCGCCGGAGTTTTGGGCGGTCACGTTGTTTGGGCACATATACGACACGTCAATATTACCCGTGCCTCTGCACTGCAAAACCAGATCCTTTTCCACCACCAAACAGTCGCTTTTGAAGTTGCCAGTACCTTTAGTCGTGAGGGTGAAATACTCCTCTTTCACCGAAAGGACAGTCACATTGCCAGTACCTTTCATGACCACCTCGCTCAAATGCGGTGTGTAGATGGTAACAGTGATGTGAGGACTGTTATAGGAAAAGCCTCGTTTCATGGAGATGGTGAGAACGCCGTTCTCCACTTCGGTGAGAACGAACTCCATCAGGTTGTTGTCTGCTGTCACTTCGGCACAGGATTTCTCGTTTTTTATTATGGTGACATCCACCGTGGAGGGGGAGTTTACAGAGGTGAACGCTTCAAGTTCACGATGTTGGGTCTCAATCTTTCCGCTGCCCACAATGGTTGTTTGAGCACTTAACATGCTCATTGCCAATAATATGACGCATAACAGGGTTGATTTTTTCATAATGATTTGATTTATGGGTTATTATTTCGTCAATTCTTGCAACGGAAATTTCACCGGCACCACCTCCTGGCCAGTATTGTCGATGAAGCCGTAGAAGTTCCCTTTCCGCACAAGGGCGCAACCGTCGCGGTAGAGACCGAACTTCCCGATGTCGTCGTACTGCGGGTGCACGACCTCCTGACCGGTGCTATCCACAAACCCCTTGAACCCGAATATCTCCACCATTGCCCAGCCGGTCCGGTATTCGTCAAACGGCTGTATGTCCGTGTATTTCGGATATACCACGATGTTTCCTTTTTCGTCTTGGAGACCGTAGTAGCCGTTACGCTCGAACTTCTTCAGGCTATGATTAGAAGCCGGCGCGGACGTGCCAGACGTTGCGGGCAATGGTGAAACAGATGATTCGGTTCCTTTTACTTGCTGTTCAGGATATGGGGAGTCGGCGGTGGACGCGAGGTTGGTGGATGCGGGGTTGGTGGACGCGATGAATCGTGTCCCTACGACGACGGTATCGTTGTTTGCGTGCGTGGTATCGGAATCAATTGCAACACACGTGGTTACCATCGTTTCCTGCGGGGTCAGGCTGGCGGGTGGTTGCGCGGGTTGCGCCTGCCATGCGACAACGGATCCCGTCACGGCGGTGGCAACCACTCCCGTGGCGACGGCGGGGACTTTCGCGGCGGTGATGGCCATCCAGACACCCGGCTTCGGCGCTGCGGTCCAGTTGACGGCGGACAAGGGCGACGGCGTGGCAGGCGACAATGCCAAATGTTTCAGCTTCGCACGGCAGAGACGGTCGATGGCGTGTGATTTCCAAGGGAGAAGTGGGAGCAATATCATAAGACCAGATTTTTTGTGGCGGACAATATTGTTCAGGGCGTTTTGCAGCTGCACCCGCGCCTCCGACAGGTAACGTTTCGAACTGCGCACCCCAATTTGCAACATCTCGGCAATTTTCGTATGAGATTGGTTCTCAAAGACATACAGATTGAAGACCGCGCGCTGTTTTTCGGGCAGGGCTGCGATGGCGGAGAGGATTTCGGATTCGGAGAGGTCGGATTCGGTGATGCATGTTTCATGAACCGTCTCGACAATGTCGGATTCAGACGCGATAAATCGCGTCCCCACGGTATCGTCATCCATCGACAGAAATTGCGGTTGCCGCCGCAGGTAATCCATCGTGGTGTTGAGGTTGATGCGCATCAGCCAACCGTCGAAACTGCCGAGGCGGCGGTAGCTTCCGGACTTCTCGATGGCCTTGAGGAACGCCTCGTGCGCGAGGTCCTCGGCCACCGCGCGGTCGCCCACATAGCGGCAGCACATCCCGACCATCTTCGCGATGTTCCGCTGGTACGCCTTCGTCCAAAACTGTTTCGCCTGCATTTTTCGTTCTTTTACAATGATGACGCAAAAGTACAAAAAAGGGCCAACATTTTTAGGCGAGGGATGTAAGACGTGGGATTTTAGACAGCGTCTGTTTTCTGTCTTTGGAATTAGCGGGTACTTTGGGATGATGCAGAAATATGTATGGCGGTTCTGAGTCCGTCGATGGCGGCACTCATGATGCCACCTGCATATCCAGCACCTTCACCGATAGGGTAAATACCTGGTACTGAAGAAGTTCTTTCCTCATTGCGCAGGATGCGCACGGGCGAGGAGGAACGTGTCTCCACTCCTGTCAACACCGCATCCACATTGGCAATACCGTGCAACTTGCGGTCAAGCAACGGAAGCGCCTCGCGCAAGGCACGTATGGCAAAATCCGGCAGGCAGCGGCTGAAATCCCCGTAACAGAGCCCGTGCGGGTAAGAGGGAACCACCTTGCGGTGGCGCGTGGCAACCTGCCCTTTCAGAAATTCGCCCACAAGGTTGCCCGGGGCACGGCCATCACCCGCCATTCGGAAGGCCAACCGCTCATATTTCTCCTGATAGTCCATGCCATCCAGCACTGACCCTTGCAGGAAATCCTCCGGCGTGACGCTCACCAGCAGGGCGCTGTTGGCATTGGCCTTGTCGCGCTTGAAATCGCTCATGCCGTTGGTGACGATACTCCCCTCTTCGCTGGTGGAAGCCATCACAGTGCCGCCCGGGCACATGCAGAAGGTATAGACTCCGCGGTTTCCGATGTGCACCACTCCTTTGTAGGAGGCTGGAGGGAGCACGTTGGCTGCCGCGCCGTACTGCATCCGGTTGATGTCTCGTTGCAGGTGCTCCATACGCACCCCGATGGAGAATGCTTTGGCTTCCATTAGCAGCCCCCGATGGTGTAGCATACGGATAGTGTCACGTGCCGAATGACCTAATCCTAATAATAAATATCTGGTAGTAAACGATTTGCCGTTGTTACAATGAACAGTGAGCTTGTCGCCGTCTCGTTCAAAGGCATCAAACAGGGTGTTGAAGTGAAATTCACCGCCTAACGTTTCAATTTCCGTGCGGATATTTTTCACCACTTTGGAAAGGTAGTCGGTGCCAACGTGCGGATTTTGTTGGTAGGTGACCTCCTCGGGAGCGCCATGCTGATAAAACTCGTTCAGTATGAATTGGTTATATTCGCTATTGACATTCGTGTTCAGCTTGCCGTCGGAGAAAGTGCCGGCTCCTCCTTCGCCAAATTGGACGTTGGAGTTGGGATTCAACACTTTCGTGAAAAGGAAACGCTGTACGGTCTGTTGTCGCTCTTCGATGCGTTCGCCGCGCTCGATGATGATGGGATGGGCGCCGCAGCGGGCGAGGTAAAGGGCTGCGAACATGCCGGCCGGCCCGAATCCGACCACCACCGGCGGAAGGTCGTGCCTCCATTCTGGGTAGCCCATTTCGGGCAACGGACTTGGTTCGGACGCATCAGGACTTTCCAACAGGGAGCGGTATTTGTCGGGCACCGTGACGACAACCTGAAAGTTGTATTGGATGTCGTTTTTTTTGCGCGCATCAACCGATTGACGCACAATGCGGCAATCCGCCAAATCTTCTGTGCGAATACGAAACTGTTTGCAAACCAGGTTTTTAAGGTTCTTTTCGTTCCCGACAGGAATTTTTATGTTAGCGAGTTTGAGTTGTATCATATCGTTGTGTTTGGATGGTATCTTTCAACCTCGTGCCTAATTTACGTTGTCCCCTCGCAACGTCCGGAAACGGTTCCGCGCCTGTACCACGTAAAGGCTATCGCTGTATTCCTTGAGAATTTTCTGGTAATGTTCCATGGCCTTCGGGATGTCTTTCAGGTAATATTCGTAGAGTTCCGCCAGTTGGAATATGGCGTCGTCGGCCAGCAGTTGGTCTCCGTATTTCTCCACTACCTGTTGGAGCAGTCGCTCCGCCTCCAAGTAGTTTTTCTGTTTGATGTAGAGGAGCGCTTTCTGGTAGAGCGCGTCATCGACCAGCGTGCCGAATGGGGAGAGAATCATCACGGAGTCGAGGGCTCTTAGGGCTTCGTCGTCCTTGTTTTGGAAAATCAGGAACTCAGCTTTGGCGTACATCTTCAAGGCGAGGTTGCCTTCGGAATTGCTGAACAGGGTCATCGTGGTATCGGAATCGTCGCCTTCGTCCTCCTCTTCCAGGTTGTCGGAAATGAGCATGGAGGTGTATATGGCATCGTTGGCGATGAGCTTGGTGGTGGCGGCGGCCAACACATCGAGCTGGCTTTTCGCCCAATTGAACTCCCCGATGTAGAAAGAGAGCTTGGCGTTCTTGAACTTCGCCTCGTTGCCCAATACATCGTTGGGCATGTCCTTATCGACCTGCGAATAGTTGAGTGAGGCATCCCAAATCTCCCCTGTATAGAGCTGTACATCGGCGAGGTCGATCTTGTACTGGTTCTTCTCCTTGTTGTCGCGGGTGGCGGCCATGGCCTGATTGAGCACATCCATCGCATCCTGCGGTTTGTTGACGTAAAAGGCCAGCAGGTGGGCATATTTGCGAATCCAGTCCATCGTGCCCGAATGGATGCCGTTCTCTTCCAACGCTTTGCGGAAGTCCTGTTCCAGATTGATGGCATCGACCATCTTCACCGGCGAGGATTCGAGGAGCTGCATGTACTTGACATCTAAGATCTTCATCTTCGCCTGCACGTAGTTATGGGTCTCCTCCCCTTTCTTGATGATGTAGTTCAGTGCTTCGATGGCAGTGGCGTAGTCGCGATTCTCGGCGGCCGCAAGTGCCAGCTCGTAGGTATAGACCCCTTCGATTTTCAGTCGCTTGTCCAAGGATTTCGCCAGGATGAGGGCTTCCTCAAAGTCCTTGTGTAGTTGGCTTATCCAATACAATTCCTTGATGCAAAGGATGTTGTTTGGATTTTTCTGCGAGAATTTCTGAAGGGCCGTGCGGATGGACATGTACAGGTAGTTGTCTTCGTCGTCCATGAGCAGGTCTTGGATGGCGGTTTGCACGTCGTTCTGATACTTTTCGTTGTCGGTTTTCACCAGTTCGATGATTTCATCGATGATTTTGTCGTTCTGGTGCAGGACTTTGTAGATGCTGATGAGGTTTTTCGAGAGATATTGCTCATTGTTGAGCATTTTCCGACCTTTGAGAATGGCTTCGGCGGCATAATCGTATTTTCCGCGTGACATGAAGGCGTTGTTGAGCTCACTGACGGCAGTCTCCTTGGCCTGCAGGTTTTTCAAGCACTCTTGGTAGGTTTTTTCAGCCTTTGGATTGTCGCCGGAGCGTTCATAAACATAGCCCAAGTCCACCTTGTAGCGTTGGACATTCGGGTAGGCTCTCACCTGCTTCTTGAGCATCTTTTCCGCATCGTTGAAGCGTTCGAGTTCCAAAAGGGCGTGGTAATAGTAATAATAGATGTAGGAATCCGGCTTTTTGGCGTGGATTTTCTCAAAAAGTTCCACAGCCTTGTCGTATTCCTTGTCTTTGTAATACTGCATGGCAAGCTGCTCTTCTTGGCTTTGCTGTGCCATGACGGCACCGCCGCAGGAGAAGAGCAGCAGGGCAAGTATGACGATGAGTCGCTTCATCCGGAGTTAGTCGATGATGTCGAAACGGGTGTAGGGGCGCAGCACTTCGGGGATGACAATGCCCTTGTCGGTCTGGTTGTTCTCCAGGAGGGCGGCGAGCACGCGCGGGAGGGCGAGGGCACTGCCGTTGAGCGTGTGGGCGAGTTTCGTCTTTCCCGTGGCATCTTTATATCTTAGTTTCAAGCGGTTGGCTTGGTAGGATTCGAAATTGGAGACGGAGCTGACTTCCAACCATTTCTGTTGAGCCTTGGAATAGACCTCCAAGTCGTAGGTGAGGGCGGAGGTGAAGCTGATGTCGCCGCCACAGAGACGGAGCACGCGGAAGGGCAGGCCGAGCTTGGTGAGCAGGCTCTTGCCGTGGTTGGTCATCTCCTCCAAGGTCTGGTAGGAGCGGTCGGGGTGCTCGATGGTCACGATTTCGATTTTGTCGAACTGGTGCAGGCGGTTGAGGCCGCGCACATCCTTGCCGTAGGAGCCGGCCTCGCGGCGGAAGCAGGCGGAGTAGGCGCAGTTTTTCAACGGGAAGTCGCTCTCCTTGAGAATGACGTCGCGGTAGATGTTGGTGACGGGTACCTCGGCGGTGGGGATGAGGTAGAAGTTATCGACCTGGCAGTGGTACATCTGGCCCTCCTTGTCGGGCAGCTGGCCGGTGCCGTAGGCGGAGTCCTCGTTCACCATGTAGGGAGGCTGGATTTCGGTGAAGCCGGCGGCCGTGGCCTCGTCGAGGAAGAAGTCGATGAGGGCGCGTTGCAGGCGGGCACCTTTGCCTTTATAGACGGGGAAGCCGGCGCCGGTGATTTTGGTGCCGAGCTCGAAGTCGATGATGTCGTATTTTTTGACGAGTTCCCAGTGGGGGAGTGCGCCCTCGGGCAGATTGGAGGCATCGCCCTCGGTATAGATGACTTCGTTGTCCTCCGCGCCCTTGCCGGGTTTCACGGCGGCGTTGGGCAGGTTGGGCAGCAGCACCATCTTGCTTTGCAGCAACTCCTCCTGTTCCTGGAGCTTGGCGCGGTCGGTGCGCTCGCTCTCCTTCAGAGCGGCCATCTCGGCCTTCAGGGTCTCGGCTTCGTCGCGTTTGCCCTCTTTGAAGAGCTGCCCGATCTTCTTCGCGCCCTGGTTCTGGGCCATCAGGTTGTCGTCGATTTTTTTCTTCAGGTTGCGGTTCTCGCTATCCAGTTCACGGATTTCAGCCACCAGCTGCGTGGCATCGAAATTCTTGATTTTCAGTCTGTCAATAACCTCTTGGGGATTTTCTCTTAAAAGTTGGATCTGTAACATCGTCTTGAAATTTTAAGGCCGCAAAGGTACATAAATTTCGGATATGCGCGGGCATGCGAAATCCGTCAAAAAAGGCACCGGCAACACGCCAACCGTTTTTGTCCCTATCCCCGCACATACAGCGTCTCCCGCAGCATTCGGAAGTTCTCCGGCTCTACCTCGTCGTGGATGAACTCGCGGGCCATGCTTTGGCGACCGTCGTCGGCGTACTCGTACTCCGCCCATCCGGTGATTTCGCCCTTCTTGTTGAACATGGTGTTCTTCACTACCCTGTCGCCGTCATACTCCATGGTGATGCGGCGGTAGTTGTCCAAGTCCTCCTCCACGATTTCCGTCTGGCGGAACTGCTCGTCGAAGGTCCGGTTCACCTTGGCAATCAGCTTCATGTCGTAATCGTAGATGAGATCCTTCACGCGGTCGCCGTGATCGTTATAGGTGAATTCGTAAGTGCGGCGGTCCTTGTTCTGCACCTCGTCGCGGACATAGACGGTCACCTGCCCCTTCTCGTCGTATTCGTAGTGGTGAATGTACATCGGATTTCCGTAGTCGTCGTTCTCCGTCACCGTGTCGGGCCGTCCGTCCGTGTAGGTGCTGGTTTTCTCCACGTAGTCGAATTTGTCGTTCACATAGACCTCCTGCTTCACCACATTGCCGGCTTCGTCGTAGTGGAATTTGGTGACATACTCGTCGGAGGCGTCGCCGTAGTAGTTGCTTTGTGACACAAGCCGTTGGTTTTCATCGTATTTGTTCACTGTTTTTTGCAACAGGATATGGTCTTGGTCGTATTGCTCGGTCTGCAGCAGGTGCTGATTTTCGTCGTACGTGTTGACGGTAAGTGTGTTGAGGGTCCCGTCGGGTTCGTAACGCTCTTCCTTAGTGATTTGCCCGTGGTCGTCATATTCGGCGTATCCTTCCGTATATTCCACAGGTTCAATGTCTTGCGCGTCATAACCGACCCGCTGGTATTCTTTTTTGACGATTTTGAGACTTTTCATTGCTATGGGGTTTTAAAGTTGTGGCAAAGATACATTTTTTGTTGAGGTGACTCCTCAAAGTTTTTTCGATTTCCCGTGTTTTAATAAAAAAATTATCTTTGCAAGCGATAGATAATCAGATTTTCTCACCCCTAAAAACTAATGTAAATATGGATAAGAAACCCTTTTCCCCAAAATGGAAGATAGTCGCAGGATGCCTCGTTGCGCTGTTTTTTGCGGCCTGTAGTCCAGATCCCGTGAATCCAGATCCCGTGAATTCCAATCTGGAAGATCCGATTCCTGTTCCAGTGGAAATTCCGCCGATTGATTACACGCCTGAAGTGAACGATCCGGTCACCAACGATTTCACGATGCTCAAAGCATGCATCGGAAGCCAATCGGGGAACGTGGCGGACCTGCTTTCCCAAAACGGATTTCTTTACAATGGCGAGAGATACGTTAAAACGGAAGAAGATATTACGAAAATCGTCTCCATTTATTCCACAAATGCCGCTGTCAAACAAGGGGAACTGTATGTTAAAGATGAGGAGTTATCTGTCATGTTGCCGATTCTCAAGCAATGGATGCAAGAGTTCCATAACTCATCCGCGTTCCCAAAACTGGTGCGAGCCTCATTTTCGATGCGCGTTAACGGAAGCAGTCAAAGTTTCAGTACATACGAATCTTTTATGGCCGCAGTGGAAATGGTGGATCCTGCCGCTGAAGTTTCCATCTCTTTCAGTGGAAATGACATCTATGCGAATGTTTACGAGATGTTCGTTTCTACAGGATACATGAATTGGGTGGAGTTGTGCATCTACAATGCTCGTGCAGGATGGCAGCCCAATGATTTTCCAGATGGCTTTTTCCCGGAGGGTGTTTTCTCGGAAGCGGATATGCACAAGAACATCCTGATTTCAAAGGTGGACTATCTGACTTTTCAGGCTTTGGGATCTTACGCATTGAATGTTCAGAATCCGGTCAGTTCAGGCAATGAGATTCCCTTCATAGCGCAATATCAAGCACCTGCTGATTTCGGATGGTTCAAACTGTTCTACCAAAACACCGACAATCTGCTTGCTTCCGGTTCCATTGTCTGGATGGGGTGCGGCATGTTGGATTTTCCCGAATCTTTCAAAGCCGGAAATCAGACAAACAATGGGTTGCCTTATCCCGGTCAGGGCAGAATCGCGTTTATTAACGATAATGGTCAATACTGCATAGTCAATACGGAACAAGAGATTTTCCTTCAGCGGATTTGGCAAATTCTGTCCAAGCAGGAAGAGTTTCGATACTATTACGGCAAAACCCACAAGAAGGTGGCGGTCTATCTTTATGCACCCAGCGTGGGAGTAGGAGATCCTGCCGACTGGTACTATCTGGTTTTCGTGGAGCAGTAGGTAGATTTTAAAATCTTTTCATGTGCACTGCTGCATCGCAAAAAAAGGCCGTCACCACTTTTGGCAACGGCCTTTACAATATTGTTTGTCAATAGATTATCCGAGGAACGGGTAGCCGTAGTCCGTGGCGGGGACGTAGGTCTCCTTGATGCAGCGGGAGCTGATCCAGCGGACGAGGTTGAGCATGCTGCCGGCCTTGTCGTTGGTGCCGGACGCGCGGGCGCCGCCGAAGGGTTGGCAACCCACCACCGCGCCGGTCGGCTTGTCGTTGATGTAGAAGTTGCCGGCGGAGTGGCGCAGGATGTTCTCGGCTTGGATGATGGCATAGCGGTCGCGGGCGATGATGGAGCCGGTGAGGGCGTACGGCGAAGTCTCGTCGCAGACGTGTAGCATCTCCTCGTATTGGTCGTCCTCATAGACATACACCGTGATGACCGGTCCGAAGATCTCTTCGCGGATGGACTCGTAGTCCGGGGTCTTGGCCAGGATGATGGTGGGTTCCACGAAATAACCGACGGATTTGTCGTAGTTGCCGCCCACCACGATTTCGGCGTCCTTGGAAGCCTTGGCGCGGTTGATGTAGCCGGCGATGTTGTCGAAGGATTTCTCGTCGATGACAGCGTTCACGAAGTTGGAGAAGTCGCGGACGTCACCCATCTTCACGGTCTTCATCATGTCCTTGATATGTTGCAGCGTAGGTTCCCAGAGGGATTTCGGCACGTATGCGCGGGACGCTGCGGAGCATTTCTGTCCCTGGTACTCGAAGGCGCCGCGCAGGATGGCCACGGCGAGTTCGCGGGCGGGAGCGGTCTTGTGGGCGAAGATGAAGTCCTTGCCGCCGGTCTCACCCACAATCTTCGGGTAGGTGTTGTAGATGTCGATGTTCTCGCCGATGAGCTTCCAGAAGCTCTTGAAGGTGGAGGTGCTGCCGGTGAAGTGGATGCCGGCCAGGTGCGGCGACTTGAAAGCCACCTCACTGATGACGGAGCCGCTGCCGGGCAGGAAGTTGATGACGCCGTCGGGCAGACCGGCCTCCTGGAGGAGTTTCATCAGGTAGTAGTTGGAGAGAATGGCGGTGGTGGAGGGCTTCCAAATGGTGACGTTGCCCATGAGGGCGGGGGCCACGTTCAGGTTCAGCGCGATGGAGGTGAAGTTGAACGGGGTGATGGCATACACGAAGCCTTCCATGCCGCGGTATTCGTTGCGGTTCAGCGTGGCGTGGTCGGAGATCGGCTGCTGGCTGTAGAGCTGGGAGGCGAAGTAGGTGTTGAAGCGCAGGAAGTCGATGGCCTCGCACGGACAGTCGATTTCAGCCTGCATGGGGCTCTTGCCCTGGCCCAACATACAGGAGGCGTTCAAAATGTAGCGGTACTTGGTGGCGAGGAGCTCGGCGGCCTTCATCATGACGGAGGCGCGCTGGATCCACGGAATTTCCTCCCAGCCTTTCTTGGCGGCCATGGCCGCGTCGATGGCCATCTGCACCTCTTTCTTGCCCACTTTGTGGTATTTGGCCAGCACATGGTTGTGCTCGGTGGGCATCACAACCTGTCCCATATCGCCAGTTCTGACCTCCTTGCCGCCGATGATCAGCGGAATTTCGATCTCCTGGTTGTATTGTCTCTCTAATTCTTGTTGCAGCAGTGCTCTTTCCGGCGTGCCGGGCGCATAAGAGAAGACCGGCTCGTTCTGCGGTTCTCTGAATACATAATTGGCATTGTTCATAATCGATTCTTTGTTCTTAATTTTATGTTAGGGAATAAAATGACGGCGCAAAAATACAAAAAAAATGTTCAACTGGGCAAATAGACTTCCAACTTCTCCAACAGCCAACGGCCAACAGCTAACAGCCAACAGCTAATAAGCCCACTTCTGCATGTCGGTCTTCAGAATCTGGATGGCCAGCTCCACCACGGGCTTTTGGGCGGTGACGGCGAGCACGGTTTCGGCAAACTCGCGACTGTCGGCATCCTTGTCCATGTCGGCGGCCACGGTGTTGATGATGGCCTCGATGTCGCCCTTGGCGTCACAGATTCTCTGCCACACCGGGTCGGAGATGTAAATCTGCTGCGACAAGTTGTGCTCGAACTCGCTGCGGATGGCCGTCAGCAGCAGGTTCTGCTCCTGTGAGACGGTCAACCCGGCGGTGTGGATGCGCATCACCAACTGGTTGGGGTCGATGCGTTCCAAGAAGAGGGCCATGCGCTCGTAGGCCTGCAGACGCAGCGGCAATGTCACCGACTGGTTCTTTCTGTTGCTCTCCAGGGCGGCGATCTTCGCCTTCGCCTCCATCACCATTTTCGTGACATACACGGCGCACGCTGCCGCCACGATGATTCCTGCCAAAATGCAAATGCCTAATATGTTCATTGGGTTAATGGGTTAATGGGTTAATGGGTTAATGGGTTAATGGGTTAATGGGTTATCAAATCGGCGGCAAAAGTACATAAAAAATACAAAACATTACATGAACGTCCCATTTAAAAAAAAAGTATCTTTGCGGATTATTTCATCAAATATTCTTTTTAGAAAACATTTTTGAAAATGACACTCAAAGAGATTAAAGACCTGGTGCAAGGCGAGATTATCTGTGGCGAAGACTATCTGGACCAGCAGATTGAATGTGTTTTCGCCTCTGACTTGATGAGCGATGTGCTCACGCTGAAGGATGCTGACAACCTGTTGCTGCTCACGGGACTGAGCAATCTGCAGTCGATACGGACATGCGAAATGTCCGACATCAGCTATCTGCTCATCGTGCGTGGCAAAACTGTGACGGACGAGATGAAGGAGCTGGCCGAGGACAATGACATGGTGATTATCCGGACGGAATATTCCATGTACAAGACCTCGGGAATCCTGTACAATGCCGGTCTGCCGGCTGTTTATTAACCTGATTGTTAACCAAATCTTGCATTATGAATTTTGTTTATCATGTAGAAGGCGGCGATTTCACCAATGCGGGGTCCACCTCCAGCCAGGTGAAAAGGATGCTCAAAAAGATCGGGGTGAGTCCCGAGATCGTAAAGAAAACCGTGGTGGCGCTCTATGAGGCGGAAGTCAACATCGTGGCGCATGCCTATCGCGGCGACATTACCGTGGATCTGGAGGAAGACCACGTCAAGATCGTCCTCGCCGACGAGGGTCCTGGTATCCCCGACATCGACAGGGCCATGCAGAAGGGCTATTCCACCGCTTCCCAGAAAGTGCGCGAGATGGGCTTCGGCGCCGGTATGGGCCTTCCCAACATCAAAAACAACTCCGACTCCCTCAATATCACCTCCGAGGTGGGCAAAGGCACCACCATCGAATTTGTGAACTATTTCCAATAGAAACACTCTAACCTTCTAAACCCCCTAAACCCCCTAAACTCCCTAACCTCCTAAACTGCTTAAACCTCTAAACTTTCACCAAACCCATGGCTGAAGATTTCCACCACGCATTACAATTCAAATATGACCTCTGCATCGGTTGCTCCCACTGCACGGGCGTGTGCCCCACCAGTGCCATCCATGTTGAGGACGGGCATCCGGTGCTCGACCCGAACCGTTGCGTCGATTGCGGCCGCTGCTACGTGGCCTGCCCGATGAACGCCATCTATATCGAACAGGATGACTTCCAGACGGTGTATGACTACAAGTACCCGGTCCTGCTGGTGCCGTCCATCTTTTTGGCGCAGTTCGAGGAGAAAATCCGCGAGCGCACCATCCTCTCCGCCCTGCTGCACATCGGCTTCAAGTATGTGTATGAAGTGGAGAAGAGCGTGGACTTCATCAAGGAGTACATCCGCCGCGACCTCGAAAGCGGGAACGTGCCGTACGAGAAACCGGTCATCTCTTCGTTCTGTCCTGCCATCGTGCGCCTCATACAGGTGAAATTCCCCGTTTTGGTCGATAACATCTACCTTGTGAAGGCTCCGTTCGACATCACGGCCGAATACATCAAGAAGAGTCTGACGGAGAAAGGCATCCCAGAGGAGGACATCGGCATTTTCTATGTGACTCCTTGCGCCGCGAAGATTGCCGCCATCAAGAGCCCTGTGGGGGAGGACAAGTCGCCTGTGAACGGCGTAATTAACATGAACTACTTGTACAGCAAGGTGTTAAGGGTAATAAAGACGGGAGAGTACAAGATGTGTGACGAGTCAACCCGTTTCCACCGCCTCTCGAAGGCCAGCATCACCTATCCGCTCACCGGCGGCGAGACCAAGATGCTGCGTACGGGCCGCAACTTGGCCATCGATGACATCCACAATGTGTCGGAATTTTTGGAAAAGGTGGAAGATGAGGATATTCAAGATATTGATTTTCTTGAACTTAGAGCATGTGACGGTAGCTGTTGCGGCGGCATCCTCACGGCGGAGAACCGTTTTCTGATGATTGAGCGGCAGCGCAAGCGGATGTCGAAATGCTCGGATGAGGTGGATGCGGAGGACAACGACCTGCTCAACTACTTCAACTATCTGGCCGACAAACGCCATGTCAGTGCGGTGGAGCCGCGCTCGATGGACAAGATGGACGACAACGTGGCAGCGGCGATGCAGAAGATGAAGCGGGCGTTCGAAATCAACCAGAACCTGCCTCAGGTCGATTGCCACCTCTGCGGCTATCCCTCCTGCAAGGCGCTTGCCGACGCGGTGGTTACCGACAAGGCGCAGATCCAGCAGTGCATTTTCGTGCAGCGCGCCATGGAGCACTACGACCTGTTGACACCCAAGGAGGCGCACGACATCTCCGCCAAGGTGTGGGGTGCGAAAAAGACAGACCCGACGTTGGCGAAGAATCTGAATTTGTAAGGAGTTTAAGGGGTCATTTTTGTAAATGCAAATCGTATTCAATATTATTTGGGAGGCGTTAAAGGAATCGGTTTCCATCACGCTGTTGGTGCTTTTGCTGATGGCGGTGGTGGAGTCGGTCAACATCTCATCTTCGGGGCGGCTGTTCCGCAAGCTGCACGGAAAGCCCGTGGCGGAGGTCGCGCTGGCGTGCTTGCTCGGGGCGATTCCCGGGTGTGCGGGCGGTTTCGTGGTGGTGTCGCTCTTCACCCACCAGATGCTCTCTTTCGGGGCACTGATCGGCGGCATGGTCGCCACGTTTGGCGACGAGGCACTTTTCCTCGCCGCCGAGAGTCCGAAAAACGCACTGCTGCTGACAGGCATCCTCTTCGCCATCGGCTTTGTGGTAGGCTTGATCTTGCAGAAAATACCTGAAAACAAATTCGTTACATTTGAAAATCACGACTTTCCCATTCACGAGGACCATTTGCCCCATGCCCATGCGACGGAAAAGCGGCCCTGGCGGGAGCGAATGCTGCATTTTCTGCGCGAGCACGTGTGGGAGCACGTCGTCAAACAACACGCGCTCAAGCTCTTCCTCTATGCGTTCGGAACTCTTTTGGTGTTGGGAATCCTTAACCATTTCGTCGATTTGCAAACGATGATGAGGTCTCATGCGTGGACCAAGTGGTTGATGCTGCTCATCGCGGTGGCAGTGGGTTTCCTGCCGGTGTCGGGCCCGCACTTGATTTTCGTGATGCTTTACTTGCAAGGCAGCATCCCCTTCGCCGTGCTGGTCGCCAATTCCATCGCGCAGAACGGCCACGCCGGTATCCCGCTCATGGCGCAGTCGAAACGCAACTTCCTTGTCATGAAAGGCTTGACGATGGCGTTAGGCCTTCTGATCGGTGGTTTAGCTTTTAGCTTTTAGCCTTTAGCCCTTAGCCAACAGCTAACAGCCAACAGCCAACAGCCAATAGCCAATAGCCAACAGCTAACAGCTAACAGCCAACAGCCAACAGCCAATAGCCAACAGCTAACAGCTAACAGCCAACAGCCAACAGCCAACAGCCAACAGCCGTTACCGTACAATCGTGATGGATCCGTTCCACGTGGTCGTCTTGGCCTTTCCTTTGTATTTGAAGGTGTAGTAATAGACGCCGTCGTTGAGGTTTTCGCCGGAGAACGGATTGAGTCCCGGGTAGATTTGCCCGTCTTTCGACCAGGTGTCGTAGTTTTTGGTTTGGAACACCACCTTGCCGTAGCGGTCGCTGATGCGCAGCTCGTTTTGGCGGAAACCGTCCGGATCTTCGAAGTTGATGTCGGTGTTGAGGTTCTCGATGGCCCACACATCGTTGACACCGTCGCCGTTCGGGGTGATGACGTTCGGGAAGCGCAGGTCGTCCTCAATGACGATGGTGTGGCTCACCGAGTCGCCGCAGCCGCCTTCCGTGGTGACGGCCAGCGTGACCACATAGTCGCCCCAGGAACTATATATATGGCTGGTGGAAGGCTCATTTTCCACTGTTTCGCCATCGCCGAACGTCCAGACAAGGTGTGCGTTGGGATTGCCGATGATATTGTCGGAGAGGTAAGCGGAAAATTCTATCTGTCCGTTGGTCTCGCTCATCATGCTGATTTCCGGGGAAGCCTGGAAATCGACTTGCGGTTGCGGGGAGGTGATGATGTAGTTCCATTTGGTGATGGAGTCTTGGCATCCTTCCGCCGTGGTGACGAGGAGTTTCACGGAATAGGTGCCGGCATCGTTGAAATGGAAGACAGGGGCGAGGTCCGGGCTGTAGTCAATGAGGGCGAGGTTTTCGTCAAAGATGAACCATTCGCATCGGATAGAGTCGGAAGTGGTGCTGGTGAGGTTGGTGAAGCGGGAGGTGACGGGAGTGCAGCCGGAGAGCACGTCCGCCTCGAAATCGGCTTTCGGCAGCGGCCAGAAGTTGATGACCACCGTGTCGGAGCTATAGCAGCGGGACTGGGATTCCGGATTGAAGATTTCGACCTCTAAGATGTATTCTCCCGATGTGATGACCTCAATGGATTCGGAATCTTCGCCGGTGTTCCAAGACAGGGTGGCTTCGCTGTTCTCGTAGCCGGAGTTCAGGGTCACCAGTTCGCCGGTGCAGTGCCACTGGTCTTCGCCAAGGTCGGGTTTGAAGACATTCTTGACATGGATGAAGATGCTGTCGTATGCCCACAAATCCACACAGTTCAGGGCTTTATGGACATAGAGGTAGTACAATCCGCTGTCGCTGGCGTTGGCACTCGGGATGGTGAAGGGTTCGTTTCGGAGGGTGTCGCCATGCGGGGTGATTACAAAGACTGTGTCCACGTTTCCGGCCTGGTATTCGAAAACGATGGGTTCGTGGAGGCAGTAGGTATTGCGCATGAGCAATTTGGTGGTCACCTCGCTCTGGAAGCTCTTGCCTTCGAGGAAGACGCCGGAGTCGTAGGAGTTGTCGCCCGCGTTGCCGATGGCCAAGTGCATGTGGTAGTTTTCACAGGCGAGGATGTTGCCCTCGGCGGCGAGCTGCACGGTGCGGCCGTTGTATTCCACGCCGTTGCTGCCGGCATTGCTGGCGATATAGTAGGCGGAATAGGTTCCGTTTTCGCATGAAACACCGCTGCTGCTGGTGGCGCCGTTGTTCACGGTGTTGATGGAGACGGGCACTCCGTTGGGGTTAGCCGCCGTCACTGTGCCTGGAATCACGGCCACGTTCTTGGTAGTGGTCACGCCGGTCACCGGGTCGGGACCGGTGAGCAGGAAAATGAACAGGTCGTTGTAGTTGGCGCAGACATATTCGGGATACTCCTCCGAGCCGAATACGTAGTTGAAGGCGAACGTGTCGGCGTAGGCTAAGAAGTCGAAATCCAATGCCGCACTGTTCTGCACGGTGTAGCCCTGGTTATATTGTTGCAGCAGGGCGTCGGTGTAGCTGACGTTGGCGAGGCTGGAGGCGCTCCCTGAACTGTTTGGGCCTGCCGCCACCGAGCAGGCACCCGTGGTCATGATCAATCCCGTTGCAAACGGAAACTGCGTGTAGTTGTTCCGGTTGAACGACCCGATTTGGTTGGAGGTGACGATGCCGGCGTTGTTGTTGAACCGCCCGTTGGTGAGTTCCACGCCTTCGCCCGCGAGGTGGTATCTCAGAATGGTATCGACATGGGTGTTCTGCAGCGATTGCACGGTCACGTTGTTTTGGGCTTTGGCAACCAAAAAACCTGCTACCAGTAAAGTGAAAAGAAGTATATGTCTCTCTTTCATAAAAATCTTATTTTTCTTGTTCTATACAAAACTGCAAAATTACAATTTTCTGAATACAACCACATCGAAATATTTTTGTTCTAAAAAAACATCTTGTATAGACAATGTCGCACGAAGTGTCGGTTTTGTAACATTAAAAAAAGTAGAGACGCTAATTTGCGTCTCTACCAAGTGGGGAATCATATAATAAATGAATAATTGTCGGAAAAGATTAGCCGCAGTAGAAATATTCCTTCACCATTTGGGTCATCAGTTCGGGCTTTTTGGCGATTTGTTCGCGGATTTTGCGGTCGTCGAAGGACTTGAGCTGTTTGATGATGTCGTCAATCATGGAGCGATCGAAGACGCCGTGGGCCTCGAAGATCTCGCGGTGGGCGCTGAGCTCGTCGGCCGACTCCCAGCAGGAGGCGGGCAGTTGGGCGAGTTTTTCCACGAGGGCCTTGTTTTCGGCACGGTGGATATCAACGTCAACATAGGTGGACTTGGCGAACTCGAGGGCGTTCTCCATCTCGAAGCCGTGGCGGGCGGCGCACACGAGGCCGGCAAGCAGGAGGTAGATGTCGGCGGAGCCGTCCGGACAGCGGAACTCGACGGTTTGCTTCTGGGAACGGTCTTTGTTGACGGGCTTCTCCAACGGGTTCAGCTCGGCCACGATGTCGTTCTTGTGGGTCCAGCCCAGCGGCACGCGCACAAGCACGGAACGGTTGCGGTCGCCCCAGCAGACAGACGTGGGGGCCTCCTGGTGCGGCACAAGGCGGAAGTAGGAGGTCGGGTTGGTGTTGCCGAAGGCGGTCAAGGAGCTGGCGCAGGTCATGTAGCCTGCGATGGCGGTCTTGGCGATGCTGTTCAGCTTGCCCTTGGTCACCATCTGGTTCTTGCCCTTGGCATCCACGATGCAGGTGTGGATGTGGAGGCCGCTGCCGGCCTTGCCTGCGGTGATTTTCGGTGAGAAAGTCACATCGAAGCCGTATTCGTAGGCTAAGTTGCGGATAATCCACTTGGCGAGGATCAGCTGGTCGGCGGCATCCTGCACGTCGGTCACCAGGAACTCGATCTCGTTCTGCTCGTAAATCTTGCCGTCCATGGTGAAGTTGCCCACTTCGGAGTGGCCGTATTTGATGAGGCCGCCCATCTTGGCGATGTTGAGCATGCACTCGGCGCGGAAATGTTCGAACTTGGTGAACGGCGACGACTCGTGGTAGCCGCGTTGGTCGGGGATGGTGAAAAGGTCATCCTCTTCGCCGATGACGTAGTACTCCAGTTCGCCCATGGCCTGGAAGTAGTTGCCGGTCACTTCGGTGAACGACTTGGCGGCCTTGCGGAGGATGTATTCCGGGGAATTCTCCAACGGCTTGCCCTCGTTGTTGTAGTAGGAGCAGAGGAAGGAGAGGGTGGGGATTTCGGAGAACGGGTTCAGGAAAGCGGTGGAGAAGCGCGGGATCACGTACAGGTCGCTGGAACCGGCATGGATGAAGGCCGGGAAGATGTTGGATCCATCGACGCGTTCGCCGTTGGAGAGGATCTGCTCTAAGTATTCGCGGCTGTGCAGCACGAAACCGAGGGTCTTGATGCGGCCGTCGCCAGCCACATAGTGGAAGTTCACCATCGGGATGTTGTTTTCCTCGACGTATTTGATCATGTCCGCCTTGGTGAATTCTTTCGGACTTTTCTTGAAATAATTCACGAGCGGGTTCAGGCTCATTGTGATGTTGTCTTTCATAATATCAAAGTGTTTTTATTTTTTGAATGCTTTTTGAAAACGGGGGCAAAGATACATTTTTTTGTGATAGGTGAAACCCGAAACCTGAACCTCGAATCGAGTTTCTATATTATGCGAAAAAAAATTTTCCCTTTCCTATTGTATTAAAAAAAAAGTATCTTTGCGGCTTGGTATGCTGTATGTTGTAGATTGAGTGGAAAGTATTAAAAATACGAATAAAATAAGGTAGAAACTAAAATTATTTATTATTCATAAAATTTACAAACTATGAGAAAAGCTTACATTTTAAAGAGGCTGACCGGACAGGTCAAGCGCTTAGCCGCCTTCATGCTGATCACGCTGATGGCGGTCGGTAACGCCTTTGCCGAAGAGGTGACGTTCGTCTTTTCGGAGCAAGGGTATGAGAACGCCACAGAACTTGTCAGTGGAACGATTAACGATTACATTTCGTTCGTGGCTGGCAAGGGTGAAGCCAGTAACTCCCCGAAATATTACAACACGGGGTCTGCCATTCGGTTTTACCCTGGCAGTGGTAACGGCAACTTCATCACGTTGATTCCTGCCGCAGGATATCAGATCAACGGTATCTCGGTGAATGAAAACGCCGGCAATACCGGGAACATGGGCTTCATCGCCGATGGTGGCGAAGCCGTCGTGATGACCCCTTCCGGCAATGTGTGCGCCATTTCCGGTCTTAATGCTGTGGAGGGCGTGAAGTGCTACAATGCGGTGAACAGCACGAGCGGCCATATCCGCATTGCCAGCATCACCATCACCTACAGTGAGGTTGGTTCCGTGGTGGTGGAAACCCCCACTTTCTCCGTCCCTGCAGGTTCCTACTACACTCCTCAAACGGTTTCTTTGTCTTGTGCCACCACAGGTGCCAACATTTATTATTCTATCAATGGCGGTGATGCGGTTCTTTATAATGCTCCCTTCACAGTGAGTGCCACTACTACGGTGTCGGCATGTGCGGTTTTGGGTGAAGACACCAGCGCAGTGGCGACGGCCAATTACGTTTTCCCGGTCGAGGTGGCCAATATCGCCGCTTTCAAGGCCGGTACGGAGAACCAGCTGTACCACATCACCGGTGATGTGAATTACGTTTTCCGTAATGGGAAAAACTTGTTCGTTCAGGATGCCACTGGCGGCTTGCTGATTTATGACAATACCCCCTACACCATCACCACCGAATATCAAGAAGGTGATGTGATTTCCGGTCTTTACGGTACCCTTGTCGAGTACAACGGCATTATGGAAATGTATCCCACGCTGAACACCGCAGAAGGTGTTGCAGGCTCAGTCACTCCTGTTGAAGTCACAGTTGCCGAACTGTTGGCCAACCCCGTCCAGTATGTTTCCAATCTGGTGCTTCTCCGTGACGGTCAGTTCGCCGCAGGCTCCTTCAACACCAGCGCCGCCACTAATGTGAATTTTTCCCAAAACGGAAGCACTATTGTTGTCCGTAACAATTACAAAACAGTCTCCGCCACTTTCACGGGTGGGGAAAGCGCATCCGTCGTGGGTCTGGTGACGCTTTACAACGGTGTCCCGCAACTCTATCCGCGCAGCAACGCCGACATCATCACCAATGCCTTGCCTTTCACCTGCTCTTTCGAGAACAACTCCGGCATACTGTGGACCCTCGTGAACGGCGAGAATGCCAACAAATGGTATATCGGCGAGGCTGCGGGCTTCGACAACAGCAAGCTCTATATTTCTTCCTCCAACGGTCTTACTAATAAATATAATGTATCGGCTGCTTCCGTTTCGCACGCCTACATGGACGTGACGCTGCCCGCCAGCGATGTGCTGCTGACCTTCGACGTGAGAAGCATGGGCGAGGCCAACGACTTCCTGCAGGTTTCCCTGTTGGATGAGGCTCCCGAGGCCGGTGTTTTGCCTGCCACCTCTTTGACCCGCATCTACAACGTGGGCGAGTTCTCCACCAAGACGATTCTGATTCCCGCCTCCTACGCCGGTGCCAAGAAGCTCGTCTTCACCTGGAGCAACAACAACGCCAACGGCACGCAGACTCCCGCCGCCATCGACAACGTGAAGATGGAGAGCACCTGCACGCAGGTCTCCAACATCGCCGCCACCGTGGAGGGCCATACCGCCACCATCACGTGGAACGCTCCTGAAGATCAGAACGCCTGGGAAGTGCAGTACAAGGCTGCCAATGCTGATGCCTGGCAGACGGTGAACGCCTCCTCCGCCTCCGTCACATTGAACAACCTCGCCACGGAGACGGTTTACGATGTGCGCGTGAAAGCCAATTGTGGTGATAACAGCAGCGTTTGGGTGTCTTCCCAGTTCTATGTTCCGTGCATAGAACTCACTACCGGTCATGTGGATGTGAGCATCGGAACAGGTACCGCTACATCCTATTACGCTCCGTTTGGATCGTTTTATAAGAATTCTTGGATTCAGATGATTTATCCCGCCTCCTATTTTGAGACGGCAGGTTATATCAACAGCCTCTCTTGGGAGGTGAACGCGGCCAATGCCCAGGAATGCTCCTCATTGAAGATCTACATCGGCACTACCACGCATGCGAACAACGAAACCACCACGGATTGGGTTTCCATGGACGATTTGACCCTTGTTTATGAGAGCGACAACGTCACTATCGGCAGTACGGCCGGTTGGGAGACCTACACGCTTTCCACTCCTTATTATTATAATGGGACAGACAACTTGGTCATTGTGACCTCTCGCTCTTCGGGTGCATACAAGTCCTTGTATTATAAATGCACTGGAAATAACACCAATGCCGTGATGTATCGTTGGAACGACAGTGATGCATCATACGCTTCACATCCGGGCACGTCAGCGGCAACCGGCCGCAGTGCCAATCTTCCCAATATGAACATTGACTACACCGGTTATATCTGCGGCGACGAGCACTGCAACGCTCCCGCCAACTTGATTGTGAGCAATGTCACCACCACCGGAGCCACCCTTAACTGGGAGGCCGGCGATGCCACCGCTTGGGTGCTTGGCTGCAAGGCTGCGGGTGCCGACGAGTGGACGACCGTCAACTTGGCCGATAACCACTTCGAGCTGACCGGCCTGCAGGAGAACACGTCCTACAACGTTCGCGTGATGAGCGACTGCGGTACCAACGGTCTGAGCAACGAGGCTGAGGTGAACTTCACCACCGTGGCCAACTGTATCGCTCCGCAGAACCTGGTCGCCATCGCCCATGCCCACACGGTGAACGTGAGCTGGCTGCCCGTTGATGGCATCAACCAGTATGAGGCTGTGGTGACCGGTGTCAACAGTGACTACAGCGTCACCTTGAACGTGCAGAACGGTTCCCAGTTCGACCTCTCCGGTTTGACCGAAGGCGAACAGTACAACATTAAGGTAAGAGCTCTCTGCGGTGAGGAAGAGACCAGCGACTGGTCTGTCATCAACTTCACGATGCCGACCATCTGCGCCGCTCCCACAGGCCTTGCCTTGGCTGAGAATGGTCAGAACACCGCCACCCTTACCTGGAATCCCGGCGAAGCTTCCAGCTGGATTGTCGAATGCGGTCCTGCCGGTTTCGTCCTCGGCACTGGTACTCAGGTGAGCGCGAGCGAGAACCACGTCACGCTCATGGGTTTGAACCCCTATTCTTATTACGACGTTTATGTGATGGCAGACTGCGGTCTCGGCTACCAGAGCGTGTGGTCTTCCAAGTTCAGCTTCCAAACCGAGTGTGGCCCGATCACGATCACTCAAGAGAACCCCTGGAATGAGGATTTTGAAGCCTATACCGGTTCCGGCAACCTGGCATTCGACAATTGCTGGGCTACTCCCGAGCTGACCAGCTTCAACTCCCCGTTCATCTATCGTAACTACACTCCGGCATCTCACTCCGGCAAAAATTCTGCCGAGCTGAAGGGTAACAGCGGCGCTGTGGCCACGTTGGTGCTGCCCGCCTTCACCAACAACCTCTCCGAGCTGCAGTTCAGCTACTACGGTACGGTCACCGGCACCACGCCCGGCACCATGCAGTTGGGTTACATCACGGACGTTGAGGATGCCTCCACCTTCGTGGAAGTGCTGCAAGTTCCTGCCCAATCTGGCAGCTACAACCGCGCACACTCGCTGCTCTATGGTCCGTTCACCTTCGGTGAGAATGTGCCGGATGGCGCTCGCATCACCTTGCGTTTCACCTCCGCTACGAACAACTGCTCTTGGAACTTGGACGACTTTACCGTCGAGATGAAGCCCGATTGCCAGATTCCCACGATGCTCACGGTTACGGATGTCACCGCCACCTCTGCCACGCTTGGTTGGATTGCCGGCGGTTCCGAAGAAGCCTGGAACATCGAATACGGCCCTGTCGGCTTTGAGCAAGGCACAGGTACTGTGGTTGCCGCCGATGCCAACCCGTTCACGGTTACCGGTTTGGCCGACGCCACTTCCTTCGAATTCTATGTGCAGGCCAACTGCGGCACCACGGTCAGCGAGTACTCTCTGAGCGCGACTGCCACGACCGAGTGTCTGCCGATGGCTACCCCGTACGAAGAGAACTTCGACAGCTATTCCGGCAGCTCCTACTCTGCCGCAGGTGTGATTCCCAATTGTTGGGTCTCTTACACGGGTAACACGAACAAGAACTACGCTCCTCACGTGAATACGGGTTCAAACTCAGCCTTTAACTATGCGCAGAGCGGTAAGGGTCTTGGTTTCTACTCCAACAGTTCCGGTAGCAACTCCTTCGCCATTTTGCCGATGTTCGAACGTCCTCTCAGCACCATGACGGTCTCCTTCTGGCGCAGAATGGAAAGCGCTTCCCAGGGTGTCCTCACCGTGGGTTATGTGACCGATGTCACCGATCCGGTCAACAGCTACACGGTCGTGGCCACCATCCCCTCCGTCACCACTTCTGACAATGACTACAGTGTTGACTTCTCCGCATTCGAGGGCGAGTTCCCCGCAGGCGCCAGAATCGCCTTCCGTTGGTTCAAGGAGAGCACTTGGTACACCTGTGCTATCGATAATGTCTCCATCACCTCCACGGCGGATGCCACCTGTCTGCCTGTCACCGACATCACGGCTGACAACATCACCTACAACTCCGCCGTCCTGACTTGGACGCCCGGCGCCGACCAGACCGCTTG
The DNA here is from genome assembly GCA_947165685.1 of uncultured Bacteroidales bacterium. Taxonomy (GTDB): domain Bacteria; phylum Bacteroidota; class Bacteroidia; order Bacteroidales; family WCHB1-69; genus F23-D06. The sequence continues at coordinate 109,110 of CAMVBK010000002.1, read as the reverse complement.
GACAGTGGCTTACAAGGCTGCCGACGATGCCGAATGGACGACTGTTCAGACGAACGAGCCTACCGTCACCCTGACGGGTCTTGCCGCCGTTACCGAATACGAAGTGTCGGTTACCTCCATCTGCGGTGACGCCACTTCCGATCCTGCCACGACCACATTCACCACTGTTTGCGGCAATCCTTGCGAATACACCTTCGTATTGCATGACAGCTGGGGTGACGGCTGGAACGGCAATGCCATCAGCTTGGAGTTCAGCAACGGCACCTCCCAGTCATTGACCCTGGCAAGCGGTAGCGAAGAATCCTTCCTGGTGACTATCCCCGAAGGTGAGACGATGACTTGCAACTGGACGAATGGTTCATACGCAAGCGAGACCTCATTCGAGATTGTAAACGATTGTGGCGTAAATGCCTATACTGGCAGTGATGCCCAAAGCCAAGGCTTCTTCACGGCCGAATGTCCGGATCAGTCATCTTGTGTGAAACCCGCAGATTTGGCTATCACGGCCATCACGGGCAATTCCGCTATCGTGACTTGGACGGCTGGCGGCGACGAGACCGCTTGGCAAGTCGAGTACAAGACTGCGGCTGATGCTGATTGGACGGTTGTGGAAGTTTCCACCACCACCTATCCCATCACGGGTCTTCTGCCTGGCACCACCTACAATGTGCGAGTGAAAGCTATCTGCAGTGAGACGGATACCAGCAAATATGTAACGACATCTTTCGCCACTTGCTTCGATGGTTGCCTCTATACTGTTGCGATGCACGACTCATACGGCGATGGTTGGAATGGTGGCTATATCTTAGCTTCTTTCAGCGATGGCACTTCCCAGCAAATCGTGATGGCAACGGGATCTTATTACAACAAAATTTATGACGATGCCGCTACCATCGAAATCCCTGCTGGAGAGTCAGTGACTTTGAGTTGGCATAGTGGATCTTATGATTCTGAGGTTTCTTTCGAAATTCTCGATCCTTGCGGCGCTGAAATCTATTCCGACGGTGGTTATAGTCTCGTTGACGCTGCTGATTTCTTCACGCAACAATGTGCCGCCATTACCTGTCCCGCTCCTATGGCACTCTCCGCCACGGAAGTCGAGAACGGTTCCAGCGTGATCACTTGGTTCGCCGGTGGCGAGGAGACCTCTTGGCAGATCACCCTCACTCCTGAGGAAGGCGACGCCATCACGGCTGTGGTTACCACGCCCACCTACACCATCACGGGCATGCAACCCGGCGACGCCTACACGGTTGCCGTCAAGGCCCTCTGCGGTGATGATGATGAGAGCACCGAGGTTACCACAACGGTCATCTGCCCCGCTTTGGTTGACATCGCTTTGGTCAATGTCTATACCAACCCCAACAACTGCGACCTTTCCAATATGATTGCCCGCATCACCGTGAAGAACATGATGGAAAGCCCCATCACCAGCTTCGAGGCTTACTATCAGGTGAATGGCGAAGGCCCCGTTGTGCATGAGACGGTTTGGCCTTACCTTTCCTTCGACTATGGTGAGACTTACACCTACACGTTCACTACCGCTCCGACCTTCACTGCGGCTACCAACGTCATCACGGCATGGGTGGTGATCCCGAGCGAAACCAACACCGATGACAATACGGCTACTTCAGGTGTCACCTACCTGACCGCTGAGCAGGCCCTCCCGTATGTGGAGACCTTCCCCGCCTCTTCTGTGCACAACTGGGCTGTGATGGACAACAACGCGGATAACAGCACGTTCGCCGTCACAAGCAATGCCCTTGTTTACAACGGCAGCGATGAGAACGTCGGCAACGATGTGGCGGTCTCCCCGTGTGTGGAGTACGCTCCCGGCACCTATCTCATCAGCTTCGACTACAAGGCCAACAGCCCGTTCTACAACGAGAAAGTCAGCCTTTACTACGGTCCGAGCACCAACCTGTACAATGACTACTTGGTTGAGACTCTCAACTTCAACAATGCTGATTATCAACGTTACAACTATGTCGGTGCGATGTACATGAGCATGGACAACCTGCATGTCGCCTTCAAGGCCGAAAGCCCTGTGGGTACTGACGGTTTCAGCATCGACAATGTCTCCATCAAGAGAGCTGTGAGCTTCTCTGTCGGCAACGACGGCAACGGCTCTATCGTCGTTTCCAATGTGGCGACCACGAACAGCGGTCTCTATTTTGTCGGCGAAGGCGATGAGGTCACTCTGCACATCACCTCCAACTTCGGTTACCACGTGGCCGGCATCTATGTGAACGGCGTTTTGGTGAGAGGTGAGAACCCGAACAACGCTATTGTGGACAACTTCACCTTCGCTCCGGAGAACGGCGACTATGTGTATGTCACCTTCACCGAGAACGCTTACCATGTGAATGCCGTCGTGAACAACCTGTACGTCACGGCGTATAACGACAATGCTCCTGGTGCCATCTATACCCCTGCCCACGAAGTGGTGGCTCATGGCGGCAGCCATACCGGTGTCTTCACCATCCTGCCGCATTTCCACCTGGAAGGCGTCTTTGTCAATGGTATGGACTGCACCGATTTCATCACTCCCCTTGGCAACAGCCAATACACGCTGACGCTCTCTCCGGTGATGGAGGACAAGGACATTAACGTTATGGTTGACCTCGACAGCACCACCATCACCTACACGGTGTTGGCTGGTGAGGGTACCATCAACAACACCTTCGTGGTGGATGGCACGACCACGCTTCCCGCTACTTACACGGTTACGCTGCCCGGCTACGCCGACCTGCTGAGCACGATCACGCCTGCTCCGGGCTACCACGTGGAAAGCATCATCATCGACGGTGTGGAGCACAACATCATCGACATCTATTCCTTCGAACATCTGCTTGGCAACCACACAGTGGTGGTGACTTTCGCTCCCAGCCACTTTGTCATCACGACCGAGGGCGTGGGCAACGGAACGGTGTCCAACGGCGTTGAGTTCGTTTACACCCCGGACATCACCTACGTCTTCACGGCCACTCCTGCCGTCGGTTCCCGCATCGCTTACGTGAAGCGCAACAACGTCACCCTGAACGTGGCCGATCCTACGGTCGCCTTTACGGACACGCTGACCAACATCACCACGAATTACCACTATGTTGCTGAGTTTGTGGACAACACCTTCACAGTGACGGCCACTGCCGGCGCACACGGTACGGTTTCTCCTGCCGGTGTTGCCTCCTACTTCTATCACCAGACGGCTGACTACAACATCAACGCTGCGGAAGGTTACTACATCTCCTCCATCACCGTTGACGGCGAGGTCACCAACTACACGCAGGCCGATAACCTGACCAGCGTTGTCCGCACGTTCGCGAACATCGAGGCCAACCACACCATCAGTGCCGCCTTCGCCGCCAAGTCCTACGAGATCACGGTGAACGCCGGTGCCAACGGCACGATTGCGCCTGCCACGGCTACCTACGCTTACGGTGCCACCCCGACCTTCGCCATCACGCCGAATGCTGGCTATGTGATTACCGATGTGACGGTTGACGGTGCCTCTGTGGGTGCAGTCTCTACTTACACCTTCACGGCTCTGACGGCTGACCACACTATCGCCGCCACCTTTGCCGCCGCTCAGTTCAGCATCGTGGCAACGGCCGGCAACGGCGGTACAATCACGCCTGCCGGTACCACCAACATGGCCTACAACGGCAACCAGACCTACACGATTTCCGCTAACAACGGCTATCATGTGAGCGATGTGTTCGTCGATGGCGCTTCTGTGGGTGCGGTCACTTCTTACAGCTTCACGGGCGTTACGGCCAACCACACCATCTACGCCGCCTTCGAGGCCAACGAATACACGGTTACGGTGAACCAGCCTGCCAACGGCTCCATCACGCCGGGTACGACCACCGTCCTCTTCGGCGCTACGCCTTCCTTCGTGATTACCCCGAACATGGGCTATAACGTGACGGCTATCTCTGTCAACGGCTCCAATGTGAATCTGGGCAACGTTCCGAGCGTGAACGGTGTCTATACCTACACCTTCGCTGCTGTCAACGCCAACCAGACCATCACGGCCACGATGACCGCCAAGACCTACACCATCACGGCTTCTGCCGGTTCCAACGGTTCTATCACGCCGAACGGTAACACGACAGTGAACTATGGCGCTGCCCAGACCTACACCATCAACCCGGCCAACGGCTATGTGGTCGAGAATGTCACGGTTGACGGTATGAGCATGGGTGCCCTGACTGCCTACACCTTCACCAACGTGGTCGCCAACCACACCATCAACGCCACCTTCAAGCTGGCTGAGTGTGAGGTTCCGACGTTCCTGTACACCACCCATATCGACAGCACCTCCGCTGAGCTGCATTGGTCTCATCCTTCCGCAACTTCCTTCGATATCCAGTACAAGACCCCGACCGGCAACCTGGCCAATGTCTCCAATGTCTCTGGCAACAGCTATGTTCTCACCGACCTCACCCCGAACACCACCTATCTGTGGCAGGTCCGCGCCAACTGCACGAGCAGCAACCACAGCGACTGGAGCAACCTGGTCTCCTTCAAGACCGATGCTACCACGATCGACAACACCGGTATCGAGGATGTCGTGATGAACAACGTCAAGGTTTGGGCTGAGCATCAGAATGTCCATATTCTCAACAACGAGGGCATGAACATCGAGAACGTCCGCATTTTCAATGCATACGGCAAGCTGATTTACAGCGGCGCGGTGAACACCACCCACGAGGTCATTAACCTCAATGTGGCCGCCGGCACCTACATTGTGAATGTCACCACTGACCAAGGTGTTGCCAACTACAAAGTTACGATTCTGAAGTAACATATATTAATAATGAATAACGCAAGGGGGTCCTGCTCAGGACCTCCTTTTTTTGTTTTGTGAAAAAAATTGGCGAGGAAATGTGAAAAAAAGTATTTTTGCAGCTTAAATTTAAAAGACAAAGCGATGAGAAAATTAGCAATGTTAATAATGGGTGTCATGATGCTGTGCACCTTCACTTCCTGTGACAGAACCATCTCCCCAGAGAAACTTCCCGCCCGTGCGAAACAGTTTCTGGCCGCCAATTTCAACGGTGTCGAAGTCCTTTCCGTGCGAAGGGATGGACTCAAATACGATGTCATATTATTCGATGGCACGGAGTTGGAATTCAAGCATAACGGCGAATGGAAGGAGATAGACTGCGGCATGAATCCGCTGCCTGCGGGCGTGCTTCCGGCCAATACCACCCAATATCTCACTGCCAGATTCCCCATGAACTTCGCCACTCATGTCAAGTACGATCATCGGCGCTATGAAGTGGAACTGGAAAATGACCTTGACCTTGTTTTCGATAAAAACGGTCAATTCTTTGGCGCAGATGACTGAAAATAGGAAAAATCCATTATTCATCAAATTTATCATACAATGAAAAAGTTTTTTTTGATTCTGATGAGCTTTGTCGCGATGAGCGCATTCGTGTCATGTGTTGACAAGCCGATTTCTGAGGACAAGCTGCCTAAGAAGGCCAAAACATTCCTCAGCACCTATTTCAACGGCATCGAAGTGCTGTCCGTCATCAAAGAGGAAGACGGCGACTATGACGTGGACCTCATTGACGGCACGGAGGTCGATTTCCAACCCAGCGGCAACTGGAAGAAAGTGGATTGCCACGGAAGAGCGATACCTGTGGGTTACTTCCCGGCAAGCATCACCACATACGTGGCCACCCGCTTCCCGAACGCTGTCATCGATGAAATCCACTTCGAGCACAACCGCTACGAGGTTGGTTTGAACACCGCTATTGACGCTGACCTTGTCTTCGACAAAAACGGCAACTACATCGGAGTTGATGATTAAGAATCAGAAGTCCGTCGCCTGACGGACTTCTTTTCAATTTTCATTCGTTCGTCGTTCGCTGTTGCCGATTCGGAATCAAGAATTTCACAAGCGTTTTAAACCATTCGGTTTCTTACAGATCAGAATATTCGTTTTTGATTACATACTCAAGTCCAAATTAAATGCCAAAGCAATGAAAAAAGTATTTGTTTTACTGTTAAGCCTGGTTGCGATGAATACCTACGCGTTTGCCGACATTCCGGTCACGTTCGCGCAACTCCCTCAGAAAGCCCAGCAATTCATCACCAAGCACTTCAGCGGAGTGGAATTCCTCTCTGGCAAGCAGGATGACGGTGAATATGAAGTTTACCTTATGGACGGCACCGAAATCGATTTCACCATCGCCGGTGAGTGGAAGGATGTGGATTGCCATACCCGCGCTGTCCCGGCCGCCATCGTGCCGGCCGCCATTTCCAAATATGTGAAGGCCAGATTCGCGAACAACATCATCGTCAAGATCAGCAAAAAATACGGGGGCTATGAAATAGAGTTGGACAACGATCTGGAGCTGAAGTTCGACCGAAACGGCAACTTCCTCACCGTTGACGACTGATAAGACAAGCCCGTTTCAACGGGCTTTTTTTTGGGTCTGAAGTTTCCTTTATTGCTTTCGGCAAGGTGGCCCTTTGGTAGGGTCAGTTTCGTTAAATAGTGAATTCTTATGGCAAAGAGCAAATCGATATACTATTGCAAGAATTGCGGGGCACAGTCGTCGAAGTGGTTGGGCCGCTGCCCCGAATGCGGCGAATGGAACACCTTCGAGGAAGAGGTGACCGTTGCGGCCACCGCAAGCACGCAGAAAGGCCGTTTTTCGCCTGTTGTCGCGCAGAGCGCCCCCAAGGTCATCGACGACATTGAACTCACGAGATTCCCGCGCACCGCGACTGGTTCCGCGGAGTTCGATCGGGTGTTGGGCGGCGGCATCGTGCGCGGTTCCATCGTGCTTCTCGGCGGCGAGCCGGGCATCGGCAAATCGACCCTGTTGCTGCAGACGGCCCTGCGTCTCCGCGGGCAGAAGGTGCTGTACGTCTCCGGTGAGGAGAGCGAGGCACAGCTCAAGATGCGCGCTGCCCGCCTCTCTAGCGACCCCGCGCCCCACTGCTACGTGCTCACCGAGACCAGCACCCAGCAAATCTTCAAGCACGTCGAGGCGTTACAGCCCGACATTCTCATCGTCGATTCCATCCAAACGATGCAGAGCGACCTCCTGGAGTCAGCGGCAGGCTCGATTTCGCAGCTCAAGGAGTGCGCGGCCGAGTTCCAGCATTTCGCCAAACGCACCGCCTGCCCCGTCTTTCTCATCGGCCACATTACCAAGGACGGCTCCCTCGCCGGCCCGAAGCTTTTGGAGCATATCGTCGATACGGTACTCCAGTTCGAGGGCGACCAGCACTACGGCTACCGCATGGTGCGCTGCATCAAGAACCGGTTCGGCTCCACCTCCGAGTTAGGCATCTTCGAGATGCTGCAAGACGGGCTGCGGGAGGTGACAAACCCATCGGAAATACTGGTCTCGCAGCACGAGGAGGACTACAGCGGCAACGCCATTGCTTGCATTTTGGAAGGCAACCGCCCGATGATGATCGAGACGCAGGCTTTGGTGAGCAGTGCCGTCTATGGCACGCCGCAGCGTTCCGCCACAGGCTATGATATCCGTCGCATGAACATGCTGCTGGCCGTGTTGGAGAAGCGCTGCCGGTTCAAGCTTGGCGCAAAGGACGTCTTCCTGAACATCGCTGGCGGCCTGCGCGTGGAGGATCCCGCCATCAGCGTGGCCATCGTGGCCGCCATCCTGTCGTCGGCCATCGACATTGCCCTGGATGCCAAGACCTGTTTCGCGGGCGAAATGGGCCTGAGCGGCGAGGTGCGCCCGGTCACCCGCATCGCCCAGCGCATTGCCGAAGCCGACAAGCTCGGTTTCACCCGCATGTTCGTGTCCAAGTACAACCTCAAGGGCATCCGTCCCGCCGACTACAACCTCCAGATCGTGCCCATCACGAAGGTGGAGGAGATGGCGCGGATGCTGTTCCAATCCTCCTAAAAATTGTTAAAAACGCAAAAACCCCTTGACAAAGGGGCGAAAATTTCGTATATTTGCGCTTTCAAACGAAAACCGATTGCGATGCCGGAACTGCGAAACCCTCCCGCGCGAAACCACGAGAGGGGAAAATATTAAAACTATAAAAATGAAAAAAAATGTATTGTTGTTCAGACTTTCATATTTATAATTGTTTTCATTTTGGGCTCTTGTAAAAAAAATAGCGAAGAGGTGTGTTTCAAAAAAGATACGACCACGATAGATGAATCATCCTGTCCTTTTCTTAATGAAGAAACACTGATGCAATATACAAACTCCGAATTTGCATATCGTTTTTTAATGGCCGCAAAAGTTTCAAGGATACTTTGCCAAGGAGAAGGTCGTTATGACATATCTTTATTATTTAGAACTCGGTATGAAGTGTCGATAGATGATTATAAGAGGACAATGATCATTACTTCAAACGAAAACAACCATCAATTTTTTTTTCATGAAGATTGCATTGTTGTTAGAGATTTGCGCTCAAATAGAAGTTCCGTTCATTCCATAGTTGAAGGAATTGGAAACGAGTTAGATCCGGTCATAATCGTTGCTGTTGCAGCTAAGGTCTATCATCAAGAAGTTGGTAGCATTCCTTATCATATCAATCATGAAGAATTACTTTTTCAAACGGAATCCTATTTGTGTATGCACCCCAGAAAGAGTTGGTGTAATAAAGAAAGAATGGAAAAAAAATTGGAAGAGTATTGTGGAGGAGCTCCGGCTTTTGTGAGGGGTACTGATTGATGTATATGGGGTGATTTTTTTTGTATTTGTATTACCGAATTTGAGTGTAAGATATGGAATGGATTGCCTCTGCTGATCAAGTGTGGTGGATATACGCCTTGTTTTTCTTATATCTTTTGTTTCTATTGCTCTTGATTTTTAATGAATTGAGAAATGGTAATTCAAAAAAGGTGTCTTTTCTATGGATTCTTAGCTCCTTCTTGTTTCCTGTAGTCCCGTTTTTTTATGTGATAAGAGTGATAGTAAGAAAAATGAAACATGATTCGTGTTGACTGGCTCAAGACAACAAGGAATACCCTTGTACTCTCTGGAAAGATGCTCTTTTCCTCAAAAGCGATGACGAGGAGGTGTGTTATGTTGTTGGTTGGCGAGAAGACACCCTTTCTTTCGCCAGTAAAGACATGACGTTGCTTCTCACGAGACAATGACCATACAATGCCAAGCAAGCCCGTTTCAACAGATAGAAGCGGGCTTTTTTGTGGATTGTGGTTGTCAAAGGGGCGATTTTTTTGTTATCTTTGCCGTCTGTTTCCCGAGGGGGAGACTGAAGGGCGGGGCTGGGAAGTATTTCAGAAAGGAAAACAATTATGAAAGAGGACGATAACATCTGCCGCGAAGGCATCGTGCGCGCCGTCAACGGTAACGACATCAGCGTGGAAATCATCGTGAGCTCCGCATGCAGCGGTTGCCACGCCAAAAGCATCTGCATCCCCTCCGACCGGCGGCAGGAGGTCATCACCGTGAAGAACACGCGGAACGAGGAATACAGGGTGGGCGAGACCGTGGAGCTGTTATTAGAAACCTCCGCCGGCAACAAGGCCGTGCTATTCGCTTACGTGCTACCGCTGATTGTCCTGCTTGTGCTGCTGTTCGGGTGCTATGCGTTCACCCACAACGAGTTGCTTAGCGTCGGGGTCAGCGTGTTGGGGGTTGTGGTCTATTACCTCGTGCTGAAATCCGCTGGAAGGAAAGTGGAACGCGGAATCGAGTTCGGGGTGCGGAAGAAGCCTGTCGGGTGATAAATGACACAGGATAAAATGCCATTCCAAAAAAATGTTATTTTTGCGCATAAAATTGAATGAATATGCGTAGATTATGGTTTGTCAGTTTTCTGCTTTTTAGTTTCGCTCATCTTGCATACGCCCAGCATTTCGACGATTATTTTATTGACAAGACGTTGAGAATCAACTATCTGCATATCGGTAACAAGCATATCGAGCAATTGCAGATCGACCATTTCACGCTCGTGGACCATTGGAACGGCACGCGCTCGCAGTTGGTGGAGCCCTACCAGTATGGCGACATCCTCGTCGAGGTGCTCGACCAAGCCTCGCAGAAGCTGATCTACAGCCGCAGCTACTCCTGCCTCTTCACGGAGTACCGCACCACCGAGCGCGGCGAGACGGAAATCGCCCGCATGGAGGAGTGCGCCAACATCCCTATGCCGAAAGCGCCGGTGCGGCTGCGATTCACCTCCTTTGACCGCAAGAATGTGCCCACCTTGTTGAAAGACACGGTGCTGGATCCTGCCAATCTGCCTGTGCAAGTGGCCAAGAAAGAGTATGCCGTCATGAATTTGCACAAAGGCAATTCTCCGAAAAAGGCCATCGACATCCTTTTTATTCCCGACGGCTATGCCAAAAGCGACGCTCGGAAACTTCGTTACGACATGAAGCGTTTCGCCAAATATGTGATGAACTGCACGCCGTACAAGGAGAACCGCCGTCACGTGAACATCCGCGCCATCGAGGGCTATTCCGAGCAGTCGGGCATCACGCAGCCGCAAAACAACTTCTATGTCAAGACGTTGCTGAACTGCACCTACAATGCCATCGACCTCGACCGTTACCTGATGTGCATGGGCGTGTGGAACCTGCATGAGGTGGCCGACGACGCGCCCTACGATGCCATCATCATCATCTGCAACAGCGAAAAATACGGTGGCGGCGGCATCTACAACTTCTATTGCACTGTCTATAACCACGGCGAGTATCCCGACTATGTGGTGGTTCACGAGATGGGGCATCTTATCGGAGGTCTGGCGGACGAGTACTACACCTCCGAAGTCTCCGTGCAGGACTTCTACCCGCCGGGAGTGGAGCCCACCGAGCCCAACCTCACCACGCTGGTGGATTTCGACTCGAAATGGAAGGATAAAGTGGAGAGCGGTACCCCGATTCCCACGCCGCCCGTGGCCAAGGGGCATTCCGACTACGACCGCATCGGCGTGTACGAAGGCGGTGGCTACGTGGCCAAGGGTGTCTATCGTCCTTCGCTGCACTGCACGATGAACAGCATTATCTACAACGACTTTTGCCCTGTCTGCAGGGAAACGTTAGAGAAAGTGATTGATTATTACAGCAAATAAATATTATGAGAATCATTGATGGTAAGCTGTGTGCACAGCAAGTGAAAGAGAAAATCGCCGCTGAGGTGGCGGAAATCAGAGAAAAGGGAATGCGTCCTCCCCGTTTGGACATCTTTCTTGTGGGCGAGCGCCCCGACAGTCTCTCCTATGTCAACAGCAAGGCGAAAACCTGCAAGGCCTTGGGTATGGCCTGCGAGTTGCATCTTCTGCCCGACACCACGACCGAAAGCGAGCTGATGGTGATGATTGACGAATGCAACCGCAACGACAATGTCGATGCCATCCTGATCCAATTGCCGCTCCCCGACCATTACAACTCTGCACGTGTGCTCGACTTCATCGACTACCGCAAGGATGCCGACGGACTGCACTTGATGAATGTCGGACTGTTGCACTTGGGCGAGCCCTACGTGATGCCATGCACCCCGAAAGGGATCACTACTTTGTTGGAAACCAATGGGATAGAGGTTGCGGGCGAACACGTGGTGATGATTGGGCGCAGCCAATTGGTGGGCGAACCCACCGCGCAGTTGCTCATCCACCGCGACGCCACTGTCACGCTATGCCACTCCCGCACTAAGAACTTGCCTGAAATTGCGCATCTCGGCGACATAGTCATCACCGCGGCTGGAAAACCTAATCTTTTAAAACCCACAGACTTCAAGGAGGGTGCTATCCTCATTGACGTGGCCATGAACCGCGTTGACGGCAAGCTGCAGGGAGATGTCTATAGCGAGACCACACGTCCCGAATTGGAAAAAAGACTGAGTGCCTGCACACCCGTTCCCGGTGGCGTCGGTCCGATGACCATCGCCATGCTGATGCAGAATGTTTTGGATATATATAAATTGAGAAGTTAGTATTTTACTTTGTCCGGTACAATATAAGCACTTGGATAGGTTAACTTAATGATTTCCAATTCTTTATATGCTTGCAACCGGGTGCAGTAGTCTCCCACGCGGACTTTGAAATAGGGCTCGTTGTAAGAGAGGTATGCTTTCGTGTAGGGAAAGAGGTTGGTGAACGAATTGCGGGCGGCTTCGGCCTGTGATTTGGAGTTCACCCCCGAATAGGCGGCAACCTGGATGCGATAACCGTTGATTTCGCCCAATTTCCGCCAGTTATTCACGTAATCCTCCTGGATTTTCGTAATGCCTGGCTCAATGTCATAGCGCACGTTCTCTTGTGCCGAAACAATACCGCACGAGAGAAGTATGAGGAGGAAGGTGACAATCTTTCGCATATTAAAAATTTTCGGCAAAATTACATAATTTATGAATACAGCCCAACGGGTGATTGTTTTGTAACCGTCTTTTCCTTGTCATCCCAATAGTATTTTTAATCCTATGGTAATCAAGATAATACCACCAATGATTTCAGCATGTTGACTGATTTTGGGATTAGAAAGCCGTCTGACGAAAGTGTAAGCGGCGATGGAAACCAGAAACGAGGTCGTTCCGATAGTGAGAATATTGCGGGCTATATGGGCTTCTTGAATCATGGCGAAGCTGAAACCCACGGCTAATGCGTCAATGCTCGTGGCCACGGATAGCAGCAACACATTGTGCCATCGGGTCACATCCATGTTCCTCGGTTTCTCTTCTTTTGAAAAGATGCTTTCAATCAGCATTTTGCCGCCAATGAATGCCAGCAGCGCGAAAGCGATGTAGGGCCCGATTTTACCTAACGGGCCCAGCAGAGATTCTCCAAACAGCCAACCAATCAGCGGCATCCCGCCTTGAAAAAAGCCGAAGGCCAGAGAAAAACGCAGCACGTAGCGGATGTTCAGCTTCGGATGCACCATCCCGATGACACAACTCACCGCGAAACAGTCCATCGCAAGACTCACCGACAACAGTAATAACTCAATCCAACTCATATCCGAAAGTGAATGAAGGCGCAAAAATACATTTTTAATTTAGAACTTAGATATAGAACTTAGACATAGAACTTAGACATAGAACTTAGACTTAGACTTTATACATAGATTGTCGGGTAAAAAATGTACTTTTGCAGTCTCATTTTTAACAGGAAAAGTATGAAGAATTTTGCCGTTTTCGGAGTGGGGGGCTACGTGGCACCGCGTCATTTGAAGGCGATTAAAGATACTGGAAACCAGATGGTTGCTGCGTATGACAAGTCGGATAGCGTGGGGATTATTGATAGCTACTTCCCTGAAGCGTATTTCTTCACGGAGCTTGAGTTGTTTGACCGGCATGTTTCCAAATTGAAGCAGACGGAAAACCAGTTGGACATCATTTCCGTCTGCACGCCGAACTATTTACATGATGCGCACACGCGTTATGCGTTGCGCTTAGGCACGGATGTGATTTGCGAAAAGCCGTTGGTGCTGAATCCGTGGAATGTGGATGTTTTGCAAGGTGTTGAAAATGAGACGGGTAAAAGAGTTTACAATATTCTTCAACTTCGTCTGCATCCCTCGATTGTAGCGTTGAAACAAAAGATTGACAATGCACCAGAGAATGTGGTCTTTGACGTTGATTTGACGTATATTACATCCCGTGGACATTGGTATTACACCAGTTGGAAGGGAGCGGAAAGCAAAAGCGGTGGCATTGCCACGAATATAGGCATTCATTTTTACGACATGCTGTGCTATATTTTCGGGAGAGTGCAGGAGAACATTGTACATGTGGCCACCCACGATCGTGTGGCCGGTTTTATCCGCTTTGAGAAGGCACGAGTCCGTTACTTCCTGAGTATCAATCGAAAAACACTTCCAAAAGAGGTGGTGGAAAGCGGCAAATCAACCTTTCGGCAGATTGTCATTAACGGTGAGCCTTTCGAGTTCAGTGACGGCTTTACGGATTTGCACACTGAGAGTTATCGTCGTATTCTGGCAGGTGAAGGCTTCGGGTTGGATGAGGTGCGTCCGTGCATTCAGATTGTCTATGACATCCGTAACTCCTTGCCGGTGGGGTTGAAGGGCGACTACCATCCGTTGGCGGCCATTCCATGCGAAAATCATCCGTTCATGAGATAAATGATACGAAATCCTTCCAAACAGCCTCTTTTTTTTAACTAATATTAGTTAAGATTAAGCTTAATAAACATTAATTTTTAGGTTTAACGCACTTGTTGACAGTGTGTTGCAAAAAATTTTTCAAAACTCTTGATTTTCATTTTGTTCTGGTGTATTTTTGCCGTGACAAAATGAAAACGAAATGAAGAATTTTTTCTTTTTGATATGTGGTATAATGGTATATATGTGCGGGGAGGCGCAACAAAGCGGTGCCCTGCATAGAATCATGTTCTACAATGTGGAGAATCTGTTTCACCCTTCGGACGACAGTCTGAAAGCAGACGATGATTTTACACCGACAGGCAGCTATCACTGGACCTACAAGAAGTATTTGCGAAAAGTGTCCATGATTGGAAAGGTGATATTGGCGGCGGGAGAGGGTGACCCGCCGTGGCTTGTCGGTTTGGCGGAGATTGAAAACGAGCAGGTTCTCAAAGATTTGTGCTACAACTCGCCGCTGCGGAAGATGGGATATCGGTATGTGCACTACGATTCACCGGACCGCCGCGGCGTGGATGTGGCAATGCTGTACCGCGACAGCTGCATCCGGATCTTGCGCAGCAGCAAGATTCCAGTTGTATTCCCGTTCGACACCTTTGCCCGCAATCGGGACGTCCTGTACGCTGTGGTGCAGTTCCCGTCGGGGGACTCGCTGCACCTATTTGTCAATCACTGGACCTCGCGTTACGGCGGTTATGCGGCCACGGTGCCCAAGCGCAACTATTACGCCACTGTTGTGCGGCGATGGGTGGACTCGCTGATGGCTGAGGATCGCCGCGCCAAAATCCTGATTACTGGTGACTTCAACGACTATGCCACTGACGAAAGCATGACCGATTACCTCCGGGTACGGGAGTATGGTCCACGCCTGCCCCGCGACACCTTGTACAACCTGATGTTGCCTCTTGCCCGACAAAGCCTGTACGGGTCACACAAGCATGAGGATTTTTGGGGTTGTTTGGACCAATTCGTCGTGTCCGATGCTTGGCTGACGGATTCGACAGGAGTGCACCAAATCGGGCAGGCGCATGTTTTCGATGCCGACTTCCTGCTGGTTGACGATGAGAAGTATGGCGGAAAGAAAAGCTACCGGACCTTCCTCGGACCGCGCTATATCGGCGGATTTGCGGATCATTTGCCCGTGTTTGTGGAGTTTTCCGACCAGTTTCAGTCCCAAGATAGGCCAATGGAACAGTCTTTCGGAAAAAAACTTTTGCATCTGTCTGACTGAATGATAAAAAGTGTATTTTTGCCGCCTAATTTTTAACCCTTAAAAAAACGTATTTATGGCAACAAGAATCAGATTACAAAGACGCGGTAAGAAAAACCAACCTTTCTACCACCTTGTAATTGCGGATGGTCGAGCACCCCGTGACGGACGATTCATCGAGGACTTGGGTACCTACAACCCGCTGACCAATCCCGCATCCATCTGCATCAACTTCGACAGAGCGCTGTATTGGCTGGAAGTGGGTGCCACTCCTTCTGACACGGCCCGTGCGATTCTCAAACGCGAAGGTGTCTATTTGATGAAACACCTCAGAGGCGGTGTCGCCAAGGGTGCATTCAGCGAAAACGAGGCTCAGCGCAAGTTCGAAGCTTGGAAGCAGGAGAAGAACTCCAAACTGAAAGATGTGGAGAACGCAGAGCGTGAGGCAAAGCGCAAAGTCGTGAAAGAGCGTCTCGC
Source organism: uncultured Bacteroidales bacterium (assembly GCA_947165685.1). Lineage (GTDB taxonomy): Bacteria > Bacteroidota > Bacteroidia > Bacteroidales > WCHB1-69 > F23-D06. The sequence continues at coordinate 93,322 of CAMVBK010000002.1, read as the reverse complement.
CGCTGAAACCAAGGTGAAGGAAGCCATTTCCGCCAAGGTGGCCGCCAAGGCTGCCGAAATCGCTGCCGCTCAAGCCAAGGCCGCCCAGGAAGCTGCTGAAGCCGCTGCCGCTGAGGCTGCCGCCCAGGAAGCAGAAGCTCCTGCCGCCGAGGCTGAACAGGCCGCTGAATAGTTTTTTCCGCCTTCGACATGGCAGACAAAAACTTCTACTATTTAGGCACACTAACGAAACCTTTCGGACTGAAAGGCGAGTTGTGTGCCTTTTTTGATGTCGATGATTGCGAACGCTACTTGGATCTCACCTCCGTGTTCATCGAAACAGATGGTGAAATGCTTCCATATATGATTGAAAACCTGCAATATAGAGGGAATAATCAGTTCGTGGTCAAGTTGCAGGACGTGGATATGGACAATGTGCGGGAGTTCGTTCAAACAGACCTGTACCTGCCACTCAGTAGCCTTCCCAAACTCACCGGAAACCGTTTCTATTTTCATGAAGTAATCGGTTTTCAGGTGATAGATGATCGGTTAGGGGTGATTGGCACCTGCAAGGACTTCATGGAGCTGGCCAACAATCCGCTCATGCAGGTCGATCATGACGGTGCGGAAATCCTCATCCCGGCGTCCAGTCAGTTTGTCACAAAAGTGGACCGTGATAACAAAGTCCTCCATGTCTCCACCCCCGATGGTTTGGTGGATTTGTATCTTAAATAGCGGGCTTTTTCGTCTTAAAGTTTTACAACCATGCCTTCCTGAACCAGCAAGGTGTTTGGGAACCAATTGGCCGCCTCTTTCGCCAAAGCCTCTTCGTTTTTTTCATAGCTTGAGGAGAGATGGCCAATCAGAAGTTGTTTTGCGCCACATGCCGCAGCGAATTTTCCCGCCCCTTCAGCGGTGGAATGGTAATATTCAAAGGCTTTCGCAGACTCGCTACTGAGGTAGGTGGCCTCGTGATAGACTACATCCACCCCTTGCAGCGGATCGGCATATTTCATCACCGGGCGCGTGTCGCTGAGGTAAGCGTAGCGGCGTGTCGCGGCCGGAGGAGTAGTCAACCGCTCATTCGGAATGACCTGCCCGTCAGTGGTCACAAAGTCCGCCCCGCTTTTGATATCGTCGCAAACGGCGAACGGAATGTCATACTGCTGAATGCATTCCGGCCTGATGTGCCGCTTCCCTTCCTTCTCTTGGAACAGAAACCCAAAGCAGGGAATGCGGTGGTCTAAAGGAAATGCACTGACTATGAAGTGATTATCTTCAAAAATGACAGTTGGCTTCAGACAGTTGATGGGATGAATGTGGATGCGATATCCTGCATATAGGACGAAAAAATCAATCTGTGCCCGAAGAATGTTTTCCAAATCGTGCGGGATATAGAGGTGAACGTCATCGGCGCGGTTGGTCAACGCCCATGATGCCAGCATGCCCACCAGGCCCAGACAGTGGTCGCCATGTGAATGGCTGATGAAGATGGTGTGAAGCTTTCCGGGACGAATGTTGAAGCGCATCAGCTGTTGTTGGGTGCCTTCGCCGCAGTCAATCATATAGTGCTCGCCCATGTAGCTGACCACCTGCGAGGAGGTGTGATGGCGCAGCGTCGGTTTGGCACTCCCGCATCCCAATATCGTTAGTCTGAAATCATTCATAATTTTTTTTGCAAAAATACAAAAAACATGTTGATGTTTTCTAAAAAAAAGTATTTTTGCATCTTGAAAACAATCATGAGGCGGAAGACAAAATAGTTGGCGTAAAATATTGTAAAACAATTTATTATTATAATCATGAACGATGAAAATAGAAAATTATCCCGTTACGAAAGTTCTCTTTCCGTATGTTTTGGGCATTCTCGTCGCCTATATCGGTGACTTTTCAGAGAAGGTCTGTCAGTGTTTCTTATGGTCAGCGGCCGTCCTTTATGTGTTGTCGGCAGGTCTGACGTATTTGAAGTCCTACCGCTGGCGCTGGTTACGTACATTGGTCATGTGTGCGGCTTTCCTTATGACAGGTATAACACTGACAAACAACAAGTTCCAACCTCCATCTTACTTGGATCAACTGGCATCGTCACAAGATTGGTTCGTGCGTGTCGCGGAGGAGCCTGCAAAGAAGGGAAAAAGCGTGAAAGTGGATGCCGAGGTGATGCAAAGCATTGACAATAAGGCGAATAGAGGGAGAATCCTGCTTTATCTGCAATCTTCCGAGGCCGCTTCCGCCTTGCGTTATGGCGACCTGTTGCTTGTGCACGCCAATCTGTCGCGCATAGCCCCGCCGTGCAACCCCGACGGCTTCGACAACCAGTTGTACATGCGTCGGCGAGGCATCTACTATTCTGGTTTCGTGCGAGACGGGGCGTGGGAATATGTTGGGAACCAGCCCGCAAACAGGTTGAAATGCTTGGCGCAGAAAGCCCGTAACCACTTGACATCCATGTATGTGTCTGCAGGTATGAGCGGCGAGGAGCTGGATGTTCTGAAAGCCATCTTATTGGGTGACGACGACACGCTCGATCCTGAGCTCCGGGCTTCCTATTCGTCGGCAGGGGTGAGCCATATTCTATGCGTTTCAGGTATGCATGTGGGTGTTATTTTCATGATAATCAACTTCTTACTGAAACCATTAGACTTTTTCCGTGCCTCAAGGTTCTGCAAAACCATACTTGTTCTGCTTTTGATTTGGCTATATGCGCATATTACCGGCCTCGCCCCGTCCGTGACGCGTTCGGCCGCCATGTTCACCTTCGTGGCGGTGGGACAAGTGCTCAGACGCAACACCAACGTGTTCCACAGTCTGTTTGCATCTGCGTTCATCTTATTGGTTATCAATCCATTGCTATTGTTTGAGGTGGGATTCCAGCTTAGTTATCTTGCGGTGGCGGGTATCGTTTTGTTTCAGCCGAAACTCGCCGCCATTTACCAGTGCCGCACTCGAATTGGAAAGTATTTTTGGGAACTTCTGACTGTTTCTGTGGCCGCACAGCTCGGCACATCCCCTATATCCATCTACTACTTTGCCCAATTTCCCAACTATTTCATGCTTTCCAATTTAAGTGTGATTGCGCTCTCCTTTGTGGTCATCGTCACGGGTGTCGCACTGTTGCCTGTTTCGCTTATCCCCTTTGTTTCCAAGTGTTTGTCGTGGCTATTAACGATGGAGATCCGGATTATGAACAGCATCATCCAGTTTGTGGAGAGACTTCCTCATGCTGTTACGGAAAATATCGACTACCACATAGTGCAAGTAATTCTGTTATACGGAGTTATAGGGTGCTTTTGTTATTTGTTGCACCAACGAAGCCGAAAGGTGTTCTGGCTGATGTGCGGACTATTCGTTTCGTTTTGTAGCTCTTTTTCCGTGAGAAAGCTGAGGATGGACAGGGAAACGGAGTTCTTGACCTACCATATTCGGAAATGCAGCGCGGTATCCTTCGCCTTTGCGGGTCATGCGGTGCTGTTCTCCGACTCCATCCGCAGCTCTGACGACAAACTCTACCAATATAACGTCCGCAACCATGTCCTGCGGCATCATCAGCGGATGGTCGTTGTGCCGTGCGACACTTCGGCCTACGACACTCCATTTCTGTGCAAACGGGGCAACTTCATCCGGTTTCGCGACAAGACCTACTACATGTTGACTCGAAAAGAGGAAATTATTGGAATAGGGTTGTCCGACAGTTTGCGAGTTGATTGCCTGCTTTTGCGTCAAAACCCGCGGATGCTTCCTGAGTCATTGATGGCGGCGCTGCCTTTCTCGGAGGTGGTGGCCGACGGCTCCAACACTCCGTTCTATGTGCAACGGTGGCGGGATTTTTGCTCGGAAAAGGGTATTCCATTTACCTATACGGCGGATAGAAATTTGTCAAATGGAAGATAAGCCCAAATTTTGTATCTTTGCCGCTTGTTTTTTACGAATATGATAAACCATATCAAAGGCAGAATAGAAGAGGTCAACCCCGCGTATGTGATTGTTGAAACCGCCGGCGGGGTGGGGTACTATGTCAATATCTCGTTAGCCACTTTTTCCGAAATCCGGGACAAGTCGGAGGTCAAGCTGCTCACCCATTTCATTGTGAAGGAGGATGCGCAGGTGCTGTACGGCTTTGCCACGGAGGAGGAGCGCGAATTGTTCAAGCTGCTGATTTCCGTCAACGGCATCGGTCCGAACACGTCGCGGTTGATATTGTCATCCATGAGCGTAGGCGAGGTCCTCAACGCCATCGCCACGGAGGATGTGAAAGCTATCCAGTCGGTGAAAGGCATTGGGGCGAAGACGGCCCAGCGTGTAGTCATCGAGCTGAAGGACAAAGCCAAGAAGGCCTCCTGGGCGGATGCAACAAAAATTAATGCCACATACAATAATAACAAATATGAAGCGTTATCTGCTCTTGTCGCTTTGGGATTCCCGAAGTCTGGCGCTGAGACAGTTTTGGACAAGATTATCAAAGCAGAAGGAATGCAACTGTCTGTAGAAGAGCTTATTAAGAAGTCTCTGAAATTGTTGTAACAAAAAAAGAAAAGGAACTTGAAAGTAAAACATTATATACACGCGGTCATTTTAATGCTCTGTATGGTCGGTTTCGGGCATTTCAGTCTCGAAGCTGCCAATGGCTTGTCCCATAAGCGGACATTGCCTACGAAAGTGCAGTTGTCATACCCGATCTGTCCTCCTGACACCAACCCGCCGGTGTTGCCGCAGCCGGACATCAACCCGCTTACCCCGGGCAGCAACAACCCGTTTTTCTTGAACAACCCGCCGGGTATCGGGCAGTCCATCATCTATGACCCGGAGACCAATACGTACAATTTCCAGTACATGACCGGTAACTCCCCGTTCGGGCCGGGTGCGTACATGAACATCAACGAGTACATCGACTACGACCTCCAGCAGAGTATCCACGATTACTGGCAGAACCAAAGCCGCAGCATCGGCAGCAGTCCCCGCTCCCGAACCGGCAGCGGCTTGATTCCACAGCTTCACCTTGGAGGTGAAATTTTCGAGGGCATTTTTGGCAGCAACACCATCGACATACGACCCTCCGGAAACGTAGGTTTGAAATTGGGTGTAAAATACACACAAACAGATAATTACCTGCTTCCTGTGAAGCAGCGACGACAATTGCAGCTTGACTTCGATGAAGATATTCAGCTGAATTTGTTAGCCAAAATAGGTGAAAAAATCGAGTTCAACCTGAACTATTCGACGGACGAATTGGCGGTCACCACCAAAACGGACCAAATCAAACTCAAGTACAATGGTAAAGAAGATGACATTCTGCAACTTATTGAATTTGGCGACATCACTTTCCCGCTGAACAGCACTCTGATTAGTGGTAGCCAGAGCCTTTTTGGTGTGAAGACACAGCTGAAGTTCGGTAATTTGTACTTGACGGCGGTGGCATCCCGAAAAAAGGGCTCCACGCAGACCATCACTGTGGAGGGCGGTGCCGAGGAGACGGACTTCTATTTCCGGGCTGATGAATATGAGGAGAACAAGCACTTCTTCATCGGCCACTTCTTCGAGGAACATTACAACCAATACTTGAGCACGCTGCCGTTGGTAAGCTCCCCTATCGTGATTACCAAGATTGAGGTGTGGCGCACTACCGTTGGCGCGGCCACCACAAACAATCGTAACATTGTGGCTTTCACTGATTTAGGTGAATATAATCCGGAAATGGCGAACCTCTCCTATAATCCGGCATATCCGGGTGGACAATATCCGGACAACAATATCAACAATCTGACTACTTACGCCGACAGTTCCTTGATCCGAAACATCGCAAACGTGTCGGGCAACATGCAATCGCTCGGTTTCAAATCGGGTAGCAACTATGAAAAAGTGGAAAGCGCCCGCCTCCTTTCGCCCAGCGAATATTCGGTGAACACCAAGTTGGGTTTCATTTCCCTGAACTCCGCGCTGGCCGCTGACCAAGTACTGGCTGTGGCCTTCCAATACACGGTGATCGGTGACGATCATGTCTATCAGGTCGGTGAGTTCTCCAACGAGGTGGCCACCCCGAACTGCATCCGGGTGAAGTTGCTGAAGAGTTCCAACCTGAACACGAAGTCGCCGCTGTGGAAACTGATGATGAAAAACGTCTATAGCCTGTCGGCTTATCAGGTCTCGCCCGAAAAGTTCCGTTTGAACATCCTTTATACGGGTGATGCCGAGGGTACGCCGAACGGTTTCTTCACGCAGGGTGCGCAGAAGGGCATCGCGTTGATCCGCCTGATGGGGCTCGACCGCTTGAACCAACAGCAGGATCCCTCCCCGGACGGTATCTTCGACTTCATCGACAACGCCCACATCAACGGTGGTACCATCAATTCCAGCAATGGCCGCATCTATTTCCCCACGACAGAGCCTTTCGGCAAGGATTTGCGTGCGGTGCTTGACGACCCCGAGCTGGCCGACAAATACGCCTTCGACTCGCTCTACACGATGACGAAGACCATGGCGCAACAGATTACGAACAAGAACAAATACTACATTGAAGGTAGCTACCGGTCATCGTATGGCTCGGAATTCCATTTCCAGGGCGGCGGTGCCACCAAGTCGGTGAAAGTGACCGCCGGCGGTGTCACGCTGACGGAAAATGTGGACTACACTGTCAACTACGACATGGGCGTGGTCACCATCATAAACCAGGGCATTTTGGCATCGGGTACGCCGATCCAGATCCAGCCGGAGGTGGATGACGCCTACCAGACCGACAAGCGCATGTTCGGGTTGAACCTCGACTATGTCTTCTCGCCTGATTTCACGGTGGGTGCGACGTTGCTGAACCTGCGCGAGCGTCCCATCACCAACAAAGTGAATTATGGCGACGAACCTATCAACAATCTGATCTGGGGTATGAATTTCGCCTATAAGACGGAGTTGCCCTTCCTCACGAAAGCCATTGACTTGTTGACGTTCCATAACACCACTACCAAGTCGTATTTGAATTTGGACGGCGAGTTTGCCCATTTCATTCCCGGGCATTCCCGTCAGATTGGCAAGAGCGGAACCACGTATATCGACAATTTTGAGTCGGCGAAATCGACCATCGACCTGATGAACATGAGCAACTGGGTACTGGCCTCCACACCGCAAGGACAGCCTGACCTGTTCCCGGAGGCATCACCGGTGAGCGTCACCGCTTCAGCGCGCCGTCAGCTGGCCTACGGCTATAACCGTGCCCGGATGGCATGGTATGTCATCGACCCTTTGTTCTACAACAGTGGGACGGCCGTGCCGCGCAATCTGTCCAAGGAGGACTTGTCGCAACCGTATGCCCGTGCCGTTTATGAGCCGGAACTTTTCCCGTATAAGGATTTCGCCAACACGCAACTCTCTACCCTGATGACGGTCTTCAACATGGCCTTCTATCCTTCGGAGAGAGGATCCTACAACTATGATGTCGATGGTTCGGAGGGATTCTCCCGCGGTTTGAACGAAGACGGCACGCTGAAGGATCCTGAGACTCGTTGGGGCGGTATTATGCGGAAGTTCGACAACACCGACTTCGAGTCTTCCAACTACGAGTACATCGAATTCTGGATGATGGACCCGTTCATCGACAATCCTGACCACAAGGGTGGTAAGCTCTATTTCAATCTTGGTGACATTTCCGAGGATATTCTGCGAGACGGTCGGAAGTTCTATGAAAACGGCCTGCCCGAGGACGGTTCAGACAGTGACATCGACTTCACGGTGTGGGGTCGCGTGCCCACTAAGCAAATGGTGGTGAACTCCTTTGACAACCAAGAATCCTCCCGTCAGCACCAGGATGTGGGTTACGACGGTTTGCCCACTTTCCGGGAGCAGGAGTTTTTCCAGGAGACCTATCTTGAACGGTTGGCCGCCGCCTTTGGCGCAGGATCGCAAGCCTACCAGAACGCTGTTGCCGACCCCTCTGCTGATAACTACCACTATTTCAGAGGAAGCGATTACGATGATGCCGACCTCAAAGTGGTGGAGCGTTACAAATATTATAATAATGCGGACGGCAACTCCCCGACCGATAACCAAAGTCCCGAAAACTATCCCACTGCCGCCACCAGTATGCCTAACATGGAGGATATGAACAACGACAACACGTTGAGCGAAGACGAACGGTACTATCAATATGTGATTGACCTTTCGCCTGATAAGATGGTGGTGGGCGAAAATTACATCAATGATGTCTATGAAGGGCATCCGAGCCCGCTTCCCGATGGAACGCGTCCCGCTACGAAATGGTACCAGTTCCGTATTCCGATTCACAATCCGGACAAGGTGGTGAACAATATGTCGGGATTCAATTCCATCCGTTTCATGCGTGTATTTATGCGGGAGTTCGAAGAACCGATTGTCTGCCGTTTAGCCACGTTCGAATTGGTTCGCAGCAGCTGGCGTACCTACAACCTCAGTTTGCGCGAGGATGGTGACTATTTCCCGACACAGGACGACGGCGAATGCTCCTTCTATGTTGGAACGGTGAGCTTGGAGGAGAACGCCAACCGCACGCCGGTTCCGTATGTGTTGCCTCCGGGCATTGTGCGCGAGACTGCATACGGAATGACCGCCCAAATGTATCAGGAGAACGAGCAGTCGGTGACCATGAAGGTGGTTGATTTGCCCGACGGCGATTCCCGTGCCATCTACAAGAGCACTTCGTATGATCTTCGCCAGTTCAACAACCTGCAAATGTACATCCATGCGGAGGACGTGTTTACGTCTGGAGATTTACGCGATGGCGAAGTGACGGCCTTTATTCGTTTGGGATCCGACTTCAAGGAGAACTATTACGAATATGAAATGCCGATTGAGATTACGCCGTGGTCGGTGAGCCGTTCCGACTCCAATCGTATCTGGCCGGAGAAAAACCGTATGTACATTACGCTTGATTCGCTGGTCGCGTTGAAGATGGACCGTAACAAACAGGTACGCGAGGGACATCATTCCAGCAATCTGATTCCTTTCACCAGGAATGACGGAGAAAACCGTATGACCGTGGTGGGAAATCCTAATTTGGGCGAAGTGACCACTATTATGATTGGTGTCCGAAATCCCAAAAAGCGTTATCCGAACGACAATGACGACATGCAGCCCAAGTCGGTGGAAATGTGGATTAACGAGTTGAGGTTGAGTGGCTTCGATGACCGCCAGGGTTTTGCGGCATTGTTGCGGGCGCGTACCACGCTCGCCGATGTTGGCGATTTGACCCTGTCGGGAACCTATTCCACTCCAGGCTTCGGCTCTATTGAACAATCTATCACCCAACGCTCACACGAGACCAACATCAACTTCGACCTTGCCACCAACATCGATGGCGGCAAGATTCTCTTCCCCGAAAAATGGAACATCAAGATTCCGGTGCACTACGACTATTCTTTAGCAGTTGTACAGCCCGAATATAACCCGTTGAATCCCGATGTGAAGATGAAGGACGAGCTGGCCGACCTGCCCATAGCTGCGCGCGACTCTTTGCGCTTCCTGACCAACAAGGTTACCCGCCGCCAGAATGTCAACTTGATGAATGTCCGCAAGGAGCGCGATTTTTCGAAGGGCAACACGAAAATGCACATTTGGGATATTGAGAACCTTGACTTCTCCTATTCGTATTCTGAATTGGTACAGCGCGATGAGGACATGGAGATGAACAACGAATACATCCATCACGGGGAAATCGGTTACACGTTCAGTACGAACCCAAAGAACTATCGGCCGTTCTCGCGTGCCAAATGGACCAAGAACAAATGGTTGCAGCTGATTCGCGACTTCAACTTCACACCAATGCCGAAGAACATCACGTTCCGCACCACGCTGCATCGTGACCTGCAGGAGTTCAAGTACCGTCCCAAGAGCCAAGGCAATATCATCATCGACACCAATTATGTCAAGTCTTTCGATTGGACCCGTAATTATGCCATCAACTGGGATATTTTCCAAAGTTTGAAGCTGGAGTTCAAGGCAGACGCTTCCGCGCGTATTGACGAACCGGACGGTCGCATAGACACCCGTACGGAGAAAGATTCGGTGTGGCGCTGTTTAGGCCGGGGCGGTCGTACAACCGACTATCGCCAGACCTTCAACGCCACCTACCAGGTGCCGATTAACAAGATTCCGCTGTTCAAGTTCGTGAGCGCCAATGTACGTTACAGTTCCATGTATATGTTCAACGCATCTGCGCTCTCCTTGGCTTACCTCGGCAATACCATTCAAAACTCGCAAAACATCCAGGGCAATGCCTCTCTGAACTTTGTTACACTTTACAATTCAGTGCCTTATTTGAAGAAAGTGAACCAAGGAATTATACGAAACAACACTAATGCGGGCAAGAATGGTGGCAGAAAAGCAGGCAAGGACGATGTGGTTGAGGAGGTGGAAAAAGGGAAGAAAGGAAAAGGTAGGGACAAGAACGACTCCCTTCGTGAGAAGCCCGAAATCGGTCGTATAATTCTGGATGGTACACTGCGTCTGCTCATGTCGGTGCGGAATGTCTCAGCCACTTTTTCGCAAGGCCGAGGGACTGTGCTGCCAGGCTACATGCATTCTGCCACGTTGGTGGGTCATACTAAGGAGAGTAGCGGTCCGGGCTTCCTGTTCATGTTCGGCGGGCAGCCGGATATTCAGACCATCGGAGCCCGCAACCATTGGCTTACCACGGATTCGCTGATGAATACGGCATACCAGCGCACAAAGAACCAGGTGATCAATTTCCGCGCTACGGTGGAGCCTTTCCGTGATTTCCGAATCGACGTTTCCGCCAACCGCAACTTTACGGAGAACTTCTCCGAATATTTCCATGTGGATGAACTGGGCAATGTGTCGCACTACACGCCGCAACGTTCCGGTTCCTTCAGTATGACCTATTGCGGTTTGGGTACTTTCTTCAAGAATCACGATGAACTGTTCCAGGATTTCCGGGCAGTGCGTGCGCAACTTTCGGAACGATATGCGGAGCACAATCCCAATTACACCGGTGAGGTGGATCCGGAGACGGGTTTCCCCGTAGGTTATAGTGCCATTTCGCAAGATGTCTTGATGGGTGCCTTCTTCACCACCTATCTTGGAAAAGACGCCAAAAAAGCTGACATTTTCTCCCCGTTCTTAAAAATCCCGTTGCCTAACTGGCGTGTCAACTACAATGGTTTGACCAAGATCAAAGGAATGGAAAAAGTGTTCCAGAGTTTCTCCTTGATTCATAACTACACATGTAATTATAACGTTGGTGGTTATTCCACGAATATCGCCTATACACAGGATGCGAACGGTTTTCCGACGGCCTACAACACGCTTGGTGACTTCATTGCCACGCACGAATTGAGTCAAATGGCTTTGACCGAACAGTTTGCGCCTTTGATTGGTTTTGACATGACTCTGAAAAACAGTATGTTGCTGAAAGTAGAGTATAAGCAGAGCCGTAACCTCTCTCTTAGCTTTGCTAATACGCAAATCACTGAGACCACCAGCAAGGAGGTGGCGGTATCAGCCGGTTATCGATTCAAAGATATCAAGATTGGGTTGGTGTTCTCCGGCATGAAACGCCAGTTTGTCAGCGATTTGAACGTCACCGCGGGTTTTGGTCTGAAGGACAACCAGACCATGTTGCGCAGAATTACGGAAGACGACCAGCAAGTTACTTCTGGTGCCTTGAATATCACCATCAATGCCGCAGCTGATTACCAGTTCAGCCGTCTGGTCGGATTGAAGTTCTATTACAACCACACTATCAACAAGCCGAAGAACAAGAACCAGTATAACAACATGAACTTCGAAACAGGTATCGAGTTGAAGCTGATGCTGTCACAGTAGGGCTAATATACTTTCCCGATTTTAATTCGTTTTAGAAATAGAAAGAGGCTCCATACGGGGCCTCTTTCGCACATAACACAACACATGAATGCAGGTCTCGCATTGGGGAAATGCTCAAACAACCTGCTTCTTATTTTTGTTCGTTTGCCAAAAACCGCGTAGAGCGCGTGCCGGCAAATGAAAAGTTATCAACAAGACAGGCAAAAGCCCCTTTTTTTCGGGGTGCAAAAAAACGGAAAACCAACTAATTGTTGTTCGGCAAAAGGGTTGGTTTATTTGTCAAAAAGTGCTTTTTGCTTAGATTTTGTTTTTGTCAAATGGATGTCCAGCTTGCGGCCGTTGCTCTGCTGGGTGTGGGCGGTGCCGTTTCATTGGGTATTTTGATGGGGCAGAGATACGCTTTTTAATGCGCTATCCGAAATGCGGGATCCATTATGGTTGAACGGATATCCTCGTTTTTGCATTTCAGAAATGGGCGATTCACGATAATCCCTACCAAAGCACTGCGTAAATTACCACCAACAGCACCAGGATTGAGTACGCGGCGATGTGGAAGTCGCGTTTTGTCTGAAACATGTCAGCGGTGAGGTCGATGCCTTTCGGGTCGTCCGCGCCCTCGCATGTGCACAAACTCACCATGATGATGACGGCCATCGTGAGGATGCAGGTGTAGAACATCTGGTCAATGAAAGGCATGTTAATGGGCAAGAACTTGAGAGCCAAAGCGATGGGGATGGATAGCAGCACGCCTGCGACAGCGCCTTTGTTCGTGGTTTTTTTCCAGAAAAGACCTAACAGGAACAGCGCGAGAATGCCCGGACTCACCAATCCGGTGTATTCCTGGATGTATTGGAACATCTGTCCCACACTGCCGAGCAGCGGGGCAATCAGTATGGCGATGATCAGGAAGAGTCCGGCGGAAATCTGCCCCACCAGCACCAAACTGACATCTTTGCCCGTTTTCTCTTTTACCTTAGGGGCGATGTAGGGCTTGTATATGTCCATTGTATAGATCGTAGATGCAGAGTTGAGCATGGAGGCGAGCGAGGAGATGATGGCGGCGGCTAATGCGGCGAGTACCAGTCCTTTAAGCCCGACGGGAATAAAGGTGCTGATGAGCCAGGGGTAGGCATTGTCGTTGTTGAGAGTGCCATTGGCCTTGGTGAGTGCCTCCACCGCGCCGAAGCTGCCTTCAGTGTACATCACGTAGGCGACAATGCCGGGGATGACCACGATGAAGGGAATGAGTAGTTTGAGGAATGCCGCGAACGCCAGTCCTTTTTGCGCCTCTTTCAGTGATTTGGCTGCAAACGCCCGCTGGATAATGTATTGGTTGAAACCCCAGTAGTAAAGGTTGGCCACCCACAATCCGCCTATGAGCATTGCGATGCCAGGCAGGTTATGGTACTCAGGGTTGTTTTGAGGCAGAATCAGATGCATGCGGTCGCCCGCAGCATCGGCGAGATGGCGGATGCCGTGCGAAATCGTGCCGTCAGGACTGATAACCTGCAGGGCTACCACGGTGGTGATGAGGCCGCCTATCACGAGCAGGAAGACTTGCAGAATGTCGGTCCAAGCCACTGAAGATAGACCGCCTGAGATGGAGTAGAGTGCGGCGATGATGCCCAATCCGACGATGGCGGGCATGATGAGCGAGCCATCGCCGGTGCCGATGATGGTGTCGATGGCCTTCGCGCCGAGGAAAAGCACGGAAGTAAGGTTCACGAAGATAAAGAGGCCTAACCAGAAGACGGCCAGTATGGTTTTGAGCTGCCGCGAATAGCGTTTCTCCACAAATTCCGGAATGGTGTAGATGCCCTGTTTCACAAATATCGGCATGAAGAACTTGGCCACAATGATGAGCGTGAGCGCAGCCATGAACTCGTAGGATGCCACCGCGAAACCACCCGCAAAACCCGAACCGGACATGCCGATGAACTGCTCGGCGGAGATGTTCGCGGCAATCAGCGACGCACCGATTGTCCACCATGGCAGCGATTTTCCTGCGAGGAAGTAGTCTTCGGCGGTTTTGTCCTTGTTTTTCTTCCGGCGGGAAATCCAAATGCCTAAGCCTACAATGATTAATAAGTAGGCGGCGAAAATGATGATGTCGATGGTGTGAAAAGTAGGGTTCATACGATTCAGAATTTGTCGGGCGCAAAAGTACGTTTTTTTAGTGAATGATGGAATATGCTTTTTTTACTTTTGCTGTAACGAAAATGCAATCTCGTGCGACTATAGTGTGGGAGAAGATACTGGAAAAGCTATGATCGATACGATAAACATAGGGTGTAAAAAGATTATTGCCGAAATTTTTATCCAGGCCTTGTTGGCATTGGTTGTTGTCGCTGCGGGCTGTTGTACGCGGGTCATTGCACAGGATTGTCCGCCGAAGGCACTGCCGTATTACGAGGACTTCGACAGCCATACATGGTGGGACTTCATTCAGACTCCGGTCCTTATTGGGGAAGACCACTGCTGGCGCGAGAATTTCGACGACCATGGAGGGAAGATTGCCGGCACGCAGAACCACCTGTTCCCCGACGACCCGCCCGGAAACAGTGCCTGCGTCGGATCCAGATATGTAGGGCCGCCTGGAACTCCTATACCAAGCGGTTTTACGATTATACTGATCAGCCCGGAATTGGAGTCTCCGCCGACAAGCGTCAGCTTCAGCATTTTCTCCTACGGAATCTATGGTTCCAACTATTTGGGTGACAGTCTGCGACGTCGGCTTGTCGTGGGCTATATCGCTGACACTAACGATTGGAAGGGGAGTTTCGTAGGAATTGATACTGTGGAGCTTACCGCCGCCCGGCTCGTGTGGGAACGCTTCACCGTGACGGGGTTCGAGAACATGACCCCGCCCTATTTTGTGGCCTTCTTCAACGACTCGCTTTTGCAATACCCGAAATGGCCGCTTCAAAATCATGGCTTTTCCCCACAAGCGATTGATTATCGGTTTTTTATCGACAGCGTACTCTTTGACGGAGCTCCCGTGAATCCCGACCCCGATCCTGATCCCGATCCTGATCCCGACCCTGGCCCCGACCCTGACCCCGACCCTGTCGTAGATGACCCGTCTGTCATGCCAGTGCCCGACACAATCGCCTCGCTTCGGCTCTACCTTCCCAACGCTTTCACGCCCGGCGGCAACCAGCTCAATCCAGAATTTCGGCCCGTCTTCAGCGCCCCCAGTGAGATAGAGAGCTACCGAATGGAAATTTTCGACCGATGGGGCAATATGATTTTCCGCACCGATGATTTGTCACGCGGCTGGGACGGGGATCACAAGTCGGAAGGCGTGTATGTGGTTCTCGTGTGCTACAAGCCGCGAGGGGAGAAAGAGCGAACAGCGAAAGGCTCTGTGACATTGATACGGTAGTGTACCGCGTTGAAATTAGAAGACGATAAATGGCTGCGGGAAAGGATTGCCCGCTGTCACCGCAATCTGTGCGAAAAATGATTTTATTTGAACAGTATGTTGGAATAAAGTGTATTTTTGCCCCATATTTATAATCAAGATCTTAAAAAATCATCACTATGGATTTAAACAGCATCATTTCCTCCATCACTGGCAACAACCTGATTGGCGAGATTGCCAAGAAGTTCAACATCGACACGAACAAAATCATGTCCGTGATTCAAGCGGCTATTCCCAAATTCTTGAGTGCCATGCAAAAGAATGCGGGTACTGCAGCGGGTGCCGCTGCTTTGACTCAAGCGCTCAGCAACCATGCAGGACAGGGACTCGGGCTCAATTTGGAAGACGGCCAGAAGATTCTGCAGAAAATCTTCGGCGGCAATCTGGCCTCTGTGATTGCCGGATTGGGCAAACAGACCAGCACCCCCAACGATCAGGTGAACAACATCTTGGCTTCTGTTGCTCCGAATTTGTTGAATGTTCTCGGCAAGAACAACGCTGGCGGCAACATCGGCAACCTGCTTGGCAGTCTGCTCGGCGGTGCCTCCAATTCGGGTTCCGGCGCGGGCAATTTGCTCGGTGGCCTGCTCGGGAAAATGTTCAAGAAATAGTGCTTGGAGTTTATCGAATTAAGAGCTTAGAGCTTGATTGCTTGAAATGGCTTTCTTCAGTGATGGAGAAGGCCTTTTTTATCGGATGAGGGTGATGGAGCCGTTTAACAGGAAGTTGACTTCGCCGGCTAACGTGTTGACGAACAGTTTGCAGCCGTAGTAATAGACTCCGTCGGAACTGGCTTGTTTGGTGGTCTCGTCGGTGCCGTCCCAAAGAATGTCGGGATTGGTGGTGCGGAACACCCGTTTGCCCCAACGGTTGTAGATTTCCATCTCCACCTTTGTGACTCCCGAATAGGGCATGAAGGGGGTGAAAATATCGTTTATCCCATCATCGTTTGGGGTGAATACGTTGGGGAAATGGTAGTCGAGGCACTCATAAACATCAATGCAGACGGAGTCAGTGAGCGGGGTGAGGTTTCGGTTGCTGTCGGCAATGCGCATGGCGTAGCAGCCTACCAGCACTTCCGCTCCGGTGGCCTGGATGCTGTAGTTGCAGGGCACGGGATGGCAGATTTCCGTGTTGTCGAACGAATCGACGCAAGTGAAGGTGCCGTCAAGGGTCGGTTTGTAGTAAATGTAGTAATGGACGGCATCGGTGGCGGCGGAGTCGGAACTGAACAACCAGTTGAATTCCACGTTCTGGCAGTCGGTGACGATGCTGATTTCGGGCAGTTCGGGCGGCTCGTTGTCGTAGGGCTCGGCGCATTCTTGTTGCGATCGGTTGAAGAGCGGTCCGATGGTGTCGGGCAGCCAGTAATACCCTTCTGCCTTGATGTAGTAGCAATATTCCTTGCCGTTTTCCAGGTTGTAATCCGTGTAATAAGTTTCTGAAACAGTTGCAAGAGAATCCCAGTCTTGAGTGTGTTCATTGAGCCGATAGACAGTGAAAAGAATGTTGTTCCAAGGCTGGACGTTTGTCCAGGAGAGATGCAGCCGCTTGTCGGCCGAGGCGATGGATAGGAAAATGGAAGTAGCTGGGTCGGAATTTTCAATCAGCGTGTCTGAATTTGAAATGCTCACCTTATAGGTGTAGTCAAAATCTGACGTGTTCAAATCGTGGTCCAGGTAAGAGATAGTGTCACTCGGATTTTGCGGCGCATCGACGGAGGTGATAAATTCCTCACCATGTTCCGCTGAAATTCTGAAAAGTTGGAATAGGTAGGGAGGAGGGAAGGCTGTCGAGTCGATTTCCGGCGGAAAGAGCCAGCGTATAAGAATGTTGCCGTGTTCGTTGTCGGTAGTGACCACGTCGGTGTTAATGATGATGGGGGCATCATTCGCGATGTGGGCGCACACTTTTTCGGACACGATGCTTTCCGAACCGTCGGGGAAAAGGGCGACGACGCGATAGCAGTATTCGTTGCCGTGGTACAGTGGCTGGACGGAACCATCATCGGTGAAGGAGGTGTCTGCCCATCCGGAAGTGGTTCCGATTTTTGTGTATCCAGCTTCGACGGGGAGTCCTGTCTGACATGAATCGGGCTCGAAATCGTCCTCTCCATTTCTTCGGTAAATGTCGTATCCGATGGCATTGGAGCAACTGTCGGGCTGCCAATCCAAATGAATTACATTGCCTTCGGGAGAAGCACTCAGATTTTTAGGGGCGGGTCCGATGACACGGATGCGCAGTGTTTTGAATGAAACCAATTCCACCTGCGGGCCGTTGTCTTTTGCTTTGAAGATGACCTCGTACGGACTGAGTTTGATATGGTTACAGGTTGTATTCCACACGAAATGTGTGAAATACGGTACGGACTCGTTGATTTCGGCAAATTGTGCGGGTGATTCGCTGAGCAGGAGTGGTTCGCCTGTGGCAGACAGTGTGACGCGTGTGGACGTGCTGTCGGAGACGTGAACCAGCAAATAAACTCTGCTTCCGGCGATGACGCATGTGTCGTTCACTTCCACTACTGGTGGCTCGTTGTCGCAGGGCGCAACGGTAATCTGCATGTCGCGCACCATACTTCCGATCAGCACGCCGTTTCGCCATTCTTCGATGAGGATGGCGATGTTGTATTCTCCGGCCATGGTAGGGGAGTCCCACGTCAAGTCGCCGGTCAAGGGGTCGATTTCGAGGTAATGCGAGGCATTTGGCATGGAGTAGCCCGGTATCTCCTCGCCGTTATAGCCTCGGCAGTTGATGAGCCGGAAGGAGAGACTGTCGCCGTCTTCGTCGTAGGCTCCGGGATTGTGGTAGAATGGCACGTTGGTGCAGGCGTTGTCAAGGGGTGGGTTCAATAGCTTTGGCGAGGAGTTTCCGCCGATGAACGGATTGATAATCAGGATGGTTTCAATGAAGAATGGGATTTCCACCGAACTGGGGATATTGACAATGCCGGCGTTGCGATTCGGGTCTTCGAAGGTGACATGGAACGTGCCGGCGGCGGGGAATGTGTGTTGTGTGATATAGACGTTCCGGCTGATGTTGTTGTCTAAGTTTACTTTGACGTAGCGGTCGATTTCAGAAGAGGTACCGTCGCCCCAAAACACTTCAATTTGGGGTCGGTCGGCGGGACTTGGCGTGTAGGTGTAGGTGGTAATGGTAAATTCGTAGGTTAGTCCCGAGACGTAGGTGTAACTGATTTCGCCCGCACGCTGGTGTGTAGCGAAAGCAGTGGTCTTAAATACTGTTAAAATAATGATAATCAAAAGAATACGTAGAATTTTCTTGCCCATTTTATTTTATTCTTTTGACTTGGTTATTCGTTAGTTGGTATATTTGGCCGGTTTCAGGACAGGCGGCGAGGCCTTTTTCGTCGAACGAAAGTTTGCAGCCGTTTTCGCTCACCCATCCGGTTTGTCGGGCGGGGTTACCTGCAACAAGGGCATAGTCGGGCACATCGCGGGTCACGACTGCGCCTGCTCCGATGAGGGCATAGCGTCCGATGGTATGTCCGCAAACAATGGTGGCATTGGCACCGATGGTGGCTCCGCAGCATACCCGTGTCGGGCGAAATTCGTGCTTTCGCTCGATGAAAGCCCTCGGATTGAGGACGTTCGTAAACACCATCGATGGTCCGAGGAACACGTTGTTCTCGCATATAACACCCTCATAAACAGATACATTGTTCTGTACTTTTACTTGATTACCGATGGTTACATGGTTGGCTATCAATACGTTCTGTCCAATAGTGCAGTTTTGCCCGATAACTGCTTCCGGCATAACGTGCGTGAAGTGCCAGATTCTGGTTCCTGAACCAATTTGGCATCCTTCGTCTAAGATGGCCGTTTCATGTGCAAAATACTCTCTCATAGTGGGCAGTTAACGATGGTTTGGCAAATATATTGCAGTTGTTCAGAGTTGAGTTCAGTGTGCATGGGTAGTGATAGTACCTCTTGACTCAGCTGTTCGGATATTGGAAAGTCGCCAGGTTTATGTTTAAGGAATTTGTAGGCGGGCTGTAGATGGACGGGGCAGGGGTAATAGACGGCGGATGGTATGCTTTTCTCTTCTAAGTAGGTTTTCAGTTTGTCGCGTTTCCTATTTTTTATTCTTACAGTGAATTGATGGTAGGTGTGGGTAGAGTAGGGAGCGGAAGTTGGGAGTTTCAGCCAATCCAGTTTGTATAGTTCTGATTTATAGAATTTTGCAGCTTGCCGACGTGCCTTTATATACTCATTCAGGTAGTTGATTTTTACATTCAGAATGGCTGCTTGAATGGTGTCGAGGCGGGAGTTGAAGCCGATGAGGTCATGTTTGTAGCGTTCAGAGGAGCCATGGCGACAGATGGAACGGAGCTTGTCGGCCATGGATTCGTCATTGGTCATTAGGGCACCACCGTCACCATATCCGCCCAGGTTTTTCGAGGGAAAGAAGGAGAAGCAACCGATGTCGCCCATGGTTCCGGCCTGTTTTACGGTGCCGTCGGGAAAAGTGTATTCTGTTCCAATGGCTTGGCAGGCATCCTCTATCACCTTCAGACCGTGTTTTTTTGCTATTTCCAGAATCGGCGACATATCGGCGCATTGTCCGAACAAATGGACGGGAATAATCGCTTTCGTGTTCAGGTTGATGGCTTTTTCCAACAGTTCAGGATTCAAGGTGAACGTTTCTTCGTTAACATCCACCAAGACGGGTTTGGCACCGACAAGGGCGATGGCCTCAACTGTGGCGATGAAAGTGAAAGGGGTGGTGATGACCTCGTCACCGGGACCGATCTCCAAAGTCATCAATGCTGCGGTCAGGGCATCGGTGCCGTTCCCGCAGCTGATAACATGTTTTGAACCCGTGTATTGCGATAGATTGTTTTCGAACAGGGCAACACTTTCGCCTTGAATGAAATGTGTGGATGCCAATACGTGTTGGATGGCGGCGTCAATTTCGGTTTTGGCGCGGAGATATTGGCCTTTCAGATCCACCATTTGTATCGGCTTCATTCTATTCGAATTTTAAGGGCGCAAAGGTACACAAATTATTAATACACACAGACAAATGAAATTGCCGCTGCATGATGTGTCCTTACAATTTCAGAGTAATGGTACATAAATTCCGAATGCATATTGCCAATAGATTGTGGTGAATCCCAATTTTGTGTGCTCTCACCTGATGTTGGGGTGGGTTATAAATGAAAAGGCCCGGTTAGAAACCGAGCCTTTTTGCAGGGGAAGAGAGATTCGAACTCCCATCAATGGTTTTGGAGACCACTATTCTGCCCTTAAACTATTCCCCTGTGAAATCGGGGTGTAAACGAGCACCCCGATTCTTATTGGTGTTTGGTAAAATCTTAGTCTAAGATTTCGGTCACCTGACCAGCACCGACCGTACGGCCACCTTCACGGATAGCGAAACGGAGGTTTTGGTTCAGAGCGATTTCAGAGAGCAGATCCACCGTGATTTCGATGTTATCACCAGGCATAACCATTTCCACGCCAGAAGGCAGGGTGATGGCACCAGTGACGTCCGTGGTGCGGAAGTAGAATTGCGGGCGATAGTTGTTGCCGAACGGAGTGTGACGGCCGCCTTCTTCTTTCTTCAGCACATACACAGAAGCTTTGAATTTCTTGTGCGGGTGGATAGAACCGGGTTTTGCGATGACCATACCACGACGGATTTCGTCTTTGTCGATACCGCGGAGCAACAGACCCACGTTATCACCAGCTTCACCATCGTCGAGGATCTTGCGGAACATTTCCACACCCGTGACAACGGATTTCAGTTTCTCAGCGCCCATACCGATGATATCGACGGGATCGCCAGTGTGGACGATACCGGTTTCGATACGACCGGTGGCAACGGTACCACGGCCAGTGATGGAGAACACGTCCTCAACAGGCATGAGGAAGTCTTTATCGACATCACGAGGAGGCAGCGGAATCCAAGTGTCAACAGCGTCCATGAGCTCAACGATCTTCTCAACCCACTTGGGTTCGAGGTTCAGGCCGCCGAGGGCAGAACCGCGGATGACGGGGGTGTTGTCGCCGTCGAAACCGTAGAAAGTGAGGAGGTCGCGGATTTCCATTTCAACGAGGTCGAGAAGTTCGGGGTCGTCAACAAGGTCAACCTTGTTCATGAAAACAACCATTCTCGGCACGCCGACCTGCTTGGCCAGCAGGATGTGCTCGCGAGTTTGAGGCATAGGACCATCGGTGGCAGCCACAACGAGGATAGCGCCGTCCATCTGAGCAGCACCCGTAACCATGTTCTTCACATAGTCGGCGTGACCGGGACAGTCAACGTGTGCATAGTGACGGTTTGCGGTCTGGTACTCGATGTGAGCGGTGTTGATGGTGATACCACGCTCTTTTTCCTCAGGAGCGTTGTCGATAGAATCGAAGGATCTGAGTTCGGAGAGACCTTTCTCAGCCAACACGGTGGTGATGGCGGCGGTAAGAGTAGTTTTACCGTGGTCAATGTGACCGATGGTACCCACGTTCACGTGGGGTTTAGTACGTTCAAATTTTTCTTTTGCCATTTTTTATAAATTTTATGTTTTTAATTTTAATCCTTATGTTCATTCAAAAAAAAAAGAGCCGTTGATGAGAGTTGAACTCATGACCCCATCCTTACCAAGGATGTACTCTACCACTGAGCTACAACGGCTTTTTTTTCACTAAAAAAGAACGTCTCCCTTATCGGAGAAATAAGGTGCGCAAAAATACATTTTTTTTTGATTCTACACCATGTTCTGTATTTTTTTTTATTTTTGCCGTAACTTGTTGATAGTTAGATGTAAACTTTCTCTCCAATAGGGGATAGACGTGTTTGTGGTTGCCTTGGTCTTGCTCAAATTGAAGACAGAAAAGGCAGGACGGTGCGCTTTTGCAGGATATTCTGACGTGGAAATGGCTTCTACACGGCAGGACAGTGCGGCCATTTCCATGATGGCTTTCGCGAAGTCGAACCAGCTGCAGACCCCCTCGTTGGCGAAGTGGTAAAAATCTGCCCCGGTCGTGGGAAGATGCTCCAGCATCAGGAAAACAGTCTTGGCCAGGTCGCCGGCGTAGGTGGGGCCGCCGATCTGGTCGCAAACCACCTGGATGGACTCTTTTTCGCGGCCCAAACGCAGCATCGTCTTCACGAAGTTGTTGCCGTATTCGGAATAGAGCCAAGAAGTCCGGATGACGACCGCCCGGCAGCCGCTCTCCACAATCGCCTGCTCGCCTGCCAGCTTGGTCGAACCATACACGGATTTCGGCGCGGGTGTCTCCGTTTCCACGTGTGGCGTAGCCAATTCGCCCGAAAAGACGTAGTCCGTGGAGATATGTACCAGCGCGAGACCGTGCGTTTTCGCAACCTTCGCCAAATTCCCAACCGCCGTGCAGTTAATCCGATAAGCGTTTTCCTCGTCATCCTCCGCCTTATCGACCGCCGTGTAGGCCGCCGCGTTGATGATGATGTCGATTTGATTGTCTATAATATATTTGTCAATTGCGGCTGCATCCGTGATGTCCAATTCCGCCACATCTGTATAATAATAGTTGTATTTGTCCTGAAAATCCTCCGCTAAATCGCGCAGACAGTTCCCAAGTTGCCCGTTGGCGCCTGTGATGAGAATGTTTTGTCGGTTCATTTTTTCTATTTGGTGAAGAAAAATTGATAAAATGGGTCATTGTCTAAGTCATTAGTCTAAGTCATTAGTCTAAGTCATAGTCAACAACCAACTTACGCCAATTCGATTGATTCCCGGAACTTCGGCACATACGCCTGCTTGAAACCTGCGTCTTTGAGGTGTTTGGCGTAGGCCACGCGGGCATCGTCTTCACCGTGGACAACGAAGATTTTCTTCAGTTTCTTGTTGCCCTTCTGGCAGGAGAGGTAGCGGATGAGCTCGTTGTAGTCGGCGTGGCCGGAGTAGGCGTCGATGCGGGCGAGGGTCGCGCGCACCTTGTACTCGTTGCCGAAGATGGAGACCTTCTCGTCGCCGCGCATGATCTTCGCGCCCAACGTGGTCGGGGCGCAGTAGCCCACACACAGAATGGTGGTCTTCGGATTCTCGATGTTGTTGGCCAGGTGGTGTTTGATACGCCCGGCCTCCATCATGCCCGAGGCGGAGATGATGATGCAGGGACGATTGTGCTCGTTCAGCGCCTTGGAGTCGTCGATGGTGCGCACGTAGGAGAGCTTGTCGAAGCCGAATGGATCCTTGGTGGCGGCCATGAACTCCCGCATTTCCTCGTTGAAACAGTCGTCGTGGAGGCGGAAGATGTTGGTGGCGGAGCAGGCTAACGGGCTATCGACGAAGCATTCGATGTCGGGGAGGTCGCCGGCGAGTTCGAGCCGGTGCAGGGTATAGACGATTTCCTGCGTCCGTCCGATGGCGAAGGAGGGAATGAGCAGCTTGCCCTTGCGTTTCGCGCAGGCGTCGCGCACCACGAGCATCAGCTCCTTGTCGGCCTCGTCCAAAGTAGAGTGCAGGCGGTCGCCGTAGGTGGATTCGGTGATGATGTAGTCGGCGTAGGGGAACGGTTCCGGATCGGGGAGGATGCGCTTGTCGTAACGGCCCACGTCGCCGGTGTAGCAGAGCGTGCGCGTCTTGCGTCCCTCCTTGAAGGTCAGGTAGATGGCACTGCTGCCGAGCATGTGGCCGCTGTCGATGAAGTCGATGGCCACAGTGGGGGTGATGTTGAAGTGCAGACCGCGCGGGATGCTGATGAACAGTCTCATGCATTCCACGGCGTCTTTCTCGTTGTAGATGGGCTCGATGGGAGTTTTGCCCACGCGCTCCTTCTTTTTGTTGAACTGCCGGGCATCGGCCTCTTGGATTCTGCCCGAGTCGGCCAGCATGATGGCGCACAGGTCGCGGGTGGCGGGAGTGCAGAACACCTTGCCCCGGAATCCCAGCTTATATATATATGGTATCAACCCGGCGTGGTCGATATGCGCGTGCGAGAGCAGCACGATATCGATTTTTGTCGGGTCAAAGCCCAAATCGCGGTTCATGGCATCGGTCTCCAGACCCTTGCCCTGGTACATGCCGCAATCCAACAGTATTTTTATCCCGTCTTTGGTGGTCAGCAGGAATTTGCTGCCAGTGACCTCTTCGGTCGCGCCTAAAAAGTCTAATGTCATACTCTTATTATTGAAATAACTTTAAATTGATGCGACATGAACCTCTACGGAAATTGGTGTGCTATCCGGGATTTTTGGTAGTAAAAACACTTTTATCCAAGGCTCACTTGCAACACAAGTAAGATCCTCTTGAAAGAACAAGTCAATATGGAAAACCCCTTCTACACATTCAATAGTAGCTGTGTTGAAATAAGAACCTCCACCAACCCAACCGCTCCATAATACAACACTGTTGCTGTCGAAATTAATTTCAGGATAGTGTCCGTCAACACAATCCGTGTAAAGAAAGAAAGATTGGGTGTCGTTTATCAGGACAGCCTGGTTGTCGTATTGAATATTGTGCCATCCGCAACCTGTTGAGTCGGTAGTAATCTCTGAAAACGGAATGGGACCATCCACAAGAACAACCTGTTCAGTAGGATTCACTTCGGGTTCGGGTTCCGGTTCCGGCCGCTCGCATGCGGCGAACAGAGCGAAAACTGTCAGCACCGCAGCACAAAGCACACCAAACGATCGGCTGCATTTTCTTTCGGGTTGTCCTTTTGTATCTTTCATCGTCTTGAACTTTTAATTACTGATATACTGATCAAATCCTTCGTACGCTTCACTTTCCAATTTCGGCACACCGTGCCGGAGCGAGGGGATTCCCCTTCCCCAGGGGAAGGGGTGGCCGTAGGCCGGGGTAGGGGTTATTCCTTCTCCCTGTTCGGCCACACATTCCGCCATCCGTAGAAGAACCCCAGATGGTAGCGCGCCGCGAAATAATAGACCGCGTGGCGCAGCTTGCCCAACGGCATATAGAGGAGCAGCAGGATGCAGCTTATATAATATAATATGGTAACAGCTCCACAACAAGTCGGGAAGCACAGGTAGAGTGTGGTCATCAACTGGAAAAGGGTGACCAGTCCGCAGGAGATGTAGTCATCTGGCGTGGTAAAGGGCTTCAAATCTTTGGAGATCAACCTTCTGACAAACAAGATAACACCACAGATAGTACCCAAAACAGTCGGGATGGCCAGAATCAGATGCCAATTGCAGCCGCCACTAATCCAGCGGTTGAAAAACGGAAAAAAGGAGAGCACAAAGATCAACAAGCAGGTGAACACACCGATGTGGAACAACATTCCCGTGGCGTAAGACGGAATGTGCAGATACGCCGACTCCTTCTGGTCGGGCATCATGGCGCGGGTGTTGGCGTAAATCACGCCCTCCTTCACGCTGCCGCTCGGCTCCGACTTGTCCTTGGGGGCTCCAAGGCGCACAATCTTGACGAAATGAATGAAAAGACTAATAAAGCAATAAACCGTCGCGGCAATTGCCAACCATTGCATTATACTCATAATCAAAAGTTTAGGTTTTGTTGGTTTAGCCTAATATTACTCATGCTTCTTTGGCTGTTGGATAGTAGCTATTGGCTGTTGTCAAATACCTCGTGTCCAAGGGCTAATAGCTAACGGCCAAAAACTAAAAGCCAAAAGCCAACGGCCGATTATACGCAACCTTCAGGTTTGGGCAGGCCAGCCACGCGGCAGGCACCTCTCGCGGGACCGAGCGGGAACAGCTCGTAGATGTCTTTCAGTTTCAGATTGGCGGTCTTGCAGATGGTACGCACCATCGGGGCAATACCCTTTTCTTCGTAGTTGGCGCGGATACAATCGACCACTTTCCAGTGGTTTTCGGTCATTTCCGTGATTCCGTCGGCCTTGGCGATTTCCGCAGCCAGTTCTTTGTTCCATTCTTCGGGATGAACCATGAAGCCGTCGCCGTCCATCTCGTAGGTCTTGTTATTGAATTCGATGTTTGCCATAATAATTTTTTTTGAGCCGCAAAGATAGTATTTTTTGACAATAGTCAATAGTGGTCTTTTAGGCAAAAAACTTTCCCGATTTTTTCGATCTTATTTTTTTGTAGGTATGGCCAGTCGAATCAACAAGTACAAGGTGGTGGGAATCCAGAGGAGTAGGAATAGCAGTGCCCCTATCCAACAGTCGAGTAATGCTCCTGTCGAGATTGTCCAATTCAAGCTTTTGCTCGTTTGGTCAATTTCCTTCGGAGCATAGTTTTGTAAGATCTCATCAATGGTCAGCGTCGGTTTTCTTGCGCCGCCATCTTGGTAAGTGTGGAGGTTAAGCAGGGTGGTGGAGTCGATTTCACCGGATTGAAGTCGTTGTTTGTATTCGTGTAATACAGCGTGTTGGGACATTGGTGAGAAAGTCTTTTGATTGAGCACGTCCTCTTCCAGACCGTTAAAGATGATGCCGTCGAACATCTCTTGGAGTTGGATTTTGGAATATTGCAGGGGAATCATGCTGTAATAGGTCTTTCCGAAGTCTGTGCCCTGAAGGTCAAATCCGATCGGCCGCTTGCCGGAGAGTCTGAACGCTGTGCGCCAAAGGCCGTGCGCAGGACGGTTGATACCCAAAAAATTGATGTCGCCGTAATAGAATACGTTGACTGTCTGGTCGGGGAGGGCCTGGTGTATGAGATTTGCCTCGTTAGGTAGGAGCTTGTAGTACTTCAGCTGGTCGCCGGGTTCCACGGAGTGATGTAAGATAGTGGCATGACGTGTGTTGGTGACTACCAAGCATTTGCGACCGAAGTTCCGATACCATTCGATGACTATGTTTGCCATGACAGAGTCTTCGTTATGGTGAGGCGAGAGAGTGTCGAAGTTAATGGTGGAGAAATATTTCCCGTGGTGCATGTCGTTGGTGTAGCGAATGCTTATTTTTTGGCTGTCGGGTAGGGAGGTGTTCAACTGGTTGACGCGACGGAAAAAATTGGAAAGATTGTATCCTTCAAGCCGGAAAATTCCGGATTCCACCAGGGCTTTCTCCCTTGCGCTGTCACTGTCAAATTGGGCAACCAAAAAGCTGTCGATGTCCGCCTGGTACTTGATGTCGCCGTATTCGATGAATACGGTGCCTGCTGCCTGAATGAATCTCGGGTCGCTGACCACTTCGTAGATGAAGTCCCATTGCGGGATGGCATCGTGGAATGTCTCTTCCAGAACGACAATGTCGTTTTGTTCGAACAGACCAAGCAGGTAATCCTTGGCATCCTCTTGTTGGCGCATAAATTCGGCATATTGTTCCGCCTTTCGGTTTTCAGGGTATTCCCTCATTTTGAAGGGCATCTTGAAGCCGCAAAATTTATCAGTTCCTGGGTTATGGATGTTGTTGCAGAGCATAGTGGCGAAAAAACCGAGGAAGATAGCGAGGGTTGTGAGGATATACCGTTGCAGAATTTGTCTTTTGTCTCGCGCCTCGGGACAGTAGCGATAGGAGAAAAGCCAGTTCCAAATAGGGTTCTGGGCTATGAGATGGATAATGCCGATAATCAAGTAGTAGAAAATCAGGAAAAGGAGAAATGTAATGCTTTCGTAATAAGTGCGATACAGATAAATAGCGATGAGGCTGGGCATAATCCATAGAACCAAGGTTTCCAAGAAGCACCGTATGGCAATTCCGATTCGGGTGATGGGCTTGTCGGATTTGAGTCGGAATCCGAAAAGTTGGTTGCCGATGGTAGTGCGGAAAAAGGATAGTCCTACAAAATAATAAAGTGCGTAGCAGAGAGCGAAGGTTAGCCAAAAGGGGAACCAAAAAAAACAATTTATAAAAGAGTCCAAAACATGAAAACTAAATAATACAAGAATAAAGTCAAAACCAATGGAGAAAAACCGTTTGGCCGCTTTGTTCACTTTCTCTGCTAACGCACTCATAATCTTTGAATTTTAGGTGATAAATTTATTGAATGTAAAAATCTTTCATGATAGGAGGAGCTTTCGGGCAGTTGGGTGCGGGGAAGTCGTAGTTTTCATAACCGTAGGCTGAGATGGCCATTCTCCAGCAATTTCCCAACCCCCGGTGGCACTTTTCAAACTCTTCGCACGTTTTGCACGGACTTACATCGCGGACTTCATCCTGGGAAAAATTCCACCGGGCAAGTGCCAAATCAGAATTCCACATCTCCATGATCGACTGCCTGGTGAGGTCGCCGAGAATGAAAAACGGGTGCCAGTACATTTGTTCGCAGAAGGTTACCTTGCCGTCGGGCAGAACAAAGAAGCCGTGGACGTTCCCCGAGCAGAGGGAACGGTGCGGGAAACTCTCCCTGCGTTGCTCCTCGGTTTGCGGTTCGGCATAGCCAAGAAAGGATAGTTTTGCCGAACACGTTTTGTTGCGTTCCTCCACGATGGTCTTCAGTCTCGCTAATTGTGCGCGGGTGCTGAAGTAGGCTCTCCCGGATTTGAACTGGCTGAAGTCGGCCGGTGTGAAGTTGATCTGCCGCACATTCGCGAAAGAGGTCAGCATGTCGATGGTGTTGTTCAGCGACTCTTCGGAATCATTGAATTTGGTGATGACAGGCTTGACGGTGATTTCAATATCGGCTTCATCCAACAGCTGCAGACCATAAAGCACCTCATCGGTGTAGAATTCGTCCACGTACAGCATTTTTTGCATCTCCATACTATCGACACTGTCGATGGAAAGTTGTATTTTCTTGACTCCCAAGTATTTCAGGTCCTCGACCATGCTTTCGCTCATTGGGCATTTGGTGGAGATAGTGGGGAGGTAGTCGTATTTACGCATTTCCATCAGCAGCTCGCGCCAATAAGGGTAAAGGAAGAAGTCGCCCCCGTCCACATCCACATCTGACATTCCCAGATCGGATGCCTCCCGGAGAAGTGCCTGGATGCGGGGAAATGGAAGTGGATGTTTTACATACGGCTTGTCAGCGTAACAATAGATGCAATCGGTGACGCACTCCGTGTTGAGCATCAAAGTCATGTTGTTGGGAATGTGCAGCCTAACCTCTGAGAGATCGTAATGCTGTCTGACGAAGGGAATGTCCACGCCTTCCAGCATTCCTTTCCGAAAGATTTTTTCCGTGTTGGGAATCAGGAAGTTCTTGGGGATCGACACCCATTGCTGGCCGTATGCCGGAATCAGTATGGGTTCTTCGTTGCAGATGCAAGGGCTTACGGACTCGATGAAGCTTTCCTCGGTTGTTCCTTGTTGTGCGCTGAATTGTGCCGCAAGCTCATTCAAGGTATGCGCCCCGTCGAAAATGCTGAAGAGGACGGCCAAGTCGGGATGCGTGCGCCAAGCGAAGGAGACAGTGATGTCGTCACGGTAGAGGTTGGCATTGTATCGCGCCGAATTGTTGTTCGTGATCAGGACATTGTTGTAGTCCCCCCTGAACTTGTAGGCGGGATTCACTACATAGCATGTATTCAAATCTGTTGTCTGCATAATCGAAAGTTAGTTAATGTGGCTTTTGTGAAAATAGTTTACCAAGTGCCTGCGCTGACACAAGTTCCCGCGAAACATCTCAAAATACAGATGGTGATGCATTCCGTGCAGCTAGTGTTGCAAGCTGGGTTGCATTTGTCCTTGAAGCAGATGGCCGCCTGGTCAGTCGTGTTCATGGCCGTTTTGTCGAACTCCTTGATCGTCGCACCGCCCTTGATCATCTCGGATTGTTTCTTGGAAAGCTTCATGGAGTCTAAAAGCTTGTTGAAATCGTTTGAAATATTCTTTTCCATGTTTATAGAATTAGGTTAATCGTTATGGGTCAACTGCGCTTGACCCCTCCTCGGTGCGCTGGCAAAAGCAGGCTGCTTTTGCCTTTTGGTGCTGCTGCATGCGGACAAAGCAACATAGACGGGTAGCATGATTTTCTTTCATGGCATTGATCTCGCGCTCTGCCAGTGTCGTCGGCACCTCCGTGACAGAGCGCAAGACTTTGCCGGGTAGTCGGGGCAGGCTTCTTAGCAAGCCTCTTGGTTTTGTATGGGAATTCCTATTCGTATTCATTTTTTTCGTTATTGTTTTTGTCATGGCAAAAATACAATCAAAAAAAACGTTTGTCAATAGTTTTTGAAATTTTTCCGTATTTTATTTTTAATCAGCTGTTTATACTTGATTTCTTGTTGTTTTCAGAAAATATTTTAACAATTAATAGTAAAGAAATCGTGACACTTTCGCTAATTTTGCCCATTGCCTGTCGAAAATGCGACCACTGTCAGGAACTCAAATCAAGTGAAAAATAAATAAGTGAAAAGGTTGGCAGAAGTAAATGAAAAAAGTGTATCTTTGCCGCCGATTTTAAAATGGATAAAAAGATAAATTAAAAGCAGTTAGAAGTATGTATTTGACAAACGACGTTAAGAAAGAGATTTTCGCGAAATACGGCAAAAACGAGAACGACACGGGATCTCCCGAAGCTCAGGTTGCCCTGTTCACGCACCGCATCAAACATCTGACCGAGCATGTGAAACAAAACCACAGCGACCGCGTGACCAAGCGCGCTTTGATTACCCTGGTCGGCAAGCGTAAAAAAATGCTCGAATACCTCAAACAACAGGATATTGAGCGCTACAGAGCCTTGATTAAGGAGTTAGGCTTGAGAAAATAATTTCAGAAGGATTACAGAGATATTCAAAAAGGCAATTTTGATGAAAATTGCCTTTTTGAATATTTGCTATTGTCTGTACTCGTATCAACTTTAAAAAATTAATCATTATGAATTTAGGAGTTAGAACAACTTTCGATATCGGTGACGGTCGTATGGTTACGATTGAAACCGGAAAATTGGCGAAGCAGGCCGACGGCGCAGCAGTCGTCACCATGGGCAACACCATGCTGCTCGCAACCGTGTGTTGCAAAAAAGAGGCCGTGGAAGGCACCGACTTCATGCCCCTGCAGGTGGAATATCAGGAGAAGTACGGCGCCGTGGGTCGTTTCCCTGGCGGTTTCTTCAAACGTGAGGCTCGTCCTTCGGAATATGAGATTCTCATTGCCCGTTTAGTTGACCGCGCCATCCGCCCGCTCTTCCCCAAAAACTTCCATGCTGAGACCCAGGTGGTTGTCACCCTTATCTCTGGCGACAAGAATTTCTTGCCCGATTGTCTCGCTTGTCTGGCCGCCTCTTCCGCCATCGCCGTCTCCAACATCCCCTTCGAGTGCCCCATCTCCGAGGTGCGCGTAGGCCGTGTTGATGGACAGCTTGTGGTGAACCCCACTGTGGAGGATATGGAACGCTCCGATATCGATATGATCGTGGCCGCCTCCATGGACAACATCATGATGGTGGAAGGTGAAATGAAAGAAATTTCCGAGGACGACATGGTCGCCGCTCTCAACTTCGCCAAAGAGGCTATCAAGGTGCAGTGCCAGGCGCAGCTCGACCTCGCCGCACAGGTGCCCACTGCAAACCCGAAACGCGAATACTGCCACGAGACCGACGACGAGGCCATTCGTGAGCGCATGAACGCCGAACTTTACGATAAAGTGTATGCTGTCGCCAAGTCTTTCAAGGGCAAACAGGAGCGCAACGCCGACTTCGACCAGATTCTCGCTGACTTCATCGAGACCATTCCTGAGGAAGAACGCGATGAAAAGGCTGTGATGGTGAAACGCTACTACGACGAGATTCTCTGGCACGCCATGCGCAACATGATTCTCGATGAGCGCATTCGTCTTGACGGTCGCCACACCGAGGACATCCGGCCCATCTGGATAGAGACCGGTTATCTGCCCTCCGCACACGGCTCCGCCATCTTTACCCGCGGCGAAACACAGTCTTTGACCACCTGCACGCTCGGCACCAAGCTCGACGAGCAAATCATCGACGGTGCCGTGGTGGAAGGGACCAACCGTTTCCTGCTGCACTACAATTTCCCGCCCTACAGTGTGGGTGAGGTGAAGCGTATCGGCAGTACCTCCCGTCGTGAGGTCGGCCACGGTAACTTGGCCAAGCGTGCCCTCAAACCGATGATTCCCTTCGACGATCCGTCGTTCCCCTATACCGTCCGTTTGGTTTCCGACATCCTCGAATCCAACGGCAGCTCCTCCATGGCCACGGTCTGCGCCGGCACCCTCGCCCTGCTCGACTGCGGCGTGAAGATGAAAAAGCCCGTTTCTGGCATTGCCATGGGTCTGATTACTGACGAGGCCACTGGCCGTTACGCCATCTTGTCCGATATCCTCGGCGACGAGGACCACCTCGGTGATATGGACTTCAAGGTCTGCGGTACCGAAGACGGCATCACCGCCTGCCAGATGGACATCAAGGTCAAGGGACTTTCTTCCGAAGTGATGGCCGAGGCTCTTGCCCAGGCGCACCGTGGCAGAATGTTCATCCTTGGCAAAATCAAAGAGGCCATGCCCGCTCCGAGAGAGGACTACCGTCCGTTCGTGCCGCGCATCGTCCAAATGCAAATCCCGCGCGACTTCATCGGCGCGGTCATCGGACCTGGAGGAAAGATCATCCAAGAGATGCAGCGTGAGACTAACACGGTCATCAACATCGAAGAGGTCGGCGAATATGGCATTATTGACATCGCTGCCGCTAATGTGGATGACATCAATGCCGCCGTGGCTCGCATCAAGCTCATCACCACGGAGCCCGAGGTGGGCGAGATTTATGAGGGTACGGTGAAAACAATCACCGACTTCGGCGCTTTCGTCGAATTCCTGCCCAACACCGACGGTTTGCTCCATGTGTCGGAGATTGCCTACCGTCGCATCGAGAATGTGGCCGACGTGCTCAACGTGGGCGACAAGATCAAAGTCAAGCTCATTGAGATTGACGAGAAGACTGGCAAGTATCGCTTGTCGCACAAGGTGCTGCTCCCGAAGCCCGAGGGTTATGAGGAGGAGAAACCGCGTGGAAACGGCGGTCGTAACGGAGGCAACCGCAATGGTGGCGGTCGTGACCGTGAACGGGGAAATTCCCGTCCGGGCGGAGACCGTAACCGTGGCAACGGTGGAGGCAACCCCCATCGCGGCAACAGCAATCAACAGGACGGTCACCGGCACCGTCAGGAACGCCGCGAGCTACCCGACTTCCCGGATATGGATTAAAGATTAAATTATAATAAAGGTGCCGCAAAAAATTGTGGCACCTTTTTTGACATAAAGTTATTGGTTGTCGGTTTTTAGCTAATAGCCAATAACAAAAAGCTAAACAAATGACAATCAAAGAAGTAACCCGATTTTTAGAACAAAAGTTCCCGCTTTATCTGCAAGAGGATTTCGACAATTGCGGGGTGCAGTGCGGCGATGTAAAACAGGAAATCACAGGCGCGATGGTCTGTTTCGAGATGTCGGAGCAAGTGATAGACGAAGCTGTCAGGAACGACTGCAACTTGGTGATTTCGCACCATCCGCTGATTCTTCGGCGTGGCATCACAAAAATTGTCCCTTCTGACAGGGTAGGGGCGATGATATGTAAAGCCTTGGCACACAACATGGTGCTCTATTCCATGCATACGAATATTGACAGCGGCGAGGGCGGGGGTAATGACATTCTCGCGGAGAAACTCGGTCTGCGCAATGTGCAGGTGCTGGATCCGCATAAGGGACTCTACCGCAAGCTGGTGGTGTTTGTGCCCGCTGACCATGCCGACAAGTTAAAATCTGCGTTGTTTGCAGCCGGATGCGGTGTCCAAGGACGTTATGACAGTTGTGCCTACACGTTGGAAGGCTCTGGTCAATTTCGTCCCCTCGACGATGCACAACCGTATATCGGTGTCAGCCATCGATTGGAGCATGTGAAAGAGGAACGAATTGAGATGATTTATCCCGCTGGCATACAACATGTTGTGATACGGACGATTTACGAGAACCATCCATACGAAGAGCCGGCCTTCGATTTGCTGACGTTGGAAAATGAGAGCCGTGTGACGGGTTTGGGGCGTATCGGAGAATTGCCGGGCGGAATGTTTGGCTACGATTTCATGGAACATCTTAAGCGGAAACTTGGCATCAAACATTCGCTTCGCTTCGCAGGAGAGAAAGACTGTTTTGTTCGCAAGGTGGCCGTGTGTGGCGGCGGCGGCTCCGGCTTCATTGACCAGGCCATTGCCTCCGGTGCTGACGCGTATGTCTCGGGCGACTTCAAATACCACGACTTTTTCAAGTCTCATTCAGGCACGCTTTTAGTGGATATAGGACATTATGATGGCGAATATTTCATCAAAGACATAATTTTTAACCTACTAAAAGAAAATTTTGCTAATTTTGCCACTTTGATTTCTAAAATGGAGAAAGAGGAAGTCAAATATTTTTAACAAACTGACAATCAAATAGTTAAATACAGTATGGCCAAGAAAAAAGTTACCGACGAAGAGGTTGAAAATGGCACCAAAAAAGCGAAAGTGGAAAAGGTGGTTCCTAAAATGAAGAAAATCACGCCGAAGCGGGTGAAAGTTCCCCAAGTGGAGGATGTGAAAGAAGAAGAACAAGAACCGGTAGAGGTTATGGAACCCGTGGAAGAGGTGGAAGAAGCGCCGAAGCCGAAACAGAAGGTGGCTAAGAAACCCGTGGTGGAAACCATCATGGAGGATGAGGAAGTGACGGTGGAGAAGTCCTCCGATGGTGTGGTGGAGGTGAAGAAGCACGAATCGACCCAGAGCACCGCCGAAGAGCTTTCCATTGAACAGAAGTTGCTTTCACTGTATAATTTGCAGCAGATTTGCACAAAAATTGACGATATCCGTATGATTCGGGGCGAACTGCCCGAGGAAATCCGTGACAATGAGGATGAATGTGAAGGATTGAAAACCCGTATTGCCAAATTCACCGATGACATCAAGAATCTGAAACTCAAGATAGGATCGGAAAACACCAACATCGAAGAGGCGAAGGGTTCCATCAAGAAATATGAAGAGCAGCAGAACACGGTGCGCAATAACCGTGAGTATGAAGCTCTTAGCAAAGAGATTGAATATCAGCAACTCCAAATCCAAGTGGCGGAGAAGCACAAAGAGAAGCATGAAGCGGAGATTCTGGACAAGCAGAACAAGATTAGTGAGACGAACGAGAAGCTGAAAGAGTTGGAAGAGGTCTTGGAGCATAAGAAAGCCGAGCTTGAGGTGATTGTGGCGGACACGCAGAAGGAGGAGGAAGAACTGATGGCCAAGGCGGAGGAGTTGAAGACCAAGGTTGACGACCGTTTGCTCGCCGCTTTCGAACGCATTCGCAAGAACGCCCACAACGGCCTCGCTATCGTCAAGATTGAGCGTGACGCGTGCGGCGGATGTTTCAGCAAGATTCCCCCGCAACGCCAGCTCGACATCTGCTTGCACAAGAAAATCATCGTGTGCGAAGCCTGCGGCCGTATCTTCATCGATGACAAACTCGTGCATGAACATGAAAATGATGCGCAATAAAATCCGAATTTAAACGTTGTTATACGACTTTTGTCTAATGACTGTTTGTTTTTGAAACATATTATTAACCTTTTTAAATTACAATTATTATGAAAAAAGTATTAAGCGTATTATGCATGGCCCTTCTGGCCGGAGGTATGATTTTCACCTCCTGTACGAAAACCTTCACCATTACGGTGAACTCTAACAATGACGAATGGGGCACCGTGACCGGCGGTGGCACGTACAACGATCAAGTCACTGCTACCTTGACGGCTACTCCGAAACCTGGTTACCAATTTGTGAAATGGCAGGATGGTGCTAAACAAAACCCCTACACCATTACGGTTACCGAAAACGCAACTTATACGGCTTACTTCGAGGCAATTCCCTCTAACCCTGGTGTGAAAGTGACGTTTAACGGTTCCTCTTGGGATGCAGGCAACGTTGCCGGCCAATATTACGAAGGTACCACACAATCCGGTACTCCCTATGCCGGTTGGATTGTTTCCGCCCAAAAGGTCAATGGTGAAACTTATCCTACGAGCGACGTGGCTACGTTGACGGGTAAGAATACCGGTACTTTCAATGGTACTGCTGACGCTTCCAATGGCGGTATTGGCGGTGGTTCTTTCAACTACGTTGAATATTACAACGAAACCACTTTGAGCGACAATACCTATACTTACGGTGACTGGTGGGCAAAGAACATCACCCTTAACGTCACTGATTTCGACGCTACCGCTCTTACCATGAGCTCTAACGTGAATGCCACCATGTTCTCCGCTTATGAAGCTTTTGTCGAAGCTGGAGGTGCCGTGGGCGTTGATGCCGCTTCCACCGCTCCTATGACGGAGACTATCACCAATGTGACGCTCACTACCCAGTCTGCCAAGGGCGTTGCTCTCAAACACGGTGCCAAGAAACTGGTTGCCGTTAAATAATTCTCTTTGTAACAATAGAAATAATGCTCACGTTCACACACGTGAGCATTATTTTTAAATGGACGGAATTATGAGAAACATCACATTCATCCTCTGTGTTTTTGCAATGTCTTCTTTGTTCATGGGTTGCCGGAGCGAGAAATCGTTGATTGAGCAGTCTGCAATGGGTTACCTTACTGCGATGGGCAATTATAAGATCTCCGAGGCGGAGCCTTACGCAACAAAGGAGACTGTCGAAAACACACTGCATGCCATCGAGAAATACATCATGCCCAACTTGGACCCCAATGTGATCAAGCAGAACACGCCCGCTACGATTGAGATAACGGATGTCAAAATTGTGGATGACACAACGGCAGAGGTCTCCTACAAAAAGACAACGCCGGTACAGGTGCAAGAGGGCAAACTGGACATGGTCAAGCAAGATAAGGAGTGGAAAGCGCAGGTCAGCATTCAGATTCCTGAGATGATGAAGATTGAATACAAGGCAGATTCAAAGGCTCTTGATGAGAAATACAAAGGGAAGCTGAAAGTGGCAGAACCCGGTGATGCGCCAAGTGAAAAAAAAGTTCCGAAGTAGAAAGTTGATTTGTTTTCGGAAGGCATATTGCAAATTAACGTAGAAGCCCGCATGATTCGTCACGCGGGCTTCTTTGTATGGTTTGTAAATCCAAAAGACTATTCGGGAAGCACAATCGCGTCGGCCACGACCTCAGCCACGGACTTGATTTCCACGCCGAGCTTGTATTCGTGGTTGATTTGCGTGAGCTGGTCAGCGCAGTTGTGGCAAGGGGTGATGACCACGTCCGCGCCGGTAGCCTTGATTTGGTCGGCTTTGATCTTTCCGATTTTCAGGCGGCGCTCGTTGTATTCGCTCATGGCCAACATGCCTCCGCCACCACCGCAGCAGAAATTGTCGCTGCCGAACGGTTCCATTTCAATTAGTTCCGGTACCGCCTCCTTCACCACAAAGCGCAAAGAGTTGAACAGTCCGCCGTTGCGCACGATGTTGCACGGGTCGTGGATGGTGTATTTTTTCGTGTTCAGCGACTTGTCTAATTTTATTTTTCCGGATTTAATGTATTCCTCGATCAGTTCCACAAGGGAAAGCATCTTGAAATCAGGATGTTGCCCCATGTAATTGGGCGCTTCCCAACGGAGTGCGCGAGTGCCGTGCCCGCATTCGCCGAGCACTAAGGTTTTGCATTTCAGTTTCGCCATTTCGTCGTACATGTGCTGCGCGATTTGCTTGGCGTGGGCGTCGTTACCGGAAAAGTAACCGTAGTTGGTCACGTCGTACATCTCGTCGGAAAGCGTCCAGTCGGCACCGGCGACGTGGAAAATCTTGGCGGCAGCGGCGATGGAGAGCGGGAAGAATTTCGGCTCGCGAGGGTTCAGCGTATAGAGAATGTCGGCATTTTCCTTGTTCAGCGGAATAAGCGTCTCCTCCGTCTCCAGCTCGTCTTGCAGTTCCTCCTGCATCCAATCGATGGTATCAACAAAGTCCTCTTTGGGGATGGCCATGTTGTTTTTGGTGTTCAATGCGGCATCGACGGTAGCTTGCAGGGTGTCAGGCACACAGCCCATGGCGGCGAGCATCCGGCGGCCGGTGCGCACCACAAAGGGGATGTCAACCCCGATGGAGCAGTGTTTCACGCAACGTCCGCACATGGTGCACGCGCCGAACAGCGAATCCACCATCTCGGCCACGTATTCGTCGGTCAGCTCCTTGGCATTCGTCAGCTTGGGAGCGGTCTTGCCCAGAAAAGTGCAGTAGCGTCGGTAAATGGACGACACCATATCGACTTTTTTCCCGGGAATGTATTTCGGTTCCTGAAAGGTCTTGAAAAAGAGACAGCTGGTCTCGCACAAACCGCAGTGCACGCAGGCATTGAGATGCGTGATGAGCTTGCTGTCGGTGTGCTTGGTCAAGATGTTGACGGCCTTCTGGATGCTGTCGGAGGACATGTCTTTCATATTCAAATAATTTGGGCGCAAAGATACAATTTTAATGGTTATAGGCTATAATTGACTTTGAATCGCAATCCGAACCCTTGCATCGGGTAGTTGCGGATGATTTCGTAGTGCTTGTTGGCGATGTTCAGCAGCTCCAGTTTGAGTCCGAGCGTGGATTTCCGGATGTTGAAGTCGTGGCTCAGCGTGATACTTTGATCGACATAACCTGGAACCTCATTGGCGGGAATGTTCTGCGAAAGCGAATATCGTTTGTCGCATCCGATGAGTGCGTATGTGACTGTGATCCAAGGTGTTTGCAAGCTTAAACTGGCCGATCCCGACCACAACGGCGTGTAGGGAATCTGGTGGTTGTAGGTCTTGTTTCCAGGATCAGTGCGGTCTATTGCCTTTTGGTAGGTGACGTTGCCGTTCAGCCGGAGGATGTACCGGCTTGTGATGCGGTACTGCCAGAATGTGTTCAATTCCGCCCCCGCCACAAACACTTTGCCGTAGTTCAGCATCGTCCACGAAAACAGGTTGCGTGACGGGAACGCCACAATCTTGTCCTTCACGATGTTGAAGTAGCCGTCCAAGGTAGTGGAGACGGTGACCCTTCCCGCCGCGAGATGCGCCTCTTTCAGCACCAGACCGAGGTTCCATTGGTGGGTTTTTTCCGGGTTGAGGTTCACGTTGCCGACTTCGCGGTAGTAGAGGTCGTTGAATGTGGGCATACGGAAAATGTTCTTGTAGAAAAAGCGCAGGTGCAGTGTTTTGGTCAAGTCGAAGGAAGCCCCGAGGGCAGGGGAGAGGTGTGTATAATCTTGCATATCAGGATTTTCCGCGATGATATTGTTTACGTAGGTCAGCAGGAGGTTGGCGTTGAGTTTCCAACGGTTCCCTGTCAGGATGCCCGACAGGGAGGTCAAGGAGGTTAGCCTTCCGGGGTGCGCGTACTCTAACGAGTTGGCTCTCATTTGTTGATAGAAAACATCCTGTGCCAGCGCGAACTGCAGTTGTCGGACATGACGCAGGGAGTCTTTCGCCTGTATTGGTGTAAATAGTACGGTGTTAGATAGATAGCTTTCGTGCTGATGGTAGCGGTTGTCCAGGAATCCCTCTGCGTTGAGGTAGTCGGGGTCGTAGTACCGGGTGTAGTCGTAGTTGAATTTGGCGTTGGCTTGGTAAGCCCAGCGGTCGTTGAAATACTTGTGGTAATGTGCCTGTCCGAAGGCGTTTTGGTTCCACAGCTTCTGGTGCGACACGGCGTTGTAGAAGATGGTGGCGGATGGCAGTTCGCGTGCGGAGCCGTAATAGTAGAGCTTGACGTTGAGCCGCTGGGTTCGGTCGATTTGCCAGACGGCGTTAAATTCGCTGTTAACTGTTTTGGTCTCAGCGTTTTGTCGTATTTCATGCGAAACACTGTCATTCACCCCGCCATAGTGCAACGTGTAGGGGTAGTTGCCTTTGGAACGCATCGCGTCGGCCGACAGGTTCCAAAAGAAGAGGCGGTCGTCGCGTTTTTTGGAGCGCACCTTGTGGGTCACGGCGGCCTGAAGCTCGTAGAGTCCATAAAGCCCTACGGTCCCGCCGGTACGGAAGCCGAACGGTTTTTCCGGAATGGTGTTTATTGTATTGATTTTCAATAAGCTGCTGTATGAAAATAGTCGCGCGGGCACAAAGATATGGTCATCTAAGCCCACTACAAGGGAGAGGGAGGCGACGTTTTCGAGGGAAAGCTTTCCGAGGTCGATCTGTCCGGTTTGGCAGTCGGTGATGGCGATGTCGTCGTAGGCAACGCCGGTGTGCTGGGTACCGAGGCCGCGCACGGAGACGGTTTTCATGCCGCCGGTTCCGCCGTAGTCGCGTACCACCACTCCCGACATATATTTCAGGGCGTCAGATAGTTGCAGGGTCGGGAGCTGTTTGAGTTGTTGGGCGGAAATCTGTTGCACGGCGGCCGGGCCGGAGAACACTTTCTGTGGGGCATTGGAGTTGATGTTGACCTCCCGCAGCCGTTCGCCTCGGATGCTGTCGCGCCTGCTCTGCGCTCTGGCGGAAGCGGAGATGGCCAAGAGAAGCCCGCATAAAAACAATATTTTCAGTCTGTTATACATTCTAAAAAATGGGTGCAAAAGTAACAAAAATCCCGCAAAGGAAGAAGATATCCTTTCCGGCGGTATCAGGCCAGAAGTGGATTACAAGTTCTGGTTTCAGTGGTTTGACTCTGCGTTCGCGCTTCGATTCAATATGCTTTTTCCGGATCCCACCCAGTAGCCGAGTCCATAGCTGAGATGGATGATGGCATAGACAGCGGGCATCAGCAGGATGTCGGGCAATTGCCGGGTGCAGTGCAGGCCGAAAAAGATTCCTAGTAGTATATAAATGGCTAATACAGAGAAATATATCCATCGTAATATGGGGAAGAAAATACTGAGCAAGCCTCCGAAGAATATTCCTGCCACGAACAATGGCGGAAAAAATTGGCGGATGGTTGTCGGTTTGCGCAGTTTTTTATTTACCAACGGCTTGAAAAGCCCATACTGATAGAACATTTTGGCGGTTTTTCGGATGGAGTTTCGGGCAAAATAATCCACTACTACCTGCGGCAACAGCAGGATTTTTCCTCCGTTTTGTATTATTCTTCCGTTGAATTCGTCATCTTGGTTGCGAATCAATTCTTCATCGAAGTAGCCGATTTGTTCGAAGATTTCACGACGAAAACAACCGAAAGGCACTGTGTCCACCCACATTTCGCGGTTTGTGCCGATTCTGAAATGAGAATTACCCATCCCAAAAGGGGAGCTCATGGCGTAGGCGATGGATCGGCATACTGGTGTGTCTTCGGCAGGCAGTGTTCGACAGATGCCGCCTACATTATCGGCATCTGTTGTGCGTAATTTGTTCACTAACAGTGAAAAATAGTTCGATGGGTATTTGCAATGGGCATCCAAGCGGAGGATGATGTCCCCTTTGGCAGCCCGGATACCGATATTCAGGCCTGTCGGAACAATCTGTTTAGGATTATCTAAAAGTCTGATATAAGGATACTTGGATGTGTATTTTGTTATTATTTCTCTTGTGCGATCGTTACTCTTTCCATCCACAAACAGCACCTCTAGGTCGTCTTTGGGAAAATCCTGTGCAACGATTGACAAAATGCACGACTCAATGTGCTTTTCTTCATTATAGATGGGGCAAATGACAGATAGCATGATGGGTTTAATGGTTAAGGGTTAGTGGTAGAGGGTGAGGTATTGTTGGGCGATAGCAGACCATTGAAATTTTTTGAAAGTATTGGAAGACAAAACTTTATAGTTGTCTGGATGGCCAATCAGTTTGCGTAGCGCTTTTGAAATATCGTTGATGCTCCGCGGGTTGGCGTGTTCTCCAACAGGCAATTCGAACATACCTTCGATGGCTTCATTTTTGCTCCAGAGCACGGATAATCCTTGTGACAGAGCTTCGACATATACCAATCCGAAAGTTTCTGATTTTGAAGGCATTGCAAATATGCGATTCGCTCTATACAGTTCTTTCATCGTTTCCAGGTCGGAAATTTGTCCGTGATACGTTATCCAGTCGGAATGCTGCTTCATCATGGTAAGGGCCTTGTTCTCCCCGTTGCCGCCGGAACCCGCCACATCCAGATGGAGCTCGGGAAATTCGCTGCGCAACGAAGATAAAGCCTGTATCAAGCGAGGCAGGTTCTTGTTGCGGCTGAAGTTGCCCGCATAGAGCACGCGATGGGGCTCTGCCAGACTTTTTCCCGTCAGTAAATTATTGATCCAGAACTCATTGATTCCGTTTGGAATGACAATGGACTTTTCAGAAACCTCTTTTTTCATTCCCGTTAGAGTTGGATGTTTAAGCAGCCGTTGTCGCAATGCGGGGGTAATGAACACCACTTTCGAGGCATTGGCAAGCACGGCGCGGTGAACCCACCACAGATGCGGCATGTAGCGGAGAAAAGCGTTTACATCGCTGTTGCGTACCGCCACGATATATGGGATGCCATGCCTGCGGCTCAATTCCATCGCGGCCATTCCGTCACTGAATAAATTGGTGGCGTGTATGCACGAAAATTCGTCCATGTTCACGTTTTTTTCCACTTCGCGAACGGTCCGTTCTATCTTGTGGAAGAAAAACAGACGGTGTAATCGAGTCAGGAAGTGTGCGAAAAGAAGACGTGTGTGTTCGCTTTCGAACTGGTTGTTCTCAGGAGCGGATTTCCGCAACGGGACAAAAACGGTCTGTTTCAGTCCATTGGCATCCAATTCCCGATATAAGTTGCTGTGAACCTTGCTATTTGAGAAGTCGTTGCAGAGATGAAGCACGGAGTTGGTTTTCCCGGT
This sequence comes from uncultured Bacteroidales bacterium, assembly GCA_947165685.1. Lineage (GTDB taxonomy): Bacteria > Bacteroidota > Bacteroidia > Bacteroidales > WCHB1-69 > F23-D06. The sequence goes on along the minus strand of CAMVBK010000002.1, from coordinate 50,584 downwards.
TTTCATCTGGTCTGATGGCGGATTTTGGGGTCGCAGACTGAAACCTAACAGCAGAAAGGCAAGCAGTTGCACCAGCCCTGGTCCGTATGGGAAGTTCGGTTCCGCAAAGCTGATGAGCAGCGGAATGCAACACACTACCCATCCCACTTGGTGGATTTGCGATTTTCTTGTTTTGAATATTTCAATTAAAGTGCTGATACCAAAGTATATATAGAAGCCAATCAAAGGGAAGGAGAGTAGCCGGTAACGGACCAAGCGCAATAGCGGGTAGTTATGGATAAAGGGGATCTTTATGGCTGACTTTGTGGCTTGGTCGGGCTGATGATGACGCAGAATTTCGAATCCGCGCTGGTTGCGAGTCCAACGACGCGAGGTGATGTCATTCAGGCTGTCCGCGTTCTTTCCGCCGTACATGAATGTGTGCAGTTCGTCGCTGATGAATCCAGTGTAGATGATGATGCCGATTAGCGCGATGCCGAGAATGGTCAGCACGGTTTTCGCATTCCACTTCAAGTGCCAGTCCGCATCCTTGGCTGTAATAAGCAACATACAGGCTATCAGCGCGAAACAATCGGAACGGGCACGTATCAATACGGTGCACAGCAATGCCAGGAAGCTGACTACCCAAAATGCAGTGCGTTCCTCTTTGCGTTTCATCCCGAAGTAGAAACAGCTTGTCGCTCCGATGGCAAGCATGGCGCCGACTTGGTTTTTTCCTTCGTTAAACAGATAGTATTCAGGAACATAAAGTCCACCTGCATATACTAAACAATTGCAAATGGTGACGATAACCATCAGGATTGTGTAATAGTAGCTGACTTCTGCCCATTCGCGGTCTTCCCATTGCAAGCCTGCGCCGATCATGACCGTGATTAATGCCACTGCCAATTGGGTGATGTCGGACAGATAGACCACCGGGACAAACAGCATGGCTAAGGCGGAACACAATATCGTTAGTATCAAAAGTCTGACAAAACGAATTGATAAACAGTTGGTTAGCGAAAAAGTAAGGCATAGGGCCGCGACTGCCATTGTCATAATGACATAGCGGGCGATATAGTAGGCCGCTGTCATATAGACCCAGGGTAAAAACATCAGCGAAGAAAGACACAATATTGTGACTATCAGTATTTTAGCAATTTTTTGTTTCTTCATACTCTTCATTGGATTCAGGATTTAGGGGCGATGCTCTAAATTCACCATTTGGCCGAAGAGGAGATCGCTTTGGGGCAGGCGTCCGTAGTCGAAGCCGCCACCCGGTGTGAATGTAAGTTCGCCGAACCAAGCCTTGCCGTGTTCCAAGTAGAAGTCGGCGCGTACAAACGGGAACGGTTTGGACAGCGTTTCGGCATAGTCGAACAGTTTGTCGATGCCGTCCGGTTTGGGAACGGTGAACCCTTCTGGAGCTTTTTGCCCCTGGCGGTTAAGCCGTTGCAGATTCCATTCGCGGTCGAAAAAATAAAATGCCGGTTTTTGTCCGTCCTCCCGGCCAATGCAGCACAGCACATATTTGGCTTTCCCATTGAAACAGTAGAACTTGTAATCCACAGGCGATTTTCCGTGCTCCGGTTCAATGAATTTCTCGCAAATCAGCACTTTCTCCGGCACGTTGTACTGAGGTTCTGCTGCCAAAAGGTGGAATTTGAGTTTTTGGAAACGTTTAAGGTCTCGAACCGCAGCGGATTTGTCGAGTTTTCCTTTGTCGGTGCAGACCACGTTGCCGCCATTCCCGAAATTCCATTTCAGTACGAATTTGTTGGGTAGCGCGTCCCAGTCAATCTCTTCGGGCTGATGATACGTTGCAACGACTTCCGTGAGAATGTCCTCCAGCCCTTGTTTTTTCACATAGTCTCGGACCCGCCATTTATCGGCACATTGTCTTACCAAATTGTTGTTGTTGTAGTAGTTCAGCTTCATCCACTGGATTTTCTCATCCAGTGTTTTCGGATTTTGCAGGTCAGGCTTTCGATGGTGGCAAAGCTTGAATAACAGGTTGATTGTCCATTTGGGAGAAATGGTCGTCATCAAGTAGCGGAACCAGATGTTTGGGTTGGAACGTATTTGCATAATGTTATTTTTTTCGATGAAACAATTTGGCGAGAATTTCCATATATGTTTGTAACTCGCCTATTTTAAGTAATTTAGAGATTCCAAGGTAGAATATGGTGTAGATGATGATTTGGAGAAACATGGTCAAAAACGGATGGCAGGGCAGCAGGTTACCGATGCAATATGTAGCTCCTCCCGCTAAAAGTGCAATCAGCAGGCACATACTGACATCGGTTAATTGGCTGAAAATCCCATAGTTAATCAATTTTTTATTTACAAAAGCGTTGATAATCAGGCTAATATAAGATACGCTTGCCACAGCCCAAAGCAGTCCGTAGATTCCGAAACGAACGCCTAAAAACAGCAGGGCGATGCCGAGGGTTCGTTTGACAATTTGGACGACAAAATAGATTTTCCCTTTTCCTAACGATTTGATAACGTTTGTGTTAAGTGTGTTTAGACTGTAAACCAGCCCTGAGATGCAGAGAATTTGAAAGTAGGGGACGGATGTCTCCCATTTTTCGCCATATAGCATGGTTATTAGTGGGAAGGCGATAATTATCAAGAGAATCATCATGGGAAAATTGATGAAAGCCAATGATTTGATGCTCTTGCGAACGCCTGTCAGCAGTCGGTCGGGGTCGTCTTGCAGGGTGGCGAAAGCTGGGAAGGTGACTTCGTTGACGATGGAGGCGAGTCCGGTCACGGGAACCTCCTCTAATTTCTTGGCTTGCATGTAGTAGCCCAAATTGCCGGCCGGGAACCGCTTCCCGATGATTAGACCTTGAAGGTTGGTGAACAGGGTCTCTGCCAGTGAAGACAGGAGCATCAGTCCGCCGAAGCTGAAAAGGTTTTTGAGAGAGGTGAGGCTGAATTCCGCCGACGGTCGCCAGTCGCTCATGATCCAAAGCAAGATGACGTTGACGACGGCGGCGATAATGGCGGAGGCCACAAGGCTCCAGGCACCGAATCCGCGCAACGCCATTGGAATGGCAATGAGGGTGCCGGCCAGCGCCGCAGCCATGTTTCGGATGGCCAATGCCTTGAAGTTCATCTGTTTCTGTAGAGTGGTGATTTGCACGATGGCGAACGACTGTATGATGAGCACGGTGCTTTGCACGCGGAGCATGGGCTTGAGAACGGGCAGTGCGTAATAGTCGGCCACAAAAGGCGCTATGGCGAACAAAATCAGGTAGAAGATGACGGCAAACCCCAGATTCCAATAGAAAACGGTGGAAAAATCAATGGATTGAGGATCTTTTTTCTGAATCAGGGCCGCTCCTAATCCGCCTTGGATGAAGATGTTGGAAACCGCGAGAAAGATGGCCAACATGCCGATGCAGTCGAAGTCGGAGGGCATGAGGAGACGTGCCAGCACGAGATTGGAGAGGAAGTTGATGGTCAGGGTGCCCATTTTCCCCACGGCACTCCACATCATGCCGGAAACGGTTTTCTCTTTGAGGTTGTCTCCCATGTCGGTTATTGGATGGCGGCTACAATGTCTTCTTTGGTGACGTGCTCTTTTCCAAGCAGATATTCGATAGTGCGAGCTTCTTTTCGGAAGTCCTTTTGCAGGAGTGAGCCTGCCAGGGTGAGTATGGCTTCGGCGATGGAAGTGTCGGTGCCGGCGACCCGGCCTAACGAGGCGAAAAGGCCAAGGCCGTTCGGGACATCCTCGTTGAGGTAGCGGTGGTTGACGGAACCGGGGCCTTTGTTGGCGGCCTTCGAAAAGTCACGGAACACATCCATGGCATCACGCGAAAGGTCGGGTTCGTTGCGCCATTTGGCGGCATCGAAGTAGTTGAGAGGCTCGCATCCGAACGAGGTCAGCAGACTGTTCTTCTGCCGGTCAAAATCCCGGATCACCTGCACCACTGACGGGGTGAAGGCCTCCTTGTACATCCAGAATTCGCCATGGCTGTGCTCGATGCGCGCGGCAGAAAAGAGCATTCCGATGGGGTGGACGATCATGTTGGGATTGTGCATGGCCGATTCGAGAATATGCTTGCGCAGGTAGCGCGTGTTGTCGAACAATGGCTTGAAGAGTGCGAGCACCCGATTGGCGTTGGACACTGGCAGCACGGAAATGGCGTTTCGCGGATTATAAAACGTGATTCTGACGAACAAATCCATGATACGGCCGTTGAAGGCTGTGGTCTCCCATTCACTGTAAGTGACATTTTTATGGATATATTTTTTGAAAATCAGACTTCCCATGTAGCCGGGAATTAGCACAATAATCTGATTGTCAGTTATATATGGAGCTATCAGGCGGGCAATGCGCTCGTGTTGGCTGGTGGTGGTCATCACCATAATCAGGTCCGCAAAGGAGATGGCCTTTTCAACGTCGCGGGTGATGAAGGCGGGCCGTGCGAAGAAGAGGCGGCCATGGTCGGTTTCATCTTTCACGTTGAAGCCTCCTTCCTGTCGCATCACTTCAAAAAACGGGTTGTTCGCGGCATCGGAGGTTTTCAGCAAGCCGACTTCCTGCCCCTGCTCAATCAGTTTGGCTGCGTGCACCAAACCGGAATTTCCGCATCCTACAATGGTGATTCTCATAGATTTATATTCATAAAATGCTACTTGTCAAAAGATTACAAATTCGAAAGAACTGTATTTTAAAATGGCAAAGATAAGATTTTTCACGTAGATTTCATAATTCGCACTCCTCAATCTTACCTTTGTTTATTATAATAAAATGGAAGTTTTGTCGTTTAACCTCTCTTTCAAAATTAAATTGTATTTTTGCAGGTTTTAAAAAAGCAAGTTTTATAGAGAGCGAATTACTCATGAACAAACAGAAGAAGTCTGATTTCAATAGAAAGCTGAGTCCGCAAAAGCCGCTGTTCCATATTTTGGCGGCTCTTGTGGTGACTGCTGTCATTTTTGTCCTTACTATACTGTTTCTGAGGCTGTTCACGCGTCATGGCCATGAGGTGGTGATGCCCTCCTATTACGGCAAGTCGGCGGAAGAACTCACCCAGCATGGCAGGTCGGAGGGCTTTGTGTTTGTCGTCAACGACGAATTGTATGAGGATGGCGCTGCTCCGGGGTCCGTGTTGAAACAGAATCCGCTGCCCGGCGAGAAGGTCAAGCACGGGCGCAAGGTCTATCTCACAGTGGCTGCGGCAGAACCGCCGACCATCAAGATGCTGGAACTGAGGGATTTGTCGCTCCGTCAAGCACAAATCATGATTGAATCGCAGGGATTGGTGCTGGACCGCATCATCGAAAAACCGAGTCCATACGAGAACGTGGTCTTGGAAGTCCTGTACAAGGGCCATTCCATCGCGCAAGGCACCCCTATCAAGCAAGGCGAGAAAATCACGCTGGTGGTGGGCAAGGATATCGGTGAGCTGCCTGACAGTGACAGCACCCAAACTGAAACGTCTGAAAATCAATTGTAACCATCTTGAACAAAGCTATTTATGAACGTAAGAATTAAAATTTCTATTTTATTGTTTTTCGTGCTTCCCATTGTCGGAAGCGCACAGGAAATGTTAACCGGTGTGTCACAGAATGCGGCTATCGTGAAAGCAGCCAAGAAGGGGATTCCCGCCCGTTCCGGTGCTGTTGTGAGGCTTCCTTTCTTGGAAGACTTCTCTGGTTACGCCGGCTACCCTGATGCAAGGCTTTGGCAGGATCGCCAAGGCTATGTCAACACGGGATTCGCCATCTATCCGCCATCCATCGGGGTGGTGACGTTGGACATACTGGATGAGTTTGGGCAGGTCTATTCCCATGCGTCGCGTAATACGTTCGCCGCAGACACCTTGACCTCAAATCTTATTCGGTTGGACAGCAATTTTTTGCAACACAGGCCGATGCGAGTTTCCGACTCCCTTTACCTGAGCTTCTATTATCAGCCTGGCGGTGGCAGTAAGACCTATCCCGCAGGGGGATGGGAAATTGTGGGCGATGCTCCGGAGCATTCCGACAAACTGGTGTTAGAGTTCGGTTATGCCACGGGCAATATCGTGTTCGCCGGCTACGAGTATGGTGAGTATATTATTGCGGAAGGAGAGTATTATTCCATGGGAGATACTATTGAAAATCCCTTTATGCCAGGCACTTACTATATTTTTGAAAGCGGAGCCTACGCAGGGGAGGTCATCATGATGCCCAGCGATTCTCTCTTTGAGGAGGAATATGTGTGGAACGAGGTCTGGTCGTCGTACGGGTGCAGCGTGGATGAATGGGTGGCGGAAAATCCGCTGCAATATTTCAAACAGGTGATGATTCCGATTACAGATGAGCAGTATTTTCGCAACAATTTCCAATTTCGTTTTCGTAACTATGGCAGTTTGGACTTGGATTCTTGGACGAGCGGCAATATTGTGGGTTGGACCAGTAATTGCGACCAGTGGAACATTGATTATGTGCTGATTGATGTAAACCGTACGAAAAGCGACCTCTATCCGAATGATGTGGCTTTCGTAAGTCCCTCCATATCAACATTGAAAGAGTATCAAGCGATGCCGTGGAAGCAATTCCGGCCGTCCGATATGATTAGCAAGTTCCATAACGACTTAAGCAACCTCTCCAATTCGGTGAAGAACACGTATTATACGTTCAACATTGTCAAGAACCACGGCCAAACCATTTATGTTTCGCCGTTGAACAATGAGAATGCCAATCCGTATTATCCTGACGGTTTGCATGTTTACGAGCACCATGCCAATCCGAGTTTGGAGATGAGCTACGAATATGACGGTGCCGACAGTGCGGTGTTCACCATCACGCATGTGTTCAGCATGGTGGGCGGCAATGACGACTGCAAGCGAAATGACACTGCCCGATTCGAGCAGAAATTCTACAACTATTATGCTTACGACGACGGCACGGCGGAGGCTGGCTATTGCCTGCTCTCCACCATGGCGAATCCTCAGGCTTCCCTCGCCGTCAAGTTCACGCTCGCGGAGCCGGACACGTTGCAGGCGGTGCGCATGTGGTTCAACCATACACTTAATGATGAGAACGTTCAACCTTTCACCTTGATGGTGTGGGACGATGACGGCACATGCGCGGATGGAAGTCCGGGTCCGGGTTCTGTTCTGTATGAGTTGCCTGTGCAATTGCCCGGATTTGCAGACAGTTATCTTGACTTTGTTCCGTATTATCTGGAAGAACCTATCGCGGTGTCGGGAACGTTCTACGTTGGATTTTACCAAAATCATGATGTGCAGCTGAACATTGGATTTGATCAAAACAACGATGCCACGGGCAAGTTTTTCTACAAAACTGCGGCGCAGTGGTTTCCCTCTTTTTACAAAGGGGCGCCTATGATACGGCCGGTGGTCGGCAAGTCTTTTGACCATTCTGCCACTCCACAGCATCAAATCTCCAATGTGAAGGTATATCCCAACCCGACAACGGGCAAGGTTCATATCCAAATGGATGATGATGGGCGGAATTTGGACTACAAGGTATTGAACGTCTATGGGCAGTGCCTTGAAACGGGGTCCTTACATTCCCGGGAGTTGTCATTGGATAAATTCGCCGACGGAGTATATTTTATCCAGTTGTCGGCTGATAATCAAATTCTTACAACAGAAAAAATAATAAAACGATAGCTATGAAGTTCAACTTGAGCAGACCTTTGGTCTTTTTTGATTTGGAGACAACCGGCTTGAATGTCGGGAAAGACAAAATTGTGGAAATTTCGCTGATCAAAGTCATGCCGGACGGCGAAGAAATCTCTCGGACGGAGTTGATCAACCCCGGCGTTCCGATTCCGGAGGAGTGTTCCGCCATTCACGGCATTACGGACGAGGATGTTCGCGACAAGCCTACTTTCGAGCAGCTTGCCGACGATTTGATGGCATTCATCGGGGATGCCGATCTGGCTGGTTTTAATTCGAACAAGTTCGATGTGCCGTTGTTGGTGGAGGAGTTTCTCCGCTGTGGTCGTCGTTTCGATTTGCGGAATCGTTATCTTATTGATGTTCAGAATATTTTCCATAAGATGGAGCCTCGTAATCTTGTGGCGGCCTATAAATTTTATTGTAATGGCGATCTCAAGGACGCACATCAGGCAAGTGCTGACACCCGTGCCACGTATGAGGTGCTGAAAGCCCAGTTGGAAAAGTACGATGGTGTGGAATATACGGATAATCGTACCAAGCGCACGTATGTGCCTGTGCAGAATGACGTGAAGGCATTGAGTGCGTTCACGACAGAGCGTCAGACGGTGGACTTGGCTGGGCACATTGTGATGGATGCCCAACAGCGGCCGGTGTTCAACTTTGGCAAGCACAAGTCAAAGCCGGTGAACGAGGTCTTCAAAGTGGAGCCGGCCTATTATGATTGGATGATGAAGGCGGATTTTCCTCTTTACACGAAAGAGGTCATTACGCAAATCTATCATGAGGTTTCCTTGGAGAAGAAGTTTGCCAGATAGGCCGCGGATAGCGAAGAACGAAAAAATCCCGCTTGGCGAATGCCGAGCGGGATTTTTTTTAAGAGGCTGTATATCAGCTTATTCCTTCTCTTCAAAAGAGAGTTCTCCGGAAGGTCTCTTGTTCTGTTCTTTTTCCTTGCTCTTCTGCAGTTGTTTTTTCAAGGCATCCACGGCAAGATCAGTGGCCTCTTCGAAGGACTTGGCCGTTTTGCCGGCGCGGGCATCGTAGCCGCGGACGTTCATGCGAATGTCAACGGTCTTGTTTTCCGGCGCTTCGGTGTTCTCCAGCTTCAGTGCAACATCAGCACCCATGATGCCGTCGTGCAGTTTGTTCAGCTTCTCCACCTTTTCGGTGATGAAGTTTTCCAGTTTCTGATCCGCCTTGAAATGTACGGAATTGATGTTGATTTTCATAAAAACCTCCTTTTTTATGCTCTTGGATGAGCTTGTTTGTAAATGGATTTGAGTTGTTCTATGGAGTTGTGCGTATAGACCTGGGTGGCGGCGAGACTGCTGTGGCCCAGAATGGTCTTGATGGCGTTCAAGTCCGCGCCGTTGTTCAGCAGATGGGTCGCGAACGTGTGCCGGATCACGTGTGGGCTGCGTTTGTCTATTGTGGTCACCATATCCAGATATTTACGAACAATTCGATAGACCGCCTTCGGGTAAAGTTGTTTACCGTTTGCGGTGACAAAGATATAATTATTTTCCGTTCCCTCGCAAAATTTTTTTTGCAAGTTTTCCAAATACATTGTCAATAACTCAGACAGTCGGTTGCCGAAGGGAATGATTCGTTCTTTGTTTCGCTTGCCCAGCACTTTCACGGTATTTTCTTGAATGTGAATGTCTTGAATTTTTAGGTTTAGCAGTTCCGACAGACGCATTCCGGTGGCGTAGAACAATTCCAGTATGGTTCGGTCGCGCAGGCCTTCGAAACTTTCTTCAAAGGGGATGTCATCGAAAAGATGTGCCATGTCTTTCTGATCGACAAATTGGGGCAGTTTTTTGGGAATTTTCGGGGCACGAAGTGATAGTGTTGGATTTATGGTTATTTCCTTGATTTTCAATTTGTAACGATAAAAAGCCCGAACTGCGCTGAGTTTACGGTTCACTGATTTTGCCTGCAAGGATTCGTCTTCCAAAAGGGAGATGATCCAAGCGCGGATGTCCTCGGTATGAACATCCTGCAGTTGATTAACTTCCAATTTTTCGCGCAAGAAGCTGAAAAACTGAGACAAATCTTCCTCGTACGCGGTTACTGTGTGTGGCGACACCCGCTTTTCGTATCGGAGATAGTCGATGAAATCCTGCATTAGAGTCTATAAAGGTTAGTTTGGTGTTTAATGGGCAAAAAAAAACAGGGTGGAGTCCCTGTTTTGTTGATTGGCAGAACCGTCTGTTATTCATTCTCAGCGGCGCGAAGCTGCTGGACGTAGATGGCCTTGCGCAATTGCTCCCGTCTGATGACGCTCTTTTTGGTGAATTCCTGACGGGCGCGGATTTCTTTCTTCACGCCGATCTTGTCGAATTTCTTTTTCAGTTTCTTGAGCGCTTTGTCGATGGACTCGCCTTCTTTAATGGGAACAATAATCATAAAAAATACCTCTTTCTTTAAATTGTTAATAATAAAATTTGCGCGGCAAAAATACATTTTTTTTTAATATGCCAAATTGCGAAAACTTTTTTATTTTTGCAGTTTCAAAGTAAATTATGGAACAATGTCGAAGTTGGCCGTAGTCATATTGAATTGGAACGGGAGGAAATTCCTGGAGAGGTTTCTCCCCGGATTGCTGAAAACGCTTCCCGACTATGCAGAGGCGGTGGTATGCGACAATGCCTCCACTGACGATTCCGTGTCGTTTCTGCGGGAGCATTTCCCTCAGGTGCGCTTGCTTCAGAACGACCGGAACGAAGGTTTTGCCAGAGGCTACAACCTTGCGCTGGAACGGGTCGAAGCCACCTATTATTGTCTGCTCAACTCCGACATCGAGGTGACGGAAGGCTGGATTGAGCCGGTGATTGAGCAGATGGATGCCAACGAGAAGATAGCAGCGGTCCAGCCGAAGCTGCTCTCGTACAACCGGCGCGACGAGTTCGAATATGCAGGGGCGAGCGGAGGCTATATCGACAAATATGGCTACCCGTTCTGCCGGGGCCGCGTGTTCGGGAATGTGGAGAAAGACCATGGGCAGTATGACACGGTGACGGATGTTTTCTGGGCGACCGGTGCGGCCATGTTCGTGCGTAGCGATGTCTATCGCACGATGGGCGGTCTGGACGATGACTTTTTCGCCCACATGGAGGAGATTGATTTTTGCTGGCGCATCAAGAACCTCGGATACAAGATCAAGGTGAACCCTGCTTCGGTGGTCTATCACATCGGCGGCGGTACGCTTCCCAAGAACAACCCCATGAAAACATTCCTGAATTTCCGCAACAGTCTCTATCTTCTCATCAAGAATCTTCCCGATGAACGCCTCGCTAAGACATTGGTGCTGAGGTTTTTCCTTGATCAGGTTGCCGCTTTTTCCTTCCTGGCCCAGGGTCATGTACGAGATTTCTTCGCCGTCTATAAGGCCATTTTCACCTTTGCACGCACCTACAAGCACTATTTTGCCAAGCGGAATACCCTGCCTAAACTTGCTTTCCAGGACTGCTATCCGGAGTCGGTGGTTAAGTTGCACTATCTGAAACGTAAGAAGATATTTGACGGGAAATCGTTTAAATAACGGCTGAAAATGGAACTTTTTGCGCAATTTTATCATTATCTGCTGCCTGTGATGACTATCTTGGGCATCCTTGTCTTCATCACGCTGCAGTTTGTCACGCCTGCATACGGCATGACCTTCAATAATCGCTGGGGATTTTCGGTGCGCAGCAATTTGGGCTGGTTCATCATGGAGTGCCCGGTCTTTTTCACTATGCTGATTCTCTACTTCATCTCTTTTGCCACCGGGGTGAAGCCGTTCAATGTGGTGACGTGTGTCATGTTCTGTTTCTTCGAGTTCCACTATTTTCAGCGTTCGTTCATATTCCCGCTTCTGATGAAGGGGCAGAGCAAGATGCCGGTCTCGATTATCGTTACGGGCATGATTTTCAACACTTTCAACGCCATCATGCAAGGTGGCTGGCTCTTTTTCTTCTCGCCCGCCGATGCCTATCCTGTCTCTTGGTTCTGGTCGCCGCAGTTTGTCGCGGGCACTGCGCTGTTTCTGTTCGGCATGGTCGTCAATCTGCATTCCGACCGGGTAATCCGCGATCTGCGCAGCGATGTCACCGACAACAACTACTATATCCCCCAGGGGTGGATGTTCCGCAGGATCAGTTCCGCTAATTATTTCGGGGAAATTTTGGAGTGGGCGGGGTTCGCCATCCTCACCTGGTCGGTTTCGGGCGCAGTGTTCCTTTTGTGGAGCATGGCCAACATCGTGCCGCGCGCCAAGGCGGTCTATGAACGCTACACCCAATTTTTCGGCGAAGAGTTCACCTCGCTGAAACGCTACAAGATTTTTCCGTATATCTATTAGTTGTTAACGGTTAGCGGGTGCCTGATTTCGCTTGCCGAAGTGCAATAAAATTAAAAATCCGCTGTTTATAAGTAATTTTTTGCGGGCAAGAATCCGCTTTTTGAAAGTTGTATCTTTGTTCGTTTTAAATTAGGTTATAATCAGTGAACTATATGAAAGTTTCTAAAGCAGTCCTGTTGCTCTTGACAACAGGCTTTTTTGCCGTCCAGACTGCCTTTTCGCAGCGCACGGAGAATTTCAAGTCACCGCAGTACGAGTATCAGACGGCGGTGGATCTGTTCAACAAGGAGAAGTATGGGTCGGCGCAGCAGTACTTCAAATATGTGTATGAGAGTACTGAGGACAAGCAGCACGACTTGAAGACCAATTCCCTTTTCTATCAGGGAGTTTGCGCGGCCAAGCTCGACAATCAGGATGCCGGTTACCTGCTCCAGACCTTCATCGACCGTTATCCTGTGCACACTTCCGTGCCCGAAGCCCGTTTCTACCTCGGCCGTTTCTACTTCGCGCGGAAAAACTACAAGAAAACCATCGAGCAGTTCGACGAGATTTACGAGTCGGAAATCCAACCCGAGAATGTGCAGGAGTACCATTTCAAGAAAGGGTACGCCTATTTCATGACCAAGGATTACGACAACGCGAAGATGATGTTCCGCAAGGCGCGAGAGGAAGAGGGTGCCTACAAAGACCGCAGCATCTATTACTTGGCGTACATGGCCTACCAGGCGGAACAATATGACGCTGCACTGGAGGACTTTCTCCTGCTGAAAGACAACCCCGAGTTCAAGGATGAGGTGCCGTACTTCCTGACCCAGATCTACTTCAAAGATGGGCAGTATGAGAAGGTGATGGAGGTGGCACCCGAGGTGAACACTCCGAAAGACCAGAACCAGTCGCAGGTGGTGCGCTGCGTGGCCTTGTCGCAGTATAACCTCAATCAATATGAAGAAGCGGCGGAAAATTTTGCCAAGTTGCAGGATAACAAGCAGATAACATTGGATAGAAACGACTATTTCGCGATGGGGTTCACCGACTATCGGGTGCAGCGATACAACGAAGCCATTGATGACTTCTCCCGCGCCGCCAACGACAAGGAGCCAGACGCGATGACCCAGCAGTGCTATTTCCTCATTGCCGACTGCTATATGAAGACCGGCCAACGCACCCTTGCGGCGCAGAGCTTCAGGGAGGCTTCCAAGTATGATTACGACCCTGTGGTGAAGGAGGAGTCGATGTTCAACTACGCCAAATTGCAGTGCGAAACATCCACCAGCCCGTTCAACAACGGCATCGAGGCTCTTCAGGAGTATCTGAACCAATACCCGCACGCGAAGCATAGTGAAGAGGCCGCCGACTATCTTTCCCGTATCTACCTTTCTACCAAGAACTACCAGGCTGCCATCTCCTCTATCGAGAAACTGAAGTCGAAGAGCCCCGCTATCCTCAAGGCCTATCAGCGCTGCACCTACAACCGCGCGTTGGAGCAGATTAACAACAAGAACAACAAGGATGCCGTTACGTTGCTGAACAAGACGTTGTCGGCCCCTTCAGACAAGAAGACTCACTTGGACGCTCTCTATTGGAAAGCCGAGGCGCAATATCGCGACGAGCAATACAAAGATGCGTACTACTCCTTTCAGACCTACCAGAACACCAATGGGGCGTCGGCTAACGAATATTTTGTAAATTCTTATTACTCACTTGGTTATGCTGCGTTGAAGATGAAACGCTACAAAGATGCAGGCAACCAGTTCAAGACCTATCTGAACAAGTCGAAAAATTCGGGGGATCTTGATATTCAGGCGGATGCATCGGCGCGTTTGGCGGATTGCTACTTCATGCAACAGGATTTGGCGAATGCTATCAAGTACTATGATCAGTGTGAGCGCCTGGGGCAGTCGAATGCCGACTATGCCGTTTACCAGTTAGCGAAATGCTACGGCTACCAAAGAAATAACAACAAGAAAATCCAGACATTGGAGAGATTGCTGAACTCTTATCCTTCAACGAGTTATAAGGATGATGCGGAGTATGACCTCGCGGTGACGTATCATACGCAAAATGACTATGCGAGTGCCATTTCCGCCTACAAGTCCTTCATCAAGAATCATCCCAAGAGCCAATATATCCGTCAGGCGCATACTCGTCTGGCCCAGGCCTACCTGAACAGCGACAATCCGCAGATGGCTATCTCCACCTACAAATATGTGGTGGAAACCTATCCTGGATCTCAGGAGGCCAAGGATGCACTGGCCAACTTGGAAACCATTTACACGGAAAACGGCAATACCAGCGAGTTTTTCGATTATGTGCGTTCCAAGAACATGAACATCTCCGCAGACCGTCAGGATTCCATCGCCTTCAAGGCTGCCGAGACCAAGTACAACCGGGGCGACTGCGAGGCCTCCATTGCCGCATGTGAGGACTACCTCCGTCAGTTCCCGAACGGCTCCTTCGTGGCGAAGGCCCATTTCTACAAGGGTGAGTGTGAGTATGGCATGCGCCGCTATGATGACGCTTTGGCGGACTATGAGGCGATTATCAAGAAATACAAGACTGAGTACAATGTCACTGCGTTGCACAAGGCCGCATCCATATTATATAATGACAAGAAATATGCCAAGGCGCTGACCTACTTCAACAAGTTGATGGAGAACACCACGGCGGAGGAGGAAATTCTCTACGCCAACAACGGGGCCATGCGCTGCGCCTACTTCCTGAAAGAGTATCGGTCGGCGCTGACCAGTGCGGAAAACATCATCCGGGCCAACCAGCCCGACCAGGACCTGTTGTCGGAGGCGTTGCTGATTGCCGGTAACTCGGCCATGGAACTCAACGAAGTGATCACCGCGAAGAGCTACTATGGCCAACTGATGCCCAAGGGAAGCAACGACCTGTGCGCCGAAGCCGCCTATCACTTGGCCGACATCGCCCTCAACCACGACAAGAATCTTGACGACTGCGAGGCACGGATCAAGGCCATCCTCGGCAGCGACTATTCTTCCGAATATTGGTATGCCCGCACGTTCATCCTCTATGGAGACCTCTACAAAGCCAAGGGCAACTACTTCCAGGCCCGCCACACTTACCAGAGCATCGTTGACAATTACGGCGGCGAGGATTTGGTGAAAATGGCGCAAGGGAAAATTGCAGAGCTGGATGCGTTGGACAAATAGAATTAGCAAATAGAATTAGCAATTGAAGCGATGAAAAAGACAATAATATTGATATTTATGGTTTTATGCGCCGGTTTCATGCGGGCGCAAGTAGTGGATTCGGCGCAGCTGCTGATTAAATATGTGCCTAAGCTGGCCAATTCCAACAAAATCAACCAGCAGGCCGTTTTGCGTGACACGGTGGTGAGCGAGCAGGTGGAGTTCAATTACGTGGTGGCACCAGCCAAACCGGAGCTCTCGTTTGCACCGGGCGAAATGCAGGTCGGAAAATTGAATCCCGAAGTGAAGGAACGGTACTATCGTAACTACCTCAAGCTCGGATTCGGGTACCCCGTCACCCCGTTGGCGGAACTTTCGATGCACAACTGCCAGAACCCGAAATATTCCTACGGGCTGAACTTCCACCACTTCTCCTCGTGGGCCGGTCCGATCGGCAAGGAGCAGAAGAAGTTCGCCTATGCGCCCACGAGCGACACGCGCGTGCACCTTTTCTTCAACCGTATTTTCAAGAACCACACGCTCTACTCCTCCGTTGGTTACAACCATGAGCTGGCTAACTTGTATGGCTATTCCACCGACTGGGTTTGTCCGGAGCTGTATCTCAACCCCGAGCAATACTACGCGAAGGAGTATCGTGACAGTATTCGCAACAATTTCAATCACGTGCGTGCGGAACTCGGCTTCCGCTCCAATTTCACCGCCGACGAAAAGCGGCTTAAGGAGGATGTGAGGGTCAATTATGACTTTGTCCGCACCAGTTGGAAAAATATGGAGCACGGCGTTGGTTTGCACGGGATGCTGGCCTATGATGCCAAATTTCTGAAAATATCCGGTTATCAGCATTATCAACTGGACTTTGGATTTGATTATTTCAACAATACATGGAGCGACAGTGTGCCAATGGGCACCGATGGCAGCCTTTTGCGCCGCCGTGCCGAAAACAGCCTGATGTTCGAGTTGAAGCCGTCGATGAGGTTCAGCATCCGTGAGTACCATCTCATGTTGGGTGTGGGAATCCCGGTGCTCAACCAGTACAACAAGACGCAATGTCCGGTATATCCCATGGCTGAGTTGCAGATGGGACTCATCCGCGAAGTGCTGAATCTCTATGTGGGTGTTGACGGACGAAGTGAATACACCTCTCTGAAAAACCTGCTGTATGAGAATCCATACGTGAAACCTAACATCGACACGCTGAAGTTCTCCAAATGCCAGATTAGCATCTATGGCGGGGTGAAGGGTAAAATCACGGACAAACTGAACTACCATGTGTCGGCACGCTATTCCTATCGCCGTGACCTTCCTTTCTTCATGCTCGACACGGCAAGTTTGCTGAAGAATCAGTTTGACGTAGTGTATGCCAAGAAAGGCACGGAGCTGGATGTGAACGCTAACTTGAGCTGGGAGGCCATTAACCACCTATATCTTACATTGAACGGACGTTATCATGATTTCTATTTCTTGGAAGGCTATGACTGGCTCGGCTCCGATGGCATTACGGGTGGAAAACCGTTGTATAATCCTCGCTGGGAAATTGGTTTCGAGGGCAAGTATATCTGGCGAAATCGCTTCATCTTCACGGCGAATGCTAAAGTGGGCTTCGATCGTTGGGCCGTGGTGCCTTACGCTCAGCCCGTTTTTATCTACAATGAATTTGGCGAGCCTGTGCCGGTGTATGATGACAATGGAAATCAGAAGATGCAAATGGCGTATAGCGTGGAGAACGATATTCACCCTGTGTATAAAGGGGGAAAGAGCTCTGTCAAACCTGTGTTGAATTTTGGGGTTGGTTTTGAGTATCTGATTACCAAACAGTTCACGGCCTTCGCGCAGATTAATAATATCGGTCATCAGTACGCCACCAACTATTACGGTTTCAATAATTTCGGAATCAATGCCATTGTGGGTGTTACTTATTCTTTTGGAAATGAGGCGATTAAACCGTTGAAGAAAAAGTCCATCGCACTAAAGGCACAGTAATGAGAAGGAGATTTTTTGCCATTGTCGTGCTGTTTTCGATGCTGGCCATTGCCTGCAACAGCACTTACCATGAGACTATTCCCTACAAAAAGGTGGACTTCACGATCTATCCGAATGATGTGATGTACTACAAACTCAACACTTACGGGGGATATGAGTACTTCACCGGCGGGGTGAGCGGGATTGTGGTCTATCGTTTGGACGAATGGACGTTTAAGGCATACGATCGTTCTTGTTCGCACGACTGGTGGGATTCAGGGTCTTGGATTTGGGTTGATCAAAGTGGTATCAGGTTGGTGGACTCCCTTTGCGGTTCCGTTTTCAACATCCTCGACGGTACAGTGCTCGACGGTCCGGCCCAATTGCCGTTGCGCGAGTACAACACGCGCTACGACGGCGTGAGGTTGCGGGTGTATAGTTGAGAAAAAGGCTTGGAGAAGGGTGGAAATGCGCTGTCATGGGATGTGTACTATATATATATTTTAATAGTATATATAATATAGAGGTATAGATATTCATATTTGTATTGTTTTTTTTCAATAAAAGGCGGCCAAGGCCGAATCTGTATTGAAAAATTTTATATTTTTGCAGGCTTATTATAAAGTGGAAAAAAGTTTTATGTTTAATATAAATTAGTGGCTATGATTAAAAAATTACTCGCAACTTTAGGGGTAATCATCCTTTTCACAAGTGCGGCATTCTCACAGAGCCAGATTAAAGGTAAAGTGACGGACCAGGAGAACTCGCCATTGGCATTCACCCAGGTGATGCTGAAGGTCGGGGAACGCGTCGTCAATGTGGCAACTGCCGATCAGAATGGTGATTACACATTGTTCAACATTGAGGCCGGAACATACGACCTTGTAGCCAATGCGATAACGGTTGGCAAAACTGTGACGAAGTCAAACATCACGGTTGCCACCAACCAAATCGTATTCGAGAATTTTGTGATTGACCTCACCAATGATGTGGCAGAGGTCGTGATTATCTGGGAACCGCCTGTGTTCGACCAGGATAACACGACGTCTTCGAACCGTGTGACGGGTGAGAGCATTCGTAACACTCCGGGTCGTTCCGTGACGAGCGCTTTGGCCAGTTTGGAGGGTGTGTCCTCTGTGGACGGTGCCATGACGAGCGTCCGTGGTAACCGTTCCGACGGTCAGCAGACCATCGTCGATGGTATGCGCGTCCGCGGTAGCAGCGGTGTGTCGATGTCCTCCATCGAGGAGGTGCAGCTGATCCAGGGCGGTGTGCCGGCCGAGTACGGTGACGGTACATCCTTCACGGTGATTACCACCAAGCAGGCTCCTAAGGACTTTCATGGATCTGTGGAGTTGCGCGGTTCCATTGATGGATACAACAATTTCCTGGCGGCTGTCTCCGTGACGGGTCCGCTGTTGAAGGGCAAGACCAAAAACGATCCGACCCGCATCGGTTTCTTGTTCAGCGGTGAAGCGTCCTATACTCATGACGGTTCACCTGCCCGCGGCGGCACATGGGTGGCCAATGACGAAACCATCGACGCCCTTATCGCCAATCCGCTTCGTTACAGCAATTCGGAGTTCGGCGTTTATTATCAGGAGGGTTCGTACCTCACCAGTGAATCTTTCCACAAAGAGCGCGTAAGAAAGAACGCGGGCTCATGGAACTACCTTGGTCAGTTGAAACTCGACTTCATCTTGGGCAAGAAACATAACGCCAAGTTATCTGTCAGCGGTTCCTATGAATACGGCAAGGGCAAATCTTGGGGTTCCACATACGCGCTGTTCGACGGCGACAACAACCCCATCTCCACCTCCAGCAATGCACGTGTGAGCGCCCGTTTCAACCACCGTATCGTCCAAAACGACACTGGCGTGCTGAAGAACCTCATGTATGACATTAACGCAACGTACACGCACTCAAACAGCCTTTCATACGCGGCCAACCATAAGGACCGTCTCTTTGAATATGGCTACGTGGGCCAGTTCACCACCAACAAGGCGAAAGGCTATACGTATTATGACGAGTACAAGCTTAACGACTCCACCACTTATTATGACGTGAACGTGTTCAACGGTTGGTATGACTCCTTGGTGAGCTTCCGTATCAACCCTGATTATAATGTCAACCCGATTCTGTCCCAATATACGTTGAATTTTGTCAACATGTTCCCGTCCGAGGTGATTAATGAGTATTACGGCACTCGGATTCCGTACGACCTCGACCTCTACCAAACCTTCGGAGCCTTGAGAAACGGCGACAGCCCTGATTTGATTTATTCCATGTATTATTCTCCGGGTACGGTGCTCGGCAGCTACAGCAAATCCTCCATGGATCAGATTGGTTTGAAGGCCAGTGTCTCCATGAACATCAAGGACCACGAGTTGAAGTTCGGTTATGATTTCGAAAAACTGACCTACCGTGGATACGGCATCGCTCCCACTCCGCTGTGGACTTTGATGCGTAACGAGGTCAACTCCCACATCTCGGAGTTGGATACCGAACACCCCATCGAGTGGGATAACAATGGCGACTTCTACGTTGATTTCAACCGCCTCGTGAGTCTTGACGACCAGACGGTGTTCGACCGCAACCTCCGTACCCACCTCGGTCTCAACCCCGATGGTGACGATTGGATTGACATCGACAACCTGGCTCCCAGCACATTCGACGTCAGCATGTTCTCCGCCGAGGAACTCCTTCTGGGTACCTCTTCCGGTACCAGCCCGCTGGTTAGCTATTACGGTTATGACTACACCGGCAAAAAGTACAACAAGAAGACCACCATCGAGGATTTCTTCAACAATGTCGAGAACGGTCAAAAGACCTATAACATTGGTGCTTACGAGCCTATCTATATGGCTTTCTACATTCAGGATAAATTTGCCATCAACTCCTTGCTGTTCAACATCGGTTTGCGTGTTGACCGTTTCGACGCCAACCAGTCCGTGTTGAAAGACCCGTACCTCTTCCGTGAGGCCTACACTGTCGGAGACTTGAAGCAGATCAACAATAACCTTTCGTTCGTGGGCAATGCTGCCGACAACTGGGTGGTCTATTACTCTGGCAACGATGTTTATATGAGCGAGGCTGACATTGCCGGCGGCGAGTTCACCTCCCAGTCCATCGTGGGTTACCGTAATGGCGACACGTGGTACAATGCAGCTGGTAGCGAAGTCACCAACCCTGAGACCGCTCTCTCTCTGAACGTGAACGGTCCTATCCTCAAGAACGAGATCGATCAGATCAACTCCATCACGAAGGTGGAAGCTGGCGCTTTCACTGACTACAAGGCCCAATGGTCTGTGATGCCTCGTATCTCTTTCTCTTTCCCTGTGAACGACAACTCCTTGTTCTATGCTCACTACAACATCATCACCTCCCGTCCTACCAACCTGCAGATTTCCCCGGTTGATTACCTGTTCATCTCCAAGCGCAATGCCGCCGGTGACATTATCAACAACCCGAACATGAAACCGCAGCAGAGTATTGACTATGAGATCGGTTTCCGTCAGAAAGTCGGTGCGAAGTCTGCTATCAGCATCAGTGCCTACTATTCTGAGAAACGTAACCAGATTCAGGCTTACCGCTTCTCTGGCGCATATCCGAACACCTACTATTCCTACCAGAACATCGACTTCGGTACTGTGCAAGGTTTCACCTTCTCTTATAGAATGAACAGAACCCGCAACATGACGCTGTCAGCCAACTATACGCTGCAGTTCGCCAAGGGTACGGGTTCCAGCACCACTTCTCAGCTCTCCATTCTGGCTGCCGGCCAGCCTAACTTGAGAACGCTGACGAACCTTTCGTTCGACCAACGTCACAGAATCGGTGTCAACTTCGACTACCGTTTCGAGAGCGGTATCAACTATAAAGAAAATGGCGGCCCGATCACCGAGAAAATTGTGACGGCTGCAGACGGAACGCAAACGGTCAAGGAAATCGAGTGGTTGGCTAACACGGGCTTCTCCCTGTTGTTCTCCGCTGCTTCCGGTACGCCTTATACCCGTTCCAGCACGCCTTACTCCAACATCGTGAGCGGTACCACTTCCACCTTGTCCGGTTCCATCAACGGTTCCAACCTGCCGTGGCAGTATCAGTGCGACCTCCGTATCGACAAGACCTTCATGTTCAACTTCAACAAGAACAAGAAAGACGAGAACGGCAAGACCAAAGCCGCCAAGATGGGCTATCTGACCGTTTATGTGGACATTCAGAACCTCTTCAACTTCAAGAACGTGATTTCTGTGTATGACTACACTGGCAACGCCGATGACGATGGTTACCTGTCAGCCGCCGCCTATCAGCAGCAGATCAATTCTCAGGTCTATGTGCCTTCCTATATTTGGTACTATCAGATGCGAGTCCAGAATCCGTACAACTACAGTCGTCCGTTCCGCGCAAGCTTAGGTATTCAATTCGGCTTTTAATCAATAGAAAAAAAAATCAGATATATGAAAAATATTAAACAAATTTTCTGCTTGACACTTCTTCTGGTGGTCGTGATGACGGGGTCATTGCGCGCCGAAAAGGTAAAAGGAGTGGTTAGAAGTTCTTCCTCACCGAAAGCGGAGTCGGCCACGTGTCTTCCGGCCAGTGGTTCTAACGAGTTGACGGTGAACAATGTTCGTGCCTATATCGAAACGGGTGGTACGATGTGGTTCAAGGAAGTTGCCGAATATGAGGTGCCGAGAGGCTCCGGCAAGACTTCCATGTTCTGTGCCGCTTTGTGGATCGGTGGTCACGATGCAAATGGCCAGCTGCACTTGGCAGCCGTCCGTTTCAGACAAGTTGGTGACGACTACTGGCCTGGTCCGTTGAAAATCACGGGTGCCAGCACCACGCAGTCGATGTGTATCAAGTTTGACAAGCACTTCAAAATCACCCGTGCTGAGGTTGACCAGCATATTTCCAGCTACAACACCTCCGGTTATGTGATGCCCGCAAGCATCGCCAACTGGCCGGCACACGGCGAAGAGGGCTATTCCTATTACTTGGCTCCTTTCAAGGATGTGAATGACAACGGTGTTTATGATCCCGAAAACGGTGACTATCCGTACTATGACATCAACAACGATCTTTGTCCTTGGACGGAGGACAACATCGCCCGCGCTGCCCAGCACGCCCTCCCGAGAACCCCCGAGGATGTGATGTATTATGGTACCGACTGGCAGAATTCCAACGGCATGATTTATGCCGACCATGTGCTGAAAGGTGATGAGACCCTCTTCTGGATTTTCAACGATAATGCCGGTCCGCACACGGAATCTCAGGGTAACCCGATTGGTCTTGAAATTCGCGGACAGTGTTTCGGTTTCTCCACCAATGACGAACTGAATAACATGACGTTCTACTCTTATGAGATTATCAACCGTTCCACCTATACTTTGGCAGAGACCTATTTCTCCCAGTGGGTTGACCCCGATTTGGGCTACGCTTACGATGACTATGTGGGTTGCGATGTGGGTCGCGGTTTGGGTTACTGCTACAACGGCTCCAACGTCGATGGTAGCGGTCAAAACTGGGCTTACGGTGACCAACCGCCTGCCGTGGGTGTTGACTTCTTCCAGGGACCTTACATGGACCCCGATGGTCGTGACAACCCGAGATTCTATGCTGACAGCGCTTCCGAGATTGGTTACTGCGACAAGTTCCTCAACAGTGCCTACGAAGCCGACCAGATGGCCATCAACGGTGTGAACTTTGGCGACAGCATCACCGATAACGAGCGTTTCGGTATGAGAAGATTCGTCTATCACAACAACAACAACAGCGTGACGGGTGACCCGAGCATCGCTGTGGAATACTACAACATGCTGCGTGGTATCTGGAGAGACAACTCCAAGATGCGTTACGGTGGCAACGCCCACACCTCCAACGGCGGTAATGGTCCGGAGTGTGACTTCATGTTCCCGGCCCTCACCGATGTCTGTAACTGGGGTACCAAGGGTATCGACCCGATGCCGACGCAATACGGTGCCGATGGCTGGACGGAGGCTAACGTTGGCAACGCTGCTTACGACCGTCGTTTCATGCAGTCCGCAGGTCCCTTCACGTTGAAGCCCGGTGCTGTCAACTACATCACCGTTGGTATTCCGTGGGCACGTGCCGCCCAAGGTGGTGCCCAGGCCTCTGTGGAACTTCTGAAACGCGCCGACGACAAGTGTCAGTCCCTGTTCGAGAACTGTTTCAAGACCCTTGATGGTCCTGATGCTCCTGATGTGACGATCCGCGAGTTGGAGAACGAGCTGATTCTTTATCTCTCCAACAACGATCCTCAAAAGAACAACTACCACGAGACTTATATGGAGATGGATCCCCAGATTCCGAGAACTCTTGCAACTACCACTTATGTTAATGAGTATGACACGGTGTTCGCTTATACGGCCGATGGTCAACCTGACACGATTGTCACGGTTTCTACGGTTCCCGTTGAACATCTTGACACGCTCACGCATGATCAACGTTCTTACAAGTTCGAAGGCTATCAAATCTACCAATTGGCCAACTCTTCCGTGAGTGTCACGGATCTCGATGATGCCAACAAGGCTCTCCTTGTCGCCCAATGCGATGTGGAGAACGGTGCCGGCCAGTTGATTAACTGGGTTTATAACGACGCACTCGGCACCTCCGTGGCTACGGAGATGGTGAATGGCGGTAACGAAGGCATTTCCCATTCCTTCAGAATCACGGAGGACAAGTTTGCCACCGGTACCAATAAGCGCCTGGTCAACCACAAGGAATATTACTTCCTCGTGTTGGCTTACGGTTACAATGAGTACAAGAAATTCAGCCTCGATGCCGACAACCTTGACGGTCAGATGACTCCTTATCTGGCTGGTCGTAGAAACATCAAGGTCACGGTGGGTATTCCTCACAAGCCGGTTGAGCAGATTCTGAACTCCAAATATGGCGATGTGCCTATGATTACCCGTGTTGAGGGTCAGGGCAACGGCGGCATGTTCCTGGATATGACTGATGAATCTCGCGAACTGATTCTCGCCAACAACGTCTATAACAATGTCCAATACAAGAACAACTATGGTCCGCTGAACATCGAGGTCATTGACCCGTTGATGGTGAAGCCTTACGACTATACAATCAAGTTCCTGCCGAACGACATTAGCGACGATGTCAATGACAGCACGATGTGGCAGTTGGTGATTTCCGACGATGTCTCTGACAGAGAACTCATCGACAACGGTATCTACTCCATCGTTGGCGGTGACACTGTTGCTGACCGTGTCACAACGGCTGCCATGCCGATTAGCATGACCAACGAGCAGCTGTTCCTGAATCTGGGTATTGCCGTTTCCATCAAAAACTACAACTTCAAGATCTATCAAAAGAACTTGGATGACTATGTGAAGGAAAATGGCGGTTATACCTATGCCAATGTTTCGTGGTATGCGCAGCCCGATGCGGTTGGTTCCGAAATCACGTTTGACGGTGACAATCGCTGGTTGGCAGGTCTTGCTGATATCGAAGGTGACTTCGCAGGCAACTGGATCCGCGCCGGACAGCAGACGGCTGCCAGCAAATGGGTTTGTAACGATGTTCAAGAAGGTGCCAGTTGTGATTATATGAAGTGGCGTTCCGAGGACTTCTGCAATGTGTTCCTCTTCAGTGATGGCGTAACGGCAGCTGAGGATATTCGTGGCTTCATGGATCCTAACGCCCAGTTCGAGGATCTCGTTGACGGCACATGGGCTCCCTACGTGATGTCTTCTCCGTTCGATGGTGGCCCGAAAGCCCGATTCTTGGTATCTGATATCGTTTCTGGTGCCCAGGCTCCTCAACCCAACTACTACAACTCCACCGTTGCTTTCAACGAAGT
This sequence comes from uncultured Bacteroidales bacterium, assembly GCA_947165685.1. GTDB lineage: Bacteria > Bacteroidota > Bacteroidia > Bacteroidales > WCHB1-69 > F23-D06. The sequence continues at coordinate 25,630 of CAMVBK010000002.1, read as the reverse complement.
TGCCAATAGAGCTGGTTATAACAACACGCTGACCAACCTCTATTCTGTGGATATTGTCCTTACCCCGGACAAGAATCTCTGGACTCGCGCACTGGTTTTGGAATCCGGTTCCGCTGCTCCTGGTTCCGGCAATTTTGAGATTACCCAAAACTTCAACGGTCAGACTTATAAGAACATTCGTCATGAACCGAAAAAATGTCCGTCTGTTGACAAGGATGGTAATCCCGACAATTCAGGTACCACTGGTTTCGGCTGGTTCCCTGGCTACGCCATCAATGTGGAAACCGGCGAGCGTTTGAACATCATGTTTGCCGAGAACTCCCAAGATGAGTTGAACAATGGTAACGACATGCTCTTCAACCCCACTTCCGTCTATGCTTTCACGAAAGATTATACTGCGGATACGCTTGTGCTTGATGAAGAAGGAAATCCGATTCCGCTCAGCCAAGGCACGTTCAATGCTATCAGAGAAAGCTTCGGCATTGAGATGGGTGAGCCGCTGAACGGTGGTCGTCACTATGTCTATGTGGTCGGTAGCTCCGGTAACACGGCCAATACCTACTACCACTTCCCCTCCACTAGAGCAAGAAACTTCAATGATGCCAACAGAACCGTCAACCTTTCGGGTACGACATACGGTGGAACCTTTGTCGGCTCCGACGGCAACTATTATCCGTTCTACGACTGCGGTGCGTATGATGAGGGTAAATGGTTGAGCGAGAAGTTCCTGCAGATTGCTAACGAGACCAATTACAACGGTCAGGCCCGTAAGAACAAGAAAATGGAGATCTTCAACAATGTCATGTGGACCAGCATTCCGATGCCGGCTCAGATGCAGGAGAACAACTGGTTGTCTTCCACGGCTACCATCAAGTTGCGTGTCTCCCGTCCTTACATGCGTTACTCCTCTCGTTGGTACGATGATCCTGCACAGTCTCCCAATGCAAGCCAGAATAATGGTTATCCGATGTATGAGTTCACCACGAAGAACATCGCTCCCGAAAAGGTTGAGCGCGTGGAGGATGTGGAGAACCTGCTCCAGGAAATCAATATTGTGCCGAACCCGTACTATGGCTATTCTACTTACGAACATGGTGCGCTGGAGAATTATGTCCGTTTCGTGAACCTTCCGGCCCGTTGTACGATTTCCATCTACACGGTTAACGGAACACTCATCAGAACGCTCACCCACGGTTCTGATGCCACCTCCTTCGTGGAATGGGATCTGAAGAACCATGCCAATATCCCGATCGCCAGCGGCGTCTATATCGTCCATGTCGATGCTCCTGGCATTGGTGTCCGTACGCTGCGTTTTTTCTGCAACATGCGTCCTACAGACTTGAATGGTTTCTAAAATTATTAATCTTAAAAATCAGAGAATATGAAAAATCTATATAAATCATTAATAATTTGCACAATTATCGCTCTCATATCTGCAAGCACCTCCACGGTGTTTGCAGGTAACAGAGACCGTTCCGGTCAAGCGGGTGCATCCCACTTGCTGATTGATCCCTGGGCTCACACAAGCGGAATGGCGGGCGCCGGCGTGGCGGAAGTCCGCGGTCTGGAATCCGTCTTCACCAATGTCGCCGGTCTTACCTCTGTCCGTAAGACGGAGCTGGCTTTCAACAGGACGCAATACCTGGTGGGTTCCGGCTGTGGCATCAACATGAATTCCATTGCCATCGCTCAGCATCTGGGCAAAAAGAGAGACTTCGGTGTGATCTCCCTGTCTTTCTTCAGCCAAAGTTTCGGCGATGTCCAAATCACCACTACCGATCAGCCCGAAGGCGGTCTGGGTACTTTCAGCCCCACGCTGACCTATATCGGCCTGCACTACGCGAAGTCCTTCAACAACTTCATCAAGGGTGGTATCTCCATTAAGATTATCAACGAGCGTATTTCCGACTCCAAGGCTACGGGTTTTGCCATCGATGCCGGTGTCCAATATGTGACGGGTAAGTTTGAGAACTTCAAGATTGGTGTCACGTTGAAGAACATCGGTCTGCCTATGCATTATTCCGGTGACGGTCTTTCCGTTCGCGCCCGCATTCCCAGCCAGCAACACGAGCAAACTTTGGAAATGCGTTCTGCCGAGTTTGAGATGCCCTCTCTGTTGGCAATCGGTATTTCCTACGACCTCTTGTTCTTCGGTGGTGAGTATGCCGATTTCACGAAGGAAGAACTGGCGGAAGAGGGTCTTACCCGTGATAATGCTGAGCATAGACTCACATTCGCTGGTACGTTCACGGCAAACTCCTACACGAGAGACGTGTTCTCTGTCGGCTTGGAGTATGGTTTCCGCAATATCTTTATGATTCGTGCAGGTTACGGTCTTGAAGGCGTCGGCCGCGGCGCCAAGTCTTCCGCTGATGAAACGGCTGCCATCCTGTTCAATAGCGATTCCTTCTTCTCCGGTCCTGCAGTGGGTGCTACCGCCGTCATTCCCCTCACGAAAGAGCGTGTGAAAAAGACTATCGGTCCGAGAATTTATCTCGACTATGGCTACAGATTCACGAACAAGTGGAGAGGAAATCATTACATGGGCATCAAGGTTACCTTGTAGTACGACTTTAAATTTATTGTATATAACGAAAATAGAAGAGACTGGAATGGTCTCTTCTATTTGTGTAAATTTAGAACCTTAATATGGAAGATGTAAAGTATTATACGCAAGAGGGCCTGGATGCCCTGAAGCGTGAATTGAATCAACTGGAGGCTGTTGAGCGTCCGAAAATCTCTCAGGCAATAGCAGAGGCGCGTGATAAAGGCGACCTTTCCGAAAATGCGGAATATGACGCCGCAAAGGAGGCGCAGGGCATGCTTGAACTGAAAATTGCCAACCTCAAGAATCTGATTGCCAAAGCTCGTGTGCTCGACGAATCCAAGATTGATGTCTCCAAAGTGCTGATCTACTCCATTGTAAAGATCAAGAACATGAAGAATGGCATGGAGATGACCTACACGATTGTCCCGGAGTCGGAGTCGGATCTTAAGGGCGGCAAGATTTCCGTTTCCAGCCCGATTGCCAAGGCTCTGATCGGTCATTCTAAAGGGGATACGGTCAGCGTGCAAGCCCCTGCCGGCGTGATGGAGTTCCAGATTTTAGACATTTCCCGTTAAACCAATCATTATGGAAGAGACTATTTTCACGAAGATAGTGAAGGGAGAAATCCCTTGCTACAAGATTGCGGAGGACGAGCGATTCTTTGCGTTCCTCGACATATCGCCGCTTGCCAAAGGCCACACCCTGGTAATCACGAAACAGCAAAATGACTATATTTTCGACTTGGATGACGACACGTTGGGTGACATGATGGTGTTTGCCAAAAAAGTGGCCAAAGCGATGAAGCAGGTGCTGCCGTGCCAACGTATCGGTGTCGCAGTGATCGGCATTGACGTGCCGCACAATCATATCCATCTCGTACCCATCAATGGGGTAGGGGATTTGGATTTCAAGGCTCCGCGTGTGAAACTCACCTCGGAAGAGTTTGCCGACATTGCGGCAAAGATTTCCGCTGCCATTCAGTAAGTTATGAAGTATGAAGGTGGCGCAGCGATGTGCCACCTCTTTTGTTTTTAAGGTAGTTATGAAAATAATAGGGATTACAGGAACCCTTGGTGCGGGGAAAGGCACCATCGTCGATTATCTTAGAGAACATTACGGCTTCAAGCACTATTCCGTGAGAGGTTATCTTATTGAGGAAGCGAAACGCCGGGACATGGAGCTGAACCGCGACACTTTTGTGGTGGTTGCCAACGACCTGCGCGCCCAACATGGTCCCTCTTACATTATCGACCAGCTCTACCTCCAAGCGGAGGAATGCGGTGCGGATGCCGTCATCGAAAGCGTGCGGACCCCGGGAGAGGTGGAGTCGCTGCGGCAGCATGACCATTTTCTGCTTTTCGGTGTTGATGCGGATCCTGGAATCCGTTATGAGCGAGTCGTGGGGCGGGGGTCTGAAACCGACCATATTTCGTACGAGACGTTTCTTGAAAATGAACGGCGCGAAATGTCTTCGGAAGACCCTAACCACCAGAATGTCGGTCGATGCATGCAGATGGCCGATTATGTCTTTATGAATGATGGGGACTTTGACGACCTCTATCGCCAGGTGGAAGCCGTTCTTCAGAGCTTGGAGCTTGGAATTTAGAATCAAGACCCTTTGAAACCTGAAACTTGAAACTTGAAACTTGAAACTAAAAAAGGACTATGGAAGAAATTTACGACAACGCAACGAAAAAAGAAAAAGGGCTGCCGGATTTTGTTGAGTAATTGCCAAATTATGAAAGGTGGGACTTTTATGATAATGTGTAAAAAAGGTGGGACTTACCGGCTGCCCTTTTGTCATTGCTTTCGACGGGCAAAGATAATAAAAAATTCTTTCGGAAATTAGTTCCGAAATAATTTTTTTGTAAGTCTAAATTAACAAATAACTCTTAAAATTAAACCTTTTCAAACTTTGGAATTCAATGACTCAGGAAGAGAAAATATTATCGGAACTAAATGAGCAACAGCAAGTTGCAGTGACCCAGACGGATGGTCCCGTGATGGTGTTGGCCGGAGCTGGTTCCGGAAAGACCCGCGTGCTCACCTACCGTATTGCCTACATGCTTTCGGTGAAGAATGTCAGTCCCTACCGCATTTTGGCGCTAACCTTTACCAACAAGGCGGCGGCGGAGATGCGCGAGCGAATCGTGCAGATTGCTGGTGCCGAACTTGCCCGTGCCGTTACCATGGGCACTTTCCACTCCGTCTTCTACCGCATTCTTCGCGTCGAGGCGGAGAAGATCGGATTCAACAACAATATCACCATCTATGATACCGACGATGCGAAATCCCTCATCAAAAGCATCGTGAAGGAGATGGGGCTCGACCCCAAGCAATATACTCCTGGTTTTATCCTCAGCAGGATTTCCATGGCCAAGTCCAGTCTTCTTTCAGCTCAGGAATATGCCGACAACCCGGACATCCAGGCGGCCGATCGTATGTCCCAGAAGCCGATGATTGCGCAGATATTTGCCAAATACAATGACCGTCTGCACAAGGCCAACGCCATGGATTTCGATGATTTGCTCTATTTCATGAACGTTTTGCTCCGCGATTCGCCCGAAGCCCTCTTCAAGTACCAGAACAAGTACAACTATATCTTGATTGACGAGTATCAGGATACCAATTACGCACAATATCTGATTATCAAGCGTTTGGCGGCTTTGAATCAGAATATCTGTGTGGTGGGTGACGATGCGCAGAGTATCTACGGCTTCCGGGGCGCCGATATCCAGAACATTCTCAACTTTAAGCGTGACTATCCAGCTACGCGTATCTTCAAGTTAGAGCAGAATTACCGTTCCACGCAGAACATTGTGAACGCGGCCAATGCGGTCATCAGCCATAATAAAGACCGGATGCCCAAAGAGGTGTGGACCGACAATGCGGAGGGCCCGAAAATAGAGATTATCCGGGCTTCATCCGATTTGGACGAGGCGCAGGAGATTGCGGACAAGATTTTTGAGGCGCAGATGCGCGACCATGTGCAGAACCGGCAGTTTGCCATCCTGTACCGTACCAATACCCAGTCTCGCGCCATTGAGGAAGCGATGATCAAACGGCACATCCCGTACAAGATATTCGGCAGCATTTCTTTCTATAATCGCAAGGAAATCAAGACGATGCTGGCCTATTTCCGTCTGGTGATCAACCATTACGACGAGGAGTCGTTGCGGCGGGTGATCAACTATCCCATGCGTGGAATCGGCGACACGACGGTGGCCCGCGTGGCCGCCGCCGCACAGGAGGCACGGGTGCCGATGTGGGATGTTGTAGCCGCCCCCGAACGCTACAACACCGGATTAAATGGCGGAGTGATGGCCAAAATGCGCGATTTCGCCGCTCTTATTTGCGGTTTTTCCTCCCAACTGACCAAAGTGGACGCATACGAGCTCGGTATGCAGATTGTCAGCAAATCGGGTGTGGCGCAGGCGTTGCAGGAGAATGTTGAGGAGAAAGAGCGCGTGGATCATGTGAATGAGTTGCTGAATGCCATGAAGAGCTTCACGGAGCGCGAGCCGGACAATATTCTCAACGAGGATACCGGCGAGATGTTAGAGACCTATTTCCCCTCGTTGGACCAGTATATGGAGTCGGTGTCGCTTCTGGACGAGCGGGATCTGAATAAGGGCGAGAAGGATGAGGACCAGGACGTGGTTCGTCTGATGACTATCCATTCCGCCAAGGGGTTGGAATTCGACTATGTGTTTGTCAGCGGCATGGAGGAAAACCTCTTCCCGTCGTCGATGAGTCTTGATTCGCGGCACGAGATGGAAGAGGAGCGACGACTGTTTTACGTGGCGCTCACGCGGGCGCGCAAGCAGGTGTTCCTCACGATGGCCATGTCGCGTTTCCAGTACGGGCAACGCCGTCCCTGCGAGGACAGCCGCTTCTTGGACGAGATACCCACTCGTTTCCTGAAGGTGACGACGAAAGCTTCCGAAGGCAGCGACGATCTGTTTGGCAGCCGCAGTTTCGGGCCGCGGCAGGGCGGATTCCGGTTCAACAGCGGGTCGCGGGCATCCTCGTCCGGAAGCAGTCGGGAAGTCCGAAAAACGCCCGTTTTTGCCCCGAAACCGGTAGTGAAGACCAAGACGGAGGTTCAGCTCGACCAGATTGGCGAACTTGCCCCTGTGGAGGCGATACTGCCGGGTGTGCGCGTCTATCACAACAAGTTTGGCTTCGGGAATGTGGAATCGGTGGAAGGAGCCGGCCCCGATGCCCGTGCTGTGGTGCGCTTCGACACCGTAGGCTCCAAAACCTTAGTCTTAAAATTTGCTAAATTATTGATACCCAAATAACAGAATATGCAGTTTAGAACAATTATCCCTGCTCCGCAATATCCGTTCCATATCGAAGAAAACGACCCTGTGATGCTGGTGGGTTCCTGTTTTTCCGATAACATGGGCCATTATTTCGACACGCACCGCTTCAGCGTCTGCTCCAACCCGTTCGGCGTGCTTTTCAACCCCATTTCCATCGACCGGGCGTTGCGATTCATGCTGCAGCCTGACCTTTTCGACAAAAACAGGTACTTTTACAAATATCGGGATCTTTGGGTGAGTTTTGCCCATCACGGGCGCTTCTCGAAGGAGAATTTCGAGGATTTTGAAGCCAATATTGACGAGAATATGGAACGTAGTGCAGAATTCTTGCGCAGTACGCGCTACCTCTTCGTCACGTTCGGCACGGCCTTTTGCTACAAGTTCATCCCTCGCGACCTGATTGTCTCCAATTGTCATAAAATTCCGAATCACCAGTTTGACCGAATGCGTTTGGACGTGAAAAAGATTGTCTCCCAATGGAATGGCACACTTGCGTTGCTGCGGGAGGCCTGTCCCGACATGAAAGTGATTTTCACCATCAGTCCGGTGCGGCACTTGGGCGACGGAGCGCACGAGAACGCGCTGAGCAAATCCACACTGTTGTTAGCCGTGGAAAAGTTGGTTGATGACGAATATACCTATTATTTTCCAGCTTACGAATATCTGATGGATGATTTGCGCGATTATCGGTTCTACGCCAAAGACCTTTGTCATCCTAATGATATGGCAATCAGTTATTTGGAAGAAAAGTTGGCAGAGTCGTTCTTCACGGAGGAAACGAGAATGCGGATGGTGGAGATTGAGAAAGAGAACCGTTTTCTCAATCACCGGAAATTCAGGTAGGAAATAAGATTTGGGCTGGCGAACTGAATGTCAGTGGCTGGCAGCAGCAGGCTTCTCCTTGTCCTTTTCCTCCATATCCCGTGTTTCCTTCCATTCCAGAATATGCGACATCACCGGCGACAAGTGTTTGTAGGCAATGGAGGCCTCTTTCACCTCGTGCTTGACGAGGATTTCTTTCTTATCGATTGTGTCTATGAAATAGAAAAGCACCCCGAATACCAGAATCACCTTCAAGGCGCCAAACAGAATGCCGAGGCCTTTGTCGAGGAATTCCGACAAGACCGGCTTGAGCGCACGTTTCAAGATTCTTCCCAACAAGTTGACTAACACGATGGTAAGTATGAAACAAAGCGAAAATGAAATGGGCTTCGCCAATGTGGTGCCGGTAATCCACAGGGAAATCAGGTCGGAGAACTTGTAGGATATGAACAATCCTAAAAACAGAGCCGCCAAAGAGACAATCTCCATCAGGAAGCCGTTACGGAAGCCTCGGTAGGCGTACCAGCAGAGGGGTATCAGTACGATAATGTCAATCCAGTTCATTGTTGGTGGTTTTGTTTTTTTGTGGAAAAGAAGGTCTGGGAGATTAGATTAGGAGGATTAGGTTGAAAGAGGCGGCAAAAATAGTTTTTTTTGCGATACAGAAAATAATGTAACTTTTTTGATAGTTCTGCATCCGTACATACGTAAAATAATGCTATTTTTGCCACAAATAACAAAGGAAGACCGAAACAATGAAGAAATCCGCAATTAGTCGAAGGTTAGCGACAGCTTTTCTCCTGTTGTTTATGTTGGTGTCCGTTGTGCCGTTGTTCGCGCAAAACATCACGGTGAGCGGGCATCTCTATGAGAAGGGCAGCCGGGAGTCGTTGCCAGGCGGGCTCATTTATGAACCCGTATCGCAGAAGGCTGCCACCACCAACACCTATGGTTTCTATACCCTTACGTTGCCTTACCGAGACAGCATGTACTTGGTATTCAATAGTTTCGGGTATATCAATGACACGTTGTGGGTCAAGAGCCCGCAAGATATGGAGTATGACGCACTGTTGTCGAAAATCACCACCCTGGAGGCCGTGAATATCACAGCGGAGAAGACGAACACCGAACAGGTGCAGATGAGTTCCATCAAACTGACTGCCAAGGAGGTGAAGCAGGTGCCGATGCTGTTCGGCGAAAAGGATGTCTTCAAGACGTTGCTGCTGCTGCCTGGCGTGCAGTCGGCCTCGGAGGGCACGTCCGGCATCTACGTGCGCGGCGGCGGCCCCGACCAGAACATCATTCTCCTTGATGAGGCCTCCATCTATAACGCTTCCCATCTGCTGGGCTTCTTCTCCATCTTCAACGGCGACGCCATCAAGTCTGTCGAACTCATCAAGGGCGGCTTCCCGGCACATTACGGCGGACGGCTCTCTTCCGTCATCGACATCACCATGAAGGACGGCAACAAGGAGAGTTACCATGTGGAAGGCGGTATCGGGGTCATTGCCTCCAATCTGACCGTGGAAGGTCCTATCCAAAAGAACAAGTCCTCCTTCATGATTTCCGGCCGAACCACCTATCTCGACCTTTTTATGGTGCCTCTGATGAAAATCATTGACCCCAGTTTGTCGGCAGGTTACTATTTCTTCGACTTGAACGCTAAATTCAACTTCGACCTCGGCAAAAATGACAGACTTTACCTCAGTTCTTACTTCGGGCGCGACAAATTCCACATGACGGAAACATGGCACCTCGACGATGCACACGGTTCTTCCGACAAGTACAAGGTGGGACTCTTTTGGCAGAACGCCACGGCTACGGCACGATGGAACCACCTGTTTACCAATAAGATATTCTCTAATCTGTCGTTTGTGTTCAGCGATTACACAATGAACACTTACATGAAAGAGCAATATTACTACGGGCCGAACGACAAGGAAACTTACAGTTCGGATTTCAACTCGGGCATCCGCGACTACACGCTGAAATACGATGTGGCATTTCATCCCAATGCCACGCACCATCTGCTTGCGGGCGCGGCTGTCACCTACCACGAGGCGCGTCCCAATGCGATGACCCTGAAGGCTGACACGTTCTCCATGCGTCATGTGGACAAAGAACCCGGGGTGGAATATGCCGTCTATGTGGAGGACGAAATCAATATCCGGAACAAGTTCCGCATCAATCCGGGCATCCGGCTGGTGGGGTTCTCCGTGCCGCACAAGACTTGGTTCTCGCCCGAACCTCGTCTCTCCATGAGCTACAATTTCTTGCCGAACCTCGCGTTGAAAGCCTCCTACGCCATGATGAGTCAAAGCATGATACTACTGAGTACCAGTACAATAGGGCTTCCGACCGACCTTTGGGTGCCCGTCACCGACAAAATTCGGCCGCAACGGTCGCAGCAGGTCGCCCTCGGCTTGCACTACGACTTGAGAAAACCGCGACTCTCCTTTTCCATTGAAGGCTACTACAAAAAAATGGACAATATCTTGGCTTACAAGGAGGGCTCTTCCTATTTCGCCACCCTGTTCCAAGGCATTTTGGACGAGGATCTGTCCGGCGATTTCCAACGTCAATGGACTGATAACGTGACCGCTGGCAAAGGCTGGTCATACGGCGTGGAGTTTCTCGTGCGCAAGGAGGTCGGGAAGTTCACCGGCTGGGTCGGCTACACCCTTTCGTGGACCAAACAGCAGTTCGACGACCTGAACTTCGGGAAGCCGTTTTTCGCTCGTTACGACCGTCGCCATGATGTCTCCATTGTGCTGATGTACAGTCCGACATCGAGGATCAACCTCTCGTTGTCGTGGGTCTTCGCCACCGGTAACGCCGTCACGCTGCCCACTTCCCTCTATGTCAGCGAAAACCTCAACGAATATTTAGAAAACTCCTCCCCGTCGCAGGACCACCAGAACTACTACACCTACGTTGAAAACTACGGCAATAAGAACGACTTCCGCATGAAGCCCTTCCACCACCTCGACATCGGGGTGCAATTCATCAAGCCGCACAAAGACGGCAAGTGGCAAAGCATCTTCGAGGTCAGCATCTACAATGTCTATAACCACCACAACCCGTTCTTCTACTATACCGAGCAGGATTACAGCAGTAATAATGGGGTTGTCAGTTCCGTGTATAAGCTCAAGCAAATCAGTATTTTCCCGATTATTCCGACGTTTACGTATCATTTCAAGTTTTAAGTGATTAGTGAACAGTGATTAGTGAACAGTGATTAGTCTCAAGTCAATATGAAAACCAACCGATTATATCAAAAAAGCACATTATTATGGTGTATATTGGCGGCCGTGGCGTTTACGGGTTGCGTGGATGAAGTGGACATCCACAACCAGATGGGCGAGACGCAGAAATTGGTGCTGTATGCCCGTCTGTGTCCGCAGTTGGATTCGACCTACATTTTGCTGTCGAACACGCAGCTCCTTTACAGCGGCAACGGCGGCACCATAAGCAACCTCGGCGACGGGGTAGTGGAGCTCTCATCTGACGGTAACCTTTGGGTGCCGGCGCATTTCGACTCGACCCGAAGCCGCTATCTCATTACTCGTGAGGAGTTTCCGGTTGTGGAGGGTGGTACTTACTATATCCGTGCCTCGCACGATGGTTTCGAGACGGTCAGTGCCACTTGCACCGTGCCTGTCACCCGAGATGTGGGGTTTCGTTTCGACACGTTGTCCGCTAACGGCGACACGCACTGGGGCGAGGTCTATAATTGGCCGCACAGGGACGTGTATGTGGAATGGCGCGACGTGCCCGGCGAGGAGAACTACTATGGAATGAAGGCCTACGTATGGTGGTCGTCCCATACGCATTATCCTGACGGAACGGAGACGGTGGACAATTTTTGGAGATTCTCCCCCGTATGGCTGACGGAAGGGTCCCGTGAGTTCGAATATGTTTCCGACCAAGGTCATGACGGGGAGTTGATGCGCTACCTGTTCGAGGCAGACATCGACGAGAACTTTGGTGGCGGTGACGATTGGAAAGGGCGGGGTGGAGATGAGGAGTATCCGGCGAAATATTATCTGCTTTTCCTTGACAAGGGCAGCTACCTCTACGAAACCACCCTTTCGGAGGACTACGAGATGAGCTTCCTATTGTTGGAGCCGCCGCACACCTACACGAACATCGAAGGCGGCTATGGGCTGTTCGGGGCGTTTAGCATGAAGGAGATGAAGTATAACGAAAAGTGACAGTCGGGGGCAAAATACGATTCATCCGCAATCACCGCTCCACCGCCTTGATCTCCCCTACGGGACTGCGAAACACAAAGCGTTTAGCCGACTACCGCAACTCCGCGAAGCAGGAGAAGCCATACCGCGTTTCAATGTTGCCCTCGGGCAGAAAGAAGTAGAGCGTCTTCAAATCCGCTGGCATCATCCCCTTCTTGACGCTGAAATAGTTCTCGGGCGTCTGATTGGAATCGGATTTCAGTCGCCCAAGATGGACAAGCATCCATTCTGCCACGCGGTCGGTGCGCCATTCACAGTAGGCGCGTGCCTGAACCGGCGAAATCCCCAACACAGGGAACTCCTTGTATGCCGGATGCTTCGAATAGTGCTGGGCGATGCTGTCGGGGAGCTGCTTCCGGACGATCTGCTCATCGGGCAGTGCCGCACGGTACTCGGCCGACTCCTTCCCGTAGATATGTTCCAGCCAGTAGAGATATTCCAGCCAATCGACATTGGTGATGTGGGCTTGGTCGCAATACACGTTGTCCGCAATCTTGACCATACTGGACGGGGGCGTTTTTTTCTGGTAATTCTTGACGGTGAGATGCTGCGCGAAGGCACTGGTGGCGCAGAGCCATAACAACACGAATAGGAGTTTGCTTTTCATAATCTTACATTTTTAAGGGTGGTTCTTTATTTTAAAAACGTAAAATTGGATGGGAATCTTGGGAGAAATGAGGGATTTTTTTGTTCGGGGTGGAGTAAACGGAAATTGCACGCTCTTGGGCAAACTCTTCCCAAAAACCAAGTGACTCACCCGAGGCGCGTTCGCTTACAACTTCTCGCATTTTTTACAAGATGCATCTTTTATCACAAAAACTGCATCTTTTCAATCGAAAATTGTCATTTTTATAATATTGATTATTAATGGATTAGAAGTATTTTGCTCTTGATTTGTTTGCTTTAATTTTTGTAACTTTGCGGGCAAACAATATCAAAGATGAAAGAGAATATTCTACCCTCCGACAACTCCATTCAGGACATCATTTACGACATCAGAGGTGCCAAGGTTATGTTGGATTATGATTTGGCATCGATGTATGAAGTGGATGTTTCGCAACTTAAGCGACAGGTCCGCCGCAATATCGATCGTTTTCCCGAAGACTTTATGTTTGAGCTGACCGCCGAAGAGGTATCCGCTTTAAGATGCCAAAATGGCATCTTAAAGACAGGACGAGGCCAACACAGTAAATACCTTCCATTTGCATTCACCGAAGAGGGGGTCGCCATGCTGTCGGGAGTTCTTCGCAGCAAAGTTGCCGTACAGGTGAATATCAACATTATGCGTGCCTTTGTTGCTGTGCGTCAAGCTATTGCTGCGTTGCAATCATCAGAATTGAGGTATGAGCAGCTTTCCCACAAGGTTGACCAGCTGAACGCGCACGTTGAGGAAATTCTGCATGATCAGAACAACATTAACCAATTGCAGTCGCAATTCAACAGCGAGCTTGCCCTGCAAATCGAGGTGATCAACGATGCGCTGGATCAGCTGCGCGGGAAGAAAAAGGAACTGGACAATCCGATAGGATTCAGGGTGCAATGACAAGGATGATCGTGTATCCTACATAAAACAAGGCTTCCTCTATAGATTGGGAATGTTGAACTGTGCGAATATGATGTCCCCGCACCAACCTGCTCTCCACCTCCGTGCTCACGTGCGCGAAACAGAGCCGGATCAAAACTGAAACGAGTACACAAAATAGAACGTGGAGTTGTAGTGTTTCTGGAGGATTCCGGTGGTGACTTCTTGTTCAGGGATGCCAACCGGGATGAGGGAATGGCTGAAGCGGAGTGACAGGCCGTGGTGACGTTTGAAAACGTAAGTAATACCTGCAAGAAAAGAAAACTCAAACCGATTGAGGCCATAATAGTCGTCCCACACATCGCTCCAACTCGCAGTGCCAGCAGGGGTACTAATGTGGTATCGTTGTACAGTCCTCTGATACAACAGAAAGCCGATTGTGGGGCCGAAATCAAGCCACACTCCATCATTGTCAGTTTTAATGCTATTAAAGCGAAATCGTAATAGAAGCGGAAATTCTATGTAGCCCAAAGACGTTGAATGCTTGTCTTTACGTGCCAATCCTTTAACACCGAAATTAGGCTTGGAGCGGGTGCCTTTAATGGTAAAGTTCATATCCAGCTGCAGCAACATTCGTACATTGTAGTTGTCAACAAGTTTCACACTGCCGAATAATCCAGCTGTTATTCCTGTTTTCCAGCATCCAGGAATATTATCCGCAGACATCGCTGAAAACGTATTGCCGAATGCAACACCTCCGCCGAAATAGGACTTTTGTGAGAAGCCTTGTAGGAAGCACAGGCACAACGCAAAAATCAGAATCAGTCGGTTTCTCATTGTTTTTTTATTGGATTGTTAACGTGGGAAAAGGGAATGTAGCTTGGATATGGATGTGTGCGGTGTGACGGTAGATATGTTCTTCCGATTACCAAAGGGCAACACGTCCGAGACGGCCGAGGTCGAGTGTGGCGGTCTCTGCGCCGAGAGCTTTGAAAGCCCGCATGATGGTGCTGTAGGTGATGCTTCGCCCGCTCTCAATCTTGGATACTTCCGCCCGTTTCACCCCCATACGCTCTCCCAGCTGCTGCTGCGTGAATCCGATTTTCTTCCGAGTCTGTTTGATGGCCTCTCCAATGCGATATTCCTCCACTCCTGCTCGCACTTGCGCGTCAAAAGCGTCTCTTTCAGGAGTGCCGACCTCGCCAATGTATTTGACGAGCATTTCTTTGTGTGTCTTAATCTCCATTTTCTTCTCGTGTTTTATAATAGTTGTCTCTAATACTTTCTGCATGTTCAATCTCTTGCTTTGGCGTTTTTCGGGTCTTTTTGTCAAATCCGTGCGTTGCCACTACAATCGAAGACCGTGTTTTGTCCCAAAACGAAAGCAATCTGTACTCGTTGCTCTCATATTCGGCCCGGAACTCCCATATCCTTGATTCGCCCAATTTCTTGAAAATCCGGGAATCTACGACTCCCATACTCACCAAGGAGATATTGTAGAATAGTTTTTTCCTTGCCTTATCCGGTATAGCATCTATATATGACTGAGCTTCTTCGAGATATTCAACATCAATGTTCATCGCCTTGTTTTTTCAAAACGCAAAAATACAAAAAATGTTACAATATTGGAAACAAAAAAAAGAGTAGATTAGCGACAAAAAGTTATCTTCACATATCGCTCGTATCTTCACGTATTATTTCATTGTTATCTACTATTCTTAACTGCTTCACCTTTGCGCTCCCCGCCTCTGTGCTTAGGTGCGCGGGGTTTGGCCCTGCGGAGAGGAGGCGGGCGGAGACCAAGCTGTGAAGCGAAACATGGAACGTTTTCCACAAGATTTTATGTTTAGACTAACCGAAGAAGAATGGGATGCTCTTGCACAATTTGGTATGATATCACAAATTGTGATGACATCCTTTGTTTTCCGTTGTTGATGGACATTTCCAACTCGCAAACATACAAAATTTCCCGACACAAAAAAGGGCACCAGCCGCAAGGGTCAACCCCCGAGTAAATATGAGCGTATGTGATACACCTCTACTAATCGGGAATCCCGTTATTGTTTCTCAATCTTCACCTTCACATCGTCTTGATTAATCTTCTATAAAACAAACAGATATCTTCTCCTGATACAGATTTGAAAAGACCGTGCGTGCTGGAATCTCAACAACGTTATCGTAACCATCTTCGGTGATGATTCTGGTTGAGTGAGGATTTTTGTTTCATTTAATTTCTGTCCGCATACAATCGTATGTTGACAAGTTGTTATATTATATATACATGGCATTCTAAATAGAACAATTTGTAATGGAAGATAAAGACTATTTAATGCAGTTTGCGCAAAAGGTAAGAGCTCTTAGGGAAGCTCAGGGCATTTCTCAGGAGAAATTAGCAGAGAGAGCGGATCTTCATCGTACATATATTGGTATGGTGGAGCGACTTGAACGTAACCCATCCCTTGTTTGCATTCACAAGATTGCAAATGGATTGGGGGTTCATATAACAGAATTATTTCAATAACATTTAATTATGATTTTAATATGAAGAAGTTTAAGATTTCAAACGACGAGGTCGCAGAACTGTCAAATGCACCTCAATACGAATTTCCCAAATATGTTACTCAGGTAATAAACCTTGTTAATAGTAACGCAGGCGGAACTCGTCCCAAAGTTGTTGGCCAGATGTCAGAACTTGTCAAAGAGTTCGATGGCAAAACCATTGATGAATGGATAGCGTGGTATACTGAGCGTTATCCTGATGCAGTTAATGATGCTACAGACAAGATTTGGAATATGTATGAGACAATGAAGAGTGCATTTAATGCCATTACAAAGGAAATGGTTGAGAATTGGGTGAAAGATCTCGTCTATGGTAAAACCTATTGTGGTCTTAAATTCCAAACCGCCATCATTTCTGCAATTGCATCACAGCTAAACAAAGAATGGCGTGAAGCTAATCCAGAAGAGGAAGCCCAAGGCATTGATGGTTTCATTGGAGACAAACCGCTTCAAATAAAATCAGCAACATACAAACTCGAAGCTCGTTTATCTGAGACAATAGACGTTCCGATTGTATATTATGATAAGAAGAAGGATGGTATAAACATTGAATATAACCCGCAAGATTTCTAAAGTATGGCAAGAAAAAGGAAAACTATTGTTCCTGACATTCAATATAAAGAAGGGCAAAATCTTTTCGACCTAAATAGTTCTCCAGAATTACCTAAATATACTTCTGGGTTTATTAATGATGTAAATGGATGGGCAGGTGGTTCGAAAGCCGAAAATGTTAGCCAAGTGTCAGAAGTAATCAAGCAATTCAGAGAAGACAACCCCGAAGGATCACTTGAAGATTGGATCTCCTTTCATCAAGGATTGGAAGGGACTGATATTCAAGTTATAAAAGGGAAAGGAAAAACCAAAAGACGTGAAACCGTTCAAATGGCTGGTATCGAACAAGGGGTTCGAGATATTATGAACAAAATGGAGGAAGTCAAGAATAATATCAATCAGTTGACAGAAGATATGGTTCGTTCATGGTTGAAAAATCTCGTTTATGAGAAAACATATTGTGGATTGGAGGCTCAAGAACTAATTCTCAAGGATATTGCAGAAAAGAATGGTTTTGAATGGATGTTAGGATCTATGGAAGATGAAAAGCAAGGAATAGACGGATATGTTATTGATCCGAATGGGCCGAGTTTTTTCCCTCTTCAAATTAAAAGCTCATCATATAACAATGAGCATAAACAAGAGCACTTCAGATGCCCTATCGTTACATACAAATTATGTGAAGAGGGTATTAATTATGATGTTCCTCAAAATGCGCTTCGTGAACCATCATCAGACACTAACGATTGGAATGATATTAGAAGTCAAATATCAAATAGATACCAAAATAGATAGAATGACAGAAGGATAGGCTCGTCCTATCCTTCCCTTTTAAACGAATTCGCTTAGTTTCTTTATTTTAGCTCTGTAGGTGTTTTTGTCTTCTATTAATCTGGGACATTTTTTCAACTGTATAGGATGCAGATTATCAAAAAGAAGAACAACATAATATGGGGCATTTCGGGGGTTAAAACCATTCTCAATAAGTGTTTCTTTTGTCCAAATCTGGAACATACCCTTGGTCTTCAACTTGAACAGCAGAGGTTCATTACCAGCCGTATGCAGCAAAACATATTGCATTCGTTCAAATCCCGACTGTACCAACACAGAACCTTTTGAATCGCCAGCACGTAGGTAGCAAATACCTTTTTCTATCATTAACTTCTTTAGCGAAATACGAGCATGATTGATCAAAACCATTGGCTCAGTATTAGTTGTCAAAACTGTTTCAATAGAGGAACTGTCTATTTCATCTTTGACATCTTTATCTATCTCAAATTTGGAGCCGTATGTATGAGCTTTAACGTTTATCGTTTTATCGATTTTGTGAATATCAACAAATCGATATGGAAGCGCACTGATGGCAGATTGTAAGTCTATGATTGAGATGTCCTGTGCAAAAGAATATTCGCATTGCTTATCAAGACAACCATCTATTACCTTTTCTTTGTAGAAAACACGGAAATCATTATTTAGTTCATAACCGACAGAATTACGTCCAAGATTACCTGCGGCCAAAGCAGTGGTACCACTCCCCATAAAAGGATCACACACCATATCTCCTACAAATGAAAACATTTTAATAAGTCGTTTGGGTAATTCTTCTGGGAATACAGCAATGTGCCTATTTTGCTTGGCTCCATTGAATGTCCAATGTGAAGAGAAGTATTCATTCCATTCTTCCAGTGTAAGAGCAGATGCTTCTTTCGCTTCCCGTGAAGGCATAGGAGCTTTACCTAACTTCCTAAATAGGAGAATGTGCTCAAAGTCAATCTTTATAATGCCACCTCGCGGATAGGGATAGCTTCCCATTACTTTTTCACCACCAGTCGT
The DNA here is from genome assembly GCA_947165685.1 of uncultured Bacteroidales bacterium. GTDB lineage: Bacteria > Bacteroidota > Bacteroidia > Bacteroidales > WCHB1-69 > F23-D06. The sequence goes on along the minus strand of CAMVBK010000002.1, from coordinate 7,213 downwards.
GTGCATAGACGTCGGTTTTTGCCACACAATGCTTCCCATATAGTCAAAACCTATGGTTTCACAGAATCGAATGATTTCAGAATGTATTGGGACTACTTTATAGCGACCATAATATGCGGAACGAGCAAACTGATCTCCAATATTGATACACAATCTACAGCCTTGTATCAAAATACGATGGCATTCTTTCCACACAAGATTTAGATTATTAATGTACTCTTCATAACTGTCATTAAAACCAATTTGATTTTTCGTACCATAATCTTTCAATTGCCAATAAGGAGGGGAAGTAACAATAAGATGCACAGATTCATTTTGAATCTGCGACATTTTGCGGCAATCGCCATTTATGAGAATATGCTTTGTGCTCATTTGTTATTTTGCAGCCTTGAAAAACGTGTCTTTAAGAGGAAGCTGTGTCAAATCAGAATGTTCCTCGTACGAAACGATATACTTGCCAGTCTCTTTTTCTAACTTTATATCTTCAAGATAATTCAGTTCTATTTCCTTCTCCTGGCTTGTCATTACCGCGTAATTAAGTGTGTCGTTGAAGTGTTTAATCTCCTTGCCAGAAGCCTTTCTGTTTGCAATAAATTCCTTATGGGCATCGAAACGTTGCTTTATCAAACTATTGCACAAATCCAATTCTAAATTATCAATACCTTCTCGAATGATACTTTCAAAGTTTGGGTCGATTTCGTATCCACAACTATTACGTCCTAAAAGTATTGCTGCCTGCATAGTTGTTCCAGTGCCTAAGAATGGATCCATTACCATGTCACCTTTCTGTGAAAACATATTAAGTAGGCGATATGGGATCTCAAATGGGAAAGCAGCACTACGTTCGCGAGTACTGTCTTTTTGAATTTTTTGCTTAGTACCTTTAATTTCCCATACATCAGAGAACCATACATTACGTTCTTCCCAAAAGAAAGAACTTTTCATACGATTCAACTTAGCATCGGCCTTTTTGTATTCACGTTTGCCCCCCTTGCGGAAGATAAGCACCCACTCATGTTCAAGAGTTACGTATGCACCACATGGCAACATTCCGCTACCCATAAATTTATTTGGAGCATTTGTCTGTTTACGCCAAATAATATTAGGCAGACCTACAAATCCCATTTCAATACATGCTTTAGAAATACGGCTATGATTATTGTACAAGGTAAAAATACCATTAATTGTTCGAGTGGCATCTCCAATATTAATACACAAGAACCCACCATCTTTAAGCACACGGAAACACTCTTTCCACACTTTGTCCAATTCTTGATGCATTAACTCAAAAGCTGTTTCTGGTTTTTTCTCAAGATAATCTAAAATAACAGGATTCTGTTTTACCATAATTTCATCCCACATCTCAATCATGGGATATGGAGGCGAGGTTACAACCAAATTAACTGTATCGTCTTTAGTTGAGGTCATGTGCTGAGAAGCACCTATGTATATGGTGTGTGTAGTTGTCATCTTAAACTCTTATAATGCAGTTACAATATAATATAATCATCTAAAAATAAATAAGATAAAGACTTTTTATTTGAATGTTGGAATCGCCAACCCCAAAATAATAATCTTTATATTCTCTGACTGCAAAATTACAGAATTTTCTTATTTGAAAAACGTTTTCCATAAAATTCTCAAAAGGTAGAAGTCGAGTTGAAAATACTCATAACGACATGATAAAACCTGTAGTTTTACAAGTAGAAACATGAAAAAACGGGCGCTGATTGTATAAGCTCCCGTTCATATTTTAGGATCATGATAAGCGTGCTACATTACAATCTCTCAATCTTCACCCGAATCTTCACATCCTCCAAATCCATCTCCACGCCGTTCTCCACCGTGTCGGCGATGGTCAGGGAGGTGCAGAGGGTCTCGTTGCAGATGTGCTGCTCGAAGGCCTTCAACGCGGGGGTGATGACCTCGTTGTTCTCCACGGTGATGGCGATCTTGTCCAGCACCTCGAAGTTGTTCTCCTTGCGGTAGGTCTGCACCATCTTCACGAACTCGCGGGCGTAACCCTCGTTCTTCAGCTCTTCGGTGACCTCGATGTCCAAGGCCACGGTGAGCGCGCCGAAGTTGGCCACCACCCAGCCGGGGATGTCCTGCGCCTGGATCTCCACATCGTCGGTGGTGATCTCCACAGGCTGCCCCTCGATCTCGAACCTCATTACGCCTTCTTTCTCCAACTGCGCGATCTCCTGCTGCGAGAAGCCCGTGATCTTGGCGGCCACTAACTTCATGATCTTGCCGTATTTCGGTCCCAACTTCTTGAAATCGGGTTTGATACGCTTCACGAAGACGCCGTCTTCGTTGCTGACGAACACCAACTCCTTGACGTTGACCTCGTGCAGAATCAGATCCTGAACCAACGAGATCTGCTGTTTGAAATGTTCGTCCATCACGGGAATCATAATCTTGGAGAGCGGCTGACGCACCTTCAGGTTGGTCTTCTTACGCAACGCCAACACCATGGAGCTGAACTGCTGTGCGAGCTGCATACGTTCCTCCAACTCCTTGTCAATCAGCTCCTCGTGTACCTCGGGGTAGTCGGCCAAATGCACCGACTCGAACGCTTCTTTGCCGGTGACGCGGTTGAGGTCCTGATAGAGTTTGTCCATGAAGAACGGCGCGATGGGCGAGGCGATCTTGGCGATGGTCTCCAAGCAGGTGTAGAGCGTCTGGTAGGCGGAAATCTTGTCCTCGCTGTATTCGCCCTTCCAGAAGCGGCGGCGACAGAGACGCACGTACCAGTTGCTGAGGTAAGCGTCCGTAAAGTCTTGAATCTCACGGCCCACCTTCGTCGGCTCGTAGTCGATGTAGTTCTCCTGACAGTGCTTCACCAACGTGTTCAGCTCGGAGAGAATCCAACGGTCGATTTCGGGACGTTTGGCGAACGGAATCTCCGCCTCTTTGTACGTGAATCCGTCAATGTTGGCGTACAGCGCGAAGAAGTTGTAGGTGTTGAACAGCGTGCCGAAGAACTTGCGCTGCACCTCGCCGATGCCGGCCTCGTCGAACTTGAGGTTGTCCCACGGGGAGGCGTTGGTGATCATGTACCAGCGGGTCGCGTCGGGACCGTATTTGTGGATGATCTCGAAAGGATCAACGGCATTGCCCAACCGCTTGGACATCTTGTTGCCGTTTTTGTCAAGCACCAAGCCATTGGAAATCACGGACTTGAAAGCCACGCTGTCGAACAGCATCGTGGCGATGGCGTGCAACGTGAAGAACCAGCCGCGGGTCTGATCCACACCCTCAGCGATGAAGTCGGCGGGGAAGTTGGTTTTGAAGAACTCCTTGTTCTCGAACGGGTAGTGCAGCTGGCTGTACGGCATCGAGCCGGAGTCGAACCAGACATCGATGAGGTCACTCTCGCGGTACATCTTTTGGCCCGTCGGGGAGACCAGCACGATGCTATCGACGTAGGGTTTGTGCAGGTCGATGTTGTTGTCGTAATTCTCCTGCGACATATCGTTGACCTTGAAGTTCTTATACGGATTTTCGGTCATAAAGCCGGCGGCGATGGACTTGTCGATTTCGGCCATCAGCTGCTCGATGGAACCGATGCAGATCTGCTCTTTCTTGTCCTCGGTGGTCCAGATGGGCAGCGGCACGCCCCAGAAGCGGGAGCGGGAGAGGTTCCAATCGACGAGGTTTTCGAGCCAGTTGCCGAAACGGCCGGAGCCGGTGGCGGCGGGCTTCCACTTGATGGTCTTGTTCAGTTCCATCATACGCTCTTTGTAGGCCGTGGTCTTGATGAACCAAGAGTCGAGCGGATAGTAGAGCACGGGCTTGTCGGTGCGCCAGCAGTGCGGGTAGTTGTGGGTGTGCTTCTCGCTCTTGAAAAGCTTGCCCTGCTCCTTCAGCATCACCACGATATCCACATCCAAGGATTTGTCCTTCTCCGTCTTGGTGGGGTCGTAGGCGTTCTTCACGAACTGGCCGGCATAGGGACGGTAAGCCTCCACGTCCATGCAGTTTTGGACAAATTCGGGGTCGAGGTCCTCGATGCGGTAGAACTTGCCGGTGCGATCGACCATCGGCTGGCGGATGCCGTCCTTGTCGATCATCACGAGCGGCGGGATGCCGGCGGCGGCGGCCACGCGCTTGTCATCGGCGCCGAAGGTCGGGGCGATATGCACGATGCCGGTACCGTCTTCCGTGGTGACATAATCGCCGGGGATGATGCGGAAGGCACCCTCGCCGGGGTTCACCCACGGGATGAGCTGCTCGTAGGAGATGCCCACGAGGTCCTTGCCCTTGAACTCCTTCACAACCTCCGGGGCCTCTTTGAACATCGTGGAAACCAACGCTTTGGCCATCAGGATGTAGCAAGGCTGTTCGTTGTAAGGATGCACGGTCTTCAGCAGCACGTAGTCGATGTTCGGACCCACGCACAGAGCCGTGTTGCTCGGAAGCGTCCACGGGGTGGTCGTCCACGCGATGGCATACGTGGGCATCGGATCGTTGGCGTTAATGGCCAATTGCTCGTTGCCGCTCACTAACTTGAACAGCGCAACGCAGGTGAGGTCTTTCACGTCGCGGTAGCAGCCGGGCAGGTTGAGCTCGTGGGAGCTGAGGCCGGTGCCGGCGGCGGGGGAGTAGGGCTGGATGGAGTAGCCCTTATAGAGCAGACCTTTCTTGTAAAGCTCTGAAAGCAAATACCATACAGTTTCGATATACTTGTTGTCGAAGGTGATGTAGGGGTGTTCGAGATCGACCCAGTAGCCCATCTCGCGGGTGAGGTCGTCCCATTTGTCCTTGAATTTCATCACCTCGCGGCGGCAGGCCTTGTTGTAGTCTTCCACGGAGATCTTCTTGCCGATGTCCTCCTTGGTGATGCCGAGAGTCTTCTCCACGCCGAGCTCCACGGGCAGACCGTGCGTGTCCCAGCCGCCCTTACGTCCGACGTACTTGCCGGTGAGGGTCTGGTAGCGGCAGACGATGTCCTTGATGGTGCGGGCCATCACGTGGTGGATGCCGGGCATACCGTTTGCGGACGGCGGTCCCTCAAAGAAAACGAAACGTTTGTGTCCCTCGCGGGTCGATAGACTCTTGGCGAAGATGTCATTGTCTTCCCAATATTTTCTCATTTCCTCCCCAAGGGCAGGGAGATTAAGACCTTTGTATTCAGTATATTTCATCGAAGTATAGATTTTTCCAAAAAACTTGCAAAGATACAATTTTTTGGGATTGGTGAGTAGTTAGTAGTTGCTGGCGGGTCAGATGCCCCCGTTTGTTGCTAATCCTGCTCTTTTCTCTTTTGTTTAGCCAACTTTTTCACTAGTCTGCGCGCTCTTTCCCTTGCTGCTCTTCTTCAAAGATACGCTTCCCTATGTTCCAATACATCTGCACGAGACAGAAATCAACGCTACGCACGGCATTACTGCGAGCATTTTCGATTATCTGACAGGCGCGTGTCAATGAAAAATCGTATTTTTGCCGCTCGATAATCCAATCCCAATGAAAAAAACTACAACCCCGAAAAAACGGAGAAGAACTATACTATGGATTCTCGGCATCTGCACAGTTGCGATTGTCATTGCCCTGGGTGTCTGCAACCGGAAGGTGAACAAATGTGCCGAGGGACGGATGTACCAGAACGTCAGCGAGATTCCGTACCGTCGAGTGGGGCTCGTGCTGGGCACCACCCCGGAGAATGCCAAAGGAACCCCGAATATCTACTACCGCAAGCGTATGGAGGCGACCGCGCAGCTCTATCACGCCGGCAAAATCACTTACATTATCGTCAGTGGCGACAACCACAAACAGGGATACAACGAGCCCGAGTACATGCGGCGGTCGCTCATCGCGTTGGGCGTGCCCGATTCGGTCATCTATTCGGATTTCGCGGGCTTCCGCACGTTCGACTCGATGGTGCGCTGCAAGGAGGTTTTTGGGCAGGATTCCGTCACGGTGATTTCACAGCGTTGGCACAACCAACGGGCCATCTATATCGCACAGCACAAAGGTCTGGACGCCATCGCTTACAATGCCGATGACGTCGATATGAAATGGTGGTATGTGAAAAGCCGTACCCGCGAAATGCTCGCCAAGGTCAAGGTCGTGCTGGATGTGACTTTCGGGAAACAGCCGAAATTTCTGGGAGAACCTGTTGCCGTCGGGGCATAGAAACGTAATGCAGGGCATCCCTACCGGTTCATGATCATCTCCTCGCAGAATTCCACCCCGTTCTTATATCGTCCGGACACGCGGACAACGTGCCGCTTCGCATCTCTGAAGAACACCACCTTTGCACGATTGTCGGACGTTTCCAAAACCACACCGCCGTCCACCTGCCAATGCACTTCGGCGATGTCCGTGCTGTTGATACGGAAGAAAGGGGATCCCGCACTTTCCTGCCGCAGGTTTACGGGCTTAGGCACCATTTCCGTGTAGAAGAATTTCGCCACGGAGTCTTGGATGGTGTAGAAATAGGGGACGATGTTGCGGTGTTCATCGACGTGGAGACTGTGCTGGCTCGCGCCCGCCACCGTGAAAAGCTGGTTGCGGATGCCGTGCCGGTCCAAATATTCGTGGATGCACGCGGAGCCGTACATGGGCGACACCACTATATTCCACGCCGGGCTGACGAGTTTTTCTCCCCAGCCCATCACAGTTCCTATGGTCTTGCTAATAAAGTCCTTCGTTTTGCCTTGTTCGGGTATCGCACTGGAGATGGTGTTCAAGGCTCCGCTTGTCAACGTGGAAATAATCATGTCCTTGAATGGGTATCCGTAGCTATAAGGCACGATGCCGTCAGCGTCGCCGTGGAAGGAGATGACGGGTATGCGGCTATTGGCGAGGATGCTCGTGTCGTGTACGGCTCCCCACATATTCGCCACGGCTCGCACGTGAAAGGTTTCCGGGCAGTCTGGCGCCAATTTTCCGATGGTTCCCTCTTTCGTCACGGATGCCGGTCTGTTTTGATCTTTCATGAATGCCACGTTCAGCGCGGTGATGGCTCCGGCGCTGGTTCCCCACGTGAAAATCCAATCGGGATTAATCCTGTAAGTGTCAGCATGATGCATCAGATGCCGAATGGCGGCATTCGCATCTTGCGCAGCACGGTAACCGGCGCAGTCGATGGCGTTTTTGAAGGGCGCCCAGCCCATGCGATAATTCAGGGAAACGGCCACATAGCCCAAGGAGGCGTAGTGGCGGCACCATTTCACGTAGGTTTCGTCCTGCTTGTCGCCGTTGTAGA
>CAMVBK010000001.1:0-192858 GCA_947165685.1 uncultured Bacteroidales bacterium | reverse complement strand
ACGGCGGTTGACAAAAAATTGTACAAATCGGTGAAATGCGGGAGTCCATTATAGACAGAGTCCATCCTGCAATACATCCCGTAAGCGATTTCGGGTGGGTAATCGTTATGGTTGATGTCATCCCGAATCCGACAGTATTCCGTCCATTCAGGCGTCTGCGCGAATCCGCCAATCGTGAATATGGTGAGCAGAAAAAGGGGCAAGGTCAGGTTTTTCATAACGGTTGAGGTTTTGGTGTCGCTGAATTATATGTCCAGAAAGTAAAGTTGACCGGCGCATCATTGCCTGGCTTCCGATTTATCCTCATTGTACCCTTCAGAATCCTCCGCCACAAAATAAGAAGCTGATTCAGGGACAACATACCCGACAGCATGTTCGAACTGGAACTGCAAATCCGGAAACGTCCGTCCGTCAGCTTCTTCGAGTTCCTTCATTTCCGAAACAGCCGCATAAAAATCATCTATGGCCTCCTTTTCCGTCTCACCATACCCGGCAAGCCCGAAACCATAGTCGTCAGAGGGCATATAGGCGGAATAGAGTCCGTCCGTGCTTACTTCTATTATCACTTTTTCGGTTTTCATATTCTTTGTATTACAATGCAACACCTGATTTTTTCGCAATATCTTTTAATGTTCCTGAAGCCACTTCTTTTGCAGTATGGCGTGGTATCGGAAAACGCCTTTGTGTGATTGGACTATACCATATATCGTGATTGGCACCATGTCTGACCAGGGAACATCCCGAATCAAGCAGCTTCTTCCGTAATTCAGTTGTCTTCATGATTTTCATATTTATTTTCACGGTGCAAAAATACAAAAAAACAAAGCCAAAAATCAATAATCTATAAATTTCTTTTTATTTCTTCCTTACCGCAATCACCCGGAAGCCGATCAGCGGGGACGGACCGTTGTAGGGTTTCTCGCTGTCGATGCGGATGTCGTAGCCGGGGTCGTACCAGCTGCCGCCGATCGCGACGCCGCGCTCATCAACCATCTCCGCCGCGTTGCCGCACATGTTGTAGAGACCGTAGGCATTACGGTAGTATGTCTTTACCGGCACTGTGGGGGGAATATGATATTTTACGGACCAAAGACCCATCACCTTGTACCCATCGTCCGTGCGGGAGATATACATTTCGGGGACATGCCAATAGTTATATCTGGGTTTTTTATAAATGGTTTCAAGAAATGGAGAACCATTAGAATAGGATGCCATCGGGTCTCCACAGCATGCCGCACCCCGCCATTGTTCTCGAGTAGGCAGCATATATTCCCACTCCGGACTTGCTATCTTCTCATTCAGCCACTGGCAAAACAGTTGTGCGCTTTCGTAGCTGATGTTCACCACCGGGCAATTGGCATAAACCGGTGCCCAGTCTCCCTGATTTTGCAGGAACTCGTCAACAGGTCTGTCCAACCAGGGAGCCCAGCCCTCGTTATGGACACGGGCCGACTCGTAATCCTTCATCCGGCCCTGTGCTTTCAAATCCTCCAGAAAGGCGTCATACACCTTGTTGGACACCTCCGTTTCCAACATGCGGAATCCCGCCAGCGTGATTTCCTGAGACGCGTACACTTCCATGTTCGTGTCGCGGATGTACTCGGTGTAATGCACCGAGGGAATTTCCACGAAAGTCCCCACAAGCTGTTTCTCCAATTTCACGGTTTTCTTGTCAGGCTTCTGCGCCCAAGTTGCCGCCACTGCGGCGATGAAAAGGATGGTCAAGGTTATTTTTCTCATAACGGTTAAGGTTTTGATGAAAGGTTTCTATAGATATGAACGTAGTTTTTGACGGAAATCTTGGGTGGTTGTATGTTTTTTTTCATCGGGCGTATGCGATACGCCCTCTACAGTCCGATTCCCCACAATTATCCATTATCCATTATCAATTATCCCGTACCGTGTCCACCGGCTCGAACCGCAGCGACAGCGCCGACTGCACCGTGACGACTAACGCCGTGAGTACCAATAGGATGACGTACGCGAGGAGGAAGAGCCAGACGGCGATGGGGGCGTGGGCGACGAAGAGCTTCAGCCACTGGCGGAGCAGCAGGAGGCTGACGGGCACGGAGAGCAGGAAGGCGACGGTGCAGACGAGGGCGTACTTGCCGTTGGCGCGGGCAAGCAGCTGTCCCGTGGAGGAACCGAAGATCTGCCGCAAGCCCAACTCGGGACGGCGGTAGGTCATCTCCAACAGCAGCATCCCCGTCACGCCCGTCAGCGCGAGCAGCACCGCGATGCCGCAGAGGATGAACATCCCCTTCGAGAGGCCCGCCTCCTTTTCGTAGAAGCCCGCGATGTCGTCGTCCAACGTGCTGATTTCCAAATCGGTTTCGTGACCGTATTCGCCCGAAATGCGGCGGATTTCCCGAATCAGCGCGGCAGTGTCGGCACCCTCTTCGTACTTGATGAAGAATTGGCGCAACACCTGACCGTATTTCCCGACCTCTATGCCCAACGGCTGGATGGTGTCGAACAGCGGACGGAAATGGAAGTCCTCCGCAATGCCGATGAGCGTTGTCCGCGAGACGTCAAACATTCCCTCGTAATACCAATTCAAATGCAAATGATAAAGGTTTTGGGCCTTCTTATTGAAGATGATATAGCGCTGATTCTTAGTCATCTCGCAATTCTTGAACGTACTTCCATCACTCATCCGTATCCCGAAGAACTCCATAAAATTGGGGCTCACCTGCATGCAATTGAACTCGACTTTCTGTTCCTTTTCGCTATCAGGATCTTTGAGCATTTCCCCATACAACACGTAGCCGGAATTGCGAACGATGTTGCACGATGCCGCCGTTATATCTTCGACACCAGGCAGTTGTCCAACCGCATGGATATATGACGGTATGCTGTCCGTCCAACGAATATCCGCAGTGTAGTTCAGAATGTTATGCGTCAGGAAGCCCATGTCATACTGCTTGAGGTAACGGTTTTGGACAGCGACATACAGCGTGCAGGTCAGTATGACGGAGGCGAGGAAGAATTGCAACCCGATGAAGAGCGTGCGCAACCGAATCCCCGTCTTCGAGAAGCCGTAGCTGCCCTTCAGCGCGACATCCGGGGAAACAACGGTGACCATGCGGGCGGGGTAGATGGAAACGACAACGCCGACAACGATGGACAACAATAAGGTAGTTAAGATGATAGAGAGATTGCCGGACAAGGTGACGGGGGCGGTCAGCATCGGGATTTCCGGCAAGCGGGTGCAGAGCAGAAAGACGAGGAAGGCGATGAGGAAGGCTACGAGCGAAAGGATGACGTAGCCTTTCGCCATCGACCACCAAATTCTGCCGTCCGACTCGCCGAGCACCTTGCGGGTGTTCACACGGCGCATCCGCAGGGGCGCTTCCGCGATGGCGAAGTTGGCGAAGTTGAGGAAGGCGATGAGGAGAACCGCCCACGCGATGCCCGACAGGCAGTTGGTCACGAAACGGCTCACCGCATCGGGATTTCCACCACGTACGGCATCGGGCTCGAAATGGAAGTCTTTGGCGGCCACCAACCGCACATCCGACGGGGCAAAATTCCACATTTTTTCGGTGTAGAACTTAGCCTTCAACATAGCAGCCAATGTGTCAGGGTTTGTGCCGGGCTTCAGTTTGCAATAGATGGAGCCCCAGCGATAATCTTTCCATACGCGCTTCGCCATCACGGGTGCAGGTTTGGTTGAATCGCAGGAGGCCCTAAGCGTTACGTCTTTATACTCAGGTTCTCCCGTCGCTTGGTAACTGCTGGCCGAGAGCGAAATCGGATCGGATTCCGACGACTCTCCGTAAAGCTCAGCATTAGCGAATAGAGAATCTTCCGGACCCTCAATGTCCCAGACCATCGCTTGACATTTCCCGGGACCGTCCCACAACGCCTGAATCGAATCCTGATCGACTTTCACCGCTTTATATTCCCAGCGGGGCATTTTAATGAGAATCAGCGGGTTGCCGAAAGTATTGTTCGCTGGCATATCCTTGTAAACAGCCACGACTTTTCGATGCAGAATGGTGTCTTTGCCCCTGTCTCTGTCTCGCAAGGAAAGTGTTTTCCCGACAGGACTCTCTTTTGGGAAAAGTTTCTTGGCCAACGACTCGGGCACCACGACCTCTTCATCGTCATCCAGCTCGCTGAACGCACCCTCAACGCACTGGAATCCGAAAAAGTCGAAGAAGAGCGTGTCATAGAGTGTTATATTCGACAGGCTTCCCACTCCCTCAACAGGATGTTCCAACTTGTAGTTGTAATCCAAATCGGAAAGCTGACAGACGGACTCCACCTCGTCGAGACTGTCAAGGTAATCGGTTATGTCGCTGTCCCTTATCCAGTGGGAGTATCCCTGTCCGAGACCGTTCTCCTCCATGCGGTACATCCGTTCGGAGTCCGCGAGGCAGCGGTTGTAGCGGCGGTCGTAGCGGACCTGCGCCATGAGGATCATAAAGACGGCCAGGGCAACGGCGAGGCCGAGGATGTTGAGGATTTTTGGGGTTTTCGGGGTGGTTTTCATAATATGTTTTATTGTGATTTTTTCGATTCGGCTATTGGCTATTGGCTTTTGGCTGACAAGCTAATAGCCAAAAGCCAATAGCTAAAGGCTAAGAACAGGTTCCTCCCGCAACGTCCGCAACGTCTGCCACGCTGTGATGGCCAGTGCGAGGAGGGTGACGGTGAGGAAGACGGCGATAAAGACCCAGACGGGGATGCCGCTCTTGAAGGCGAAGTGCTGCTGCCACTTGTGGAAGAGACCGACAGCAAGGGGCGCGGCGGCGGCGAAACAGACGATGCAGATAATGAGCTGGTTGCGGAGCATCTTCCAGAGCTGGTTTCCGGTAGAGGCGCCATAGACGCGACGCAAAGCCAGCTCGCGGCGACGATACATGCAGTCCAACATCACCATGCCGAACAGCCCGGTGAGCGTGACGAACAAGGTGACCAGCCCGAACAGCGCCATCAGTTTGGCGAAGTCGTCCTCCTTCTGGTATTCTTTGTCGATGACATCCTTCAGCGAGGTGAACGGGCTCAGATGTCCCCAACGAGCACAAACGGTGTTCATCTGGCTTATCAAAGACGTATCCAAATCTTGTTTGTTAGCGTCTTTCAATTTGATATAAATATATGGACAATCCCATACAAGCTCGGAATTGCCTTTCGCAAGATAGATGCATGGGTCAATCTCGTCGATGAGCGGCATATTGTGAAAATCTTGCACAACACCGATGACACCTGCTTTCGTTCTGTTTGAGTCTGTATCCCACTGCTTCGTCAGTTTCAGCGCAGCTTCGTTGATGATTCTGCCCGTACGGGATTTGACACTATCTTCTTCAAAGTCCTTGCCTTCCACCATTTTGATGCCAAAAAATCGGAAGAAATTGGCTGAGACGGTGCGGTCGTGGATGATTATCCTTTCATCCCCGATTTGAAGTCCCAAAGTACCATACATTTTTCCAAATCCGAGCACAGGAGTCTCCGCCCAAGTAACGTCCGCAATCGTCCCCAACTTTCTCCATTCACCCTTCAAAGAGTCCAAATGTTTATACTGAAAATCCTCTTGATACTTCAGATATCCGTCAGAAGTCGGCAGATTTGGTTTCTGAAGTTGAGCCACATAGATATTCTCCGTTTCAAAGCCCACATCGGCGGTTTTCATCCGATAGTTCTGCACAAAAACCAATGTCATGAAGAGGATGATGACGAACGAGGCGTAGAACTGCACCACAGAGGCCGGGGTGGTCTGCATGCGAAGCAGCACTTTGCGCCACTTGCCGTATTTCTGCGGGGTGGCGAGCTGACTCTTCAACGCCGAATCGATGTTGGTGGCGGCGGTAGTGTAGAAGACCGGATAGAGCGAGGCGACCACGGCCACCAAGAGGGTGACGGCGGCGGAAAGCCATACCACAGGCATATTGTCCGCCAGCTTCAGACTGATGGTCACGAACGGAATCGCCTTCGTGCGGGCGCACACCTCCACGATGACCAACGCGAAGAGGAAAGCGATAACGGCGGAGAGGAGGAACCGCCCGAACATCTCCCACCGCAACTGCGCGTTGGAGCAACCCTCGATCTTGCGGATGTTCGTCTTGCGCAGGAACATCGGCACGGTGGCCACCGCGTAGTTGGTGAAGTTCAGGAAGGCGAGCAGCAACAGCACGATGCCGAATATGCTCAACGCTTTGGACATCGTTGTGAACTGCTTGGCCTCAAAATTCCAGAAATTGTTGGGTGAATGATAGTCATCGTGCAAAGAAGACAATCTTACATCGTCGATTTTATTCGGCGCATCTTTATACTTTAAATCATATTCCGCTTGACTTAAAACCTCGTCGCCCGTGGTGTCAACATTGTCCCAAAAATTGTGATATGCCGTTTGATAGCAATTCAACATCTTGTTTTTCAAGATATTAACCATGGTTGTATCCTTCACTTTCACATAGACATCTCCAGCGAATTTGCCAGGAGGATAATGTCGCACCACATCATAGTCGTACAGGGAACTGTTCTGCGGCAGATCCTTGAAAACGGCAATAACGGTAAGCGTATCGAGCGAAGGACAGGGGACAGAATGGTAGGACTCTTTCTCAGAACTCAAAACAATCCGCTGCCCAACGGCACTTCCATGAGGAAACAGAATCTTTGCTAATCGACTGGAAATCACCGCATTTCTAAAGTCAGTAAATTTCTCCAAACTTCCCTCTTTAATGTCTATGCCGAAGAAGGGGAAGTAGGACGGTATGGTCATCTGTATTTTCGAAATCGTGTCGAACGAGGTACCGTTTTCCGCTGCCACCCGTTTCCAGCCTCCACCGTAACCGCTCATGATGCAAGCCTCCGCCATCTCTTCGAAGGGCAGCACGGAAGGCTGTGTCTTGGCAGGGTCATCCAGAGAGACTCCCGTAAGCATCTTAAAGTCTGTATTGGTAGCCATCAAAGACAACTCTTGAGTTCCGTTACTGAATTCATGGAAGCTCATGAGCCACACCGAGTAGATGCGGTCGGCGCCGGGATACGACTTGTCGTACCGGAGGTCATAGTATCTTAGCATCGCCACCACCATGAAGGCGGCGATAGCCACGGCGAGGCCGAGGATGTTGAGGATTTTTGGGGTTTGTTTCATATTCTTGGGTTGTGGTTTGGGTTCTTGACTATCCCAGGGCTCACTGCGTTCACCCTGGGTTGGCATACTTCGGGCTTTCAGCCCTTTTGGAATGACGTTCAATATAATGGGGCTTTTCGTTACAACTGCTAACTACTAACTACGGTTCCGTCCAACATTTTCACGATCCTGTGCGCGAAGCCGGCATCGTGGGCGGAGTGGGTGACCATGACGATGGTGGTGCCAGCGGCGTTGAGGTCGCAGAGCAGGTGCATGACGTCGAGGCCGTTGTGGCTGTCGAGGTTGCCGGTGGGCTCGTCGCAGAGAATGAGCTTCGGGGTGGAGACGACCGCCCGGGCCACGGCGACGCGTTGCTGCTGCCCGCCCGAAAGTTGCTGCGGGTAGTGGCTCGCCCGGTGGATCATATTCATACGCTCCAAGGCCTCGTTGACCTTCGCACGACGCTCCGACTTGCCGAGACCGAGGTAGCGCAACGGCAGCTCCACGTTCTCGAAGACCGTCATGTCGTCGATGAGGTTGAAACTCTGGAACACGAAGCCGATGACACCGCGCCGCAACGCCAGACGGTCGCGCTCGCGCAGACCGCTCACATCGCGGCCGTCGAGGAAATAGCGGCCCGAGTCAGGTGTGTTGAGGAGGCCAAGGATGTTGAGCAAAGTGGTCTTGCCGCAACCGGAAGGGCCCATGATGGCTATGAATTCGCCCTTCCGGACCTCCAAATTCACTTGCTGTAGCGCTTTCGTCTCCACCGTCTCGGTGCGAAAGCTTTTGCTGATGTTCTCGAGTTTAATCATTGGTTTAGGCGATTTTGAAAGTATGGTGAGTTTAGTGGGTTT
Organism: uncultured Bacteroidales bacterium; assembly: GCA_947165685.1. Classification (GTDB taxonomy): domain Bacteria; phylum Bacteroidota; class Bacteroidia; order Bacteroidales; family WCHB1-69; genus F23-D06. Next base: position 184,920 of record CAMVBK010000001.1, on the reverse strand, counting down.
AGTGAGTTTAGTATGTTTAGTATGTTTAGTATGTTTATCGTTGTTTTGTGGTTGGATTGGCGAAAAATGTGCCAGATTTTTATCTAACTGATTATAAAGTCGTTATACTTTGTTACTTTTTTAGATTGTGTCTAATTTTAAGACATTTGTGTCAAAAAAAACGACACCGCAAGCCAACAAGACACCTGCGAAACCATTGTATAGACGAAAAGGAACTGATGCTTTTCATCAAGCACGCCTTTGAGTGTCAAGAAAGACGTAATTTATTGAAAATCAATAATGTTAATAATTCTGTTCATAAAAAACGTCGCCATGATTTTAACCAAGCGCGGGAAATGCTACCTTTGCCACGGGTTCAGGTTCTGCCTGGATTAATAGGGAACGCTGTGAGAATCAGCGGCTATACCCGTAGCTGTGAGCTCCGATTGTGCGCCTCCACCTTGATGTCACTGACCTTTTAGGGTCGGGAAGGCGGCGGGGGCAGGAGCGAGCCAGAAGACCTGCCTGGGCCCGCGGATTCGTGGCTTTCGGGACTAAGAGCAAACGAGATATGCTGTATTGAGCGACTTCTCCCCTGAGCTGTTTTTATAACAACTTAAACCAAAACCATCTATGGACCAATTGTACATCATCAAACGCAATGGCAAACGGGAACCTTTCTCGGCCGACAAAATCAAAAACGCGATCTCGCGGGCGTTCCTCTCGGTGAACAGCTTCGCGACGCAGGACGTGCTCATCAACGTCATGAGCCGCCTAAAAATCCACGACGGCATCTCCGTGGAGGAGATCCAGAACCAGGTGGAGACCTCCCTCATGGCCGAACGCTACTACGAAGTCGCCAAGGCCTACATCCTCTACCGCCAGCGCCATTACGAAGACCGCGAAGTGAAGGAGAAGCTCGACTTCCTGATCAACTATTGCAACGCCACCAACGCCGCCACCGGCAGCAAGTACGACGCCAACGCCAACGTGGAGCGCAAGAACATTGCCACCCTCATCGGCGAGCTGCCCAAGTCCAACTTCATCCGCCTCAACCGCCGGATGCTGTGCGACAAAATCAAGGATTTATACGGCAAAGAACTGTCAGACAAATATTTATACCTGCTCAACCACCATTTCATTTATAAAAACGACGAGACCAGCATCGCCAACTACTGCGCCTCCATCACCATGTACCCGTGGCTGTTGGACGGCACACGCAGCATCGGCGGAAACGCCTCCGCCCCCACGAACCTCAAGTCATACTGCGGCGGCTTCATCAACATGGTCTTCATGGTCTCCAGCATGCTCAGCGGCGCCTGCGCCACCCCCGAGTTCCTGATGTACATGGACTACTTCATCCGCAAGGAGTACGGCGACGAGTACTACAAGGAGAGCGACAAGGTGGTCGATCTCTCGCTGCGGCAGCGCACCATCGACAAGGTGATCACCGACAGCTTCGAGCAGGTGGTCTATTCCATCAACCAGCCCACCGGCGCCCGCAACTTCCAGTCGGTGTTCTGGAACGTGGCCTACTACGACCGTTACTATTTCGAGAGCCTCTTCGGCGAGTTCCGCTTCCCTGACGGCACCAAGCCCGTTTGGGAGTCGCTCAGCTGGCTGCAGAAACGGTTCATGCGCTGGTTCAACCAGGAGCGCCTCCGCGCCGTGCTCACCTTCCCGGTCGAGACCATGGCCCTGCTCTCCAAGGACGGCGACATCATCGACACCGAATACGCCGACTTCACCGCGGAGATGTACGCCGCCGGCCACTCCTTCTTCACCTACGTGAGCGACAACGCCGACTCCCTGAGCAGCTGCTGCCGCCTGCGCAACGAGATCCAGGACAACGGCTTCAGCTACACCCTCGGCGCGGGCGGCGTCTCCACCGGCTCCAAGAGCGTGCTCACCATCAACCTCAACCGCTGCATCCAATACGAATGCCGCAACAACATCCCGCACCTCCAGTTCGTGGAAGAGGTCATCGACCTGATGCACAAGGTGCAAATCGCCTATAACGAAAATCTTAAATACCTGCAGTCCAAAGGAATGCTGCCGCTGTTCGATGCCGGCTACATCGCCATCAACCGCCAGTACCTCACCATCGGCGTGAACGGGCTGGTGGAAGCCGCCGAGTTCATGAACATCCCCATCAACGACAACCCGCAGTACCAGCAATTCGTGGAGGGCATCCTCGGACTTGTGGAGCGTTACAACCACAAATACAAGAGCAAGGAACTGCTCTTCAACTGCGAGATGATCCCCGCCGAGAACGTGGGCGTGAAACACGCCAAATGGGACCGCGAGGACGGCTACCGTGTGCCCCGCGACTGCTACAACAGCTACTTCTACCGCGTGGAGGACGACTCGCTGAACCTCATCGACAAGTTCCGCCTGCACGGCAACCGCTACATTGCGCACTTGACCGGCGGCTCCGCGCTGCACGCCAACCTTGAAGAACACCTTTCGCAGGCACAGTACCGCCAGCTCCTCCGCGTGGCCGCGCAGGAAGGATGCAACTACTTCACCTTCAACATCCCGAACACTGTCTGTAACGATTGCGGCCACATCGACAAGCGCTACCTCCACGAGTGCCCCGAATGCCACAGCACCAACCTCGACTACCTCACCCGCGTCATCGGCTACATGAAGCGCGTCAGCAGCTTCTCCAAGGCCCGACAGGAAGAGGCCTCGCGCCGCCACTACGAACACTTCAACGCTTAATGCCGCGTTCACGTTTGCATAAAAGCATTCGACGAACCTTGAACTTTGAACCTTGAACCATGCTAAAGTTCTACAACTACGACATCGTCTTCCAGGAAATCCCCGACGAAGTGACACTTGCGGTGAACATCACGAACTGTCCGCACCGCTGCGTCGGCTGCCATAGCCCGCACCTTCACTTAGACACGGGACACGTGCTTAACGAGGAAACCCTCGACCTACTGTTGGAGAAATACGGGCGGCAAATCACCTGCGTATGCTTCATGGGCGGAGACCGTTCCCCGAAGGAGGTGGCGGCCATGGCGAAATACCTGCGCCAGCGCACACACTTGAAGGTGGCATGGTACTCGGGAAACGACACGCTCCCACACAATGCGAAAGCCTTTGATTACCTGAAAATCGGCGGCTACAAGGCAGAACTTGGCGGCCTGCGCTCCCGTACTACGAACCAACGGCTCTACCACAATGTGAACGGCAAGACCGTGGACATTACCGAACGTTTCTGGAAATAAACCCCTACCCCTCTTTTCTTATATCACCATGCTGATCAGCCGCACTACAAAGGCGGCTATCCACGCGATGCCAGTGGTGTAGAAGATGTTGAAAAGCATCCAGCCGGTGCCAGCCTCCCGCTTGATGGCCGTGAGGGCGGCCACGCACGGGAAATAGAGCAAAATGAAGACCATGAAACCGAATGCCACCCATGGGGTGAAGACCGGTTTCCCGATGTCAGGTCCGGACGACCAGGTATGCGTCTGCAGGCTCTTTTGCAGGGCCGAGGAGTTCTCGTCGGCCTCCGCGTCGCTGTGGTAAAGGACGCCCATAGAGGAAACCACAATCTCCTTGGCGGCAAACCCGGTGATGAGAGAGACACCCATCTGCCAGTCGAAACCAAGCGGCCGGAACACCGGCGCCACGAGCTTGCCAAACCTGCCGATATAGGAGTTCTCGATCTGGCAGGCCGAACGGTCCAGCTCCAACTGCTCGATGACTGCGGTCTTCTCAGCCTCCGGCATCGTACCGTCAGCCTCCACCTGCTCGATCTGCGCAGTGTAGGCATCGATTTGCGGACTATGCTGCGGGAAGTACTCCAGCGCCCAAATGATGACCGTGGCCACCAAGATGACCGTACCCATCTTCTTGAGATACTGCACACTCTTGTCCCACATGTGAATCACTGCGTTGCGGAAAGTCGGGATGCGGTAGGGCGGCAGCTCCATCACGAACTGGTCGCGCTCATTCTTGAAGGCCGCCTTCTTGACAACCAACGAGGTGACGATGGCCGTCAAGATGCCGAGAAGGTAAATGGAGGTGAGGATAAGCCCTTGATGTTTCGTGAAGAAAGCAGAGATAAGCAGCAGATAGACCGGTAGCCGCGCCGAGCACGACATAAACGGCACCGTGATGATGGTGAGGATGCGGTCCTTACGGTTTTCCAAGGTGCGGGTGGCCATAATGGCCGGCACACTGCAGCCAAACCCAATGATATAGGGAATGAACGACTTGCCGTGCAGCCCCATTCGGTGCATTAGCTTGTCCATGATGAAAGCGGCGCGGGCCATGTATCCAGTATCCTCCAGGATAGAAATGAAGAAGAAGAGTATCAGAATGTTAGGCAGGAAAGAGCAAACGCCTCCAACCCCTGCGATGATGCCATCGACCAGCAGATTCTTGACGATGCCGTCGGGCAGCATGCGGGTAGTGACATCGCCAAGCCAGCCGAAGAACATCTCCAACCACTCCTGCGGATAAGCCCCGAGAGTAAAGGTCATTTGGAACATGAACCACAGGAAGAATATCAGAATAGGAAATCCCAACCATCTATTAGTCAGAATTTTATCAATAGAATAGGCAGGTTGTTTGTCCTTGTCCTTCCCTTGTGTATAGGTCTCCAACAGCGCACCGCGCACGAAACCGTACTTCGCGCCGGCCACGATGGTGCCCGCGTCTTCATGGTACTGTTTTTCGATTTGCGCACGTTGTTCGGCAGCCACCCTGCCGACACTGCCATCGTCGTCGAATTTGTCCACCAACGCGGCAATCGTCTTGTCGCCAGCCAGCATCTCGATGGCCAAGTAACGGGTGGAATAAGCGCCCTTGAGGTCCAGATGCTCCCTCATCTCCTCTTTGATGATTTCGATGGACTTCTCCAGGTCGGCACCGTAGTTGATATGGATGTGCTTGGTGTTTTCCTCAAGATTCTCGTAAAGATCGACAATCCTGGCCATCACCTCATTGATGCCGATGCCCCGTGAAGAGACCGTGGGCACGATGGGGAAACCGAACAGCTCGCTGAGGGTGTCAAGGTCGAGCTTGTCACCGTTTTTTTCCAGCTCGTCATACATGTTGAGGGCCATCACCATGGGGACGTTCATGTCGATGAGCTGGGTGGTGAGGAAGAGGTTGCGTTCGAGATTGGAGGCATCGGCAATGTTGAGCACGATGTCGGGATGTTGATCCATAATATACTGGCGCACATAGAGTTCCTCGGGTGTGTATTCCGTGAGGGAGTAGGTGCCGGGCAAATCGGCGAGCGCGATGGTATAATCTTTGTATTTAAAGTAGCCGAGCTTGGAATCGACCGTCACACCGCTGTAGTTGCCGACCTTCTCCCTCATGCCGGTGGCGTGGTTAAAGAAGGAGGTTTTGCCGCAGTTGGGGTTGCCGACGAGGGCGACATTGATTTTCTTGTCTGCCTTGCCAAGGATGCGTTCGGTCTCCTCCGTGACGGTGCCGTGGAAAAGGTAGTTGTTGGCCACCTCCTCGGTGACGGGCACCACCTCCACACGCTGCGCCTCGATGCGCCGCAACGACACATGGCCGCCCATAATTTCGTACTCGATGGGGTCGCGCAGGGGCGCGTTACGAATGACCTTCACCTTCTCGCCCCGCACAAAACCCATCTCCATGAGCCGGTGACGGAAACTTCCGTGGCCCGTAATACGCACTATCACACCATATTCACCCGTCTTCACATCGGCGAGCGTCAACACTTTTTTCACACTTTCCTCGTTACTCATATCCGATTTTTTACACACTGCAAAAATGCAATTTCCACAAAATGAGACTATCCCCATTTTTAGGGATTTTTCTTTTCACATTCTCTACCTCAGTACGTTGACAACCGGCCCCGCAGGCTCTTTTTCGTGATTCGCGTTTCTTTCAAATATTTTTTCGAAAGAGTGATATGTAATCAAAAAAATTGTATATTTGCCGCCGAAAACAAACAAACTAAACGAACATATTAAATCACTAAAAATAACAAATAATTCTAAAATTTTCAAACCTTAAAAACAGAGTATGAGTACATTAGTCGAATTTTTAAAAAACTTTCTGATGAGCCCTGTCGGAACATTCTCCACCATTGCAAGCTTTCTCGGCATCGTCACTTGGATTGTCGTCGCTGCCACAAGAAAGGTAACCAAACTCGAAATGTCCCAAAAACATTTGGAGCAAGGCCACTTGAACATTGTAAAAAAAATCGACCAACTGGCCTCCGACATGCGCGACGGCTTTCAAAAGATGGACGAACGGTTCGAAAAAGTGGAACAAACAATGGACGAACGGTTCGAAAAAGTGGACAAGCAGTTCGAAAAGATGGAGCAAAAAATGGACGAACGATTCGAGAAAGTGGACGAGCGATTCGGGAAAATGGAGCAAAAGATGGATAAAAAGATCGAAAAGATGGAACAAAAAACGGACAAACGATTCGAGAAGATGGACCGGCAATTCGAGAAAATCAACGAACGAATCGGGAAAGTGGAAGAGGACATCTCAGAAATCCGGGAAGACGTCTCCACGCTAAAAGCGGATGTGAAGATTCTCCAGAACAACTACTCCATTATAAAAAGCAAACCCGAGACCAAATCAAGCCGACAATTCAAGAGAAGGAATGCTCGCTTCGCCAGTTGACCTTCGCTCAAATCCAGACAGGACACTGACAATGTTCATGGGCTAAGTGAGACATTTGGCACAGTCTTTTATAACACCGTGACGCCTCCCCTGAGCACGTATGGCTTACCGCTGAAGTTTTTGTAACGGATAATGTAGTTGTATGTCGTACCGACGAACAGCTTCCCCTTCACCTCCCCGTTCCACCGGAAGGACTTGTCGGTACTATGGAAAACCTGCTCGCCCCAACGATTAAAAATACGGATCTCAAAATCGTAAAGGAAGGGCTGCAGACTTTCAGGGATACCGAACCCGTCGTTGAGGCCGTCGCCTCTGGAAGGGGTGATGGCATTAGGAAGCACAAGCTGCAAATCGCACCCCTCCACAAGGAAATGGGCGGTCATCCGGCATTCTTCCAACAAGGAGGTCACCGAATACACCCCGGGAGCAGTCACCGTGATGTTCGGAGAATGCTCGCCCGTGTTCCAAACGTAACCCTCGAAACCGGTGACCACCATCAGCTCCGCCGACATGTTCTCGCAGAAATCCTCAGTGAGCGAGACGATGCGAATCGCCGTATCAATGACAAAAAGAGACATGTTCACCACACTGTCACTGCCGCATGAGGTCTGCAAAACTGACTGATACTGGCCGGGTGAGGACAGTGACTGACCATTCCACACCAACGGCAGATTGCTCTCGCACACCGTGCTGTCAACCGAAACCGCCTGATTGCGACACACATACAATGAATACGAAATCACACTGTCACACCCTGCACTGTTCGGAACAACAAAAACCGTGTCCACATTGTCCATAAACTCTATGCCGTTCATAATGGCCGGCAAATCGTCCTCCGGAAAGGTATCGTGTATGGTACTGTAGGTGGTCGGCACGAGATGCACATGCAGCTGGAGCACCGTTTCAAGCGCATTCTCGGTGGGTATAACCACCGTTTGCGAAACGGTGTCCACAAACGTACAACCATACCAGGCCAAAGGAAGGTCATTATCACAAATCGTAGTGTCAACATGTTGTTTTACAAGTACTTTCACCGAATCTTCCGAAAAACAGTTTTCCGTATTGAACCCCCTCACAACATATTGGGTGGACTGTGTCGGAGTTGCGGTAGGATTGGCAACAGAAGAGGACGACAAACTCCCCGCAGGAGACCACATGTAAGTCACCGCACCCAATGCCTGCAAGGTCACACTTTCGCCCTGTTCCACTATAAAATCATCACTGACAAGAAGTTGCGGTTGCTGTATAACACTGAAATGAAGGATATAAAGACTGTCACAGGCGGTTTCCAAACTTTTAGTGAACTGGTATGTGCCCGATGTCGTGATGGACTGGCCGTGCCACTGGAAAGGCAGGTCGGAACTGCAGACCGCCGTGTCCATTTCGTAGATATTATGGGAGACCGACACCAAGAAAGGCACAGTGGAAGAACAGCCGTTGTCATCCACATACGTGTAAGAGAGCTGGTATTCCGAGATATTGCTGTTCAATTGGAGCACATTCCCGGTGACGGCGGCCCCTTCGTAGGTTCCGCCTGCCGGGTAGCCCTGCAGCACCACCACCGAATCGGAGAGACAGGCATTGACGCTCGCGTGCGTCACGGTTGGTTCGAAATCCGCAACCGTCACGTATGCGACGGAAGAGGTGCCGACGGCATCGGTCACGGTGACCGCATAACTGCCCGCACACAGCGAAAAAGCCGTGTCAGTGGTCTGGGACTGGGCATCATTCCAGTGATAAGAATAGGGAGGCGTGCCCCCTGACGCGGATGCAACCGCATAGCCGTTGCAGGTAATCACCGGAGGATCCACGCAGGCGGCATTGCATGTACCGTATGTGGGCGATGCGTTGGTGGTTGACCAAGTTCCGCCATCGGGCAACCGCCGCTTGGTCATGCCCGTCGGAGCTTCGCCTATGAACGATTTCCTGTTCGAAGGGATATTGCTAAAAGAGGCAAGCGAACCGTTGAAGCCACAGTCGTTGACCGCGGGCACACAAGGTGCACACGTGGAGCAATAATTAGAGGAAGAGCCCCAATATATGGCATCTTGAGGCACCCCGTTCGCATCATAAAAAGCAAACCACCCGCCACTGTTCGGGAACCACAAACGAGAGCCACCGCCGAAGCAATAACGGCTGTTTACCACCACTTCCACCACATTCCCGCCATTGGCAACCAACAGGTTCGACGGCACCGCCGGCGCGTTCTCTCCCCTCACCACGCAGAAGCCCTGCGGAGGAACCACCGTACCCTGCGGAAGCACGAACCCGCCGCCATAGTTCTCGAAAAAGAAATAATCCCCATCCTGTGCATTATTGCCCAAGAAATAGCAAGAGATATCAACCGATTCGCACTTGTGCGGATTGTACAGCTCTATCCATTCGCCAGACATCTCTTGATCGAAATAGGCGCTTCCCACGATAGAGCCATCCCCTTCCACGGGCTTCAGCATCACCTCGTTAATCATAATGGTCGGCCCCTCATACTCACACCCCGTCCCACTGCAAATCCCGTTCGGAAAAGCGGATACGGACACAGAAAGCGGCTGCGGACAAGAGGCCACCCACACAAGCAAAAGTCCGATAAATGTGACAAAACGCTTCATTAGATCTTCCAAGTGCATTTTCGGGTGCAAATGTACACAAATTATGAATACAGACAGACAAATGGAATTGCCGCTGTAGAGACGTGCCCTGGCGCGTCTCTACAATTTCAGAAGAAAAATAAAAAAAATTGTGCTGCATTTTTTTTATTTTTGCACTTTGACAATTTTGTCAGTATTTTCTCAAAGAAATACATATATATGTCTGACAAGCAAAAAGATAGCAAAAAACTCGCCATACTAAAGGCGGCGCAGGAGGAATTTGTAACGAAAGGATATGACGGAGCCCGCACAATGGAGATCGCCGAAAAAGCCGGCATAGGTCATTCTCTGCTGCACTATCACTTCAAGACCAAAAAAGAGCTATTCAAATGCGTGGTGCAGCAGAAAATGGACCTGCTGCGGCAAGCCATCCTCGTCAGCTGGACAGATTCGGGCAATGGCCTCCTGGAAAAACTGAGCGAAATCATCGGAAAGCATTTCGACTTCGTCATGGAGAACGCTGACTACCTGCGTTTCCAGTTTCAAGAGATGGAACGGCATCCCGAGCTGTTTGAGGAAATCAAAGCAGCCGTGCAATCAGGGCTTAGGCAACTATCCTCGGCATTGCAGGAGGAACTTGACCGCACAGCAGCCGAAGGATCCATCATTCAAACCGACGCACAAATGCTCTTAGAAGACATTCTGGCCCTGAATCTCTTCTTCCACCTTGCCGCCCCCACCCTGCACAAAATCGAATGCCAGAAATGTGACAAAAAATACTACGAAAAAAGGAAACAGGAAAACATCGCCCTCATCCTGAACCGCCTGACCCCAACTCCCAACCACTAATCACCAACCACTAATCACCCTTCATCAAAAAATCGTATTTTCGCGCGCCAAAAATATTTATGGAGAAAAATCTGAGAATTGGAATAGACATCGGTTCCACCACTGTAAAAATCGTGGTGTTAGACACTGAAAAACAGATACTTCACGCCGATTACCGCCGACACAACATGAACGTGCGGGAAACCGTGCACACGGTGTTGCAACCCGTTGCGGAACGTTTTGCCGACGCGACGGTCCGCGTGGCCGTCACCGGATCCGTCGGCATGGGCTATGCTGACCTATGGGGATTCCCGTTCGTGCAGGAGGTGATTTCCGCCGCCACGCTCGTCAAGGAGTCGTTCCCGCAGACCCGCACCTTCATCGACATCGGGGGCGAGGACAGCAAGATGATCTTCTTCGACAAGGGCCGCATGCCGGACATCCGCATGAACGGCAACTGCGCGGGCGGCACCGGTGCTTTCATCGACCAGACTGCCAGTCTGCTGAATGTCGATACCGCCGAACTGAACACGCTGGCCGAGCAAGCCGAGCGCGTCTATCCCATCGCATCGCGCTGCGGCGTGTTTTCCAAAACCGACATCCAGAACCTGCTGGCCCGCAACGTCAGCAAGGCCGATGTCGCCCTGTCGGTGTTCCACGCCGTCTGCCTGCAGGTGTTGGGCACGCTCTCGCGCGGGGTTGATGTGCAGGCACCCGTCTTCTTCTGCGGCGGTCCTTTCGCCTTCCTGCCCAAGCTGAAACAGGTGTTCTTGGAAAACCTGCAGCTCTCGGAGGACGACTGCGTGGCCGTACCCGACGCCCGAGTGGTGCCCGCCCACGGCGCAGCTCTAATGAGTCAGACGGCTTGCCCGAAACCGATGCGGGTGGCCGATTTCATCCGCACCGTCCAAGAACAGGCCATGGGCGACGAATCGCGACTGCTCTCCAACCGCCTCGATCCGCTGTTCACCGACAAACAGCATTTCGAGCAATGGAAAGCCGACAAGCAAAACTTCTTCGTGTCGCGCGTGGGCTGGGACGAGGTGAAGAGCAACGAGGTCTATATCGGCATCGACTCCGGCTCCACCACCACCAAGTTCGTGGTATTGGACACGGAAGGGCGCATTCTCTTCTCCGACTACTGTTCCAACAACGGAAACAGCTTCGAGGCGTTTCACGGGGCGCTGAAACGGTTCGCGCAGGCCTGCAAAGAGCACGACTTCGAGCCGAACATTCTCAACAGCGCGGTCACCGGCTACGGTGAAAATTTGTTAAAAACGGCCTTCGGGCTGCACCACGGCGTGGTGGAGACTATGGCCCACTACCTCGGTGCCAAACGCGTGTCGCCCGAGGTCTCCTTCATCCTCGACATCGGCGGCCAAGACATGAAAGCCATCTTCGTGGAGAACCAAGCCATCCGGAGACTGGAAATCAACGAAGCCTGCTCTTCCGGCTGCGGCTCTTTCATCGAGACGTTCGCCAAAATGCTGGGCTACACCGTGGCCGACTTCGCCCACATTGCCTGTGAGGCGAAGCATCCCTACGACTTGGGCACACGATGCACCGTGTTCATGAATTCCAAAGTAAAACAGGCCATGCGCGAAGGCACCTCCGCGGAAGACATCTCCGCAGGATTCGCCTACTCCGTCATCAAGAACTGCCTGTTCAAAGTGTTAAAATTACGAAAAATCGAGGAGCTGGGCGACCACATCGTAGTGCAGGGCGGCACCTTCAAGAACCTCGCCGTAGTGCGCGCCTTGGAGTTGCTCACCGGCAAAGACGTGCGCTTCGCCGACATTCCCGAGCTGATGGGAGCCTACGGATGCGCCCTCTACGCCCGCGAACAGGAGGTCACCAAGGTGCTTTCCCTCGACGACCTGCTCTCCATCCAACAGTTCGAGAACAAACAGCAGGTATGCCCCGGTTGCCCCAACCACTGCACCGTTCTGGAGTACCATTTTTCCAACGGACAGACCTTCTATGCCGGCAACAACTGCGAAAAGATATACACCAACCACACGGAAGTGCAGACGAAAGGGTTCAACCAGCACCACCGGCGGCTGAAGATGCTGTTCCGGCGGCCTTTGCTCAACGACGCAGGCGGCAAACCGGTAATCGGCATCCCGCGCGCCCTCGGCATGTTCGAGCTCTACCCTTTCTGGCACGCGCTGTTCCACGCCTGCGGCATCCGCACCGTGCTATCCGGACCTTCCACAGTGAAACAATACGAAAAGGGCATCCACACGGTGATGTCGGAAAACATCTGCTTCCCCGCCAAACTGATGCACGGACACATTTTCGACCTGGCCCGCCAAAAAGTGGACCGCATCTTCTACCCCTTCATCGTCATGGAGGCGCCCTCCGACAGCCAAGCCCGCAACAGCTACAATTGCCCCATCGTGGCCGGCTACTCCGATGTGGTGCGCAACGCCATCGACACGGAGGAGCGCTTCGGCATCCCCACCGATGCACCCATCATCTCCATGAACAACGAGGACTATCTCAGGAAAGGCTGCATTTCATACCTCAAAACACTGGGAATCAGCAAATCAGCAGCTAACAAAGCGGTGGATTCGGCCATCATCGCCCAAAAAGAATACTTGGAAGAGTTGCATACTGAAGCCACAGAAGTGGTGGCCAAGGCAAAGAAGGAGGACCGCATGGTGGTCGTCCTCGCCGGCCGGCCCTATCATTCCGACCCGCTCATCCAGCATAAAATCTCCGATTGCATTGCCGACATGGGCATCGATGTGGTGACAGAATTCGTGGCAGGCGACGCGGACGCGGCGGTTTATCGCGAACTGATGGCCGTCACGCAGTGGACTTACCCGAACCGCGTCTTCAAAGCTGCCCACTACGTCGCCAACAGCCCCGACAACGTGCATTTCATGATGATCACCTCCTTTGGCTGCGGTCCCGACGCCTTCATCATCGACGAAACCCACGACATTCTCGACCGAAAAGGCAAAAGTTTCACCCTGCTGAAAGTCGATGACGTCAACAACATCGGCTCCCTGCACCTGCGCGTGCGCTCAATGGTGGAAAGCCTGAAGTTCAGTCACCAGCAGAAAGTCAGCAAACCCTACGTCACCACCCCGCCTTTCACCGTCACCGACCGCAAGCGCACCATCCTCGGGCCTTACTTTGCCGGAGGCTACTCGGAGTTTCTCCCGACGGTGTTCAAGATGGCCGGCTACAACCTCATCAATCTGCCGCTCGGCGACAAGGAGTGCGTCGATCTCGGCCTGCAATATGCCAACAACGAGGTCTGCTACCCCGCCACCATCGTGGTGGGCAGCCTGCTGAAGGCACTGCAAAGCGGGGAATACCCGTTGGACGAAACGGCGGTCATCATCACGCAGACCGGCGGACAATGCCGCGCCACCAACTACATCATGCTGATCAAGAAGGCCTTGGTGGCTGCCGGCTTCGAGAACGTGCCCGTGCTCTCCATGGCGTTAGGCAACACCCTCGCCAACGAGCAGCCAGGCTTCACCTTCGACGCCAAATCACTGGCCCTGCCGTCCGTGTGCACACTGCTCTACGCCGACTGCCTGTCGCGCATCTACTATGCCTCTCGCCCGCGCGAAAAACAGCCCGGCATCGCCAAAACGTTGCACCAGAAATACATAGATCTCTGTCTTCCGCTCATCGAAGCCCGTGACTACCGCGGAATGAAACGCTTGATGAAGCAGGCCGCGGCGGAATTCACCGCCAACATCGACACTGGAAAAAAACTTCCGAAAGTCGGCGTGGTGGGCGAAATCTACATCAAATACAACTCCTTCGGCCACCTCAACGTCCTGGACTGGCTTGCCGAACAAGGCGTGGAGGTCGTCGCCCCGTCCATCTACAACTTCTTCGTCAACAGTTTCGTGAACCGGCACATCAACAAGGAGAACCATATCAAGCCCGTGGATCTGCCGCTGTTCCTGACAGACGTGGTCTATAAAATTCTCTTCCGCTATGCCAAGTCGTATGACGAAGCCTGCAAGGATTTCCCGTTCTACCGGCCCTTCGCAGACATGTTCCACGAGGCGAAACTGGCCTCGCGCATCGTCAACATGGCGGCCAATTTCGGCGAAGGCTGGCTGATTCCGGCGGAGATGTCCTCCTTGGCGGAAGACGGCGTGAAGAACATCATCAGCCTCCAGCCGTTCGCCTGCATCTCCAACCACATCATCTCCAAGGGCATCGAGAAGAAAATGCGCAAGCTTTACCCCGATGTGAACCTGCTCTTCCTCGACTTCGACGGCGGCACCTCCGAGGCCAACGTCTTCAACAGGCTGCATTTCCTCATCGAGAATAGTTAGTCTTCAGGCATTCAGCAAAGACAAAAAGGGCGAGGCACCGTTCATGATGCCTCGCCCAAAATCATTAACCTATTGTTCACTTATAAGCTCTAAGCTCTAAGCTCTAATTATTTCACAATCGTGATGGAACCATTGAACGTCACGGTCTTGGCCTTTCCTTTATATTGGAAAGAGTAGTAATAGACACCATCGGAGAGACCCGTGCCATCGAAGATTTGACTACCAGGATAAATGGTGCCGTCTTTGGCGTAGGTATCGTAATTCTTGGCATCATACACCTTCTTGCCCCAACGGTCGTGGATGAGCAGGCGGTTGTTACGATAGCCGTCAGGATCCTCCAGATTCACGTTGGTGTTCAGGTTCTCAATGGCAAACACATCGTTGATGCCATCGCCGTTCGGGGTAATCACATTCGGGAAGACAAGGTCCTGCTCTATGACAATCGTGTGCGTGATTTCGCTGGAGCAGCCGGAGTTGCTCTCCACATGCAGGGTCACATCATAATCGCCCCAGCTGGTGTAGGTATGCGGTTCAGCAAAGTTCACGGAGTCGATGGTGCCATCGCCGAAGTCCCAATAGAAGCTACCTTGGCCGCCCGTCACCATGGATTGGTCGGCATAGTTGATGAAGTTCACCACACCGCCGCTCTCGCTCAGCATGGAGATCATGGGGTCGGCCTCAAACTCGGCTATCGGTTGCGGGTTGACATAAATGGAGTTCCAATAGGCGATGGAATCGACACAGCCGTCCGAAGTGGTCATCTTCATCAGCAACGAATAGGTGCCGGGGTCGTTGAGCTGGAAGACGGGATCTTTCTGTGTGGAGCTGTATGCCACACGGGAGTTCCCGAAATCATCGAAATCCATAAGATACCACTCGAACTGGGCGTCTTCCGGGGTTGAATGGTTTTCAATACGCAGGTTCAGCGGCGCACAGCCGTTCAGGTCCGGCATCTCGAAATCAACCACAGGCCGATCGTAAATACCCACATTGATGGTATCCGAACCGACACAGGTCAAGCCAGTCGCATTACTGGAGGTTCTCACCGTCACCACATATTCGCCAGCAGTAAGCACTTCGATATCGGGCGTGTTGTCACCGGTGTTCCACTCATA
This sequence comes from uncultured Bacteroidales bacterium, assembly GCA_947165685.1. Classification (GTDB taxonomy): domain Bacteria; phylum Bacteroidota; class Bacteroidia; order Bacteroidales; family WCHB1-69; genus F23-D06. Next base: position 169,464 of record CAMVBK010000001.1, on the reverse strand, counting down.
GACCGTGGTCTGTCCCTCGGCGCCGGCCTGGTCGTAATTCGTCTCCAAAACCGAAATGTCACCATAGCAGATCTTGTAATCCTCACCGAGATCCGGTTCAGGATGTCCCACCACCTCCATGTGATTCGTCGTGTCATACACGCAACCCAGCTCGTCCATCACGTAAATGGTGTACTCTATGTTGCCTGCGGTATCAGGAATGACCTGCGGACCATTGGCGCCGGGACCTGACACCCATGCGGAATCAACCAAAACCTGGTAAGACCAATCCTGTGGCAACAGAGCCGGGTCAAGGGCAATTTCCCATTCCGTAAGCCATCCATTATCAACACTCCATCCATCCACGACTTTGATGCTCCAAGTGCCGTTCATCGGACAGCCAATCAAATTTGCGAAAGAACCCTCTGGGTGGAAGACATTGGTCATGGCTGCTACGTTGGTAGAGTCCATTCGACCATTATTGACATTGGAAGTTGCATATACATAGTTGGCAGAGTTGTATTGATATCCGTTGTTCGTGTTATTCGACCACACATAGTTCCACGGTGTCCCCATAGGATTGGAATTGGGATCGCACGTAGAGCCGTTGCTGCCTCCCACGATACCGAAGTCAGCTCCACTGCTTCCTGACGAAAGCCACCCCCACTCACTTTGGGGAATCGAACTCGAACAGCCTGCATTACTACCGGTTTCATACTTACGGACAATCGAGACATAGTTTCCGTTTGGACATGTCAATGAAATCCAAATATCCCCGACAAAAGAGTGTTCCATCTTAACACGGACAAACCAGATGTCGTTCGGTGATTGAATGGTGGCCGTAGGTGAGAAGCTGGTAAATGTCACGGGTGACACATAAGCGCAGCCTGATCCGCAATCCATTCCATCAGGGAGGAATATCGTGTCGTTCACCGAAAGCGCCGTAATCTGCTCGCTTCCGACAGTGTCCGCTTGCACAACGGACAGGTGGTCGTAGCCCACCGACAAGTCAACCTCCGTCCCAGCACATACCTGCGGAAAGTCCAGCACCTCACGAATAGGGTTGGAAGAGGTCCTGACCCTGAATGTCTGCGGCACGTAGGATATACAACCTGCACTGTCAGTGATGGATATCGCGACATCATAACCGCGCCCCTCTGGGAAAAAACGGTCAATTTCAGACACTCCGACACTGTCAAAAGCTTCCCAGCCGAAATCCCAATGAAAAGTGGAGGTGGCGTCATCCTGATGATAGCTGAAATCGTTATCGGGGTAAACACCTTTCACGGCAATATGCATGTTATCGTACGGACAGACATCCAAATAGTAATAGCCGTCGGCTTCCAGATGCGGCACCTTCGTGCAGTTAAGCGTGTCCATTACAACTTGCACACGTTGACACGGGCGAACGCACTCTGTGGTGATAACAAAACCCGCTCCCTGTTCGCTCCCGTCCGACTTAAACCGTATGGTCAGCGAACCATCACTGCGCAATGTGGCCGCCACATTGATACTGGTGGCACCGATGGAGTCACAGTTGGTAAAGTATGCCAACAGCATGGAATCCACAGCCACGGGACCGTCATAAAAGAACAACGTATCGCCACACGGCAGGTCGAACGACAGCATATCCACGTTAGCCATCACGGCTCCATTGTTTGGATCATTCGAGGAGATGTTTATCGTTACATCCATATTTGGAGAAAAATCTCCGTTCAGACCGCCATCGTCATAAATCGTGAAATTACATCCCGTATAATGAGGCTGGGCAGAAGAATTCATTAAGATGGTCGTCTGGGCAGAAACAACTGTCACAAACGAAAAAAGCACCAAAACTGATAATATCTTTTTCATTTTTCCCATTTTTTCAAGGTTACAAAATTAAAAACCGCATGATCTGAGATAGGCTTGAAGCCGGGCTTCGAGTTCCGTTTCCGGTGCCACCACCACATAGTAACCGGCGCGATGCAACGGAAAAATATTCCATCTGTATTTGTCCTGGGGCAAGTCCCATTTGTATGGATTCAACGCTCCTGTGCGAATAATCTCTTCCTCATCATAGGACATCCCTGCCGGGACATACTGATCCAAAGGTTTCATTGCCTGTGTATTACCGTCAATAGGTTTCCCGATAACCACAGCTGTATTCACCATGAGGTAATTCATGCTAAGCAGTTCAACAGGATTTGACGTCTTCATTTGTTCCACCTGCTCGTGTGACAATTGCTCATAAATCATCTCCGAAGGGTAAAAATCGCTCATAGGTATCTGCCTCTGCGCGAACCCGACGAGCATCACACTCATCACGACTGTCGTCAATACTAATTTCTTCATATCGTTAAATTTTAATACTTACTTTTCTTTCTGAAATTCTTGTCCTTCATTGTACTCTGTCGCATAATCCCCACCGTTTGTTACATTCCACATTCATTTTTTTCAACATTTATCTCGGCAGGAAATCGAAAAACAACATAAATATTTGATTATCAAAATTATAAAACCGATTATTCATACAATAGATATTTCGCCCGGATTTCCTTGAACCTATCCAATTCCGGCTGCCAAGAGGCGCGAATCTCCTTCTCTGAGGTACCCGCAATGATCTGCTTGCGTAGCTGGTCGGTGCCGGCGAGCTTGTCGAAGAAGTTGTTCTTCAGGAAGAACGACGTCTTGTCGGAGCAACTCCAATAAGCATCAAGCAGATAGCGAAGTTCAAAGCTGCCGGACGTGTGAGTCTTCCACCGGTCACCGAGGACAAGCAACCGTCCCCGGCACTCCTGATCCTTGAAAGGAGGGTTCTCTGACACGCCGGGGATGGCATGAGGGGTGAACCGGTAGTCGCCGGCCTGCATCCCGGGTGCACCGTACATTTCGAACGGGTGCTCAGTGCCACGCCCGACACTGACATTCGTGCCCTCGAAGAGGCAAAGCGACGGGTAAAGATAGACCGCTTCCGGGGTCTTCAGGTTCGGCGAAGGCGCAACGGGCAGATCATAATGCGTCGCATGCGTGTATCCCTCCAGTTTCACGACAGACAGGTCGCACTGCACACCGTTGGCAAGCCACTTCTCGCCGTTGATCATCCGTGCATACTCCCCTATCGTCATGCCATAGACCACCGGCACGGGGTGCATACCCACGAAGGACTTGTACTGCGGTTCCAGCACCGGTCCATCGACGTAGAAGCCGTTGGGATTGGGGCGGTCGAGCACAATGACCCGCACGCCGTTCTCCGCTGCCGCTTCCATCACATAGTGGAGCGTAGAGATGTAGGTGTAGAACCGGCAACCCACATCCTGCAGGTCGAAGAGGATGACATCCACATTTTGCAGCTGTTCGGCGGTCGGTTTCTTGTTCTTGCCGTAAAGGGAAACGACGGGAAGGCCCGTTTTCGGATCTTTGCCGGAAGCGATGGTCGCACCCGCCTCAGCTTGTCCGCGGAAGCCGTGTTCCGGGCAGAACAGTTTCAACAAATTAACCTTACTTGCAAGGAGCGTGTCCACCAAATGGGTGTTTCCAACCACAGAAGTCTGGTTTCCGCATAATGCCACACGCTTGCCCGCCAGCTCCGGCAAATAGGTTTCCAACCGCTCCGCACCGGTCCGCAGACTCGTCTGCGACTCTGGCAGCTGTCCTGAGGCAGGCGCACCCGGCTGCGCACAGGCTGTCGCCATCAAGGCCAGCCACAATACTGTTATAAGTTGTTTCTTCATCATTTCGATTGTCCAAAGAAAAAGAAAGCTACCCTTTCGAGTAGCTTCTCTTGTTAAGAAGAGGGTTATTTTTCAACAACCATCTTCTTGGTTAACACTATCTCTTTGTAATGGATGCTGTAGTAATACACTCCGGCGGCAATCGCATTCGTGTTCAGGTCGAAATGGTTATCACCCTGCTCAGCCTCCTGGGTGTCGGTGTAAATCACCTGTCCCGCAGCATTCGTCACTTCCAAGGTCACCTTGCCGGGTTCCGGCACGGAATACGGGATGCGGGTGACCGTGATGGACGGGTTCGGTTCGTTTTGTCCGAGATAAACACTGTTCTCCGTCTCATAGTCGTCAATGGAAACATTGGTGCAGGAGAGGGAGCGCTTGGTGTCGTTAGACGGTTTCTTGTCATTCTCGATGCTCACGGTGGCCTTCACCTCCCAGTTATGGGTGAGGTTCGTCACTACGAATTCATGGGTAGCCGTGTAGATTAACGAATCACCAGGCAGCAAGTGCTGCACCACGTGCTCCGTTTCGGTCACAATGTCACTGCCGGTACCCACATTGAACGTGATGTCAAACTCTTCCACAGCGGAGTTGCCGTTGTTGTAAATAGCCACCACCGGTTGGATGACACTGTTGATTTGCAGGCAAGGGCCGCCATGGGATTTATCCTCGGGATAGACCACGCGGTCGACCGCCATGTCGGGCTGGCCTATCACCAGGTTGATGTCGTCGATACTGGGATCGATTCTGTACTTCTGGCCCGTGACCGTGAAGCGGAGACGGGCCACCTCGTCGATGGGACCCAGAACGGTGAGATGTTCCAGCCACTCGGCACCGCCGTCTTCCTTGGTCAGCTCGTCAACGGTCTGGTAATATTCGCCAGAGCCCACTTCCACGCGCATGACGAACTCGGTGTTGGCGGCACCCGCGAAATACTTGTAGAAGTTGAGTTCTGCAGGATAAATATCGGTATAGTGCATATTGATACAACCGCTGGTGATAGATGTCCACTTGTTCTGGTTGGTGGTGCTGTTCACGCCACTCACTGAAGCATAACCTCCAAACATCTCAAGGCTGGTGCCTGCGGAGGTATGATCATGGGCGGGACCACCGCCGAACGCGCCGTTCTGAGATGCGCCTGCTTTCTCCTCCCACTTGTAGTTGTTGATATTGGAGGAGGTCAGCGTCCACTTGACAGGAAGTTCGTAATTGCCCACATCGCCGACCGGGATGAACGGTTCCACGAACGGCAACTGCTCAACGACCATGCTCGTCACTTCCGCATCGCTGCCACGGGAATTGTTGGTCAAATACTGGTCTCCGTCATAAGTAATTTGGAAATCAACGTGGAAGGTTCCCTGAGCGTTAAGATTCACATTCGGAATCGTGACGGTCATTTCGCTGTTCGGGGCAAGCGTGCCGGATTCCACCGTTTTGGTGTACGTGCCCGTCGTCGCACCGGTCACCGTGGCCGTAATAGTCATCGGGTTACCCATGCTGAGAGTCTGCGGTTGGGTACCATAGTTCCGGACATTGACCCGGATGTTGGCATTCTGGTCGGGGCAAATGTCACCCACGGGGTGAAGCACGCTCGGGATGCCGAGGTCAACCTCCATCGGGACACTGAGCAGCACGGCGTAATCCTCCGTCTCGCCTTCGGCAGTGGCGCTGTTGTTATAGAACGAGCACGGATCCGTCACGTTAACGGAGGCGCAAATCACGCGCATCCGCGTCAAACCAGCGCTGGCATCCGTGGGGATGTTGACAATCTGCGATGTGACTGCATTGGCATCCCCGGCAGGCACAGAGCCGCTGTTCATGATGAGCTCCGTGGCCTCGAATTCGCCGTTACGGTTATAGTCGATGTACGTGCGCTTGAAGACCGCCTTGGTGTTCGTGGCCGTGAAAGCATGAGTGACGCTAAGCGTATATTCCTGGCCCAAAATCAGTTCCACCGGGGCAACCGTTTGCGTGTAGTCGGTGTACATACCATTGCCCGGGGCAGTGGGATGATTCGTGTAGGGAGCGCCGGTACCGTTGTTCAACGCCGCAAGGCTGACGTTGGTGATATGGGCACCCGTGTTCAACGACAACGGACGCGACTCGCAGGGATCTTCCTTGCTCACATAAATGGTCGTAGTATCGTTCGGATGATAGGTGTCGGAAGTCAGCCCCGTATAGGCTCTGAGCGGCGTAGCAAAATAGACATCCGTCAGGTCGCAAGGCGTGGTGAAAGTCATCGTGGCAGTAGCACCGGCGGCGATTGAACCCGTGTAGTTCTGGGTCACCGGCGTGTTGTTGGCCAACTGGTAGTAAACCGGGAAGTTGGAAGCTGCCTGTGAACCGTAGTTTTTGATGGTGACCGTCACATTCTCCGTGGTGGTGTAGTTGTTGCTTTGCGGTACCGGAGCCGTGATAGCCGTCACACCCACATCGTGCTGCGGCACCGTGGTGTTGATGGTAATGGAGGCCTTCGGCGACTCGCAAGTGTAGTTCATTTTGAACTTCGTATGGACACGATAGGAAGAGAGCGTGAAGGAAGATGACGCAGTCAGCGCGGTGTTCTGCGCCTTGGTCAGCATCTTGCGGGTGGGGTTCGTCATCTGGTTGTTCGCAAACTTGGGAATCGGGTTGATACCGTAGTTGGTAGCGCAGCTGGCGTTGCCGCAATTATGTTCCAAATAGAGATAAAGTCCTTCGCCGGCATAGTCGAAGCCGCCGTTGATGGCAAAGCCGACCCAGCCAGTCTGATCGAAGAACATGTCGCCGTCATACACCAGTGTGGCATTGGATGTTTCCGTAGGCCAGTTGATACTGGTATTGCCCGTGGCGATGTTCTGCGCGTCGGCGGTGTTGGCCAACCAGCACTTCACCGGGATGCCCACGCCGTTGGCGTCAGCCGTCAGCAACTGGAAGTAGATGCTGTCGATGCGGCCGCCCGCATTGTTCATGTCTTCCTTGTTGAACAAAATCTTAGCGTATGAATGTCCGTTGGTGAAATTGAACGGGGCACCGTTCGTCTGATTGGAAATGTTGCCTGTGCCGGCCACCACACTGGCATTGAAACCGTTGGACTCGACACGACCGCTGTAATAATAGGTCACAGGAGCGAAGATCTGCTCGGTGGTGAAACTGTTACCTTCGGCGAAGGGCTGGCTGTCACCCTGATTCTCATAGAAGTAGAAGTGGTTCAACGTGGAGGTGGAGGGGGTCACCGTCTGCGTGCCACCATAAGGCACGTTGTAAGTGAGTGGCTGCGGAGCGGCAGGCAGGGCCGGAATGTACATGGAACCGGTAATCGTGTCGTTCAATCTGTAAACCGGCATCGTGGCATCCGTCGGTGTGGTGTAAATCACATATTGGTAAATACGGTTCTGCGTGGCGGAACCGAGGTTCAAACCATTGTCAAACGTGATGGTGTTCTGCTGCAACGAAGAAATCGGCGTGCTGATGACGCTCGTTCCATTCACCGTGGCCGAACCCGTGAAATTGGCGTTCAACGTGAAAGTGCCCGCCGGAATCACGGAGGAAGCCGTAGTGTCTTGGTTGGTGACCTTCACCTGTAGCTGCGGGCTCAACGTGGTGGCGCATTGGTAGGAAACCGGATATTCCAACTCATCCGTACTCAAATCGTATTGCGGTCTGAAAACGTTGATAATCACCGGGATACGCTTTGTAACACAGTTACTCTGCTGGGTCTTTCCAGACATCCAGAAGACCACTGTGTCATACAACGGATCGGTCGTCATGTACGGTTCCGCTGTTGTGGTGGTACGAATTGGTGTGACCTGATCTTCCGTATTGTAGAAATAGTATTGGGTAATGTCGGAAAGTCTGTCGTCCGGCTGGAGGATGGTGTACGGTTGCGTGTAGGAACCGGTATAGACGAAGCTTTCAGGCAGATGAGCAGTGCGGGTGGAGGTGAACTGACCCGTGATGGTGTCGTTGCCGCCATAGACCACCGACTCGCCGTTCAGCGTCGTGTAAATCGTATAGTTGAACGTGATGCTAGCCGTGGGGGCACTGAACAATTCCGACGGGATGGCGAATTCCACGACCTTGACCTCTTCGGAAGCGAACTCTTCGGCCACCGTATGCGTGACTTCCGTGCCGTTGAACACAGCGTGAATCACCACCTTGTTGGCCGGAATGGGCGTATTCAGCATATTCTTAACCTGAACCTTGATTTTACTCACGGTATCCATCGTGCAATGGTTACCAGCTTCCGGATAGACCAGCTCCTGGGTCTCCACATCATAGCTCGGAATGTTGGGGACATGGAGAACGATCGGCACCTTCTCACTGCCGCACTCTAAGTTAGCCACGGTGAAACGCGCGTTGATGCGCTTCGACACATTCGTGTAGGCGCCCGTCGCCATCTGCGCCGCAGTGTTGGCCGCCTTCTTTTGGCACTGCACCAAAGAAGGCGTGTTCGTCTGGTTGAACTGAGGATAGCTGTTGGCACCCGTGACATAAACACCGCAGTTGTTGCACTGGGAGCCCGTGCCCGTGCAGTAGTCGGCACAGTTGGTTTCCATGAAGATTTCCAGGTTGCCGCTGTTGAAGTCGAACGGGGTCAGCATGTTGAAATAGAACCAACCGGTGTGGTCGAAATAGACACGCTCGTCGAGTACCAGCGTGGCACCCAAGATCTCGTCTTCCCAATTCACCGTCGTCGAGCCGAAGACATTTTCATCGGTACATTTCATGTAAATCTTCATCGGGATGCCGTCTGCAGCCGTGGCCGTCTGGGCGGTCTTCACATTCACGGCGAAAGAGGTAATCGTGCCGTGTCCGACTTCCTGCTCCAAATAGAGCATGCGTCCACGGGAGTAACCGTTGGTGAAGGTGAGCGGATCCGTGCCGGAGCCCGTGCCCGTACCCACAATCACATCGTCCACCGTTCCAGGGTTGGCATTCACATAGTAGGTAGTGTCAAAATAGATAAGCGGGGTCGTATAGGTGCTGCCATAACTCAGCAGGTTCCAGGCCTCGTAACCAGCACTCGTGAACCAGCCAAGCACTCCCTGCGGGATGGCAGAAGGCAGCTGGGCGGTCAGCGTGGTGGACTCATGGTAGTTCACAATCACTGTGTCTGAGGCTATCGGCATCACCGCCTTGCCCTTGGAAACCACCGTAAGGCCCAACGTGTCGTTGAACGTCAGACGATCCTGAGCCAGCTTCGTGGACCAAACCTTGACCGCAAAGTTGTGGTCAACATCGACCTGATTGTTGGTGAAATCATAAATACTGTTAAACGTGAACACCGTGGTCTCATGGCTGTGAAGCGTGTCGGTGAAATTCTCCGTCACAACGCTTCCGCCGTTGACCGTGTAGTGCAACTGGATGGGCGGGTAAATATCCGTGGTACCATTGTTCGTGATGCGCACCTGCAGGTGTTCGTGCCCCAGGTCACAATCGGACACCGGATTGACCAGTTCCAGGACGGCAACATCATGCACATACGGTGTATCGACCACCGCGCCAAGCATGAAACGTCCGGTCAGCTGCGGTTCATAGTTGCCGTTGTTCAGATAGAAGAAGGTGGAGTCGCGCAACGGGGTCTCCGCCTGTGCACAAAGATAGTTGCCGTGAGCAAGCATCTCCAAACCGACATAGAACTCACCCGTGGTGTTAGTCAAGGCAAAGTTATGGATCGGAATGATGTTCCAAGCCCCTTGTTGCAGCGTGCTGAAATCAACCACCTGCGAAGTAGCCAGTATGTTGCCGGAAGCATCGGCCACGAAAGCGCGGAACCCGTTCTCCGGATCGGCGATGTAGGTCTGGTCGTAATAGTATTTCACAGCCGTAACGGCCAGTTCCTCATTGGTCTTGTATCTCACGCAAGGACGAATAATCGTGTTATAGTCGCCAAGCAGCATCACCTCTTGCGTGGTGTCGGCATAGTTGGCCACGTTCTGCGTGGTGACCATGCGCCAGTGCTGGGCATTGTTAATGTTATGCTGGTCATTGGCGCAGCGAACCTCCACATCCTTCACCTCGGCCACATTGTACTGGTGGTCCGGGAAAGTCACCAGCACCTCACCGTGATAAGGGATGTTCGGAACGGTCAGCGAATCGTGCCATTGTTCCGCAGCACCCGTGACGTTGAGGTAAACCTTGACGTTCGACTGAGCCTGTGAGCCCTCGTTCTTGACGATAGCACTCACCACATCGCGCATCGAATATTCCGTGGGGGTCTCGCCCGCAGCATAAATCTTCGACACCGCAATGTCATTCGGGAACAAGTTTCTCACGCGAATACGGTCCACATTGATGTTGTTACCCGTTTTCGATGTGGCGTCAAATGCAATATAGACACAGCCCGTAGAGACAAAGTTGGAAAGGTTATAAGTATAGAGTTGCCATGTGGGAGTGGTCGCCGACTGTTTGTAACGCTTGATGAGCGTGTCGGTCTGGCCTTCCGGAGCAATGGCCGTATATGTGGCGCCGCCGTTAGTGGAAACCTTCACCGACATGTAGTCGTTCTTGGCGTTGGACGAATTGGTGTTGTCGTGGGCGAACCACAGTTCCAAAATGGGATGGGTGGAATTGTCCAATACCGTCACCGGCAAAATGGCGCGGGAGGTCGTGTTGGTGGCGAAAGTCTTCGAGTTGAAGAACAAGCGGCCTGTGCCGTACACCGGCATGATGCTGGGGTTGACACCTTCGCCGTTCTGGAACGACCAGTTGCCGGCTCCGCTGAGTTGCTCAATAGTCCAAGTCTGCCAGGTACCGTTGCTGAAGTCCTCTTCGTAATCGGGGATGATGTACTCCAGAGTGAAATTCTGACGGATTGTATCGTTGGTATGCTGGCTATCGCCCGGCACATTGATAATGATGGTGAAATCGATCGGCTGGTTGGACGGAATAACCACACCTGAAGTAAGCACCTTGTCCATCGTGTTCATGGAGGCCAGGGACCCAGAGTTCAAGTTCACCGTCTGGTTGATGTTCAAGGCTGTGGATTGAAGCTGGATGGTGGCAGGGGTGGAGCCGAAGTTCAGCGGATAACCGCCTCTGTTTGCAATCTTCACGGTAATTTCGTAAGAACTTTGCGGGCACTCGCCAAGGGCAGGGCTCACAATGGAGATCAGCGCGGCATCCACATTGGGGATGACGTTGGCATAGGCTCCCATGTAAGTGAGGTCGGAACGGGTGATGTGTCGAATGTCCTCCAAGACAGAAGTATGACGCCAGCATTCCAAACCCGACATCGGATCAGGCAACAGGATCTCGTTCTCATTGGCAATCGTCGGCATCATGGAAATGCTTTCCGTGAGCGCAGGGATGGCCGACTCCAGCTCGGCGATGGTGTTGCGGGCCACCGTCTTGTACGCTACTACACCGGAACCGGAATAGAAGTCATTGTAAGTACCCGCTACCGTCGCGTTGCCGTTCAAGTAGATCGGATAGTCCGTGTTATCCGATGTCACCGTCTTGTTTAAAAATATGTTATTGTATATATAAGTAGTAGTGTTACCACTATTGGAAACATACAGGCCGGCGGTGTTGCTATACGGAGCATCGGATTTCACCAACACGCTGTTGTTCACTAAATAGAGACCGGCGCTGTTGTTGAGCTGAATAGCATAGCTATTATTTGCCGTGACCGGGTAGAAAATGATTTCGTTGTTGGTCACATAGCCATCCATGTTCACATTGGTGTTGTGCGTGGATGAACTTGCGTTCACGTAGATGGCTGCCGAACCATTGCCCGCCTTGATGCGGTTGTTGCGGACATAATAGTCCTGCGTGCCAGCATTGGAGACATTGATGGCGTACTCCATCTTCGTCACGGAGTCGATCGTGTTGCCGTTGATGTCCATTCCGGCAATATTCATGACACTCACGCCAGTAAAGTTCTGAGGATTCGTGGAGACGAACTGGCGAATATGGTTGTTGGAAATCACTCCGTTGGTATAAGTCGTGTTGATGGCACGATAGCAAGATGTGAAGTCGCAACTGTCGATGACCAAGTAGTTCCTCTTGGCGGCGGATCCTGTATAATTAACACCGAAGTTACCGCCGGCGAAAACACAGTTGCGGAACGTGATGCTGTCCGGGACGGCTGCTGTGGCGGGGTTAGCCGTGGCCGCAGCCGTACGCACCACCGCACTGCTCACTACATCGGTGGAGTTCAGGTTATGGGCCGTAATCTTACAACCGTCGAACAGGATGTTGGTACTACCGTTGCCGCGCACCACCACGCCTCTCGAAGCTGTGGCTGTGTCACGTCCCACGATAGTCAGATTCTTGAAGACATAGTCCTTCACATTGATCAACGTCACCGCGCCGAAAGTATTGGCACCGACATCGGTATTGTTGTTCACAATCCGAACCGTGTTCACGTCATCGCCCTGGAACGTGATGGTGTTCACTGCCGACTGCCCGATATAGGTTTCCGTGAAGTCGAAGTCCGTGTAGGTGCCGGGGCGCAGGTGGAAGACCACCGGGCCACCTAAACCGCAGAAATTCAGCGAGGTTCGAGCCGCCGTGATGTCCGCGAAATCCGGATTGGTACCGCCGATAGTGTAATGTCCCTGCATCAAGCTGTCGCAGGCATACGGGGAAATCTTAATAGTATCGTTCTGATGATACCCGTCCGCCTGTCCGTTACGAGTGGTCACATAGGCGGTCACATAGTTGTACCCCTGTGTCGGGACGAACGAACCCAGCGACTGTGACGACTTGATGTCGAAGCAGATGTCACCTGTCCAGTTGTGGGTGCTGTTATGGGTCAGCTGTCCGGCAGCGTTGCGAACCTCCAGTTTAAAGGTACCAGAGGTCATCTCGTTGCTCACAGGAGAGTGCAACGCATCGCTTCGGTTCGTGAAATAGACGCTCACATCTTGCGGGACTCCCGTAATCAGACAGTGAGGCATCGTGTTCAGGCTGTCCAAGCGCACGTCGTTCTGATGGATGTTCGTATAGTTATGGTGCGCCACGAGGAATGTGTCGAAACGGGTTTTGCTTCCGTGGGTGTCTTCCATGTAAATATGATAATGGATAGTATCCTGGTAGCAGATGGCCGGCAGCACCCATCGAGCGTTCACGGAGTTGCCGTTATTATTGAACACATTGTTCGTGAACGTGTTCGGCACCACCACCGTTTGTCCGCTGTTGATTTCATAGCTGAACACCACACTGTTCAGGTTGATGGTGTCATTATCCGTCAACAAGGCCTTGATGGTGTAGGGTCCGAGCTTGTTGGTGAAGACATTGCTTGTGCCGTAGTAGAGCGTGTCCTGCATCGTGATTTTCGGGTTAATCAACTCGCAGTTGGAGAAGCGCACCGTGACATTGTCGAGGAACCAACCGGCACTTTTGTGCGTACCGGATGCCCCGGTGGAAGCCTTGTTCAAACGGAACTGAAGGCGGAAGTGGGTGGGGTTGCTTCCCTCACTCAAGATAAAGTTGGTAATGTCAAACATTTCGTGCCGCCACCAAGTGTTGTTGGGCTGGGCCGTAATGCTTCCTGTTGCCCATGCCGAGTAGGTGTGTTCATCGAACTTACCACCCGTGATGGCACCTGACGAGCCCTTCGCGTCACCGTAATAAAAGGAGCTGTTGCTACTGAAATTCAGATTCTGCCATTGCCCCCAGTTGTAGTTTCCGTCCTCATCAAGGCCGTTGGCCACCTGGTAGTAAATGGACGTGTTATCCAATTGGTGTACCTTGCAGATTTGGTCAAAATCAAGGTAAATATAGTTCAACTGGAAACCCGGAGTTGTCAAAGGAATGACCCCCGTGGTGGCGTTGGAGTAGCCGGTTGCTGAATAAACGGGCGAGTGGAAACACTTCGGAGCCGATTTATACAGCTCATAGTTGCTGTTATAATCATCGTGTACCCAGTCCGGATAGGAAATACCCACGCCTGCCACGCGCCAGTCTCCCTGGGTGCCGCCCATGGCCGACCCCGTAGAGGAGACCATGATAATGGAAGCACCATCAAAATTTTCACGAAAAATGGTCGTTGTGTCCATCGGTTGGGCTAACAACAGCACCGGAACCAAAACGGCCGTCAGAATGAATAACAGTTTTTTCATATTTTCGATTTTATATTTATCTATGTAATTTATAATCAACTACTTAAAAACACATTCCCCCTCTATTCTCCCGCTTCTTGAGGACGGAAACGGAACACACAAAACCCGTTTCACCTCTTTAAACAATTAAGGGGGCAAAGATATAAAAAAAATATTTATACGCAATGGAAGTTCAAAAAAAATCAGCTATGTAAAATAGCCTCGCATTCTGACAGCGTTGTGGCCGCCATCAGACGGATTTTTTTCGGCTTGAAATGGCTGACTCCGCGGAAGTATCCGGAGTATAAGGTACGCATTTCCAAAACTGCAGCGCGCTCACCCTTGGCCTCCACATTTTCCCGAAGATGCCGCATCACTAATGACACACGTTCCTCGTAATTGGGTTCCGCCATTTCGATTCCTTTCAGCAAAGCCTTGATTTGCCGGAAGATCCACGGATTCCCGATGGCTGCGCGACCGATCATCACGGCATCCACACCGTATCTTTCCTTGTAGGCAACGGCCTTCTCCGCGCTGTTGAGGTCACCGTTCCCAATCACCGGAATAGTCATCCGCGGGTTGTTTTTCACCTCGCCGATCAGCGTCCAGTCGGCCTCGCCGCCGTATTGTTGCGCCCGCGTGCGCCCATGTATCGCAATAGCTTGTATCCCGACATCCTGCAATCGCTCCGCCACTTCCACAATGGGCTTGTCGGAACTGTCCCAGCCCAGACGGGTCTTCACCGTCACGGGCAGATCCACGGCCTTGACCACCGCCGAGGTGAGCCGCACCATCTTGGGAATGTCCTGCAGGATGGCCGAACCGGCACCCTTGCTCACGATTTTCTTCACCGGGCAGCCCCAATTGATGTCGATGAAGTCGGGACGGCCCTGCGCGGCAACTTGCGCCGCCGACACCAACGCCTCCTCCGTGCTCCCGAAAATCTGCACGCCGTAGGGCCGCTCGGCATCCGTGAAGTCCATCTTCCGAATGCTTTTTTCCACCACACGCGACAAGGCATCTGAAGAAACGAACTCTGAAACCAGAACATCCGCGCCGTATTCCTTGCAGATACGCCGGAACGCCCCGTCTGTCACCCCTTCCATCGGAGCCAGATAGACCGGAAACTCGAACTGCCGCAATATTTCTTTTATCGTCATCATTTTCGGGCGCAAAAATAATTTTTTTATTTTTGCAGCCAATTCTCCAAACGGAAAAATTCAAACATTAAAAAATAAAACTATGATGAAGAAAATTTTCGCAGTATTTGCAATCGTAAGTGTAATGTGCTCATTGTCAGCACAAAAAGTAAGCGAAAGCGTCACTATTTTCGGCAAAGACCAACTATCGGGTTTCACCACCACCATCGAGAACACCACGATGGACATCGTGGAGAATGCCCTGGCCGACAAATTTGAGACCCAATTCGGGATGAAAGGCTCGAAGAAGAAAGGATTCCGCGTATATGAAAGCCAACCCTGCAGCGCTTTCGGCGAATCCCGCTACGACATCTATTTCACCACCGCCGAAATCGGCAAGAAGAAAGACAGGAGCACGCAAGTGATCCTCGTGGTCTCCACCGGCAACCTCAACTGCGTCACTTTCAACAACGACCCGCGCACCTCCCGTAACATCGTCACCTTCCTCGAAGCACTGCCCTACGACGTGGAGGCCTACAAAATCAAAATGCGCATCAACACGCTCGAAACCGAACTGGCCAACCTCAAAAAGGAACGCGAATCCATCGAAAAAAACCGCGCCAAAGTGAATGACAAAATCAACAAGGCAAACGACGAAGCCAAGAAACTCTCCAACGACATTGAAAAGAAGACCGCTGAAATAGAGAAACTGCAGGACAACTTCAACCACAGCCAAGATGCCACCGTGAAAGACCAGATTTCCAAGGCTGTGAAAGAGAAACAGACCCTGCTGAAGACCCAAAGCAACAACCAGAAAAGCCTGCTCAACCTCAACAACGAGACCGTGAAGCTGAACAAGAAACTGGAGGAAGTCACGAAAGCCATTGAAGAGAAAGAGGCCGAACTCAAGAAACTGAAATAAGCGACATGGCAACCATCATTGACGGGAAAATGATTTCCGACACGCTCAAATCGGAAATTGCATTGAAAGTTAAAGATTTATTAGACAAAGGATTACGTGCGCCACACTTGGCAGCTGTCATCGCCGGCGATGACGGTGCCGCGCTCAGTTATGTAAGCAGCATCGAGAAACAGTGCAAGGGCGTGGGATTCATCTCCTCCGTCTATCACCTCTCCGCCAAAACCTCGGAAGAGGAATTCCTGTCCACCATCGACTTCCTGAACTCCGACGACGAGATTGACGGCTACATCATCCAGATGCCGCTGCCCAAGCACATCTCCATCGACAAGGTGACTGCGCACGTGGACCCGTCCAAGGACATGGACTGCTTCCATCCCGAGAACATGGGCAACCTGCTGCTGGGCAAGGAATGCTACCTGCCGGCCACCCCGCACGGCGTCATGGAGCTCCTACAGCGCAGCGGCGTTGAAACGCAGGGAAAGAACTGCGTGATTGTGGGGCGCAGCAACATCGTGGGCAAACCGTTGGCCATGCTGATGCTGCAGAAAAGCGTCAACGCCACGGTGACGGTCTGCCACAGCCACACGCAGAACCTGCCGCAGGTGTGCCGCCGCGCCGACATCCTCATCGTGGCCATCGGGCAGCCGGAAATGATTACCGCCGAATATGTCAAGGAAGGCGCCACCGTCATCGACGTGGGCATCCACCGCATCGACGCCCCCGACCAGCCCAAGGGATACCGCCTCTGCGGCGACGTGAAATTCGACGAAGTGGCGAAAGTCTGCGGCGCCATCACCCCGACACCCGGCGGCACCGGCGCCATGACCACCGCCTGCCTCCTCCTCAACACGCTGAACGCAAGACTGAAGGCTTTGGAAGACTAAAAAAAAGAGAGCGGACTACCGATTCTCGGCTTCTGTCTGACGATTACAAAGGTGCAGGAAATCACAATTCTTGCACCTTTTTGTATCTTCTGTCTGCAAAAAAGGCTTATCCTTATTGAAAATATCCAAGAAAAGATTATTCAACTGCTTAAGCAACAAATCCTTATGGGCAAGTATATTAGAATCGTCCAAGAAACTTCCATAAAAAACATAATTTGAACTCCTCTTGTTGACTTCGCGCGTGCTCACGATGCCCACTTCCACCGAATCGGGCTTTGGGTTGACGGCATAATCATACATGAGGGCATAAAACACCAGCTGGAACAATTTGTCGTACTTAACTTCTGAAAAAAGCAGCTCCTCCGGCTTCTTTTCCTGTTTTTTGCCCGAGTCCTGCGCCTTCTGTTCCACCTCCTTGCTCGCAGACTTAGTCGTCTTCGCTGAATCTTTCAACCGCAGATGGCCCGGTTCCACTTTCCCGGTTTTGTAGTCCAGAATCATCACCCGGTTCCCGAAAGACTGCACCCGGTCCAAGCTGCCCGTCAACTTGACAAAAAACGACGATCCCCCACCCTCCGGCTTCACCTCGAATTTCGGAATCTTGATAACCTTCTCGTTGTCAGTGATTTTCCAAAAAGATTTGGCCAGCTCCGTCTTGGCAATCTCCAGATAATTACCCACAGTCTCACTGACAATACGGCGGTTTATCAGCCACCCGCCTTGATTCAAATCATTCATTGTCAATGTTTTCCGATCCTTAAGTTTCATAATCTCCTCACAAGCATTCTTGTCAGTCGAAGCAATATGCTTGTCGAGAATGGCAGAATAGTTCTCCGGATTTCGCTCCCTGGCAATCTCGTCCAAGGCCTTCTTGTAAAGCGCATGAATCACGGTTCCGAGTTCGTATGGCTCCAAATAGTCCGTCAAGACTTTTGTCTCGCGAATACCCAGCAAAAAGCGAAGGCAGAACTTAAGCGGACAGGCGATATAAGTCTGTAGCGACGACGCCGAAAACTCGTGAGCGTGCAACATCGCCATCACTTCACTGGTCTTTTTCATCTGCAAGGCCTCAGAAGGCGGTAGCTCCAGGTCGAAATCACGCTGGAAATGCTTTATCTGTATCGTTTCGGCAAGGTGCTGCGTTTCCACCTCGTATTCCAACTGAGCTATGAAACGACTCCGCTCGGCCATGCTCACGTCGGAGGCATTGTTATAGATGAGCGTCACGCGCTCCGCACGCTGCAGCAAACGGAAGAAGTGATAGGCATACACCTGGTCCTGATACAGATAGTTGGGCAAGGCATCCTTACCGTCGAACTTGAACTTGAAATCGAAGGGCAGCAAGGAATCGTATGTGATTCCCTTGGGCAGCACCCCCTCGTTCACCGACAGCATGATGACGTTCCGGAAATCCATCAGACGCGTTTCCAAAAGGCCCATCACCTGCAGTCCCTTGTCCGGATCGCCCTGCAGGTTGACACTGACAGCCGATACCGCTTTCATCACCGCATATTTCGCGAACGGGAAATCCACCCCTTCCTTCTCCACGAAATGTCCGTCAAAAAGGGCCTGCAGTTCCGAGAGGACTTTGATCACCTCGTCGAAAAGGGCCGTGTACAATGCTGAAGCGGTTTTCGACTTGGCCAACTGGCAGAACGAACAAAGAACGGAAGGCAGACAACGGGAGAGTTCTTCTTTCGAGAGATTTACAAGCAACTCATTATTAGGAATTTGAGAATACCGCAACACTGTCGGGAAATAAAACGGCTGGGTGTCCGCATCGCGCAACAGTTCGTGGTTCCACAACTGTTCGAGTTGCTCCCCACTGAAAAGAAGCTCAGAGGCACCGTCCGGAGTCAAGGCAAACACCGACTCATACACGGCCACAACCTGCTGCAGAAGAGCACTGACCGGCGTGGCGCTGAACGGCAGCCCCATCGTCGCATTCACAACCGCATTCTCAGGCTGGTAGGAAAGGAGGAACGGCAGCAACAAGTTTTCATCCGCCAGCACGACAGCCGTATCCGACATGTTCAGCACCGTCTCCTTGTCGTCCGCCGGAACACCCTGTTGGCGTTTCTTCTCCGCAACAATCCGCTCAACCTCCTGAATGGCGCAATAAATCTGGCGCATATTGCCGGAAGTGGCCATGATGGACATCCGTTTCGGAATGCTGGCGAAATCGCGCTCGCAAAACTCCAGTTTCCCAATGTCAATTCGCAGTTTTTCACAGTTCCGATGGATAAAAAAAGAGGTCTCGCGCTGCGCACCATACGCTTTTTCCGCCTCATCCAGATGACAATAGAATGGGTCGATGTCGAAAAGCACCTCGGTGCGGAAATGTTCCTGCAAGCAGCGAATAATCTCCAACTCCGACGGGGAGAGCGCATAAAATCCGGCAAAAAGCAGCCTCTTGAACGGTATTTTGGCCATGTACTCCGACATGCTCTCCGCACAATTGCGGTAAACCAGTCCTTCGTATGCTTCTCCGCAATTCAAGATCAACTTTTTGTAATTCAAGTATATATCTGCAAGAAGTTCATTAAACAGAATCTTCTCGCGATCGGCATCCGACGGTTCATCCTTCCCAAACGGTATCTCGAAACGGGCGGCCTGGGCATATTCCCGCAAGATGGCCGGGACATCCTGCATCTGCATGTCCATGTCGCTGATATCTTTCAGAAAGACGGGTCCCCACGACAACAGATTTTGCAAACGAAAGCGTTCGTTCCGGAAATCTCGGACGAGCGTGTGCAGATGCAGAAGCTGGGTGACGGGGTCGGCGACTTTCAGACCGGAAAGCCATCCCACGAACTCCTCCATCGTAAAAATCTGGGGTGCGAACATCGGGACGTGACCGTTGCGTTCCGAAAGGCCCTGCAGGAGCTTTCGGCGGGCACGCCGGTTGGGAAGCACCACGGCGACATCGTGCATGGGGACACTCGTGTCCGCAAAAATCTTGTCGATAACATGTGTAAGGAAAGGAACCATAGATAAACAATCAAAGGCTGCAAATGTACACATTTTTCAACTTTGCAGCATGATCATCCGCTATTTCTTACGCTTTTTATGCTGGGATTCCTTGCGTTTGCGCATCTTTTCCACCGACTTTTGGTAGCGTTCCCGCACGTGGGAGATGTATTCATCGGTGAACTTCGGCGTGCCATATCGTGCCATTTTCGACTCGATGTTGGCGGCACGGCCACGCAGATAGGAGGTGGGATGGGCAGGGTCGCGCTTGCTCGGACTGGGGTAGCAGGCTGTGATGAGGGCGGCTTGGTGCGCCGTCAGTTGCGAAGCGTGACAGTGGAAGTAGGTCTGTGCCGCCTTCTCCGCGCCGTAGATGCCCGGGCCCATCTCGATCACGTTGAGGTAAACCTCCATGATGCGCTCCTTCGACCAGAATGTCTCGATCAGGAAAGTGAAATAAGTCTCCACCCCCTTGCGCACCCACGAACTGCGCGGCCAGCAGAACACATTCTTGGCCGTCTGCTGCGATATAGTGCTGCCGCCGCGATGCCGCCGGCCACTCTTGCGCTCGTCAATTACCGTGTTGATGGCAATCACATCGAAGCCGCGGTGCCCGAGGAAATAGTTGTCCTCCGAGGCGATGGCCGCCCGATACATGTAGGGGGAAATCTTCTCTATCGGCACCCATTTCTTGTGGATGCCCGTCCCGTTCTTCACCGCCTGCACGCACTGGAAAAGCGTGACCGGAGGGTTGACCCAACGATACAGCACAGGCAACAATATGCTTATAATGAACAATCCCAGGACAACTTTGCCTACGGTTCTCCAAAACCTTCCCGCTTTTGATTTCTTGACCATAACTCTATCTGCAATCCTTAATATTAGCGATTTTTTAGGGCGGCAAAAGTAGTTTTTTTTCAGAAATCGACGAAGCCAAAATCACCTGTTTTTCCGAACTTATTGTATGTCAGAAAAAAATGTTATTTTTGCAACGTAATATTACGCCAATGTAATGTACTGATATAGAAATGAATTTACATCATCCAAACAGGATAATGAAACTTTTTTGAGGGCTGTTTTGGCAACACCCTGCCCTTTTCAGTCAGGCAGAGGCGACAAAAAAAGCGATTATGAAGATACTTTTCGTCATTGACACGTATTACACGAACAACAATGGAACCAGCATTTCCGCACAGCGTTTTGCTTCTGAGTTACGGAAACGCGGGCACGAGGTGCGCATCCTCACGGCCGACGAATCGGGAGAGGCAGACGTGAACCTCTTTTCGCTGCGCCATTTCCGGATGCCGATTTTCCAGCCCATCATGAACAAGCACAATTTTAACTTTGCCAAGTTCTGGGGAGAGGAGTCGCTTCAGACCATCCATGCCGCCGTCGAGTGGGCCGACATCATTCACGGATTCCTGCCTTTCCCGCTGGAAGCCGTGGCGCAGCGCTATGCCGAGAAAATCAACAAACCGAGCACCGCCGCCGAGCACCTGCAACCCGAAAGCATGACCGCCAACATCCGCCTGCACAAGTTTCCGTGGGTGACCAGCCTGTTCTACAAAGCTTTCCGGAAGATTCTGTTCGACCGCGTGCAGCATGTGCACTGTCCCTCGCAGTTCATGGCCGATGAAGTGAAGAAGCACGGCTTCAAGGCGAAGATGCACGTCATCAGCAACGGCATCCAGCCGGTGTTCATCGAGGCGGGCCGACGGAACATCGAGGAGCGCCGCCCGGAAACCTTCGACGAGTACAAGGGCAAAATCCTCATCATGATGGTAGGCCGCCTGACACGCGAAAAACAGCAGGCCCTAATCATGAAGGCAGTGCCCTACTCCAAATACGCCGACCACATCCAGCTGATCTTCGCCGGACGCGGCCCCATGCAGAGCCACTACGAAAAGATGGGGGAGAAACTGCCCCTCAAGCCCGAGTTCGTCTATGTGAAGCGCGACGAGCTGATCACGCTGCTTTCGCAGGCCGACCTATACGTGCACGCCGCCGACATGGAGTCGGAGGCCATCTCCTGCATTGAGGCCGTCGCCACAGGGCTCGTCCCCATCATCGCCAACAGCCCGCTGTCGGCCACCCCGCAGTTCGCCCTCGACGAACGCAGCCTCTTCAAGGCCGGCGACCCGCAAGACCTCGCCCGCGCCATCGACTATTGGCTCGACAACACGGCCGAATGCCGACGCATGGAGGCCGAATACGCCAAATCCGCAGAAAAGTACTGCATTGACTACTCCATCACGAAGTTCGAAAATATGCTGAATGAAGCCATCGAGGACCATAACCGTAAACCTTGAACTTAGAACTTAGACTTAGAACTTAGACATAGACTTTGAACTTTGCCCACCGGCAAAACGGCATGATTTTTGTATGCCCATGCCAATTTTAAACACCCGATTTTATGGACATCAAATATTCGGAAGAAATGAACTACATCTTGGCTGAAGCCAATGAGTTAGCCAAGTCATACCATTCGCAGCAAATAGGATTGGAGCACCTTATGGTCTGCCTTCTCCGTTATCCGGGGGAGAGCGTCACCCAAAAGATATTCAATGTCTTCCAAATAGACCTCAACGGTCTGCGCACCCGTTTGGAGCAAATGCTGGAAATGCCGGACAGCCAAGCCGACGAGCCAACCGACAAAATCCCTATGAGCGTGCAGGCGCAGGGGCGTCTCCATCTGGCATTCCTGTTTTCAAAGCAATACCGCAACGATGCCGTCGAGTCCTACCACTTGGTACTCGCCATCCTGAAACCGGCACAACTTGACAGCCAGAACACCATCAAGATGCTGCTGGCGCAGGCCGGGCTCACATTCGAAACCTTCGAGGACGAGCTGCGCCATGAGCTGCACCTCTCCGAGCCCACCGCTGCAGCAGGACCTTTCCGCGATGACGACGATGACGAACGCCGGACCGTGAAAAAGGGCAAAGGAGCCGGCAAGTCGGCCACTCCCATGCTCGACAGTTTCGGCAAGGACCTCACCAAGATGGCCGCCGAAGGGAAAATTGACCCCGTGGTGGGCCGCCAGAAGGAGCTGGAACGCATCGCCCAGATTCTCTGCCGGCGCAAGAAGAACAACCCCGTACTTATCGGCGAACCCGGCGTCGGCAAGTCTGCCCTCGCCGAAGGACTTGCCCTGCAGATCAACTCCGGCCACGTGTCGCGCACACTGCTCCACAAACGCATCGTCAGCCTCGACATGGCAGGCCTCGTGGCAGGCACCAAATACCGCGGCCAGTTTGAGGAGCGCGTGAAGACCATCCTCGAAGAACTGGAAAAGAACACTGATGTCATCCTTTTCATCGACGAGCTGCACACCATGGTAGGCGCCGGCAACGCCCCAGGCAGCATGGATGCCTCCAACCTCTTCAAACCCGCCCTCGCCCGCGGCGAACTGCAATGCATCGGTGCCACCACGCTTGACGAATACCGCGAACACATCGAAAAAGACGGCGCCCTTGAACGCCGCTTCCAAAAAATCATCCTCGAACCCGCCACACCCGAGGAGACCCTCGACATCCTTAACAATATTAAGGACAAATATGAAGACCATCATGCCGTCAAATACAACGACGAAGCCATCAAGGCCTGCGTATCCATGTCAAACCGCTATATATCAGATCGTTGCCTTCCTGACAAAGCCATTGACGTGATGGACGAGGCCGGCGCACGGCTGCATATCCAGAACATCCACGTGCCAGAAGAGCTGATTGCCGTGGAAGCCTCCATCGAGGAGCAGGAAAAGCTGAAAACAGAAGCCATCCGCAACCAGCAGTACAACGAGGCCGCCAAATACCGCGACCAAATCAAGATGCTGGAAGAGGAACGCCAGCTGATTCAGAAGACATGGGAGAACAATGTCAACGAGAACCGCCCATTCGTCACGGAAGACACGGTAGCCGAAGTGATTGCCATGATGACGGGCGTACCCGTGCAGCGCATCGCCAAAAACGAGGGCGAGCGCCTGATGCGCATGGCCACGGAACTGCAAGGCGTGGTCATTGGGCAGGACGAGTCGGTGGTGAAAGTCGCCAAGGCCATACGCCGCAACCGCGCCGGCCTGAAAGACCCCAACAAGCCCATCGGCACCTTCATCTTCCTCGGTCCCACCGGTGTCGGCAAAACCTACCTCGCCAAAGTGCTGGCCGAATATCTGTTCGACTCCCAAGACTCCATCATCCGCATCGACATGAGCGAATACATGGAGAAGCACACGGTGTCGAGACTCATCGGCGCGCCTCCGGGCTATGTTGGCTACGAAGAGGGCGGCCAACTCACCGAAAAAGTGCGCCGCAAACCCTACTCCATCGTACTGTTGGACGAAATCGAAAAGGCGCACCACGATGTCTATAACGTGCTGCTGCAGGTCTTTGACGAAGGCCAGCTCACCGACGGCATGGGGCGCAAAGTTGATTTCAAGAATACTATCATCATCATGACCTCCAACGTGGGTACCCGCGAGCTGAAGGACTTCGGCACCGGCGTGGGCTTCAACACCGAAGCCACCAAGGCCGCCGAGCAAAAGGTCGCGCAAGGCATCCTCGAAAAGGCACTCAAGGCCACTTTCGCCCCCGAGTTCCTCAACCGTGTCGATGACGTCATCTACTTCAACAGCCTTGACAAAGAAGACATCGGCAAGATCATCGACATCGAACTCAAGAAGGTGCTGCAGCGCGTGAAAGACCTCAACGTGGAAATCACTGTCACCGAAAAGGCCAAGAACTTCCTTGTCGAAAACGGTTGGGATGCCAACTACGGCGCCCGCCCGCTCAAACGCACCATCCAGAAATACGTTGAGGATGTCCTCGCCGAGGAAATCCTCAACATGACCCTCACTGCCGGCGACTCCGTGGAACTCGACTACGACGACCTCAAAGAGGAAATGGTCGTAGCCCACACCAATCCCGTTGTAGCAGAATTAGCAGCCAACAATGTACAATAAACTTATACGTATATATTATTTAACCTTAACCAGCCTCGGAGAGGCTGAACGCACAAAGTGCAATTAACCCCACACAAGCGTAGCGCAATGTGGGGACAAAAGCCACACTGCAAGCGCAGCGCAATGTGGGGACATAGCAAAGATATGAAAAACTACAAAGAAAAACTGCACAATATCAAGGCCTTCATCTTCGACTTCGATGGAGTGCTATCAAACGGGAAGGTGTTCGTGACGGCTGACGGCGAGCAGGTGCGCGCCACCAACGTCAAAGACGGATACGCCCTGCACCACGCACTCAAAAAAGGCTACAAAATTGCCGTCATCTCCGGCGGCTATGCGGAGTCCATGCGACTGAGGTTCAGAGAATTTCACGGCATGGAGATGTTCCTGCACGTCAGCAACAAAATCGAGGTGTTCAACCAATATCTGGCCGACAACGGGCTCAAGCCCGAAGAGGTGCTGGTCATGGGCGACGACATCCCCGACTACCCGATGATGCAGCTCGCCGGCGTAAAATGCTGCCCCGCTGACGCTGCCATCGAAATCCAACAGCTGGCCGACTACATCTCCATCCGCAACGGAGGCGAAGGTGCCGTCCGCGATGTCATCGAGCAGACCCTGCGCCTCCAAGGCAACTGGTTCACCGCCGACGCCCATATCTGGTAATAATCCTCCTAATCTTTCTAATCCTCCTAATCCTCCTAATCTTTCTAATCCTCCTAATCCTCCTAATCCTCCTAATCCTCCTAATCCAAAATGATCTACACTCTGATTTTCAGCATCATCGGCCTCGTCCTGTACGGTTTGGGAGGCGCGTTCGGCGGATTTCTCATCGGATCCATCTTCGACAGCATCCGCAACAGCCGCCGCGCCCGAAAAGCACAAGCTGAATTCACGCAACAACGACAACAGTACTACAACGACCCCGCACAATTCGAAAACCAGCTGCTGACCCT
This sequence comes from uncultured Bacteroidales bacterium, assembly GCA_947165685.1. Classification (GTDB taxonomy): domain Bacteria; phylum Bacteroidota; class Bacteroidia; order Bacteroidales; family WCHB1-69; genus F23-D06. Next base: position 143,919 of record CAMVBK010000001.1, on the reverse strand, counting down.
CATCGCCTACGTGGCAAAAGCCGACAACAACCGGCTGCTGCAGTCAGAGTTCGACTATTGCAAACAATACTTCCAGAAGACCTTCCCCCACAGCGACATTTCGCAGTTGATGCTCCGTTTCCGCGACATCCTCAACAGCGAGAACGTGGACAACGACTGTCAAAAAGCCTGCGAAAACATACGCCAATACGCCACCATCCACGAAAAAATCGCCATCCTGCAGTGTCTGTTCGGCTTTGCCACCGCCGACGGTTCGGCCCTTCAACAGGAACTGAGTGCCATCAAGCAGGTCGCCACGTGGTGCGGCGTGGATCCCCTCACCTTCGAGGCCGTAAAGCTCATGTATGTCTCCACTTCCTATACGGGCGGTTACTACGACAACAGCGGAAGCGAAGGCTATGGCGGAGGCTACAGCGGATACGGCGGAGGTTATTCGGGCGGCTACCGACAGTCCGGCGGAAGCACTTACACGCCACGCTCCGGCCCGAGCATCAGCGACTGCTACAAAATACTCGAAGTTTCGCCCGACGCAACCGACGACGAAGTGAAGAAAGCCTACCGAAAAGCCGCCATGAAATACCACCCCGACAAGGTGAGCCATCTCGGCGAAGATGTGCGCAAGAAAGCGGAAGAACAATTCGCCAAAGTCAATGAAGCCTACGACAAAATCAAGGCTGCACGAGGAATGAAATAGGCTCTTCCCCAACCATTCCTACAAATAAACGAAAAACCGGCAGTCATCTGTATTCGTATTTTGTGTACTTTTGCGGCCGAAAATTAACCATTTAGAATATTTAGCGATGAAAAAGATTCTCCTCACCGTCTGCGCGGCCGCCCTGATGATGGCAGGACAGGCGCAGAACATCACCAAGGACGGCGGTCTGTCGATGCAGCAAATCGGCATGCTGCGCGGCTCCTACCAGTCGAACCCGGCCAACAAGGCACTGCGCAATGCCATCAACAGCAACGACATCAGCAAGTTAGCCGTAAACTACGACAACAGCACGGCTTTCGACCCACACTTCTCGAATACGGTGCCCTCCAAGGCCGTCACCAACCAGGAATCTTCTGGGCGCTGCTGGATGTTCACGGGCATGAACGTGCTCCGCAACAAGGCCATCCGCAAGCACGACCTTCCGGCCGACTTCCAATTCTCGCAGTGCTACACCTTCTTTTGGGATCAGCTGGAGAAGGCCAACCTCTTCTTGCAGTCGATTCTCGATACCCGCGCCAAATCCATGGAGGATGAGACCGTGCAGTGGCTCTTCAAGAACCCCATCGGCGACGGCGGGCAGTTCACCGGCGTGGCCAACCTGATCAGCAAGTACGGCGTGGTGCCGAAGGATGTGATGCCGGAGACCTACAACAGCAACCACACCTCCAGAATGTCGGAGCTCATCAAGCTGAAGCTGCGCGAGGACGGCCTCATCCTGCGCGAGATGGCCAACAACAAGGGTACTACCGAGCAGAAGCTGCAGGCCACCAAAATGGAAATGCTGGAGACAATTTATCGGATGCTGGCCTACACGTTAGGCGAACCCCCGACAACGTTCACCTGGACACAGCGCAACGCCAAAGGCGAAATGGTGAGCACCGAGAAATACACCCCCATGTCGTTCTACCAGAAGTTCGTGGACGAGGACTTCTCCAAGTACTACATGATCATGAACGACCCCACGCGCGAATATTACAAGGTCTATGAAATCGAGTACGACCGCCATGTCTATGACGGCGAGAACTGGAAGTTCCTCAACCTGCCGATGCCGGAAATCGCCAACATGGCCATTGCCTCCATCAAGGACAGCACCATGATGTACTTTTCCTGCGACGTGGCCAAGTTCCTCGACCGCGACAAAGGCTATATGGATGTGAACAACTACGACTACGGCTCCTTGTTCGGAACCACCTTTGGCATGAACAAGAAGCAACGTATCAGCACCTTCGCCAGTGGCTCCTCGCACGCCATGACCCTCTGCGGAGTCGATCTCGACGCCAACGGCAAGCCCACCAAGTGGATGGTGGAGAACAGCTGGGGCAGCAGCCGCGGCCACAACGGCTTCCTCATCATGACCGACGAATGGTTCAACGAGTACATGTTCCGCCTCGTGGTCGAAGCCAAATACATCCCGTCGGCCACCCTTAAACTTTTCGACCAGAAGCCCATCATGTTACCTGCTTGGGATCCGTTGTTTGCCCCCGAAGAATAATTGATTTAATAAACATAATTCATTAAACAGTCCCGAAGGGACAAAACGCGCGAAGCGCAAATAACCCCACACAAGGCGAAGCCGCAGTGTGAGTGAAAAAACGAATGGCAATGAAAAGACTTACAGCTATCATCATAATGACCGCTTTCGCAGCGGCAAGTTACGCACAGAAGGCCGACGACCTGCTCGGCATCTATTTTTGCGTGGATCCTTTTTCCAAAAAACAGTCGCAGGCCGAGATCTACAAGGCCGCCGACGGCACCTACGAGGCCAAAGTGGTCTGGACAAATGACATCAAAGGGCAAGATCAGGTCGGGCTGGTGTTCATGCGCGGGCTGACCTACAATGCCAAAGAGAACGAGTACCAAAACGGTAAGATCAAGTACCCGGGGAAGAAAGGCACCTACCGCTCTTACATACGCATCGTGGATGGCGGCAAAACACTGAAAATGCGCGGCTACTTAGGTGTCTCGCTCTTCGGCATGACCGTCGATTGGAAACGGGAGGACAAGGTGCGGCCTGCACCGACGAAATAAAAAAAACGCGGCTTTCGCCGCGTTTTTTTTATTGCCAAAAGACAGATTATCCTCTGAACGGGAAGTTCTTGCCTGGATAGACGGCCTGTGCGCCGAGCATCTCCTCGATGCGCATCAGCTGGTTGTATTTGCAGATGCGGTCGGTGCGGCTGGCGGAGCCGGTCTTGATTTGGCCGGTGCCGAGCGCGACGGCGAGGTCGGCTATGGTCGTGTCCTCGGTCTCGCCCGAACGGTGCGACATCACGGCGGTGTAGTAGTTGCGCTGTGCGAGCTGTACGGCGTTGATGGTCTCCGTGAGCGTGCCGATCTGGTTGACCTTGATGAGGATGGAGTTGGCCACCTCCTTTTCGAGGCCCATCTGCAGGCGCTTCACGTTGGTTACGAAGAGGTCGTCGCCCACGAGCTGGCAGCGGTCGCCGATGGTGTCGGTGAGGAGTTTCCAGCCGTCCCAGTCGTCTTCGGCCATGCCGTCCTCGATGGAGATGATCGGATACTTGTCGCACCAAGTCTTCCAGTAATCGACCATCTGAGCAGGAGTCAGCTCCTCGCCGGTGGACCATTTCAGTTTGTAGATGCCCTTTTCGGTGTCGAAGAATTCGGACGCGGCGGGGTCGAGGGCGATGCAGATCTCCTCTTTCGGTTTGTAGCCGGCGTTCTCGATGGCCTGCAAGATCACTTCGAGGGCTTCCTCGTTGGACTTGAGGTCGGGGGCGAAACCGCCTTCGTCACCCACGTTGGTGGAGTATCCGCGGCCCTTGAGCACCTTCTTGAGGTTGTGGAAGACTTCGGAACCCATGCGGACAGCCTCGCGGAAGGTGGGGGCGCCGACGGGCATGATCATGAATTCCTGGAAATCGACGCGGTTGTCGGCGTGGGAACCGCCGTTGAGGATGTTCATCATCGGGACAGGCAGCACGGTGGCATTGCAACCGCCCACGTAGCGGTAGAGGTCCTGGCCGGTCTCCTGAGCGGCGGCTTTGGCGGCGGCAAGGGAGATGCCGAGAATAGCGTTGGCACCCATGTTGCCCTTGTTCTCCGTGCCGTCAACCTCGATCATACGGGCGTCGAGCTCGGCCTGGTCACTGACCTCCATGCCCTCGACGGCCTCGGCGAGCGTGCTGTTCACATTCTGGACGGCTTTCAGCACGCCCTTGCCCATATATCTGTCTTTCTGGTCGTCGCGGAGCTCTACAGCCTCGTGCACGCCCGTGGATGCGCCTGACGGGACGGCAGCACGGCCGAAAGCACCTGCGGCGGTATAGACATCTACTTCAACAGTGGGATTTCCGCGAGAGTCCAAAATCTCTCTTCCATAAACTTTAACGATTTGACTCATAGTTTCTTAAATTTAGTCTGTACAATTTTTATTTCGGCGCGAATATACATTTTTTTTGGTTCGCCTGCGTTATCCCAACCTGTCTTGAATAACTTCAGCCTCTATCCAACGCTTTGTCTTTTTTTCCTATTTTTGCCCTACCAAATCAAATTCGTCATGAGAAAACTCGTCATTGTCATATTCTGCTGTCTGTCAGCATTTTTTGCAACTGCTAACGACGGTGTGTTCTACGCTTCCGGCAACCAGCTGATCCCGATCACGGAAACCGACATCAGCGTGAAGAAAGAGGTGCTGACCCTCAACCGCGTGGGCGACCACATCGAGGTGACCGTCTATTACGAGTTTTTCAACCCCGTGGGCGAGAAGGAACTGCTGGTCGGGTTCGAGGCCGAGTCGCCTTACAACAGTGGCCGCGACCCCATAGCGCTGTTCCCCGACCACCCACACATGCGGAACTTCAAAGTGGTGGTGAACGGACAGCCACTCCACTATGAAATTGCGCACGTGACGAGAGGATCCTACGACGAGAACAACAAGTACACTATACCTCCCTATTACACCAATGGACAGTTCAAGGACTGGTCGAAGAAGCAGTGCGGAGACTCCCTGAAATCGTGGGATTACATGGCTTACCCCTTCGACTATGTCTATCACTTCAAGGCAAAATTCCGTCCCGGACTGAACATCGTCCAGCACACCTACGAATACGATCTTTCCTTCTCCGTAGGCGAGGAATTCCATTTCCCGTACGTCCTGACGGCGGCCAACCGCTGGGCCAACCACCAAATCGACGATTTCACGTTGAACATCAATATGGGCGACCGTGAGTCGTTTATGATTCATCCCGATTTTTTCAAAAGCGTCAGCGAGTGGGCCATTGACGGGCGAGGCAAGATTTCCAGCGACAGTGTTTGGGTTTGGGATAATAATGATGACATCCGTGTCAGTTGTCCCTTGTTCCACATCCAAGAGGGTGGTGTCTCTTTCCGCAAGACAAATTTCCATCCCGAAGGAGAACTCACTATCGAGAAACGTCGAATATGGAATTTTGTGGACTGGAATTCCGACGGAGAAAACAATCTTTTCGCGGGCAAATCATCGAAAGAGGGGGTGGCGTCGCAATATTATCCTTATCCCCAGATTCTCTCCATTCTCTACAACGAAATGACTGCGGCGTTCACTAACGACAGCACAAAACCCAGTCTTGCCTATGACACCCTCGTACCCCCCGATCAGCGCCGCATCCTGCGAAACCTGCCTTTCGCCTATCGGGGCTACATCTTCAAAAGCAAACCGCTGCAAGACTATTTCGAATCCACCGACTGGTACCTCCCGAACCCGGAATACGACGGAAACACGGCTGTTTTCAGCGAAGAGGAGAGGAAATGGGTGGATTTCTGGAAGTGATTTTTTTCGTAACTTTGCCCGGTCAAATTAATCCCTCTATGGGGAAACTCATTATCGAACTATCTTGCTGTATGTCAACATCTTGCCACATCAACTCACTAACCCATTAACCCACTAATCCTGAACCCATTTAAATGGAATCCATCAAGAAAATATTCAAGATCGGCTACGGGCCGTCGAGCAGCCACACCATGGGACCGCACCGCGCGGCCGAAATGTTCAAAGAGAGAACCCCCGATGCCAGCGGCTACCGCGTGACCCTTTACGGCAGTCTGGCGGCCACTGGCAAGGGCCACTTCACCGACAAGACCATCATCGATGCCCTGTCGCCCGTGCCCGCCGAAATCCTCTGGAAACCCGAAATCCAGCACGAGTTCCACACCAATGCCATGCTCTTCGAGGCGATGCAGGGCGAGACGGTCATCGACCAGTGGAAGATATACAGCATCGGCGGCGGCGAGTTGGCCGACGAGCACACCGTCATGGACCACGACGAGCGCTACGAGGAGAACACCATGGAGGAAATCGTGAGACATGTGGAGAAATACGGGCTGAATTTCTGGGAATATGTGGAACAGCACGAGGATTCCGACCTTTGGGACTTCTTGGCGGAACGCTGGAAAGTGATGCAGGAGACCATCGAGAAAGGCATACTCAACAACGACGGTGTGCTGCCGGGCGGACTATACGTGAAACGAAAGGCCACGCAGTACTACGTGAAGGCGTTGAGCTACAAGGCCTCGCTGCAGGGCCGCTGCCTCGTGTCGGCCTACGCCTTGGCCACGGCGGAGGAGAACGCCTCGGGCGGCAAAATCGTCACCGCGCCCACCTGCGGCTCGTCGGGCGTGCTGCCGGCCGTGCTCTACCACCTCAAACACAACCACGAGTACACCGACAAGTTCATCCTGAAGGCGATGGCCACGGCCGGGCTCTTCGGCAACATCATCCGCACCAACGCCTCGCTGTCCGGGGCAGAAGTGGGCTGCCAAGGCGAGATCGGCAGCGCGTGCGCCATGGCCGCGGCGGCCGCCAACCAGCTCTTCGGCGGCTCCCCGCAACAGATCGAATACGCCGCCGAGATGGGCCTCGAACACCACCTCGGACTCACCTGCGACCCCATCTGCGGACTCGTGCAGATCCCCTGCATCGAGCGAAACGCCTTCGCCGCCCTCCGTGCCCTGGACGCCAACCTCTACGCCATGATGTCCGACGGCAAGCACCGCATCAGCTTCGACAAGGTGGTGAAGACCATGAACCTCACCGGCAAGGACCTGCCCAGCCTCTACAAGGAGACCGCCATGGGCGGCCTGGCAGTGGATTAACCGTATAAACATTTGATGACAATGAGAAAAACATTCCTTTTCGCACTATTATTGTCCGCCTCCGTCGCGTCATACGCACAAGGACACTGGTTCACCGGAGGTTCAGCCAACATCGGATTCCGGAACTATTTCGTTGCTTCCGGCGAGGTGTGGGTCGGTTACGAATTCAACGACTGGGTCGCCATGGGTTCCGGATTAGGGGCCGTGATCTGCGCGGGCCGGGACGATTTCTTCGCCGTGACCGGCATCGCGGAGCCCTTTGTACGCGCCAGCGTTTGGCATAACGAGAGCGTCTCCTTGGACCTTTACGCATTGGGGGGAATCGAATTCACGGATGAACTGAAGATGTGCCAGGTGGGACTGCGCCCGAGCATCCGCTTCCGCGTCAGCGAGAACATCGAAATGGCTGTGGACCTTGTTGTGCTGGGAGCACAATACAGCCCTGAGTTCGGATGGCGCCCATCCATAAGTTTCACCTCCCTGAACGGAGGCGCCCGTTTCGCTTACCATTTCTGATTTCCAAGCGCATTGCCGACAAGGCAGCAAGCGTGACTTTTGACACGTTTGCCGCGAAGGTTGAATGTCGGGATGAAAAAAATGTAACCTTTTCGTATTTTTGCATCTTCATTTCAGAGGCATGAATCGGATGAAGAGAGCAGCATTCTGGACGGAACAGTACCGGCGCCACATCGGGAAGATGGTGGGCGTGTGCTACCGATATGTAGCCGACTGGGACGTGGCCGAGGACCTGGCGCAGGACGCGTTCCTCACCGCCATGGAAAAGTCCTCCACCTTCCGCGCACTCGGAAGCTTTGAAGGCTGGCTGATGAAGATTGCGGTGAACCAGGCGCTTATGCACCTTCGCAACAATATAGAGATGGTGGAGTTGGACGAGAACCTCCACAGTCAGGAGCCGGAGGAGTTCGCCGACGATCCGGAACTCTCGCAGATCCGGTTCACGCAGCAGGAACTGCTGGAGGCCATCGGCAAGCTGCCCGTCAAACAGCGCACCGTCTTCAACCTCTACGCGGTGGAGCACTACTCCCACGCGAAAATCGCCGAGACGCTCGGCATCACCACCGCCAACTCCAAGGTGCTGCTCTCCCGCGCGCGGGCGGAGCTGCAGCAGCGGCTGAAAGTGGTGGCGAGGAGGAAGGATCAAATGTTGAATGTTGAATGCTGAATGTTGAATGCTGAATTATTAATTAACATGGATATGGAAAAGATTATCAGAATTGCAATTATTACTGCATTGGCAGTATTAGCTACGGCCTGTAGCAAATCCGAAAAGAAAGAACTCGCCGGCACATGGCAGTGGTACTGCACATCAGGCGGTATCGCGGGCGTCTTTTACACTCCTGAGAGCGAAGGCTTCGAAACCGAACTCGTATTCAAGGGCGGTCACTTCACCTTCTACAAAGACGGGAAAAAGATTACATCTGGCACATATCGAATTGATTACAAAATGGACCATAGCCTCTATACTAACAAAGGTGACACCGACGAACCTTTCTACTCCTGGTTCAACCTGAATATTCCGGAGGCGCAGTGCAAAAAGATTGCGGAAGCCACCAACGGCAAAGTAGCCCCTCTCTCGAAAAGTCTCGCCGTCATCAGCTACGATGACCGATACGATGCGCAAGTACTTTCTATGAGCGACAACTGCTATGACGGATTTTCCTACACATTTGTAAAAAAGCAATAACATGAAAAAGATTATTTTTATCATGACTTTGGCCCTCATGCTGGCCGCCTGCGATCCCGGGTTCAACGAAGACATGGTCATCCGCAATGCATCGTCACACACCGTGACGGTCGTTCCAGCCCCTTACAGTTATTACAACAGCATGTTGGACTCTACCCTCACCTTGACACACGAGACCTACACCATCGCCCCAAACAATGAGGTGGTCATCAAAGTCGGCGGCGGTATCGGAGCTGCCAGTTTTGAATTAGGCGTCAGCGAATTCATGGATTACTACAGCGACAGCGTTACGTTCCGCTTTGTCGGGGAAACCGATCCGCAAATCGTCTATTACAGAAGCGACACCACGGGCATCAGTCCGTTCAATTTCAACTCCATGAATTATCAATACGAGGAAGACGTCAATAACGGCCTCATATTCCACGGTCACCGTTCCTACGGCAAGCTCACGTTCATCATCACCGATGAGCACTATGAGGAGGCAACCTTGTATTGATTCTGCCCGCACTGCCGGTGCGGGCGACCCCAACACCCTTTCTATTTTAGAAGGGGTGCCCGCAGGGCGGGGTAGTAATATTAAACATCAGAATTCCTTGTAAACCAGGTTTATGCACAAAAAACATATAATCAACTGAATAAAACAACAGAAATATGAAAAACATCATCAAAATTTCTATCATTGCCACGTTGGCAGTATTTGCCACGGCTTGCAACAAACCCGAAAAACAAGCGCTCACCGGCACGTGGCAGTGGACCCGCACCTACGGCGGCATTGCAGGCGTCAACTACACCCCTGAAAGCGAAGGCTTCAATGCCGAAATTGTATTCAAGGGCAGTCACTTCACCTTCTACAAAGACGGGGAAAAGGTCATCTCGGGTACGTATCACATTTATAATGACGTAGATGAAACCATGTACACCAATAAAGGTGGCAAAGACGAGCCCTTCTACTCCTGGTTCCACATACAGTTTAACCTTAACAATGCGCAGTGTAAGAAAATTTCGGAAGCCACCAATGGAAAAATCGCGCTGCTATGTGGGTACAAATGTTTAGGTACACTCGGCTACAGCGAAGCACAAGGACAAGTGTTCACGGTAAGCGATAACATGGCCGATGGATTCACCTATTCATTTGTAAAAAAGCCATAATTTTTATCACCATACGGTCACGGTATAGGTGTTTGTTACGATGCCTTGTATTAAAGATGAGACGATGGAGACGTGAAATTTCGCAGGTCGGTAGGTCTGCAGGGCTCGGTAGAACGGACGGAGAAACGGTGGGTTCGCACGCCGTCAGGTGTGCGGGCAATAGACAAGAATAAGAGTAATACCAAGATATAACGTTATGAAACACACAATGAAGTTCGCAGCAGTTATTCTGCTGACATTGCTGGCCACGGCCTGCGACAAACCCGAAAAACAAGCGCTCACCGGCACGTGGCAGTGGACCCGCACCTCCGGCGGCATTGCAGGCGTCAACTACACCCCTGAAAGTGAAGGCTTTGAGGCCGAAATCGTATTCAAAGGCGGAAAGTTCACTTTCTACAAGGATGGAAATAAGGTGACTTCTGCAAGTTATCGCATAGAAAAATGTGATCCCCCTTACCCGACCGAAATGCCAACAATCGGGACGGAATTATTCTACATCTTACATGTTCCAGCTGACCGTGAGAAAATTGCGGAAGCCACAGACAGTAAAATAAACCTCGCCCCGACAAACTTCGCTTACCTTTATTCTGTTTCTCCCGATTTCTGGGAACTCACGCTTAATGATTATAATGTTAATGACGGTTTTCAAACCTCTTTCAAGAAAAAGTAATCAGACCCACAATGAATAAGAACAGTTCGGAACTGGATCGTATTGTTGCGCAGGGCATCTCCAGCGCGGAGCATGCCCCGCAGCACCCAATGTCCGAGGCGCAGATTGCGGCGGCAGCTGCATCAACGTCGGGGGCAGGCGTGTGGTTGCTGGCACACGCACGGGAGATCCTGCTGTGCGCCGTCTCCCTCGCGATCGGCGTCGGAGGGACCCTGCTGGTCATGCACCTCTTAGGCAGCCGCAACACAGTTCCGACCGAAACCGCCGCGGCGATTGCAACCGACACGACCTGCACAACCGGCACGACAATGGTTGCGGAGGACACGGTGGCATTTACGGGAAAAACGACCGTGGACGCTGTAGAGACGCAATGCATTGCGTCTCTACAAACGGACCCGCACACCGTTTCCGCCAAACCGACATCCAACGTCTCAAGTCCCAAGTCTCACGTCTCACATTCCACTTCTCCCGTCTCAACTCCCGTCGTCATCAAGAAAACCGTGGTCCAACGCGACACGGTGGTACTCAACGAGACTGTCATCCTAAAAGACACCGTGTATGTACCGTAGGCTCCTTTTCGCGGTTGTTTTGATGTCGGCAGTCAGCCTTTTCGCGCAAAATCCCGACACGCTCTACATCTACGAGACGGTGGTGGAGTACGACACGCTGTTCACCCGCGACACCACCTGGGTACACGACACGCTCTACCTACGTCAAAAGCCACAGCAAAAGGATGCCCGCCAAGTGGCCGACTCCACAGCACGGGCAAACTTCGAAAAGCTGGCCGTCCCGGACACCGCAGACACAAGGGGGAAACGGCAGCGGCAGCCGCGCGAAAGGCGGGTTCGCGAACCGATGCCCTACCCCCGACACGAATTCAAGCTGGGAATGGGCGACCCGACCGGCATCGCGTTGTTCGACCGCTACTTCGTGTTCGTGCTGCCCGACGACTTTGACCTGGGCGACGGCCTGCTCAGCCCGTGGTTCCACACCACACCCCTGTTCGCAGCCGCCTACCACTTCCGCGCCACCAAATGGCTTTGGATCGGCCTCCTCGCGCAATACGTCCACTACGAAGACCTTGAAATCAAGGATATTAACCAGACCGTGCCGGGCATCTGCGACCGCCGATACCATGCCTTCAGCATATTGCCTGAAATACGGTTCTCCTGGTTCAACCGCCCGCACGTCACACTCTATTCCGAATTGTCGGTCGGGCTGACCAGATTCACCGGCACGGTGACGAACTACGACCTCTCCTACGATGACAACAACACGCCCTATTTCGACATGGGCGGATACAACAGCCGTCCGCGCCCGGTGTATCCCTCGCTGCATCTGACACTGTTCGGCATCCGCGCGGGAGGGGAACACTGGTTCGGGAGCTTCGAACTCGGCGCCGGATTCAAAGGATTCGGCACGCTGGCCGTAGGATACGAATTTTAATTTAGAATTAAGAAACATCATAAATTATAGAGTATGAGAAAGTTGATTGTTTTAATAATGACATCAGTCTGTGCGTTAATGATTTCGTGCAGCCCTGCAAATAGAACCTTCTACCCCGAAGTGATGTTCTACATCGACGGGGAAGAAATCACGGACAACAGCGTGGAGGTGACGTTAAACAGCTATTGCGAAATCCAAATCAAAACGGCCGCACCGGATGCCAGTTCCCCAAACGGAGTGCGTTACTACTGGCAATATGCCACGGGATATCCCGTGGAACTGACCAACGGTTCCGACAATCTTGCCTTGAACGGCACCACTTTCGGCGATTACCTGCCGGAATACGACGCTTCCGGAATGATTCAATACGCCACCTTCCGAATGCAGTTCAGCGACACAGCCTACCACTCCGGCGACGAATGCTACCTGAGAGTGTATGTGCAAAACTATGAAAAAGCGTTGAAAGTGGTGGTGCAATAATTCTGACATACCTTACGTTACGTGATATTTAGTGTTTAAAAAATATGAGTATGAAAAAGAGCATATTACTGTTATTGTTAAGCGTCCCGTTCGGGCTCGGGCTGTTTGCGCAGGAGGCGGGTTCCGACTGGCGACAAACGTTCAAGCGGCACGAATTCTCGCTCGCCATCGGCGATCCGGTGATGGCCAACCGCGTCCGCTCCGTGCATTTTTCAAACAACACCTCAACCTCATGGTTGGAGATCCCCACCTACACCAACGTCAAAACCACGCTGCCTATCACGCTGGGCTACCGCTTCCGCCTGCTGAAATGGCTATGGCTCGGCGGTGACATCTCCTACTGCGGATTTTTCGGCACCTCGCGCAACATCTACACGGAGGAGCCTGTCTATGGATACCGAGAGAACACCGTGAGCATTATGCCTGCCATCCGATTCTCCTACTTCAACCGCGAGCACGTCACCCTCTACAGCGGCTTCGCATCGGGACTGAAGTTCGGATTCTCGAAGGCCTACAACGAAAGGCGCAGCTATGTCCGGCTGCCTTTCCAGCTTACGCTGTTCGGTGTCTCCGCCGGCAGCCAAAGCTGGTTCGGATTCGCTGAGATAGGTGTCGGCACCGAGGGATTTGCCAAGGCCGGCTTCGGGTACCGGTTTTAGTGAATTGTGATTAGTGATTAGTGATTAGAACTTTGAGCTTTGAACTTTGAACTTTAAACTTTAAAAACAAGGACAATTATTTGATTTTCAACATAAAATATCGATTATGAAAAAGACATCCATAATATTGAGCATCGCTTTTCTTTCGGCAGCCCTTTTGAACAGTTGCAAGGTGGAAGACAATTCCGTAAAGCAGTTGAACCAAAACGGCATGGTAGTCACCAGTTATTGGCAGACCGCCACGCAACGAATACTGTTAAACATGCCGAACACGGCGTTCCACTTCAACGCTTGGCTGTCCGCATCGGAGGAAGAGCGTCCAGGAATAGAAGACCAATATTTCAATTACAGCAAAATACGCCAAATATCCGATAACGAGTGGGCAATTCTCCTCAACGGCAGGACCCTCTGCCACATCAACACCGGCGGAAAGCTGCTGTCGGATCCGGGTGCGGAATGGAATGTGCTGGATTACGAGCAGGCAGTGCCGATGCCGCTGCAGGACATGCTCCCCTTTGGGAAGGACTCTGTGAGGATAACCCTCCGCCACACCGGAAACAAATGGACTGCGGAAACGTATGGCCAAGAGGGCATGAGTTCCAGTGCCGACTATATCCCGTTCTATCGTTTCACCATCACGCCTGAGTCGGGAGTGGTCCCCACCGACTTGAACGAATGCCGTTGTATTGTTGATGGGGAAGGACGCTATGCTATTCGGACATACCAATATGCGGACAATGCCGATACGCCGGTGGAGATTCACAATTACTTCACCTTCAGCTTGACCGAAGCGACCACGGAGAATTTTTTCCATTGGAAGAACGGCCTTTTGACCATACGTCTCAGTGCAGACATGAATGCGTACGAAGCCGGTGCCACTAACCGCCTGCAATACGATAGCATTCTGATTCAGGACAGGCTTTCGGTCCGTAGCGGGGAGCAGTATGCCGAAATCACCATGCACGATGTGACGGAAACCTGGCCCATCGGACGGTTGAGGGAGGACCACTTTGAATGCGGGAACTTCTTCGCCGCGTTGCTGGGACTCTTCTTCTGAAGAAAGGCGATTTGCAAGGCGACTAACACCCCTCCACGGCGGCTATCACCGCCTCAGTGCGCTTGTGCACCTCTTCCGTGCCGAGGATGTTGATCATCGTGAAGAGCTCAGGACCGCGTGCACAACCTACGATGCCGATTCTCAGACTGTTGAGTACGGCACCCATATTCCACTCGTTGGCTTTGATATGCTCCATCACACGGTCGTGGGCGGCTTGCATGTCGAAAACCTCGTCCTGGCGCAGCAGCTGGTCGATGACCCGCAGCTTCTCGCCCGTGCCCTCCTTCCAGCGCTTCTTCAGATCCTGTGCGCTGTACTCGGTCGGGGCTTCGAAAAAGAAACCGGCCTGATCCCAGAACTCGCTCGGGAACGTAAGCCGTTCCTTCATCAAGTCGATGACTTTCAGCAGGTAATCCTCCTGATAGCGGACTCCCTTCTCATCTAAAATCTTGGCGAACGTCGGCAGCAGTTCCTGCGCGGACTTGAGTTGGATGTACTCGTGGTTGAACCATTTGGCCTTGTCCAACGAGAATTTCGCGCCCGACTTGCTGATCTTGTCCAACGAGAAATGTTCCACCAGCTCGTCCAAGCTGAAAATTTCCTGCTCGGTACCTGGATTCCATCCCAGCAACGCCAACATATTCACCACAGCCTCAGGAAGATAGCCTGTTTCACGATAGCCTGAGGAAACTTCGCCACTCTTGGGGTCGTGCCACTCCAACGGGAATACGGGGAAGCCCAGACGGTCGCCGTCGCGTTTGCTGAGCTTGCCGTTGCCGTCGGGCTTGAGCAGCAGCGGCAGGTGCGCGAACTGCGGGGCCTCCCAACCGAAGGCCTTGTAGAGCATCACATGCAGCGGGGCCGACGGCAGCCACTCCTCACCGCGAATCACATGCGTAATCTGCATCAGATGGTCATCAACAATGTTGGCCAAATGGTAGGTCGGCATTCCGTCAGATTTATACAACACCTTATCATCCAGAAGGTTGGAATTAATCACCACTTCACCGCGAATCAGGTCGTGGACATGGATTTCAGTATTTTCGGGATATTTGAAACGCACCACGAACGGTGCGCCCGAAGCGATGCGCTCAGCCGTCTCTTCCGCGCTTAATGTCAACGAGTTAACCATCGACATGCGCGTAGTGGCATCATACTGGAACGTCTTCTTCTGGCTTTCGGCCTCCTTGCGTTTGGCATCGAGGGCTTCCGGCGTGTCGAAGGCGTAGTAGGCCCAACCGTCGTTCACCAGCTGCTCAGCGTAGGGCTTGTAGAGGGCTTTGCGCTCCGACTGCTTGTAGGGTCCGAAGTCGCCGCCGATACCGACGCCCTCGTCGAATTTCAGGCCCAACCACTGGAATGCTTCAACGATATACTCCTCAGCACCCGGCACAAAACGGGTCTGGTCGGTGTCCTCAATACGCAACAGGAAAGAGCCGCCGTGTTTCTTGGCGAACAGGTAGTTATACAATGCGGTGCGCACGCCTCCGATGTGGAGCGGTCCGGTGGGACTCGGCGCGAATCTTACTCTCGGTTTCATATTATTCATATAAGTCATACTATCAAAAAGGGCGCAAAGATAGACAATTTTCAAAGAAGAGCGCATCGGAATATTTTTTTTCTTCGGAATCCCCTCATTTTTGCTAATTTTGCCGCCGGAAGCCGGGAGGCTCTTGAAACCGCCATCGTTTATAATAACCAAGCATATCAGTAAATATGAAAAAGTCTGACATCATCGTTATCGCAGCCGTCATCGCATGTCTGCTGCCTTTCTTCCTTTTCGACAGCGTATATGAAGCATATTGTGCTGCAAACCAACGTTTTCCGTTATGGATGGCATTCCTGAAGTTCGGCATTTTGGCCACATTCGGGGAGATGCTTGGCAGCCGCGTCAAAACGGGGAAATACTATCACAAAGGCTTCGGCCTCGCCCCGAAATTCGTGGTATGGGGTCTTCTGGGTATGTGGATAGCCCTGGCCATGAACGTGTTCCGGCTCGGCGTGCCGGCCTTCATGGAACGCTACACCGCCTTTTCCGGCATCTCTGCCGCCATGTCCGAGCCGATGTCGTGGATGAAACTGCTCGGCGCCTTCTGCGTCAGCGCGATGATGAACACCGCCTTCGCGCCCGTCTTCATGACCGTCCACAAAATCTCCGACATGCACATTGCCGAGCACGGCGGCGCCTTCTCGGCCCTCTTCAAGCCCGTGGCCGTAAAACGGCACATCTGCGAGATGGACTGGGGCGTGCAGTGGGGCTTCGTCTTCAAGAAGACCATCCCGCTGTTCTGGATTCCCGCCCACACGCTCACCTTCTGCCTGCCACAAGACCTACAGGTCCTCTTCGCCGCCTTCTGCAGCGTCATCCTCGGTCTTTTCCTTTCCATAGCAGCCAAAAGAGGCTGATATTCAAGCAATTGCCTAATTATTAGCCAAACTGATTATTTCCGGCAAAGCCGACCGCTGATTTATGGCATTATTTTTGTACTTTTGCGCTTCAAAATAAATAAAGAAAAAAATGGGATACTGGATTATCTTTATCGCTTTGATGGTCGTGAGCTTCATTGTGCAGCGAACCCTGACCTCACGTATTGAAAAATATTCGAAAACCCCGATCAGTAGCGGGCTCTCCGGCAAGGAAGTAGCCGAGAAAATGCTGAGAGACAACGGGATATACGATGTGCAGGTCACCTGCACCAACGGTTACCTCACCGACCACTACAACCCTGCCACGAAAACGGTGAACCTGAGCCAAGGCGTCTATCAGGGCCGCAACATCGCCTCCGCCGCCGTTGCCGCACACGAGTGCGGGCACGCCGTGCAGCACGCCACCGCCTACCAGTGGCTCACCATGCGCTCCAAACTGGTGCCCGCCGTACAGTTCGGCTCCCAGTTCTCGCAATGGATCCTGCTGGCCGGCATCGTGCTGATGAGCATGCAGCTGCTCAACGTCGGCCGCTGGGTGCTGCTCGTCGGCATCGCCTTCTTCGCCCTCACCACCCTCTTCTCCGTCATCACCCTGCCGGTAGAGTACAACGCCTCCGAACGCGCCGTGGAATGGCTCGACACGCACGCCATCACCACCGGCAACGAAACCTCCATGGCCAAGGATGCCCTCAAGTGGGCCGCCCGCACCTACCTCATCGCCGCCATCTCCTCGTTGGCGACATTGCTGTATTACATCATGATTTTCTTGGGAGGCAGACGGGATTAAGAATTAAGAATTAAAAATTAAGAATTAAGGGTTAAAATGATAAAGAAGACATTCGTATATTTGGTGATTTGTGCGCTTGCGGTGCAAATGTCGGCGCAGGTGCAGGTTTATCCGTTGGGCAATCTGCCCGAGAAGGTGAAATATACCGGATCCGTCACGTACGCGCTTCCGACCACCACGCTGAAGGTGACGGTCTCCGTCTCCAAAGTGCGGGAGGTGCGGGGCTATTTCGCGGACTATGCCGAAAGCCTGCTCGGCCTGACCAACATCATCAAGCAGAACCAGACCCGCTATGCGCTGAACTCGGTGAAGGTGGAGCCCCTGCGGACGCCCGACCTGACGAACGTCTATCGCGCCTACACAACCAACGCGGCGGTTGCGGATGCCTGGGATGCCGGACGGAAATCTTCCACAGTGTTCCTTCCCGACACCGGCTTGATCGTTTACCAAACCCATACCGCCTCGCTGCCTGAATTTTTCAAGAACTATGCGGACATCTCCTACACGCAACAATCGGAGGCGTTCGTCGATACGAAAATCATTGACGGCGTGGTGACCCAGGTACCCGCCAGCCACACGAAGACCGTCTCCAAGAGCTTCGATAGCAAGGCGCGAGAGGCCGCCGACGCCATCATGAAGAGCCGCAAAGACCAATACGCGCTGGCCGCCGGGGAACAGGAGACCCCCTACAGCGGCGAAGCCCTCCAAACCATGCTCGCGGAACTGAAAAACTGGGAAAGCAACTACATGAGCCTCTTCACTGGCGTGACCGTCGCGGACACCATTGAGTACGTGCTGTATCTGACCCCCTCTGACAATCTGAATGAACCGATGACCGCTTTCTACTTAAGCCCGGAAAAGGGCTTTGATACGGGAAAAGGCGCGGCGACAAACGCCTACCAGCTTTCCTTCAAACGCATGTACCAGCACCCTATCGAGAAAGTGTCGTTGCAATACCCGACATCTTCCTACCTCACCCGCACGGAAATGCCGGTCCGAATTTCCCTCAACCAAAACGGCCGCAGCCTCCACGACTTCGGCATCATCAACATGTATCAAGCGGGCGCCACCGTCTTTTCCTCCGCCAAACAGCCTGTCGATGTGAATTCCATCGGTTTCGTGTTCGAATAACCCCGCCAACCCATTGTCTTGACCTATGAACAGGAATATCCTTATCCTCCTTGTCACCGCGCTGTTGCTCGCCGGCTGCCAGAACATGCAGCAAAAAAAACTGAACCGCCAGATGAAGAAGATGGCAAAAATCTATCTGCAACAGGAAGAAATCAAAGATTATAAAGATCTTACGATCACCAGCGTGGACACGCTGACCGAATTCAGCTACGCAAAGCTGAACTCCGAGCTTTTGGGCAATATGGCGGACGCATACGAGCAGATGTACTGGGACGAGGAGGACAGTGCCAAGCGCGAAGTGATCGGACTCTCCTTCCGGGAAACCAAGCGCACGCAACGCGACATGGACGACCTGATTGACAACGGCGACCTTCTCACGCAGGGTGTCTTGCTGTTCATGGTGACGGGGAATTACAAGAAAGATAATGAAAATCAGGAATTTATGTTCCTCGTAAATCCAGATAAGAAGTCGCTGCACTATCTGGATCCCTTCGGGAACAATCTCTTGTACCAAGACGAGGAGTGATGTTTCCGTGGGGTGACAACCGCCGTTTCAATGCCTATAGCCGTCATTGCAGGGAGAACTATGGCGGCAGAATCCAGAAATTGCCGGTGGATGCCGGTTTTTCCTGCCCGAACCGGGCGAGCCGGACGCACGGCGGATGCAGCTACTGCGCCAACGAGGCTTTTACGCCGGCCTACGTGTCGGCGAACGACGATGTGGCCGCACAGTTGGAGAACGGCAAACGCTTCTTCCAAAAGCGGTATCCAGCCAACAACGGTTATTTTGCTTATTTCCAATCTTTTACAAACACCAATGCTTCGGTTGACATTCTTCGCAAAAAGTTTGAAGAAGCCTTGCAAGTGGCTGATATAAAAGGGCTTGTTATATCCACCCGCCCCGATTGCCTGCCCGATGCTGTGCTCGACTATCTTTCGGAACTGAATGCCCGTACACATTTGACGGTGGAATTAGGGGTGGAAAGCCTTCACGACGAGACACTTGCGCACATCCGGCGAGGGCACGACACGGCATGCACACGACAAGCCTTCCAGCAGTTGCGGGAGCGTGAAATACCTGTTTGCGCACACCTGATTCTCGGCCTGCCGAACGAAACGCCATCCCTCTGGTTGAACGACATACAGAAAATCAATCAGTTAGGGCCTCAATTCATCAAGTTCCATCAGTTGCAAATCTTCAAAAAAACGGCTATGGAAACGGAATTTGAAGCCTTTCCCGAGCGTTTTCACACATTCACGGCCATTGAATACGCCCGTTTTATGGCTGATTGCCTGGAACGATTGTTGCCGGAGATTGTGGTGGAACGATTTTCCGCAGAAGCCCCGCCCCGTTACTTAGCGGTCTCGCGCTGGCAGCTGCACCGCCATGACGCCTTAGTGCGCGACATTGAGACGGAACTGGCAAGCCGCAACAGCTGGCAAGGGAAAAACGCGGCACAATAGTCTGAAAACAAAAAAGCATCCCGTTCAGGATGCTTTTACTGTTTGTGGGACGTACTGGACTCGAACCAGTGACCTCTGCCGTGTGAAGGCAGCGCTCTGAACCGACTGGGCTAACGTCCCTCATTTGCGGCTGCAAAAATACACTTTTTTCTTATACCTGCGCCTTGTTTGGAAAAAAATATTTTTCGTCCGCGCAAGAATTTGTGTTTCAATGATTTCAAGTTTCAGGATTCGGGATCTGTCCCAAACATTTCATCGTTGAAGTTCAGCAGATAGACCTGTTCCGTGCCGCGCGTGACGGCGGTGTACATCCAACGGAGATACTCCTTGTCGGTGCTGTTGTCGGGCAGATAGCCCTGGTCGATGAGCACATGCTTCCACTGGCCGCCCTGGGTCTTATGGCAGGTCAGCGCGTAGGCGAACTTCACCTGCACGGCGTTCAGGAAGGGGTCTTCCTTCACCTTCATGAACCGCGCCCGAGGGTTGACAATATCCATATAGTCCTCAGCCACTGCATAGTAGAGTTTCTGATTCGCCTCGTGCGAGAGCGACGGTCCATCGCAGTCGAGGCTCTCCAAAATAATCTTCAAGTCCACATACGGATGCTCGGGATAGTCACACAGGCGCACGGTCACGTCCGCGAAATGGAAACCGTAGAGTTCCTCCTGCTTGTGTATGGACATAATCTCCATGATGTCGCCGTTGGCCAAGAAGCCCGCCTCAGAGAGCTCGTCTAACCAGTAGTAATTATTTTTCACCGCCATAATGTAATCGCCTGTGGCAATGATATTTTCGCGGAAGAGCACGCGGCTTCGCACGGCATTGTTGAACTGGAAGGCACGCTTGTTGGAGCGCGTCACAATGACGATTTCGTCATGGTCGTGGTCGTTGTAGAGGGTGTTGAGCAGCTCCTCCATCTCGCCGCCGCTGATGCGCCGGAAATCCTCGAACGGCCTTCCGCTGAACAACGGCGGAGTGTAGTCACCAGCGTTGAGTTTGTCGCGCACCCGCGTGGCATTGTAGAGAATGCCCGAATCGAGCGACTGGCGCACCACATCGGTCAGCTTCGCCCCGAAAACTTCCACATTATAGGCACTTCTCAGATAATCGGCATCCAAAGCGGGACTCTCGTCCGCATGCACCGGCGGCAACTGCGCGTCATCGCCCACGAACAACATCCGGTTGCTGTCGCCGAGGAACACAAACTCCATCAGGTCGTCCAACAAACTATTGCCCGTCAAGTCGTTGACGCTTCCCTGCGCCGAAATCATCGAGGCCTCATCAACGATGAAAAGCGTGTGTGCGTCCTTGTTCTCGCGCCGCACAAACCGACGAACCCCCTCCTTGCTATAGACCCGGTATATCCACTTGTGGATGGTGTAGGCCTTGCGTCCGGAATACTGCGAAAGCACTTTGGCGGCCCGACCCGTGGGCGCGAGCATCACAATGTGCACGCCAATGCCGGACAGCGTCTTCACCAACGCGCTCACCAGACTGGTCTTGCCCGTGCCGGCATACCCCGACAACTGGAAGAGGAAGTTCTCTCCCTTGCCGTAGATGAAATCGGCAAGCCGGCCCATGGCCGACGCCTGGCTGACGGTCGGCTCGAAGCCGAAATTCCGGCGCAGACTCTCTTCGAATGTGCCTCTGCTTCTGTCCATCTTTGGTGAGGGTTAATGGGTTATTCGGTTAATGGATTAGGGATTAGGGGGATGACAGTGGTTTCTGCATTTCGAGGTGCAAAGGTACACTTTCTTCATTCATCGCACGACATTCACCATTAAAAAAAATCGTATCTTCGCGCCTTAAAACCACCCCACCTATGGCAGAAGATTTTGAAGATGAAGAAATGAATGAGGAAATGGATGAAAACGCATCGGAAGTCATTATTCCTCAAGAAGATACAGACATTGAAACTCAAGACGAGTCGGGATTGCACAAAGTGATATTCGCCCAGTCGATGTACCGCGAATGGTATTTGGACTACGCCTCCTACGTCATCCTGGACCGCGCCTTCCCCGACGTCTATGACGGACTGAAGCCCGTGCAGCGCCGCATCCTGCACTCCATGGACGAGCTGGAGGACGGCCGTTTCAACAAGGTGGCCAACATCGTGGGCAACACCATGAAGTACCATCCGCACGGTGACGCTTCCATCGGCGCGGCCTTGGTGCAGCTGGGGCAGAAGCACCTGCTCATCGACACGCAGGGTAACTGGGGAAACATCCTCACCGGCGACGACGCGGCAGCCCCTCGTTACATCGAAGCACGCCTCACCCCGTTCGCCAAGGAGGTGGTCTTCAACCACAAAACCACCGAATGGCAGGTTTCCTACGACGGCCGTAACCGCGAGCCCATCGCGCTGCCCGTCAAGTTCCCGCTGCTGCTCGCCCAAGGCGTGAAGGGCATCGGCGTGGGCATGTCCACCCTCATCCTGCCCCACAACTTCAACGAGCTGATCGACGCCTCCGTACACATCCTCAAGGGCGAGGATTTCGAAATTTACCCTGATTTCCCCACCGGCGGCGCCATCGACGTGAGCCGCTACAACAACGGGGCGCAGGGCGGCAAGATCCGCAACCGCGCCAAAATCAGCATTGTCGATAACAAAACACTGGTAATCAACGAAATACCTTACGGCACCACCACCGAGGACCTCATCTCCGAATCCACCAACTCCATCACCAAAGCCATTGACAACGGCAAACTGAAAATCAAAAAGATAGACGACAATACAGCGGCGCAGGCCGAAATTTACCTCCATCTGCAGCCCGGTGTCTCCCCCGACCAGACCATTGACGCGCTCTATGCCTTCACCGACTGCGAAATCACCTATTCCACCAATGCCTGCGTCATTTGGAACGGCAAGCCCGTCTTCACCAATGTCAAGGACATCCTGCGCATCAACACCGAGAACACCCTCAATCTGCTGCGCAAAGAGCTGGAAATCGAGCTCGACGAGCTGCGCCAGCAATGGCACAAGGTCTCCTTGGAGAAAATCTTCTTCGAAAAGCGTATCTATAAGGAATTGGAGAAGGATGCCGACTCCTGGGACGTGCAGATCGACCGCATCGAGCGCGCCTTCGACCCCTACCGCCCGCTCTTCCGCCAAGAAATCACCCGCGACGATGTGCTCGCGCTCTGCGAAAAACCCGTGCGCAAAATCTCCAAATTCGACATCAAGGCCGCCATGGACAAGCTCGCCGAAATCGAGCTCAACATGGACGAAGTGCAGAACCATCTCGATCATCTCGTCGATTATGCCATCAACTACTTCTTGCAACTGAAGAAAAAATATGGTGCTGACTACAAGCGTCTTACCGAAATCAAAAGCTTCGACACCATCAGCGCGGTCACCGTGGCCGTGGCCAACCAGAAGCTCTACGTCAACAAGAAGGAGGGCTTCATCGGCACCAACCTCAAGAAGGACGACGACGTGGAGTTCGCCTGCCTTTGCTCCGACTTGGACGACATCATCGTCTTCCACGAGAACGGCGAATGCTCCATCAGCAAAGTGGCTGACAAGCACTTCGTGGGCAAGCACATCATCCATGCGGAGGTGTTCCGGCGCGGCGACGAACGGCAGATCTACAACATGATCTACTCCGCTGGCGTGAACGGGCCCGTCTATGCGAAGCGATTCAACGTGGGCGGCGTCACCCGCGACAAGAAGTACGACCTTGTGAAGGGCAACAAGAACGCCAAAGTGCTCTATTTCACCTCCAACCCGAACGGCGAGGCCGAGGTAGTGCGCGTGAAGCTCAAACCAAAACCCAAGCTCAAGAAGAAGGAATTCGACTTCGACTTCGGGACTCTTGCGGTAAAGAACCGCGCCGCGTTAGGCAACATCGTCACCCGCTACCCCATCTCCTCCATCACGCTGGCGCAAAAAGGCATCTCCACGCTCAGTGCCATCGATGTCTATTTCGAATCGGCCGTGATGCGCCTCAACACCGACGGCCGAGGTGAGTTAGTCGGCTCCTTCCACGAGGATGACAAGATCATAACCGTTTACAAATCGGGAAATTACAGAATCACAGGCTACGAAACCTCTCTCCACTTCGAAGACGACCTCGACATCATCCGAAAGTGGAAACCCTCGATGATTATCACCGCCATTTATCAGCTCAAGAAGGAGAAGAAGTATTTCATCAAACGTTTCCAACCCGATGTGTTGATGAAGAAGGTCGATTTCTATCCCACCGACGGCACCGCCAAACTGGTCGCCTACTCCATCGACTATTTGCCGCAGATCGAAGTGGTCTATCATGCAAAGAAATCCGACACGGAAGACACCACGGAGGTGCTCGCCTGCGCCGAACTGGTGGAATTAGCCACCGCCCGAGCCAAGGGTAAACGACTCAGTTTCAACGATATCAAGTCTGTGAAGTTCATCGATCCGCTGCCATACGACGAACCCGAGGAGGAACCGGAAGAGGAGAGTCTGCCCGACGACGTCGAGCCGGTCACTTCCATGGATGAGGAAATCGCCAAGGAGGTCTTTGACTCCATTTCCGCTGACAGATCGGACATTCCGACCGACAGCGAAGGTGCTGGAACGCAATTGGGGCTGTTTGACGAAGAGTAATGCCAACTCAGGCATTGGCCATTGAAACAACAACCGCGAATCGCGGAATCTGCTGGCATCTGGCCAGTGGTTGTCCATTTTCGATTTTCAGCTTAACTTACCGTCCGAAATTCGGGATAAGTTCACCCTCCCGTCCTGAACTCGTCCAAATACACTGCAAGGTACACGGACGCACAGAGGATTAGGAAAATCAACGCAAACATAATGACAAAGCTCAATATGGTGTAGAGCGTTGTGCGCCACCAACTGTAGCCAGAAAACTGCTTCAGCGGAATCAGCGTGAGCAGGGAAGTGAACGCAGCTATACGGGGCAGTGCAAGGAAATTCAACACAATTGAGTAGATGGAGTACATGTTGACGGAATATAGCAGCGCGATGAAAAGCTCGGCATAGCGAAGGTCGGGGATGTTGGGACAACGTCGGAAAAACAGGTAAAGGAATCCGGACACAAACATCATCAGCACCAAAGACCAGATATTCGGAAACTTCAGGCTGAACCAAGTCATTTTTCTGGCTATTTCTTGAAAAACCAACGTCACATAGCGTGTGTACTTTCCCTCGTCGCTTTGCGGCTTGGCGGCTTCCTGCTGAGTGGAAGCGGTCTCGTCGTACGTGGCGGTGTCCTCCTGCGGCGGCGTGACCATCTCTTGCGTCACGGTCTCCGTCTTTTCTTCTTCATCCTTTTCGAGATCCTTCCCTTTGATATTGAACCCGTGGGTGACCAAGATGGAGAACGCGGCGAGTAGGAAGAACATCTTGAAGGGCGGGAAGTAGGCCATCTGCATGCCCGAGAGGTAATCGCGGATCATGTAACCGGGACGTAGAATGAGATCGCGGATGGTGCGGAACATGCCGCGATTGCCCAATCCCCAGACATCCATAAAGTTGAGTACACCCGTCTTGAAGGAGAAACGTCCGATGCGCGATGCCTGCCCACAACGCGGACAGTAGTTTCCCCTGAAGTGCGTGCCGCAGGTGGCGCAATCATGTTCCTCGTCCGACATCGGTGCCACTTGATGGGGCTGACGCCTCCAATCCTGGAATTGGCGCACCCGATTGTCCATTCGCGACAGATGCTTGCGGAGACGATGCAGCCGTTCCTTTTTCCGAATCATCCTTTCCCTTTTCATAATACGGCGCAAAAATAGGAAAAAACAAAATAGTGTGAGCGGTATAATGCGGAAAATTTCATTATTTTTGCGGCGGCATTTAAAACCAAGAACGATGAATACCGCGACAAGCCGACACCCTGTCATCCATCTGGATTTGAGCGTGGCCAAGACTGAAACCACAGCGGGAAAAGCATCCATGCCTCGACAAAAGCCAAGCATCCGCACAAAATTAAAGTGTCTCTGCGTTTTCCTCATCCTCCTGTTCCTTAGCGCCGCCTGCCGCGAACGCGTCGAACCGCCCACCCCCTACGACATTCCGGTTCCGAAGGGATTCCCGACGGCGCTAAACATCCCCGCCGACAACCCGATGACGGTGGAAGGGGTGGAACTCGGAGAGCTGCTCTTCCACGACCCGCACCTCTGTGGCTACACCGGCACGGAGCCCGACTTGCTGATGTCGTGCGCCACCTGCCACCGCCGCGAATGCAACTACGATCTCGGCAGTGACAACCCGCGTTTCCCCGACGGGAAGCCGCGCGGCCGCACCACAGGGAAACCCACCATCCACAACGCCATGCCACTGGTCAACCTCGTCTTCAACCACGAGGGATACTTTTGGAACGGACTGATTTCCAAGGACAACCCGAATCCGAAGCAACGCACCATCGAGGACATCGTGCTGATGGCCATCACTGCGGACGACGAAATGTGCGGCACAGAGGCAGGTGCCGTGGCCGCCATCAAAGCCGACGGCAAATACCCTCCGCTGTTCAAGAAAGCCTTTGGCACTGAAGAAATCACGATGGAACGCATCCAAAAAGCCATCGCGCAGTACGTGCGCTCGCTCGTTTCCGGCGACACCAAATTCGACCGCTACCTGCGCGGCGAGGAGCAACTCACCGCCCAGGAGCTGCACGGCTATGTTCTCTTCACCACCGAAGAGGGTGCCGACTGTTTCCACTGTCATGGCAGCGGCGGAAGCCCGCTCTTCACCACGAACCTCTTCTATAACAACGGGTTGTATGCACAGCCGACAGATAATCACGACCGCGCCAACGTTACGGGTGACCCGCACGACAAAGGTGCTTACCGCGCCCCGTCGCTGCGGAACGTCACCAAATCTGCGCCCTACATGCACGACGGCCGCTTCAAAACCTTAGACGAAGTGCTGGCCTTTTACAATTCCGAAGTGCAGAATTCCCCGACCATCAGCCCATTAATGCACCACGTCAACGATGGCGGCGTACGCCTTACCCCCAGTGAGATTGCCGATTTGAAGGCGTTTTTGGAAACATTGACGGAAGATTAGAACGGAACCAGAAATTAAAACAACTGCTTTTTGAAAAATATTAAGCAATTTTGTTTTTCTATACAAAATTTATGTACCTTTGCGCCGTTTTTAAACATCTTTTATATGAAAATAGCACGCACATTACTGTTTTTAGGGACATACTTGTTCATCTTCAATTTCACGACATTCGCTTCGCCCGTTGACCGCGCCACTGCACAACAAATTGCTACAAATTTCTGGACCTCAGTCGCCCCAGGATTATCCGCACGATGGGCTGACATCACCCCAGACACAGACTTTCACGAGTTCTACCTTTTCAAAAACACGGAAGGGAAAGGATTTGTCATCATCGCGGCCGACAACTGTGTCCAGCCCGTTTTAGGATACTCCACCACCAACGAAGCCAGAACTCCCCTACCCGACCACATCCTCTTTTTCCTGCAAGAGTACGAACGGGAAATCGCCTTCCACAAAAGCCAACAAACACCCGCTACAGAAACTATCGAGCAACTTTGGAGCTCACTTTTGCAAGGAAACTATGCCGCACTCGCTACCACGTCAGTCGCACCGCTATTAACCACTACCTGGGACCAAAGTCCTTACTACAACAATCTTTGTCCCGACTCAGCCGGCACCCATGCCGTGGCGGGATGCGTGGCCACCTCCGTCGCACAGCTGATGAAATACTGGAACTGGCCGGTCACCGGCAACGGCTCGCACAACTATACGGACGCGACCTTCGGACCGCTGTCTGCCGATTTCGGCTCCACCACCTACGACTGGGCCAATATGCCAAATACACTGAACTTCGGCAGCACCGCCACGCAGGTAAACGCCGTGGCGACCCTGATCTACCACATCGGGGTGGCCGTGGAGATGCAATATGGCATCAACGGCAGCGCCGCCACCCTCAATTCGTACGGGTTTCCGTTCCTGGCCTGCGGCGAGAACGCATTGAAGAACTACTTCCGCTATAAGGGTTCCCTACACGGGGTTTACAAAAGCCAGACATCAGATGCCAACTGGATCTCCACCCTCACCACCGAAATCGACGCTGGCCGGCCGGTGCTGGAACGCGGCGACGGCGATGGCGGCGGGCACGCTTTCGTGTGTGACGGCTACGACAACAATGGAATGTTCCACATCAACTGGGGTTGGAGCGGCTACATGGACGGCTACTTCGCCCACAATGCCCTGAACCCGGGCGCGGGCGGCACCGGCGGCAATAACGGCTACAATTTCAGCAGCAACATCGCCGTCATCGTGGGCATTGAGCCCAACGGCCTGCTCACCTGCTATCCCCATTCGCTCACATTCGAACAAGAAGGCGGAAGCACCTCCTTCCTTATCACGCCGAACAACGCCAACGCATCGAATTGGCTGGCATCCTGCAATGAACCCTGGCTGACCATCACCCCTACCTCTGGCAACCCGTCAACAGGCTCTGTCACCGTGACGGCCACAGCCGCCCCTAACAACACAGGCGGCATCCGGACAGCGGTCATCACTATCACCCAAGGCACGCAGACCGCATCCATTCAAGTGGTCCAGAATGAATGCGCCGTTTCTGACCAATGCACCGTCACCCTACAGATGAACGACACCTACGGCGACGGCTGGAACGGAGCTTCTCTTTCCGTCAGCTCGGCAAGCGGCTATACGTATGGCACCTTCACTTGCACGGAAGGTTCCACAGCCCAAACGTTTGACGTATGTCCATCAGAGCTACTTATAACTTGGAATACAGGATCTTACGATCAAGAATGTGCTTTCATCCTCTATAACAACAGCGGCGACACACTGCTCAACATCGCCAACAATCCATCCGGTATCTACACGGTTGCGCAACCCTGCGACACCACACAGCCGCAAGGTCCGTTCACCGTCACCGTGGTCTCCAACAGCAGCGTAATGGGATCTGCCACCGGCGGCGGCGTGTTTGAGGACGGGACAAGCACCACGTTACAAGCAACGGCCAACAGCGGCTACCGATTCACCGGCTGGAGCGACGGCAATACCCAAAACCCACGCCCCGTCACGGTGACCGCCAACATCCTCTACACCGCCCTGTTCGACAACCTCGGCGACTACGAGCGTCATTACGACAACGGAGAGATGGCCAACAGCATCGGCGCTGGCACCACCGTCTATTGGGGTGTCCGATTCCCCTCGGGAACCCTTTCTCCCTACGACTCCATCACCGCCATCCGCCTTTGGGACAACGAGCCCGGCAACTATGAACTGCGCATCCACCAAGGCGGCACCTCATCGCCGGAAAACATAATTGTTTCGCAGACTTGCCAGCTTTACGGATCCGGCGACTGGCGGGAAATCGAACTGGACACTGCCGTCTTCATTGACCATACCCAGCCCCTATGGGTCACCTTCAGCACCAACGGTGTAGCGCACCCCGCCACGGGCAGCCACTACGCCGGCAACCCCGACGGCTCCTGGCTGTCCTCTAACGGCTCCTACTGGGGGTCGGCCAGGGACTTTGGCTTCGACCTCACCTGGATGATACGAATCCTGCTGTCCAATACCGTCGAGCCTCCGCAACAGTACAGCGTCACGGTTTTGTCTGCCGACAACAACATGGGCTACGCAACAGGCGGAGGCACCTACGACTTCGGCACTGAGGTCCGAATTGAGGCAATCCCCCGCCAAAACCACATTTTCACCCAATGGAACGACGGGGACACAAACAATCCGAGAGACATTATCGTTCTCAACGACATCACCTTTATCGCTGAATTCCAGTCCACCATCGGAATTGACGACCTGGCATTCCCACAAGTTCACGTTTATAGCCACGACCGCCAGATTGTGGTGGAGAACGCTGAGGGAATCAACGTAGAAATTATCGACCTCACTGGCAGAATCATCGCCTGCAAAACGCAAGACCTCCACAGCCGCAATGTGTTCGAAGTAAGCTCTTCTGGTCTCTATTTTGTACGTCTTGGCAACCGAACTGTAAAGAAGGTAGTTATACGAAAACATAAAGAATGACAGATAATACGGCACGAAACACTGACGAGGCTCCCTTCATCGGCATTAGCCGCCACCGTATCGGGGTGGATGGCGAGGGTGTGACCACGTTGGCGGCCTTCCACGGCTGTCCGTTGCGGTGCCACTACTGTCTTAACCCCGCTTGCCTAAATGCCGATGCCCCTGTCCGTCGCTTCACGCCGGAAAGCCTCTACCAGCAGCTACGCATCGACGACCTCTACTTTGTGGCCACAGGCGGCGGCGTTTGCTTCGGCGGCGGCGAACCGCTGCTCCGCCCCAAGTTCATCCGCCAATTCCACGCCCTCTGCGCCGAACGCTGGAAAATCACCGTGGAGACCTCGCTGAACGTACCACTAACTTCCCTGCAAACAATCGCATCCATCACCAACGACTTCATCATCGACATCAAGGACGCTGACGACAGGATTTACACCGCCTACACGGGAAAATCGAACGCACAAGTGTGGGAAAACCTGAAGTGGCTTGCCACAAACTACGACCGCGAGCACGTCATTCTGCGCACCCCAATCATCCCGGTATTCAACACCGAAGAAAATGTAGAACGTAGTATGGAACGGCTTTCTAAGTTGGAATTCAGAAAGTTCGACCGATTCACCTATCGAACCACACAATCGGCTACTCAGCCTTCATGAGCTTCACCGTCACGGTCTGTCCGTCGGAAAAGCGCAAACGAAGGAAATACATCCCGGCAGGGAACGCTGACATGTCAACGACCGCATTGCTGTTATCCAAGCGACCAGACATAACATCCTTGCCATACATGTCGCAGACATGGAAATCCCCATTCTCCATCGCCCCATCCACCTTGAAAATCGAATTCGACGGATTCGGCGAGACCGTCACCTGCAACGCATCGTACGTTTCGACCTCTACCGGTTCCGTCACATTGAGAATCTTCATCACATTTTGTGCGGGGGCATACTCGTCGTTGCCTGGCTGCGAGGCCGTGATGATGGCCAAGCCCACGCTGTGCATCGTCAAGATACTGCCGTTAACCGTAGCCACACTCTCGTCGCTGCTTGTGAACTGCACGGGCAGTCCGGAGGTGGCGGCTGCGGCCAGCACTACAGGCTCATCGCTCAGCGGGAAGGTGAGCTCCTGATTCCAGAGGATGCTTTGCGGCTGCAGGTCGGAAGTGCTGCTTGTCACGGTGAGAATCTTTGAGACATCTGCAGCGGCGTTCCAGGTGGCATTGCCTGGCTGCGAGGCAGTGACAATGGCATAGCCGGCACCATGAAACGTAAGCACATTGCCGTTCACAGTGGCGATGTCTTCGTTGTTACAGGTGTATGTTACGGGAAGTCCGGAGGTGGCCGTGGCGTTAAGGGTCAGTGTGCCGTCGGAGAGGTCGGCGGTGAGGTCCTGATTCCACGTGATGCTCTGGTTGAAGGTGGTGTTGGAAAGCTCGTAAGCCCCGATGTCGGCACGGTTGTTGCCGATGCGCGGGTTGCCGTCCATGTCGGTGGCGGGCAGGTAGGTGATGAATGCCGTGTTCGGGTCGCCCGCGTCAATCAACGGCGAATTGGGCATCACGTGCCAGTCTGCGTTGAGGTTTGACAGATCCGTGGCAATGGAGGAGGCACCCACCATGGACGAAGGAGACACGAACTGCGGCAGAGTGGCCGTATCCAAGACAAAATTAGTACTGTCGGCGGAGAAGTCGTTGGCGGCGTCTATGTGATTGGCGGCGCAATAGCTGTATGGGAATGTATGGTTTGCGCTGTAGCTCAACTGTGAAAACTCGCTGTTCCGTTTGTTGCTGTAAATCACCGTGTTCTTGACGGTGGCGGCGGAAGTGGTGCGAATACCACCTGTGCCGTCGGCATGGCTGGTCTGTGCCAGATTGTTGGCAACCACGCAGTTTGCCATATACATCCTTCCTACGGGGTTTCCGCTGGAAGGTCCTCCCGATGATGTAGCGTACGAATAGGTAACCACACCGCCGGTCACATCAATGCCTTCGGTAGAAATGGCGCTGTTGTTGGCAATCACACAGCCGATAATGTGCGCGGGATGAGTGAAAACGCTGACACCTCCGGCGATATATGGCCGGCTACCGCTTGTGCTGGCGATGGTGGCGGTAGTGTAAACCGTGTTGTCAATGATACGCGAGTTGATAATCTGCCATTCGTTTCTCGTTGGAGTATAAAGAAAATCGTTGGCTTGCGTCAGCAGGCCGCCAGCCTTGGCGTCCAATCCCGAAGCGGTGTTTTTCGTGATGTCACAGTTTTTGACAACGACCGTATTGTATGGCGTCGTGTAGTTTGCATCGAACCATATTCCACCGCATTGACTGCCCGTGTTTCCTGTAATTTCACAGTTGTTGAACTCGTAGGTGGCCCCATAACTTTGGCTGCCGCTGTACATCCGGACACCGCCGCTCAATGTGTTTCCATAAATCTTGCAGTCCGAAACTTGAAACGTGGCATTGTAGTATGAGTTGGAATATGACATTCCCAAATACAAACCGCAGGCATTTCCAGTCATAGTACAATTCGAAATCGTGTGGGTATTGTTTGCCACGTCGCGGATGCCGTACTGATTGCCGCCTGTCACATAGAAACCATCGAAAGTGTTTTCCCGGCAATGATAACTGCCGTTGTAGTGAAAGTAGCTGTTGATTTGTACGGCATAGTTGTTGTCGTGTTGTGCATCAATAATAGTACAGGAACTGTCGGCGGCGATGCCGTAAGTGAGCGGTTGCCGCTCATAGAGATGGTTTTCCGTACCCGCGAAGCCGCCGTACACATGCGTACCGTTCTTAATGGTGCAGGCCGGGTAGGTGCCCGTCGCCACGAACACCGAGTCGTCGTTAGGTGAGGTTATTAATGCCATCGCCCCGTCGATAGTGGCCTTGGCCGTGGTCCACGAAAGGCCGTCGTTGCTGTCGTTGCCGCTGTTGGAGACAAAATAGGTGGTCTGCGCGGAAAGCGAAACACACAGCATCATCAAAACCAATTGGATTGCAATCTTTTTCATTATCATATTCATTTTTATAACTTTACTCCGTAAACAAGCTACACAAACCTTAGGGGACTTCTATTTTTTACTTCTTCGCGTTGCCGCCGACCTTGATGCGAAGTCCGTTAAACATCAAGATAAGCAAACAACGCTGCAAAATTTATTCTTTTATCTATTCATAGGATGCAAAAAATCCAAAAGGTTGCAGCTTGTTAATATTTTTTTGTCTATATTTGTTCAACTATTTGATTTTTAATTGGTTAATTCATCCCAAGCCGTGATACTTGCTCGTACCGGCACAGGTTGTAGACCAGGTTTGTCAGGGTGTTGTAGGCCGCGTTCCGCGCAAAGCCGACCACTCGGCTGGACATTCCGTGAAGGCACTCTTCCATGTATCCGAACACATGTTCCACCCTCACGCGCAGCTTCGAGTTCTTCCTGTTGATGGTCTCCTGCCATTTGCTGATTTTCTTGCCTCTGGTGTTCCGCTTGATCACCTTGTCCTTCATCCCGAACTTCCGCATCACCCTCTTCACCCCTTTGCCGATGTAGGCACTGTCAGCGAACAAATCCTCACCCCTGTCATTCTCATCCACAAGCTCTTTCACCGGCTTGGAATCATGAACAGATGCATCGGTGGTCACCCCTTTCTTGATGAACTTGCTCCCCTTGTCTACCTCGGTGTGGTTCTTGTAGCCGAAATGCTTCTCGCCGCCCTTCTTCACCCATCGGGCATCCGTGTCCTTCTGCCTTTTCTTGTTGGCTTTGCGCCTCTTCTCCTCCTCGGTGTCGCCCTCTTCCGGATTCCACAACTCGCCGCCCCTGTCTTCTTTGATTATTTTGTTCTCTTCGCGTGTGTTGTGCTGGCGCGGTGCCTCCACGAAGCTCCCGTCTATCATGGTGCCCTCATGCAAGATCAGGTTGTTCTCCTCCAGAAAAGCGTAGAATTCATTGAACAATTGCCCAAAAAGACCTTTCTTTGTCAATTCCTCCTTGAAAGCCCATATTGTTTTCTCGTCGGACACTTTGTCGCCGCTGGCCAGTCCGAGGAAGTCGCGGATCTGGTATTCCGTCTGCGGGTCGCTGAGATGATATATCCGCTGCAGCACCACGATCTTGAACATCAGCACGCAGTCATACGGTTTCGCGCCCACCTTGGTGAACTTCTCCTTATAGAGCCCCCTCTCCAAAGTGTCTCTAAACATCTCAAAATCAACCGCTTTTGAGAGTTTGTCCAAAGGATTGCCCATCGCATTGAGATTCTCCATTGTCTCGTCGCTGTCGAAAAGCCCGACGTTACCTTGCTGTTTGTATGTTGGTTTGGTCTGATTCATTGTCCTTTCTAATTTGCCGCAAATATACAAATAATTCTTTGAATGACAATGGGTTGCGAGAAATTTTCACCATAAAAAGTTCATCTGTAGCAAGTTGACCGAAACGGGGATTTTAGGTGTCGTTTTCAGCGGATTTCAGCTCATAAGAAGCTGTTAATCAGGAAGAAATAATTAGAGATCCCCATAACTTTACTCCGTAAACAAGCTACACAAACCTTAGAGATTTGCCGCCGCGAAAATACACTTTTTTTAACCACGGTAGATTTCGGAATTTCGGCAAGACAAGCCTCATCCTCCATTTTCACTTGCTTTTCCGAACCACTTTCTCCCCTATCGCACATCTGAGACACTGCTTTTTTGAGCAATAGTGATTCATAAGCTCAATCTGCGCTTGAGAATCGTACGCACTGCCACAAGGAAAAGAACTGTCACTGAATATGCGCGTGACACTATTGTCCTCATATCCAACCCGTTCAAGCAGTTCCAGGGCATCTTCCTGCATAGCCTCATCCCCAGAGAAACGCGCGTAGCCGAACCGTATCGGCACTACCGTGTTGACAATCAGTGAATCGACCGTGGTAGAGCCCAATCCAGACGAATGCCTCACCGTCTCTTTCCCGAACTGATAATGGGTCTCCCAATAGCAGTCGGGAGCCACCGACAACCATTGCCGCAAAACCGGATATGGCGACCTCAGCATATAATCCATCAGCGCATCCCCTGTTTCATAAAGCAGCTGCGCGAACTGCGCGATACGCAGCGTTGGGAAGTTTTGCGGGCGCAGCCGAAGCCAATTCCACTGATGCGCCCCGATGGGATCCAACCGGTACTTGTAACGCAAATAGCTGTATTCGTACGACAGTTTTTCTGCATACAGGTCCCCTTCATGCACGTCCAACAGCCCTGACTGGCCGAACAGCAACGCATACAACTGCAACTGGGAGGCCTGGTGCAAACGAACCACCCGATAGGACAGGCTTTGCGCCAACAGTTCGAACGCAACACCGTTCTTCTTGCAACCAAAAGCCACTGCCAACATTCTATATATCAACTCTTTCCAATCCTTTTGGCACTTGTCTAAAACACATGTCAACTCATCATGCCTGCGAATCATGCGCTCCACCAAAACACTGGAAACCTGATTCTGAACAACCATCGGATCAAAGTTCTCCAAATAGGAACGGCACAACAGCAAGTCTGGCTCTCCCAACAAACTATTGTAACGCTGGAACATTTCCTTAGGAATCTTGCCCTTAAGTTCAAATGTAGGAACAATCTCATCTCCAACAAGTTGAATATCCATATCATGCTCATACACCACATGCAGAATCACCGAATGGTACTTTTCGTCATACTGGTGCCCATGACGTAGCCAATCCGAACTGCGACAATGAATCTCCACGCTGCCGACCCAGCGCATTCCGCCAATGACAACCACGGATTGTAAAAAATCCGGTCCCGCGTCATCATTATGCACACCAGGATGGACAATCTCCAGACTCTTTCCATCAGTCGTACTGGCATTCAAAAAATCGAAGTGGCGATGCTGCCACACATAATGCAGAAATTCTTCCTTCATATTATATTTTGCTTTTTCATGATTACCCCATCCCCAAAACCTCCTCATTCCGACGGCAAATATACATCAAAAAGGAAGATCTGTCAAGAGTTTTGAATATTTTTTTTCTTCCTCAAAACCAATAAGATAACGATTTCAAATTAACAATTCAAACACGATTAGTAAATTTCCGAAGGATATTTTCGCAGAAAAATCAAATCAGAATGCTTCCACAATTAGATTTTTTATATATTTGCAGCGCATTTTTATTCACTAAAATAAAAACAATGAAAACGGAAAAACAACTACAAGGCATTTTAGGCGAAGACCTTGCCACAAACCTTTTACTACAGAAAGGGTATAGAATTTTAGAACGGAACTGGCGTTGCGGCCACCTTGAGGTGGACATCATCGCGGAAGACGACAAATACCTCGTCATCATCGAAGTAAAGACAAGAAAGGGTACCGCTTTCGGGAATCCGGAGCTATTTGTAGATTTACAAAAACAGAAACGATTAATCCGGGCGGCAAAATACTATGCCCAATTCAAGAATGTTACGAAAGAAATTCGTTTTGACATCATTTCTGTGGTCAACAGTCCGGAGATGCAGGATGTCAGGCACATTGAAAATGCCTTCAAACCCAGGTGGTAAAAAAAAAGGAAAACCCGTAAGCCGGGTTCTGTTCTATGTTGTCATTTATCTCGAACATGCGTCACCGCATGCCTCTATCAACCTACCCTCCGGGTCGGACGAGCAGCCCTCAAGCCCCGGTTTATTTGGTCTTTCAACCCATAAGGTTTACCTCCGCCGGCATCACTGACGACGGCGTGAGCTCTTACCTCACGTTTTCACCCTTACCCGATGGACGGGCGGTATCCTTTCTGTGGCACTGTCTGTCACGCTCGCGCGCGCCTTCCCGTTAGGAAGTATGGTGCTCTGCGTTGCCCGGACTTTCCTCAGCCTTGCGGCCGCGACAACTCGGTTTTCCTTTTTGATTTGTGGTTTTCTACACCACTAATTATTCAACATCACCGGCATAATCAACATCAGCACATCCTCGTTTTCGTCATGTTGAATGGCCGGAGAAATCAGCGCTGCTCTTTGTGCGGTAGAGAAAGACATCACAATCGTGTCAACGTCCAAATTCTCCACCATCTCGCGCAAGAAACGTGAGTTGAAGCCAATCTCCATCGGTTCTCCTTGATACTCACACTGAATATTCTCTGCTCCTTTGTAGGAAAAGTCCATATCCTCGGCGGTCATGTTCAAGCCAGTGTCGTTCAAAGTGAGGCGGACTTGGAATGTGGATTGGCTGGAGTAGTTACCCAAACGGCGGATGGACTTCAGAAACTCATCGCGACCGATGGTCAGGACATTCGGGTTCAATTTGGGTATGACTTGTTCATAATTAGGATATTTTCCCTCCTTCAGCGAAGAATAGAGCTCATAATTGCTGAATGAGAAGCGAATATGATGCGTTTCCTGGGAATAGTCAACCTGCACCATCTCGGAATGGTTCGCCAAAATGTTCTTAAGATGCGCCATGGGCTTTTTCGGCAGAATGAATGACGAGAAATCGTCAACATGCACCTCGGAATTGCGATAACGAACCAGTTTATGCGCATCAGTGGCCACAAACGTGACGTTTTCTGCGGACAACTCACAAAGCACCCCCATCATATTCGGGCGCAGCTCATCATTGCCAGTAGCGAATATTGTCTTGCTGATGGCACGCTGGAGCACCGACGCACGGATATCAAAGCTTTGGGGATTCTCTATCGGCTTCACCTTCGGATACTCATCGCTCGGAAAACAAGGGGCACCATATTCGCCGTTCGCCGATGAAAACTTCAAGATGTTGTTTTCCGTGTCGATGGCGAACACCAACGGCATATCCGGCATCAGTTTCAGCGTCTCAAGCAAAATCTTTGCCGGGACGGCCACCGAGCCTTCGCCTTCCACATTTTCCAGCTCTATGACAGACGTCATCGTGGACTCCAGATCCGAGGCTGTGAGTTTCAACTGGTTACCTTCAATAGTGACTAAAAAATTTTCCAGGATGGGCATCGTGCTGTTCGTCCCCATCACGCCGTTGATGGCGCTTAAATTGCGATATAACAAGTCGCTCGATACGATGAATTTCATACTGTCTTTTCTTTTTATTTCAAACCGCAAAGATATACTTTTTTTTGGTTTAGAAAGTTTACGGGTTTAGAAAGTTTATGAGTTTAGAAGTTTATTCAAAGATTAACGCTCAAACCTTTGAACGAAGGGAGACCATCTCCTCCAATTCAGCGAACCATTCTGCGCCATACTTGGCAATCAGCGGCTCCTTCAGGAAACGATAGACAGGCAGCTTCAGGCGATTGCCGTTCTCCACGGCCGTCTTGCAAATCGACCAATGGTCATAGTTCAACGCCTCATACTCCCCCACCCTGCTGACCCGAATCGGGTACAGGTAACAGGAGATTGGCTTCCTGAACGGAATTTCACCGAGGCGGAAGCACTTTTCAATGGCACATTTCGCGACCCCGTCTTCGAAAAAGGCGAAAGCGCACGCATCGTTGCTTTCCACTAACGGGGTTTCAAAGGAGTCGTCTCCATTGAAGACAAAGGTGCCGCCGTTTTCCACGACGGCGACACCTTCCTCTGTCATATATTTACTATAATCAGGATAAAAGTCCTCTAACTCAGCAACTTCCTCGGGCGACACTGGAGCGCCGATGTCACCCTCAACACAACAAATGCCTTTACATTGCGCAAGATCGCAACAGAAACATTTGTCAATCAGCTCTTCCGAGACAAGGACATTCCCTACTATCAGCATCGTGTCCAATTACTTGCCGAGACGTTTGAACTGACAGGTGAAGTGGCGCATCAGCTCGGCCTCCCAAGTGATTTCCAAACCGCGGGTAATCGTGTCGCGGCGGTCATACACATTCTTCAGGGCTGCGGCGATAACATCCATGTGGTTGTTCGTATAGACGCGGCGCGGGATGCACAGACGCACGAAATCGTTGCCTCCGAAGCGGTTCTCGCGAGTCACCGGATCGCGGTCGGCAAGCACGTAGCCAATCTCGCAGGCTCGAATGCCAGCTTCCAAGTAGAGCTCGCACGTAAGGGTCTGGGCCGGGAACTCCTCTTTCGGAATCTTGGTGAGCACCTTGTCGGCATCCACAAAAATGGCGTGACCGCCGGCAGGGCGTTGATAAGGGATGCCGTATTCGTCCAGTCTGTCGGCCAGATACTGAACCTGCTTGATACGGGTCTCCACCATGTCGAACTCAATGTTTTCTTTCAGACCAACGGCCAAAGCATCCATATCACGACCGTTCATGCCGCCATACGTCAGGAAGCCCTCGAACGGAATGCAGAAGAGCTTGGCGCCATCGTACCAATCCTTCTTGTTGGTGGCGATGAAACCGCCCATGTTGACCAGACCGTCCTTTTTGGCGCTCATCGTCATGCAGTCGGCATAGCTGAACATCTCCAAGGCAATCTCTCTCAGGGTCTTGTCGGCATAGCCTTCCTCACGGGTCTTGATGAAGTAGCAGTTCTCGATGAAACGGGCGCTGTCGATGTTGACCGGCACGCCGTACTTGTGGCAAAGTTCGCAAGTCTCGCGAATATTCTTCATGCTGACCGGCTGACCGCCAACCGTGTTATTCGTGACTGTAAGCACCATGAACGGGACGTTGCCCTTGTTCTCTTGAAGCACTTTCTCCAATTTCTCCAGGCTGACATTGCCTTTGAAGGGAACCTCCAGCTGGGTGTCATAAGCCTCGGGAACCGTCACGTCGATCGCGAAGGCCTTGCGGCTTTCGATATGTCCTTTCGTAGTGTCGAAATGGGCGTTGCCAGGAATCACGTTACCGGGTTTCACCAAATAGCTGAACAGCACATTTTCAGCCGCACGACCTTGGTGGGTCGGAATCACAAAGTTAAAGCCGGTCAGTTCGGTGATGGTGTCTTTCATGTGGTAGAAAGAACGGGCACCGCCATAGCTCTCGTCGCCCATCATCATCGCACTCCACTGGCGGTCGCTCTGCGCACCAGTACCAGAATCTGTCAGAAGGTCGATATAGACATAATCGCTCTTCAGCATAAAAATGTTGTTGTAGGCTTCCTCAAGCCACTTTTCTCTTTCTTCTCTCGTGGACTTCTTGATGGGTTCCACCATCTTGATTTTCCACGCTTCTGCAAATGGTAATTCCATAATATCTCAGTTTTTAATTATTTGTTTGATAAGAGTATCGTTAGAAATTCTCCGTTCTCAGCAGGGTGCCGTCCTCGTTGTAGAATCTCCATTCTCCAGTACGCACACCCATGTTATACACACCTGTGTATCTTACGTTTCCATTTTGAAAATAAACCGTATATCGTCCGTTTTCCTTTCCATTCTCATAGTGGGCCATGGTCTGGACCGTGCCGTCGGGATAGTAGGCATACCACAAACCGTCTCGTTCCTTGTCGTTGCGGTTTCCGTCAATGTACTTTTGGTGATTCTCGTAGAAATGCGTCTCATGTGCGACTTCCTCTGTGGGATTGCCCACGCTGTCCAAGACGTAATACAGCACCACCTTCGGAGTCTCGTCCTCATAGCGCTTCACTTCAACTCTGCCGTAAAGAGAGTCCACGAAGTCAATCGGAGGGAAGACGTGCAAACTGTCCATGAAAGCGTTTTCGACCTCCACGGCCTGTTGTTTCCGGTGGCTGTTGGACACGGCCAGAAATGCCAGGGCGGCCGCAAGAGCCCCGAAAGCTATACACAAAATCACAATATGGACAGTCCCGAAAGAATGGAGTTCCGCTTTTTGTTCA
This sequence comes from uncultured Bacteroidales bacterium, assembly GCA_947165685.1. Classification (GTDB taxonomy): domain Bacteria; phylum Bacteroidota; class Bacteroidia; order Bacteroidales; family WCHB1-69; genus F23-D06. Next base: position 103,442 of record CAMVBK010000001.1, on the reverse strand, counting down.
TTCAACTGATTGTCAGCCATAGTCACACTTTATTTTTTCTTCTTGAAGGATCTGTTGAGTTCATCCAAGACTTCATTCGTGATGTCATGGGCCGGATCGGCGTAAAGAAGCTGGCCGCCAGACTGATAACTGAAGATGTAGGATGCATTGTGTGCGGCATTAATGCGCTGCGCAGCGGCATTCAGCGAGTCGGCCATCTGGGTCAAAGCCGCAGTATAACGGGCTTCCAGCGACTCCACGGCCTGCGCATAGTCGTTCTGCAAGCGCGTACTCTCCTCCTGAAGGTTCTGCTGTGCATACTGGGCCTGCTGGGGCGTCAGCGAACCGGAACTGTAGTTCTTCTCGAAATTTGCAGCCTTCTGTTCCAATGCCTTCTGGCGGTTCTGGAACACCACTGCCTGCTTTTGCTTTTCCGAATCAATACTGTCCGTCAAAATCTTGACCAGCTCATAATGTTCATTGATTGTGTCTATATTGATGAACACCACCTCTCCGGTGCCCTTTTCGGCAGGTTTTGCCACCACAGCCGTCTTTTTCCCTGCGTTCCCGCAGCAGAAGTGCAGTATATACAGCACTATCACTGCGACCAAAAGCACTCCTTCTACAATCCAGTGCATCACAGAAGTCTTGTCCTTCGGAGCCTTTTCTTCCTCCGACACCGTCGTCGGTGCATCAACCACCACAAAACCTTTCTCATCCACGACCGTCGCATTGTTTTCAGCGACCCCATTCGTCATTTCATCGTTCATTTCTTCCATATTCCAATTTCTAAACTCTAAGTTCTAAATTCTAAGTTCTAAATCCTAATTACCAACATCCGACAAGTATTTGATTCTCATGATTCGGATTTCCTCCAAAGTATATTCATCCTCACCAAGCACGCGCAGGGCCTCCTCGGCGGAATCTGTATCCGCATTGGCGAAATAATCGATGATATCCTCCTGGTGATAAGGCTCGATTTCCTCGTCAATATAATAGGAGATGTCAATTTTAGCGCCAGAAGCCACAATATGCTCGATTTCCGTCAGCAACTCGTCCATATCCATGCCTTTGGCGATGGCGATGTCCTCAAAACTGATCTTATGGTCAATCCCTTGGATGATAAACAGCTTGTTGGCCGACTTCTTGGCGACCGTTTTCAGCACAAAATCCTGCGGGCGGTCGATCTCGTTCTCTTCAACATATTGTTTGATGAGTTCGATGAAACGTCGTCCGTATTTTTGTGCTTTTCCAGGGCCCACGCCCACCACCCGAGTCATCTCCTCCATAGTGATGGGATATTGGATGCACATGTCTTCCAACGAGGGGTCTTGGAAAATGACAAACGGCGGCAGGTTTTCCTCCTTGGAGATGGTTTTGCGCAAATCCTTCAGCAGACTGAATAGCACGGTGTCGAGGGCCTCCTCCACATTGCCGGCCACGGCATCCACTGCGGCATCCTCGTCCTCGTCTTCCTCCGATGCAGGTTTGATTGCCATAATCGGATATGGATTGTTCATGTATTTCTTGCCCTTGTCCGTAATTTTCAGCAGGCCATAATTCTCTATATCCTTGACAATCAAATTGTCGAAAATGGAAACACGGACGATATTGGACCAGAATTTGGCATCGTAGTCCATGCCTTCGCCAAACTGTTTCAGTTTCTCATGATGAAACTTCAGGATCGACGTGGTTTTGTTACCACAGATGATATCGACGATCTGGTCTTCCTTGAACTGCTGTTTCACGGCCAGAATCACCTCCAGCATCAACTGAATCTGCTCCGATGCGTCCATCTTGGGTTTCGGATGGTTGCAATTATCGCAGTTATGGCAGTTTTCTTCCGTGTAATTCTCGCCAAAATAGTGCAGAAGGTGCTTGCGGCGGCAATTCGTGGATTCGGCATACGCGGCAGTCTCGGCCAGCAGCTGCTTCACGATTTCCTGCTCTGACACGGACTTCTTTGCCGAAAACTTCTCCAGTTTGTTCAGGTCTTTCTGGTCATAGAAAGCGATGCAAAGCCCTTCGCCGTCGTCACGACCCGCGCGGCCCGTCTCCTGGTAATACCCTTCCAGGCTCTTGGGCATGTCATAGTGGATCACGAAACGGACATCGGGTTTGTCGATACCCATTCCGAAAGCGATGGTGGCCACAATCACCTCGGCCTTTTCCATCAGGAAATCATCTTGGTTCTGCACACGGGTTTTAGAGTCAAGCCCTGCATGGTACGGCAGTGCGCGAATGCCGTTCTCCTGCAACAGCACGGCCAGTTCCTCCACTTTCTTACGACTCAGGCAATAGATGATGCCTGACTTGCCGGGATGATTCTTGATAAATTTAACCACCTCCTTGTCAACATCTTTCGTCTTCTCCCGAATTTCGTAATACAGATTCGGGCGGTTAAATGAGGATATGAACACCTCCGCCTTGTCCATGCCGAGGTTTTTCTGAATGTCGCTTTGTACCTTCGGTGTTGCCGTGGCAGTAAGAGCTATCACCGGCACATCCTTGCCGATCTGCTGGATAATCTTTCGAATATTCCGATATTCGGGGCGGAAGTCATGTCCCCACTCCGAAATACAATGCGCCTCGTCGATGGCGTAGAACGATATGTTGATGTCTTGAAAGAAATTGACATTCTCTTCCTTTGTCAAGGACTCGGGTGCCACATACAGCAACTTTGTCTTCCCTGAGAGCAAATCTTTCCTGACTTCAGAAATCTCCGCCTTGTTCAGCGATGAGTTCAAGAAGTGCGCAATCCCGCGGTCGGTCCCGAACGTGCGGATCGCATCCACTTGGTTCTTCATCAAAGCAATCAAAGGCGAGATGACAATGGCCGTGCCATCGCTCATCAGCGCAGGCAACTGGTAGCACATTGACTTGCCTCCGCCTGTGGGCATTATCACAAAACAATCCTTCCCTTTCAACAATGTCTTGATGATTTTCAGTTGATCACCCTTGAACGTGTCAAACCCGAAAACCGTTTTCAACGTCTGATAAATAGCCTTGTCCGTAATTCTCTTCATGCAGAAAGATATAAAAATTCAACAAAAAAACGAGCTTTTACACTCCTATAAAATTAAGTACAAAGATATAAAATATTTGGAATACTGACACACTTTAAAAAAAACTTGGAAGATTTTTTTTCAACAAGCCATTATTCCCATGATTTATTGAGACTTGAGATGGTTATATAGACACGTCTTCACCCCTCTTTCCAGGGAATAGAACGGCTTTTTATAGCCACATCTTCTCAAATTGGAGAGGTCTATGTCGGCAATTTGCACAGCATACGACGAAGAATCATGCAAAAAATCGTCATACTTGATAACATCGGGAAGCCCGATTGCACGGAAAATCGCTTTCGCAACTGCCGTGTCAGTTCGGGGAAAACCAGACCCTATCTCATACCAGCCGTTCGCGGGATGGTGCACATACAACCAATACAACACACGCACAAGATCTTTCTCGTACAAAAAATCCGTTTCCCGTTCCCAGCATACGCCGTCCATACCCGAATACCGACGAACGGTCACCGAGGCTTTCTCAACCATTTCTCTGTAGTACTTCCATATACGGGAACCATTTTCCGAAGCTCCATACACCTCCCCGGTAAGACATATATAATATGCGGGCGGTTTCCGAAATTGCTTTCCACACCAAGCATTGAATTTCCCGGCAAGGGTGTTAAAACTGAAATCATGGTTGTATTTATAGAAAACAACCGTCAGAGACACCCGTTCTTTTGCAGAAAGCGACCAAAGCGATTGCAGAAAGTCAAGATTCTGGCTTGATTCGTCACTTTGCATCTGCCTTTTGGCAAAATAGAATAGGGCATCCGTATCGGGCTTGTTCGATGCGAGCCGATCCATCAGCGACTTGTCATCGCCCAGTTCAACCACCGGATCCAAATGCATGGCACCGAACTTCCCCGACAAAGAGGAAACCAGAAAATCAGATTCTCCTGCAATCAGTATCATCTTGCTTTTTTTGCAAAAATAAAAAAAACGGACGAAAATCGTCCGTTTTCTTGAAAATTATGAAAAAGTCGTTGAAAATTAAAATTCCCAGAGGTCGTGTTCGAAAACCCTCATCTTGTCGGTGATACGCTCCGACTCGATACGCTGATCGCGGGAATTAGCGATATAATCAGCAATATCACGATCATACACATTCGACTCCTTGTAAATCAAGCTGGAGAAATCGCGCTTCCAGGTAATCAGGTCGTCGAAAGAGAGACGAGCGGCTTGGTTCTTCACATTGAAGACCTCCTGCTGAGCCAAGAACGGACGAAGTTCATTGTAGTAAATGTAGCCCAAACGTTTTTGCGTCATTTCGGCGGCCACATCTTCTTCGTCTTGTTCTTCATCATAGTACGAATTATTCGCAGTTTGACGTTCGTACTCGATGATCGGTTCAATCTCCAGAATCTGTACTCTAAAAGTCGAATACTGCTTGTCGAAATACCAAACCTCTTTCACACGATAATTGATGATTTCCTTCGGCTCGAATTGAATAATCAACTCCTGAGTTCCGATTTCCTCACCATCTTCGTTGATTTGGGGAATGGTCGTCACTTGTGAGATGAGACTTTGAAGTTCGTCACGCGAATAGGGAAGTGTGCACATCTCGTCGGAGTAGATGGGCAGCACACCTTCGGTGCGTTCCGGATTGGACATGTCGATGGCATCGAAAATCGTCTGTCCGAGGCTTCGCCACGTGCCGCGCACTTCCGTAGGGAAATAGAGCGGATGGTTGACTTTCTCGCGCAGATCGATAATGCGCCAAATAGTCCAATAGTACATCACATCAGCCTGGCGTACAGGCGGATAAGCTACCGTTTCGGTAAAATCTCCCGTATTCACCTGCTCCCACGGCATTTCCACCGGCGGGCGAACAGGTTGCTCCAGGGTACTGCCCTCGGTTTCATCTTCCTGAGCAAACGCGCAGGTGAAAGCGAGGAACATCATTGCTAATACTGTGAACTTTTTCATAATTATGTTTTTTTTCAGTTATTATCTGATACGGACGGAGAATTCGTCCAAAGTACGCGAACCAGCCTCAGAGGAGACCTTGATATCGCTGAAATAGACAACCGTGTTGGCCGAAGCCTTCTGAATGGCAGACTTTGCTTTTTCGCTGAGTCCACCGCCTTGACAAACGATAGCGGGCTCTTCCATTCCCTTGCTCACGATAATCACGCGGAAAGAGTTGACCGACCATTTCAAGTCATAGACAAAGTCGTCGCCCATGGTGGCGCGCACCATCGGGTTGGCCAGGATTTCAGCCTTGGCACGCTTGCCGCCGCGGATATTGGCACCCAACACGGCACGCGGATCCGGAACACGTTTCACACGGAAGGTCGTGTTACCCAGTGTTTTGGTAGATTCGCCCACCTTAGCAGCCACAGAAGCCTGCACGGTCTTGCCGATCAAAGAGGTAGGAACGCTCACATTGAACTTGCCGCCACCTTGAGAGGTGAGGCTACAGCCAGGGAACGAAACGCTCAGCTTGTCGGCGGCAACAGGGCCGGAGACGGACACCGGGTTGGCAATACCGGCGTAAAGCACGTTCATCTTGTCAGCCGCGATAGTAGCCGACGGAGCCAGCACCGTGTATTTATCCTTGAAGCCATAGTATCTGGGCTGTCCGTTAGGATCCATAATCTTGATCAAACCGGCGTATTTCTGCTCACCCGTACCACTGGTACCGATTTTCAGTTTCACAAGACCATTTTCGCCTTCAATTTTGTTGGCACCGCCAAGACCGTCTTCTGTCAGCGTGTCAGCACCCATTTTGTACCAAACCTCAGGAGTGGATTTGCTGTCGTACGCAGCCACAATGATGTCAGCTTCGTAGGGATCACCGGAGAACACCATCTGGGATTTCGGGATGGAGCGACCGCTCACCTGGTCGAACTTGAAGTCATCGGCGCTGATGGAGGCCTTCAGGTAGTTAAGCATCATCGACTCGGCATTTTTCACTTCGCCAATCATCTTGTTCAAAAGAGTGACCGACGCAGCGGTGATAATATGCTCAAAGTTATGTTGCTCCCAATCTTCCTTATGCGTGTCTTTCCAATAGGTGGCATCCACATTGAGACCCATACCTTCTTCCAGACGCTTCTGGTCTTCCTTCTTAGCCAACTTCAGGATATTCGCCTTATACTTTTTAACCGCTTCTTTCAGTTTCTTGGCATTGCCTTGACGAATCATGAAGTCGGTGGGAATGTCGAAGTTATCTTTCTTAACAATTGTGGAAACCGTCTTCAGTTGCTTCACCTCCTTGCCGTCTTCGCCCTTAACCACTGCGAGGGAGTCGCCGTCAACTTCAAAAATAAGGTCATTGCGCATCTTTTCAATGAATTTCACCATGGCATCGGATTCTTTTTTCAGAATCTGCGCCTTGTTGTAGGCTTCGTCAACTTTCGCGCCGAGAATGGTTTTCTGACCAATGAACCATTGGTAATCGTTCGCATTCTGGTTAGCCGCGATATTGGTAGATGTCACCAGGGTTTCGTCCACAACCACGAAGGCATTCAAAATTTCCGCAGAAACGTTCAAAGCCAACATGGCGGTGTACACCAGGTACATCATCTGAATCATTTTCTGTCTCGGGGTTTCCGGACAATTTGTTGCACCCATATCTCTGTTACTTTAGTTAATGAATGGTTTTGAACTAAGTGAATACTACTTCATTGCGGCAAGCATATTGCCGTAAACATTACTGAGTTTTGAGATATTGGCGGTCAATTTGTCCATTTCGGACTTGAAGCTACCAGCCTGTTCCATGGACTTAGCCGTTTGGTCGTAAGCGACGGCCAGTTGGGAGACAGCGGCGGTGGCTCTCTTCACGCTTTCGATATAGGCTGCGGTGGCTCCGCCATCGGTATCGAGGTTGGAAGCAACCTTGTCATACTTCAGCGTCAGGTTACGCACCGATTCGGAAGCTTTCTGCAAGCTGCTGGTGTAGTTGTCGGTGGAGACGACGGCGTCGGAGACTCCGGCGAGCTTCTGGGCATTGTCGCTCAAATTACGCATACCCGTAGCGAGGCTTTCCATCAATTCGGGACCGATCTTAGCTTCCTCCAGCATTTTATCCAATGCTTGGGTCGTAGAGAGTGCGCTGTTCTTCACTTGTTGCTTTTTCTCGCGGCGAGACATTTTCTCGCTTTGCTCGATCTCAATGTCCGTGCCTGTGGCCAATTCAGGATAAACCAGAGCCCAGTTGTACTCAACGTGCAGCGGCTCGAAGGCGGAGAAGAAGAAGATGATAGCCTCGATGGACATACCCAAGATCAGCATGATGTCGGCACCCGGCAAGTGCAAAATCTTGAACAAGGCACCGATGATGACGACTGATGCACCCCAGCCGTACAGTTTTGCCATACTGTTTTTGTAAGCTTTCGATCTGACGATTTGATCAATTTTACCCATTTTTTTGTTTTTTTTAAGTTAATGATTTATGTTTTATTGAAATTTCCAACTATTAATAAACATGTGAGGCGCTCTTGCTGTTATTGTCGCCTCTCTGGCGGCCCATGTAAGACTGGACGTTGCGGAATCCGACGTAAGACTTACAGGTATCCTGATATTCGTAGGTTCTCGCATAGACTGTGGTATAGTAGCTGACATCCTTCCAAGAACCGCCGCGGATTACCTTTCTCTTCTTGACAGGAGAGTCATCCTTGGTAGCATAATAGACATAGGCCGGGTTCATGTCGTGGGTGAAGTTGGTGGCGGACTCGTCGAAAGCGTCCTCGCACCATTCGGCGACATTGCCGCTCATGTCAAAGAGTCCCCAGTCGTTGGGATGATAGTGTGCCACGATGCCGGGATAGAGATTGTCATCGGCGATATAGTTACCGCGCTGCGGTTTGAAGTTGCTCAAGAAGCAGCCGTTGCGGTTGGTCGTGTACGGACCGCCCCACGGATAGGGGACGAGTTCCTTACCGCCGCGGGCACCCCATTCCCATTCAGCCTCAAGAGGCAGACGGAACTCCTGCTCGTTCGCATATTCCTTGCCGGCCAACCAGGACATGCGCAATTGGGTTCTCCAACTGGAGAAAGCCTTGGCTTGACGCCAGCTGACGCCCACGACCGGGTAATTGTCGTATTGCGGATTATTGAAGTAGTTCAAAATCATCGGCTCATTGTAGGAATAGACAAAATCGTGCGCCCAGCAGAGGGTGTCGGGATAGATGTTGACCACCTCGTGCTTGATGAAGCGCTGCCAACCGTTGCCCATGCTGCTGGGACGGTTCGCATAGATACCGCCGAAATCGTTGCCTTCCTTGTCGAACTCCTTGGTTGCGGCACCGAACTCGTCAGGATTTTTCGGGTTCCTGTAGTTGCGGTAATCAAGCCACCAGTACTCATAATTCAACATGGAGATATTCATGCGGTTTTGGCTATAGTGATAGAAGCGGGTGTTGAGTTTGCTGAACATCGGGGAAAGGGCGGACTGGACCTCCTCGTTGTCAGAATCCCACGGGATTTTCTCCTTCCAGTTAATCACCTTGGGCTCAATGACTTCGCCTTCATTCTCGCCTTTATCGTATTTCTTATAATGGCCATATTTCTCGGCATCGGTGATTTCAGCGTCGCCGAGGAGCGTATGGGCGATGGAGTCGCGAACCCAATAGACGAACTGGCGGTACTCGTTATTGGTGATTTCCGTCTCGTCCATCCAAAAGGCCGCCACCGTCACATTCTTCGACTGCTGAGTGAGAGCGAAGGGGACATCCTGGTCGCCGCCGCCCATCAAATAATGGCCGGTGGGAACATAGACCATGCCGTAGGGCTCCAGTTCGGAGAATTCCGGACGATCCTTCACGCCGACGAGCTGGCCGTCGCCGCCGTTTTGGCAGGACACCAGTAACACGAATGCCGCTGCAAGAGAAATGATTACCCGTTTCATATCGTTCAATTTTATAATTTCAAATATGGTTATTAACGCAACAATGTTAATTTTAGTATCTGTTCTTGTAAATATATCTCGAGTTGCCGTAGCCAGAGAAGACTTCAGGTTTATAGACATCGAAGCAGTAGCGCACCACGACTTCCACATCACCGAAGCTGCGGTGTTTCTTGTAGCCTAAGGAATTGGTCGTGAAGCTGTAAGAGACACCGAGGTCAAGTCCTTTCAGATAGATGTTCGAGGAGTTGTAGAATGGGCGGGCACCGAAAGCCAGCGAGACGGCATCCTGGAAACGATATCCGAGGCCGCCCCAATAGACTCCGTTGTAACGAGCCAAGGCGAGGATCTCCCATTGATAAGTCTTCAGGTCCGTTTTGACAAGTGCCTGCGGTATCAGTTCCCAATTCGGGTTGGCCGGAATCACCCAAGTGTAACCGCCGTGCACATAGAACTGGGAGGAACGTCTCGCACCGTTCAGACCTGAGACGCGCAACTTCTGATCCTTGTCAAACAAGGCCGCCATCTGCGTCCAACCCAAACCGACATACCATTGATCTGTCTTATAGAGAACACCGAAGTTGAAGTCGAGGTCCAACGTGGATTCAGAGAGTTCCTCCAAGATAGGGTCGCCCTGCTGAATAGGGGTAAAGCCTCCCGCATCGATAGTCTGGTTAAACAAGGAAACTTGGGCACCGATACCCAAATGACCGCCGCCAACACGCATCTTGTACGCATAACCGAGCTTGACACCCGTGTTTTTGTAAAAACCGAGGCGGTCATGCACCAACGTGACACCGATGGAGCCATGCAGCTTCTTCAGGTAAGATTCGATGCTGAAAAGGAAATCTTGTGGTGCCGTGCGGTTGACCGAGTCGTTATTAATGGCTTTCACATCACCCCAACCCAAATACTTGTTATTATAATCCGCTGTGAAACAGAGAGTGTTATTCTGCTCTCCGATACCGCCTGCGTTATAATAGGATGTCACCCAAGGGAAAAAGGTAAATTGTGCGTCATCCTGGGCAAAACCTGCCATCATCGCAGACATTGCCACAAGCACCAACAGACCAACTTTTTGTATATGTTTCCTCATATTCTCTATGAATTGTTTTATACACTAATCAATTATCAATCAATGTATTACGCAATCTTTTTGACATCCGATTCTTAGTTTTTCAGTATATATACGACCCCTCGAATCAAAAAGTTACACAACACATTTTCCTTCAAAAAATTTGAAGTGCCAAAAATAGCATATTTTTTTAAACCTTTCCACTTGAAAAAACAATTTTCTAAAAATAATACTGAACATATAAACAATAATCTGTATTTCAATTATTTACAGAGATATTTCGTTATATCTCACTTGTTTTCAGTCGTTTGGCTAAAAAACAGCACTAACCGTTACATTGCCTGTGTGAATGACAGAATGCCCCTGCATGGCACGCCCTTGATACTGCAGGGCGAGTTGAAGGAACTGCGTCACGGAAAACTGTCCTGTTACGGTCCATAACAAATTCTGGCCCAAAGACATGCCATCCAACATAAAATACGACACGGTGGAATTTTGTCCTACATCGCCTTTCATGAACACATATTCTGTTGATACAGAAATCGTTCCTCGATTCAACGCACGATAAAGGAACGACAAATCCGCATGGCAATGGGTCAGCATCTCGCCTCCAAAACGATTTCGCTTGTGTCCAAGAAGGCCTTTCAAGGAGGCTGTGTAACGGTTTTGGAATTGAAAGCGGAACTCCTGCGCCACAGAATAAGCCTCTACATCATACCGGCGACTCTCAAAGCAGGTGGAACTGTTCCGGGTGATTTTGTGCAACAACGACGTTTGAAGATAAAGCAGTTCTATTGGTGTACTTTTTAATACAACCTCTTGATAATCAATATCATTCGTTTCAAGTCCATAATATAGGAACTGCGTGTTAGCGTTTTTCTGAACCAGCAGGTCGAAAGCGAACGGCGAATTGCCGTTATTGAACGAAAACGTGTTAGCAATGTTCAGCCGATTGGCCACGAGATTAGTATCTTCGCGAGAGGAGGCAAAAGGTACGAACATACGCGTTTTATGCTTCACGGATGCATTGATTGTCAATATGTTGGTGAATCGAGACAGAAATTTTCTGAACCCTGTCTTGTTTCCCCAGACGGCTGCGGGACGAAGTTGCACACTCTGCGTCCACTGACTCAGCCACGCATTCACATAATCCGTGCCGGCAATCCAAACCTTGACATACTCCGCCTGGTCAGGAAAAGGGGAGACCTCGAACTCGTCGAGTTCTTCAATGCCGTTGCCGTTATAATCATTCCAAACGTGCGTACCCTGCCCTTTCGCCACCTTGATGAACGTAAAAGTCTTCCTCAGTTCCATACCACTTCCAGTTTCATAATACGTATTGATTACCAATGCATTACGAAAAAACCGCCCGGTATATTGAACATTTCCAACAAAATAGTGTTCCGGCGTCCCTTCCCCCACCGAATCAGCCAGCGACTGATTTCGATAAGTCGCATTCAATGAAAACGACTGGTTCTGAATCTGGGCAAAACGGTACTGCGCTTTCACTTCGTGAATCGTCAAATGATGCCGCAACCGCATCGAATCGGGGGTGAATTCAACCCGGTTTTTGTAACCCAGCATAAACTGGTGAAAGGCTTTCTCCGCACTTTTCATGGCGAAGTTCACTTCATTGAAAGCAAAGCTGTTCAGTCTCAGCGAATCCGTAAGAGCATCCCTGAACACATTATATTCCAACAAGTTATCTAAACTAAACGACAGGTGCTTCATCGGTTTGGCCACCTGAACGCGTGACACGGCATAGCGGCTTTTCTGCACCGAGTCGTGCGCAAAGAGGTAACTGTTTTTCGACTGGAGGCGCCATCCATTCCAACGGTTGTCCGTCAGAAGTTCATTCCGCAGCGCTCGATTCTCTCCCGTGCGATTGAAAAAATCCAGACCGAAACGGAGATCATGGCGCTGGGTCTTCTTCAAGGAGACACCTGCCGAAGCCATCCACTCCGAACGGCCAGCAGCATAGTCTGACGACAAATTGAACTGACGAGCAAATTCCACCTCGCGAAACGACTCGAATGGGGCAAAATTTTTGTGTAAAAACTGCATCCGAGCCCAACTCTCCAACAGCCACGGAAGAGAATCCGACTTCGAGGCAAATCTCTCAACATCACTGATATTCAACAGATAAGCAAAACCGACATCGTCACTTCTATCTTTCTTTGAAAAAGTATTCTTGTCGAAATGCGACAACGCAACCTCGGTCTGGACGCGCGTGTTCTTGCGAGCTTGAAAATCAAGCCCAAAAGTGACCATCTGTTGGGAGACCGGAGCCGTGAGCTGCACAACCGGCTCGTAATCACCTTGCATAACACCATCTTCAGGCGCAACCCACGCGAAAACACGCCCATTTGCCGTGCTACTGACCAAACGGTAATTTCCTTTCCCCGGACCCATGTACGTGAAATCAGGACTGTATAAAACAGAATCTCTATTTAAAGAAAATATAAATATTGTATATATATTATTATTGTATAAAGTATCGACTTTCTCATAAAGAACGCGATCTGGAGAAAAAGCAACAGAATCAAAATAGGGGAACAAGGCATTACCACCCGCATCACCAAGACTCGACAAAAAGCGAATTTGATCCACGGAAAGCTCCGGCTGGATAGAACGATTTTTCATATCTTGTTCATGAAAAACATCCAAATACAGTTTCAAAGGGGCTTTCCCTTTAATTTCTAACTCATTATGGGTAAACAGATTATACCGGGAATAGTGTCGATTGGAATATTCGAATTCAACCAAATAACGTTGTTCCGCCGAGACGAGCCGCTTGGGCGTGAAGGTAATTTCGGCCGTATTGTAATCGATCGTGTAGTCGTTTTCCGCGCCTCGCACAAGCAACTGTCCATCCAGATAGACGCGCTCCGACCCCGCCACCATGAGGATGGAAATCTCGCCGTCGGAGCCATAGAGTTTGTACGGTCCCTGCACACCAGTCTGAACCGCCAGCGCTTGCCGGGCGAACTTGCCTTTGGCGATGCCACCGCCCGCCTGGTTGAACATGCGCAGTTTCGCAGAGGGTTCCGACCGCACCAAAGCATTCAATCCCAACATGTTGCGCGACACGCGGAGGAAGTTGCCGCTATCGGCGCGCCATATTACATCACCAGCATTCACCACAGCCATCTGCTTGATTTTCAATGTTATAAAAATACTGCTAATGTCTTGCAGATACTGGGTGTTGCCCTCTGGCAAGACTGGGATGTTGCGGTCGGTGACCGAGGCCATCACCTCCACATCATCCGAAAGTTTACCTGAGAGCTGCAAATTCAGCGACGAGTTCAGCACCAAATCCTGGTTATTTCCCACAGAAACGCCGCGTGAAACGGAACCATTTGTATATAATTCGCTACTGTTCAACACATCCGAAACCGACGGAACGGGATACTCGACCATTTGATGCTCAAAGCGGCGCGGCTCGATGTGTTGCGGCGACTTATGCGCCACCGGCTTGGACAAGTCGAAGGGATAGACCTCATATTGAAAGAACAGCCGCCGTCCGAGCAGGGAAGAATCCATCAGGCGGATAGTAGCCGTGAGCGGGTCGAGACGAAATTGCACAGGATCAACCCCTTGGATGCTAAAAGAGCTCGGGACAACCGAAAAAGTGTCTATTCGAAAAGAAAGCGAGTCGGCAGTCAGGTGTTTCACCCTCCACACCGTGCTCTGCGCCGGCAACCGGACGGCAGCGCACAGGAGGAGAATTGACAAGAAACAGAGCAGTCTTTTTTCCATCAAAAATATTCCGCAAATAAATGCGGCAAAGATAACTCTCTTTTCCCAAATTTCGTATTTTTGCCGCAAATTTTTTGGCATGGAGAAAATTGAGAATTACACGAAGAAAGACACCCGTTCGGGGTTCGGAGCCGGCTTAATGGAAGCCGCACAACGCAATGAGAACATTTTCGCCTTGACGGCGGACGTCACGGGAAGCGTGAAAATGGGCGACTTCAAGGCCGCCTATCCGGAGCGTTTCATCCAGTGCGGCATCGCAGAGGCCAACATGATCGGCATTTCCGCCGGTTTGGCCCTGAGCGGCAAGGTTCCCTTCGCCAGCGCATTCGCCGGATTCATCTCCGGGCGTGTCTATGACCAGATTCGCATGACGGTGGCCTACTCGAACCTGAACGTCAAGATCGGCGCGTCGCACTCCGGCATTACCGTGGGCGAAGACGGTGCCACACACCAAATGATGGAGGACCTCGGGCTGATGAAGATGCTACCGAACATGGTGGTGCTCAACCCCTGCGACTACAACCAGACCAAGATGGCGACCATTGCGGCGGCCGAGTACAACGGTCCTGTCTATATCCGCTTCGGCCGCCCGGCAGTGCCAAACTTCACCGAGGAGAACAAGCCGTTCGTCATCGGGAAGGCGGAAGTGATGCAGGAAGGGACGGATGTGACCATCTTCGCCACTGGCCATCTGGTGTTCCCCGCGCTTCAGGCTGCCGACATGCTGCGCGAAAAGGGCATCTTCGCAGAGGTTGTCAACATCGCGACCATCAAGCCGTTAGACGAGGAGACGATTCTGAACAGCGTCCGCAAGACCGGTTGCGCCGTCACCGCCGAGGAGCATTTCCTCAACGGCGGCATGGGCGACTCCGTCTGCCAGTGCTTGAGCCGCAACCTGCCCGCGCCCGTGGAGATGATCGGCGTTGACGACCATTTCGGCGAAAGCGGCACCCCCGATGAACTGCTGGCTCACTTCGGCTTGGACAAAGAGCACATTGCCGAGGCCTGCCAAAAGGCCATATCACGTAAATAACCTAAAACCAATAAGATGCCGGAAATCACCGACGAATTCATCCTGTCGCTTTTCAGCAATGAGAAGACCAAGGAGAAAGCTTTCGAGATGCTGCTGAAAAAATATCAGAAGCACATCTACTACAACGCGCGGCGCATCACGACCATCCACGAGGACGCGGACGACGTGACGCAGAACGTGTGCATCAAAATATGGAAAAACCTGGACAAATTCCGCAATGAATCGAGCTTGAAGACTTGGATTACCAGAATTTGCGTCAACGAGGCGCTCACCTACATCGAAAAGAAGAAACGGTTGCTAAACTTGGACGACGACAACTACACCGACTTCCTCTTAGTGAGCCAAGCGGACACCAGCACGATGACCCCGAGCCAGATCGAACAGTTCCTTCAGGAGGAAATCACGAAACTTCCTCCGAAGCAACGCGCTGTCTTCACGATGCGCTACTACGATGAAACGCCCTACGCGGAAATGTCGAAGATTTTCGACACTTCCGAGAGCGCGTTGAAAGCTTCCTATCATTTCGCCGCAGAAAAAATCAAAAAAAATATTTCCGAGCGTTTAACCTTTTAGCGATCCCAAAGTCATAGAATCGTAATTTCATTAGCGTTATGATTGACTTAGAGAATATAGACAAGACAGAACATTATCAGATTCCCGAGAACTATTTCGAGGAACTGCCTGGTCGGGTGATGGCCAACATCAAACACGACCAGCACAAGCGCAGAACCATCATCTCCTCGGCCGTAGCCGCCGTGGCTGTGGTCGCCATTGCCGCCGGTATCTTTTTTACCGTCAACACGCCCGAAAAAGAACCCGCCGTCACGCAGACCCAGCAAATCGCCGCCACAGACGTGGAGGAGGAAGCCTTGGAGACCGTAGCCACCAACTACTATAGTGAGGAGTTGGCCATGATGGACTACTATCAATACGTTTATTAACCTAAAAAGTGAATATTATGAAAAGACTATGGATCACACTGGTTGTCATCGTTATGGGAGCAACCTCAGCACTCTTCGCACAAGAAAAGAGTCCTGCCGTTATGGTAAAAGAACGTCTCAACTACATGCGGATGAACCTCACGCTGAGCGGTTCGGAGAACCAAAATTTCTGGAAAGTGTATGAGGAATACCTGAACGCGGAACTGAAGGCGATGGACACCTACCGCAAGAACCTGGAGAAACAGGGCATCAAGTTAGGCGCACCGGGAACCAACAAGGAAATCATCGACAAGCTGAGCGACAAGCAGCTCACCTATCTGCAAGACCAGAAGTTCGAACTGCGCAAGAATTTGCTCAATCTCGAAAATTCCTACTACAAAAAATACAAAGCCATTCTCAGCCCGAAGACCATCCAGAACCTTTACAACTTGGAGTACAGGTATAAAAAGACTCTGACGAGTAAGAAGAAAGAGGTGAAAAAAGAGGATGCGGGTCCTGTGAACACCGGCAAGAAAAAACGCTAAAAGAAAGTGCCCCAACGGCACTTTTTTTTTTGTATTTTTGCCCCACCTTAAAATCGGAAAAAAATGAAGCAGTACAATTTCCTGAAAATAGAACTTAACGAGCAAGTATGCATCCTGACCATTTCTGCACCGAAGTCGCTGAATGCCTTAAATTCCAGCATTTTGGGAGAGATGGACGATTTTCTGTCCACTCTTGACAAAGACATCCGCGCACTGGTCATCACCGGCGACGGGGAGAAGTCGTTCGTGGCGGGTGCCGACATTTCGGAGATGCAGCCGCTGAACGCATCGGAAGGCGAGCGTTTCGGCGCTTTCGGAGCCGCTGTTTTCCGCAAAATCGAGACGCTGCCGGTACCGGTCATCGCGGCGGTGAACGGTTTCGCGCTCGGCGGCGGATGCGAACTGACCTTGGCCTGCGACATCCGCATCGCCTCCACCCGCGCCAAGTTCGGCCAACCCGAGGTCGGGCTCGGCATCATCCCGGGGTTTTCCGGAACCTACCGCTTAGCCAAGATTGCCGGCATGGGTGTCGCCAAGGAGCTCATCTTCACAGGCCGCGCCATCAAAGCCGACGAGGCGTTGCGCATCGGTCTGGTCAACGCCGTCTATGAGCCCGAGCAGCTCATGGAAGAGGCCATGACCCTCGCCAAGCGCATCGTCAAAAACGCCCCCATCGCCGTGCGCTACGCCAAGGAGTGCATCAACGAAGAATACGACCTGCCCGCCAACGAGGCCATCGCCTTCGAGAGCCGCATGTTCGGCAAATGCTTCGAAACCAAGGACCAGAAGGCCGGCATGACGGCATTCCTCACCAAACAGGAGGCGCATTTCACCAACGAATAATCATTTCTAACCCCATTTTAAACCACATCTATTATGAAAATTTGTGTTATAGGTACAGGTACCATGGCCAAAGGCATTGTGAAGGCTTTCGCCGCCAAGATGCCCGTGGTTATGAAGAGCAGAACCCAGGCCAGCCTCGACAAGGCGATGGGTTCCATTTCCAAATCGTACGCCAAACTCGTGGAGAAAGGCAAGATTACGGAGGATGCCATGAACGCTATCCTCGGCAACATCACCACCACCACTGACTATGCCACTTTCGCCGATGCCGACCTCGTGATTGAGGCCGCCGTGGAGGACATGCAGCTCAAGAAGGATGTCTTCATGGAACTGGACAAGATTTGCAAGCCGGAGACGATTTTCGCCACCAACTCCTCCTCGCTCTCCATCACGGAGATTGCCGCTTGCACTAACCGTCCCGCACAGTTCATCGGCTGCCACTTCTTCAACCCCGCCGACCGCATGGCATTAGTGGAGGTCATCAAGGGCCAGCTCACCTCCGATGAGACCGCCAAGTGCATCGTCGATCTGACCACCGAAATTGGCAAGACCCCCGTTCCGGTGAACGAGGCCCCCGGCTTCGTGGTCAACCGCATCCTCATCCCGATGATCAACGAGGCTGTGGGCATCCTGGCCGACGGCATCGCCTCCGCCGAAGACATCGACAAGTGCATGATGCTCGGCGCCAACCACCCCATGGGCCCGCTCGCCTTGGCCGACCTCATCGGCAACGATGTGAACCTCGCCATCATGGAGGTGCTCTACAAGGAGTTCGGCGACCCGAAGTATCGTCCCCACCCGCTGTTGCGCAAGATGGTTCGCGCCGGACTGCTCGGCCGCAAGACGGGCGAAGGCTTCTACAAATACTAATCGAGAATCAAGGGTGTGTCTGCAAAGGCACACCTTTTTTATCGTGTCCAGCCCGGCGCATCGCCTCGACTCAACTTTATTTTATAGCCCGTCGCGGCAATCCTGATTTCCAAGCAGTTGACACACTGAGCTGACTCATCCCCCGTACAGATTTTGTTGTCATAGAGGTCGTATTTCTTGCGAACCGACACAGGGGAGAGGTTTGGCATTACCACATTGGCACCGGCCATGAGCCCTTTCTCACGACCCGTTTTGTCGATGGTTCCCAACGCCGTAGTGGAAGGAAGCAAAAGGTCCGGTTTCATCAAGCGAAGCAATCCCAACATGAAAAGAGTCTGCGCTGCCGTGCCGCCAGTCTCGTTTGCAAACGGCGTGGCATGGTGTGGCACAAACGGGCCAATTCCCACCATCTGCGGCTGCAACTTTTTGATAAACAGCATATCCTCAGCCAAATATTCCGCTGTTTGATGCGGTGTGCCCACCATAAAGCCAGTGCCCACTTGGTAACCAATCTCCTTCAAGTCCCAAAGACACTGAATCCTTCGCTCATACGACATCCAAGCAGGATGCAACATCGCGTAGTGCTGTGCATTCGCCGTTTCGTGCCGCAGCAGATAGCGGTCAGCTCCCGCATCAAAATACTTTTGGTAACGTTCTTTCGTGCGCTCGCCCAGCGACAAAGTGACCGCACAATCCGGAAAACGTGCCTTAATGTTGCGAATCAGGCGCACCAACACTTCATCGGTGAAATGCCCGTCTTCCCCACCCTGCATCACAAAAGTCCTGAATCCCAAGCGGTAGCCTTCTTCGCAACACTCAAGAATGTCCTCTTCGCTTAAACGATACCGCTCCGCACTGGAATTGCTGTGGCGAATGCCGCAGTAATAGCAGTCGTTGGCGCAATAGTTGGTGATTTCAATCAATCCTCGAAGGAAAACCGACTTTCCGAAAACTTGTTCGCGCACCGCACGCGCCCGTTCGAACAGGAACTGCGCATCCTCTTCTGTATGTCGTGAAATCAATTCGACAAATTCCGCTTTTTCGAGAACTTGCAATTCTTCCAACTTGGAAATCAATGTTTTGCAATCTGACATAACGCCTTTTTTTTCGGCAACAAAAATATATTTTTTTAAGATGCAAAAGCGGAAAGAAGGCTCGTCAGCAATCAAAAATATGTGTACTTTTGCGCCCTAATTCCAACAAAAGATGGCCGGACTCTATATCCATATCCCTTTCTGCAAGTCAAAATGCGTCTATTGCGGATTCTACTCCACCGTGAACAGCAAGGGCATAGACGATTTCTTGGATGCCCTGACAAAAGAGATGGATCTGCAATGCAAAGGATCAGATTCCGAAAATTTCCAAACAATCTACTTCGGCGGTGGAACCCCTTCATTCCTGCAACCATTCCAGCTTCAACGAATCATGGACGGCATCAGGAACCATTTCAACATAGCCGACAATGCAGAAATCACCATCGAAGCCAACCCCGAACAACTCACTGCGGATTACTGCACAAAACTCAAAACATTGGGATTCAATCGTTTAAGCATAGGTATTCAATCTTTTCACGATGAAATCCTCCGTTTCTTAGGTCGTAGGCACAGCGCAAAAGAGGCACTCTTAGCCGTGGAGAACGCCCATGCAGCCGGATTCGACAACCTCTCCATCGACCTCATCTATGGGGTCAACGAGCGAGACAATGATTTGTGGGAAAAGGAGTTGAACATAGCTTTCTCCTTGCCGATACGGCATTTTTCCGCCTACGCGCTCACCGTGGAGGAGAATTCGCTGCTCTATAAGCACATCCAGCATCACCGGAAAGTGGAACCCGACGAAGAGTTGGCCGCCAACCAATACGACATTCTGTGCGAGTCGGTAGCGAAATCCCGCTTTTCACAGTACGAAGTCTCCAATTTTGCCGTCCCGGGCGGGGAATCGAAACACAATTCCGCCTACTGGATGCGGATTCCGTATCTCGGTCTTGGTCCGGCGGCGCACTCTTTTGACAGCCAACACCGATCCTGGAACGCCCCTACCCTATCCGCCTACTTCTCTCAAATCACGGAGAGGAGAACCTTTTTCGAGCGCGAGACGCTGACCGACACCGACCGCTACAACGAGTACCTGCTGTTGCGACTGCGCACCCGCGAAGGCATCGACTTGCAGGAAATGTCCCGCATGATCGGACCAGAGCGCACCGCCTCGCTGCTCTGCCATTTCAAGACAGAAGTTCCGAATGAATTTTACGAACACACAAACGAAAAAATACATCTGACCTCGAAAGGTCTTTGGTTCGCTGACGGGATTGCGGGCGATGCCTTCCTATAGCCGCAGAAAAGCGTAGGCTCCCGTCGCCGAAACCTTTTGAGCTCAACCGTTGCGCGAACCTCCGCATCGCAGCATTAGGATGTCATTTCCACAGAATCCCTCGCGCGTCATCGGTTCAATCCAGAATCGGTTTCGTTTCAAGTAGTTCATCTCTAATGAATTATGCCGATAAAGATAAAAAATTAACACTTCGTTGTAAACATTCAACAATGAATGCAGCATAGAGACGAAAAAGAAAATATGTATTTTTGCCGCACCAAAACCAAACCATTATGGAAAAGAGATACATCATCAGCGGCGGCGGCACCGGCGGCCACATTTTTCCGGCCTTATCCATCGCCAACAAAATCAAGGCAGAAAACCCAGACGCGAAGATATTGTTCATCGGGGCAAGCGACAAAATGGAGATGCGCCGTGTGCCCGAGGCCGGCTATCCTATTGAAGGGCTGGAAATTTACGGCATCCACCGGGAGAAGTCGCTCAGCGGGATGATGTGCAACCTGCGCCTGCCTCTGGTGATGTTGCAGGCCATGCGCAAGGCCAAGAAAATCATGCGCGATTTCAAGCCGGATCTCGCCATCGGGGTCGGAGGGTTTGCCAGCGGTCCCGCACTGAAAGCCGCCAGCCAACTCGGCATCCCAACTTTGCTGCAGGAACAGAACTCCTATCCCGGCATCACCAACAAGATGCTGGCAAAAAAAGCCAAGACCATTTGCGTGGCTTACGACGGCCTCGAACGCTTCTTCCCGCCGGAAAAAATCATCAAGACCGGCAACCCCATCCGCAAGGAAATCCTGCAAATGGAGCGCAAGACAGAAGCAGCCTACCGATACTTCAACTTCTCCTCTGAAAAAAGGACCGTCCTCGTGGTCGGAGGCAGCCTCGGCGCCCGCACCCTCAACCAAACCATGGCCGCCCATCTCGACGAATTCCGCAAGGCCGACCTGCAACTGCTATGGCAGACCGGCGAGCAATTTTACCAAAACATCGACCCTGAACTGTTGAAACAACAGGACGAACATATACGCATCGTGCCTTTCATCAAGAACATGAACGACGCTTACAGCATGGCGGATGTCATCGTGTCGAGAGCCGGTGCCCTGGCCCTCGCAGAACTGGCCATCGTGGGTGCGCCCACCATTCTCGTGCCGTTCCCTTATGCCGCCGAAGACCACCAGACATCCAACGCCAAGGCCCTGTCCAGCAAAGACGCCGCCTTGCTCATCCCCGACAAAGAGGCAGCCGAAAAGCTGATTCCCACGCTCATGCAGCTAACCGAAGACCCGCATCGCATGCAAGTTCTTGGCAACAACATCCGGCAATTCGCCCTTCCCGATGCCATCGACCGAATCTACGAAGAAATCGTGAAATTAGCCTAACCGATTGGCTGTTCAATTTTTGTTCATAAAAACTATCGCCACGGGAGGGCACCTCAACGGAAAAAAAAGTATAATTGCAACCCGTTGGGAGCAACGGGGTTCCCTCCTCTAAATTATTAGTAATCAAATAAAACCGCAAAATTATGGGTGGATTTTTTGGAATTGTATCGAACGAACCTTGCATTACGGATTTGTTCTACGGAGTGGACTATCATTCGCATCTCGGAACGAGGCGCGCCGGAATCGTGACCTACCAACAGGAAGGGAAACTGTTCCGCCGTTCCATCCACAACATCGAGAACTCCTATTTCCGGACCAAGTTCGGGGACGACCTCGGCAAATTCACGGGCAATTCCGGCATCGGTGTCATCAGCGACACGGACGCCCAACCCATTGTGGTAAATTCCCACTTGGGGCGATTCGCCATCAGCACCGTAGCTAAAATAAACAATATCAATGAGTTGGAACAAGAATGTCTCGACTGCAACCAGCAATTCACCGAGCTCAGCTCCGGCACCACCAATCCCACTGAACTCATCGCGCTGATGATCACCCGCAAACACGATTTCGTGGAAGGCATACAATATGTATATAATAAAGTAAAGGGCTCTTGCTCCATCCTCATACTCACCGAAGACGGCATCATCGCCGCCCGCGACTATTACGGGCGCACCCCCATCGTCATCGGCAAGAAGGATTCCGGTTTCGCGTTGGCCTCCGAGAACCACAGCTTCGCCAACCTGAACTACGAGACCGTCCACTACGTCGGGCCCGGCGAAATCGTGAAGGTCACCGCCGACGGATTCCAACAACTGCTTGCCCCCAACCCCAAAATGCAGATCTGCTCCTTCCTGTGGATTTATTACGGCTATCCGTCCGTAAACTACGAAGACATCAACGTGGAGGACACACGCTACCGTTACGGTTATGCCATGGGCAAAAACGACGATGTGGATGCCGACTTCGTGTCAGCCATCCCCGATTCCGGCATCGGCATGGCGCTGGGCTACGCCACCGGCAAAGGCATCCCCTACCAGCGCGCCATGGTCAAATACACCCCCACCTGGTCGCGCAGCTTCATGCCTTCCAACCAGGCGATGCGCGAACATGTGGCCAAGATGAAACTGCTGCCCAACCGAGACTTGCTGCGGGGCAAGCGCATCGTTTTCTGCGACGACTCCATCGTGCGCGGCACACAACTGCGCGACAACGTGCGCAAAATGTACGAGTACGGCGCCAAAGAGGTGCATATCCGCATCAGCTGCCCGCCTTTGCTCTACGGCTGCGAGTTCCTCAACTTTTCCGCCTCCAAAACCCAAATGGAGCTCATCACCCGCCGCGTCATCAAGGAACTTGAGGGCGATGACAGCAAAAACCTCCATCTCTTCCTCGACAGCACCACCAAAGAATACGCCAACATGGTGGAAATCATCCGCAAGCACCTCGGCGTGGACACCCTGAAATTCAGCACGCTGGATATGATCACCGATGCTATCGGACTGCCCAAAGACCGACTCTGCACCCACTGCTTCGACGGTTCCTCCTTCGGATTCTAATCTATATGCCAACCGAGAACTACCTTCTTCTGGGACAAAAAAGACGCCTCATCGAGTCGCTCCGGCAAAAGGGCATTACCGATGAAAATGTGCTCAACGCCTTCGACAAAATGGAACGGCACCGTTTTTTGGAATCGGTATTGTGGCCACGCGCATACGATGACGAAGCGCTGAAGCTGACTACCGACCAAACCATCTCGAAACCCTCCACCGTGGCATTCCAATCGCAGCTGTTGGAGGTGAAGCGCGGGATGAAGGTGTTGGAGATAGGTACCGGATCCGGGTTCCAGGCCGCCATCCTGTACGCCATGGGGGCGAAGGTTTTCACAGTGGAACGGCAGATTGCGCTGTTCAAACGCACCAAGCCGCTGTTAGACAAGCTTGCGCCATCGGTGGTGACCTACTACGGCGACGGGTTCAAGGGGTATCCCCAATTCGCCCCCTACGATCGGGTCATCGTCACCTGCGGCGCACCGAACGTCCCGCAAGCGCTCCTCGACCAGTTAGTCACAGGAGGAATTATGGTGATTCCCGTGGGTGTGGAATCCCAGACCATGAAGAAAATCGTAAAAATCAGCGAAACGGAATACGAGGAAGAAGATTTCGGGAACTTTCTCTTTGTCCCGATGCTGAAGGAGCGAGTGCGACGATAGACGACCTACTGAGACACTTCCTCCGTACCGCCAGAGTGAAACTTCATCGCTTTGACGAAGCGGTATGTGCCGCTGGCGTTAAGCGTGGCGATGCCGTAGATGAAATAGTCGGAGCTTTTCAGCAGACCACAGACGTATGCCGTGTCAATTTTTGCCAGCTGACTGTTGCACAACGACTTAGCCTGCGCATCGTTCTCTGCCAAAGAGGTTCCTTCAAAGGTGACCAGTTTGTTGTATTCCACATTATCCGCAAAATAACGTTCCAACTCTTGCCATTGCGAAGCCTCAACGGAACCGGACTGATGCCCAAGGCAACCGATGGTGTATTGTGTGGAGACCTTTTTCGTGCATGCGGCGAAGACAAGGGCGAGGCAAGCGACCGCTATATATACCTTTCTTTTCATAATCATTCATTCTACAATTAACTTGCAAAAATAACACATTTCGAGATAAAAAAAAGGGAGCTGAGAATATATAATCAACATCTTTTTGTTACTTTTGCGGCCCGAAATCAAATCAAAATGAAAATCACCGGATTCATATTCGCCGCAGGGTTGGGCACGCGCCTTTATCCTCTCACCGCAAGCAAGCCGAAAGCATTGGTCAAATACAACGGTCGGACGTTGTTAGACCACGCCATCGGGAAGCTCTTTGCCAGCGGCATCACAGACATCATCGTGAACGTCCACCATTTTCCTGACCTGATGATTGACGCGCTTCGGCAGCATCCTCAGGCAGAGCATCTCCATGTCTCCGACGAGCGAGCCTATCTCCGCGACACGGCCGGAGGGCTCAAATTCGCAGAACCGCTGTGGGGAGGAAGCGACCTGCTGCTACTCTACAATGTGGACATCATATCCAATATCAACCTCAACAAAGTGATTAACAGGCATATAGAAACAAATGCCGAGGCCACACTTGCCGTCAGGCACCGCACCACCCAACGCTACCTGCTTTTCAACGAGGCGGACGGACAGCTTTGCGGATGGCGCAACGTGAAAACGGGCGAGGAACTCATCTCCAACCCCTGCCCAAATCCTGACGCACTGGCTTTCAGCGGGATTCATGTCCTGAACGCGAAGTTTGCCCGCGAAATCCCCTCCGTCGAGAAGCAGTCCATCACCCAGTTCTATATCCAACAGTCGGCGACGCACCGCATCTGCGCGCACATACACGACGAGGACGAATGGATGGATGTCGGTAAATTTGAGGAGTTCCATAACTTGTTGTCATAGCAGTGCTTATACACTGACCGCACGGCTTTACACTTTTTTTTCAAAAAATCAAGAGGCTAATTGTATTTTTTTGAACTTTTTTTTTGTTAATTTTGCGAGATGAAAATTTGATTTCATATTTGACTATAACGTATTAAGATTTAGAGAAATAGCGATAAAATAAAGAAACTTAAACTGCAAATGGAAAAAGAGCTACCCTCACATACTACAGTTTGGAATCAGTGTCTGGAGATTATACGGGACACAGTGTCGCCGGAAGTGTATTCGACCATATTCGAACCCATCAACGCCGTAGCTTTGGATGACAAGCTGCTCACCTTGGAGCTTCCGAGCCTCTGGTACAAGGAAATTCTGGAAGAGCATTATGTCAGTCTGCTGCGAACCGTCATCCGGAAATTGCTGGGCAACGACGCAAAGCTGCGCTACAAAGTGTTGGTGGAGCGCGGCCGAACGCCTTCCCAGTCCACCTCAATGACCATCGCCCCTTCGGAGCGCCCGGCCGTCAAGAATCCGCCCATAATGCCCCCGTTAGACGTCAACAGCATGGACAACAAGGACATACCCGGGCCTTTCATCGTCCCCGGCATCAAGAAAACGCCCATTCCGTCCAACCTGTCGGAAACTCTGACTTTCGACAACTACGTGGTCGGAGACTGCAACCGGCTGGCCTACGCCGCTGGCATGTCCATCGCCAAGGCCCCAGGACAGACTCCCTTCAATCCGCTCTTCATCTATTCCGAAGTGGGGCTCGGCAAAACGCACCTGGTCAACGCCATCGGCATCCAGACCAAGATCAACTACCCCGACAAAATCGTCATCTACGTGAGCGCCGACACCTTCTACCAACAATACATGGAGGCCGTGAAAAGCGACAATCTCAACGACTTCTACTGGTTCTACCAAGCGGTTGACATGCTCATCATCGACGACATCCAGTTCATTTCCGGCAGCAAGACGAAGACCCAAGAAGCCTTCTTCCAGATTTTCAACCACTTGCACCAGCTCAAGAAGCAGATCATCATGACCTCCGACAAGTCGCCGGTCGATATCACAGGCTTCGAGCCTCGTCTGTTGAACCGTTTCAAATGGGGGTTGGCCACCGACCTACAGGTGCCCGACCTGGAGACACGCACCGCCATCATCACCAAGAAGCTGGAGAACAACGGCATCGAGTTCTCGAAAGAGGTTATCGACTATCTGGCACTGCGCATCACCTCCAACACCCGAGAACTGGAAGGCGCCATGATCGCCATCCTCGCGCAGGCCTCGCTCAACCACCGCGACATCACGCTCGACCTTGCCCGCGAAATGGTCGATAAATACGTGAAATCCACCGCCAAGGAGATCTCCATTGAGTACATCCAGAAAATTGTGTGCGACTACTTCGGCATCTCCGTTGAGGCCATCAACGCCAAGACTCGCAAACGCGAAATCGTGCAGGTTCGCCAAATCAGCATGTATTTCGCCAAAAAATACACCCACCTGCCCCTCTCCGTCATCGGCGCGTACTGCGGAAACAAAGACCACGCGACAGTTCTGCACGCATGTCGCACCATACGGAACCTCAGCGAAACCGACAAGAAAATGAAGCAGTATATTTCCGACATTGACAAAAAAATGAAAATCGGAAATATTTAGTGGACAATATTGAAAAATAAACATTATATTTGCGGCGCGTTTTTTTTGAGAGATTAAAATGAAAAAACATTGGGTAAAAAAAGAGCTTCCTGACGAGGCAGTTGTATCACAACTATGTGAGCATCTGCATCTTGAGCGTCCGTTGGCCACGCTTTTGGCACAACGCGGCATCGCCAACGTGCAGGATGCGCGCGACTTTTTTGAGCCCAACATCGAGAAACTTCATGACCCGTTCCTGATGAAAGACATGAACGTCGCCGTGGAACGTCTCTCCAAAGCCATTGTCCATGACGAACGAATAATGGTCTATGGCGACTACGACGTGGACGGAACCTCGGCCGTCGCGTTGCTCTACTCTTTCCTCTGCAAAATCCATGGGTCTGATGCCCACGAATACATCAAATACTACATCCCCGACCGCTATACCGAAGGTTACGGCATCACCGAGAAGGGCATCCAATACTGCCGCGACAACGGCATTAACCTGCTGATTTCCCTTGACTGCGGCATCAAGGCCAACGACATGGTCGATTTGGCCAACCAATACGGCATCGACGTCATCATCACCGACCACCACTTGGAGGGCGAAACCCTGCCCAACGCCGTCGCCATCCTCGACCCCAAGCGCAAGGACTGCCCATACCCCTACAAGGAACTCTCCGGCTGTGGAGTCGGGTTCAAGTTGGTGCAAGGCTACTGCCAACGCAACGGGCTTCCCGACGAGCTTTGGTTAGAACGCATGGACCTCGTGGCCGTGAGCATTGCCTGCGACATCGTGGCCATCACCGGCGAGAACCGCATCCTCGCCCATTTCGGCCTGGAAATGATCAACAAGATTCCACGCATGGGCATCCGCTCCATCCTCGACCAGGCCGGCATCAAAATGAGAACCTATCCCCCATTCAGCGAGGACACCATCTTCACAAGAGTCATATCCATCTCTGACTTAGTATTTTACGTCGGACCTCGTATCAACGCTGCAGGGCGCATCAAAAGTGCCAAGGAGTCTGTCCGCCTTTTTATTGTTGAAGACGAAGACAAGTCCATGGAAATCAGCACCCGCATCAACAAACAGAACAACGAACGAAAGCAAAAAGACAAGAACGCCACTGAAGAGGCGATGGACATGATCCGCAACTCCCACGAGTTCGAGAACCGCAAAAGCATCGTCATCTACAACCCGCAGTGGGAAAAAGGCATCATCGGCATCGTGGCTTCCCGCCTCGTGGAGGAGTTCTACAAGCCCACCATCGTGCTTATGAGCTCCGATGACGGCCTCATCACCGGATCCGCCCGGTCCGTCAAGGAATTTAACATTTACGACGGCATCGACTCCTGCGCCGACCTGCTGGAGCACTTCGGAGGACACAAGTACGCCGCTGGACTGACCATGAAGCAGGAAAACTTGGAGGAATTTTCCCAACGCTTTGAAGAATACGTGAAAGAGAATTTGGATGAATCCGCCTACGAGCCCGAAATCACGGTGGACATGTCCTTGAAACTCTCCGAAATCACCCCACATTTCTTGAAAAACCTTAAAAAATTCGCCCCTTTTGGACCAGGGAACATGGAGCCCATCTTTGAAACCGACAACGTGGTGGATGAAGGCAATGCCCGCATTGTGGGCGACAAGCACTTGAAATGCAGAGTGTTAAGTCCTTTCGAGCGTGGAAACTCCTTTGATGGCATCGCGTTTAACCAAAAATCGCAACTTCACGTCATCAGCAACTCCAAACCTTTCAATGTGCTCTACCACGTGGAGGAAAACCGTTGGAACAACACCGTAACCACACAGCTGAACATCAAGGACATAGAGCCTGCTTCGGCGGAAAAGGCACAAGACACGCCTCAAAAAACCGACCCGATAGATGACTATGCCTACCGAACCAGCAGTGACAGAAAAAAGGATTTTCCCGCCTAAAACATCGCAAATAGCTTGACTCAATGAAGATAGCTGTAAATACACGCCTGCTGCTGAAAAACAGATTGGAAGGCATCGGTATTTTCACACGCGAAACGCTCCAGCGAATCACAAAAGCACACCCGGAGCACCAATTTTACTTCCTCTTCGACCGTCCCTATGACGAGTCATTTCTTTTCTGCGACAACATCAGCCCGATAGTCGCTTATCCGCAAGCGCGGCACCCCTATCTATGGTATCTTTTTTTCGAATATGGCATCCCGTTGAAGCTCAGGTCGATACGACCGGACTTATTCCTTTCCACCGACGGTTGGATTCCAACAAAATTGAACATTCCCGTGGTCAACGTCATTCACGACCTCAACTTCAAGCACCATCCCGAATTTGTACCGCCCGTAGTTCGACGCTACTACGACCGTTTCTTTCCGAAATTCGCCCGCAACAGCACCCGGATAGCCACCGTTTCCGAGTTCAGCAAACAGGACATTCACGACAGCTACCAGGTCCCGACAGACAAAATTGACGTGGTTTATAACGGTACAAATCCAGCCTACAAGCCCCTTCCTGAGGAACAAAAGAGGACCATCCGGCAGCAATACACCAATGGTTGCGACTATTTTTTGTTCGTCGGTCTCATACATAAGCGGAAGAACCTTGACAATATTTTCCGTGCTTTCGATCGATTCAAAGAACAGACCGGAGCAGCCACAAAATTAGTGGTGGTGGGAGACAAAAAATGGTGGGCTGGCGAGATTGAGAACACATACCTCCAAATGCGCTACCGGGAAGACGTAATCATGCTTGGCCGTCAGCAAACGGATGTGCTGAGTGCTCTTACCGCGTCCGCCACAGCGCTGGTCTATGCCTCCCTGTTTGAAGGTTTCGGGCAGCCGATTGTGGATGCCTTCAACGCACACACGCCCGTCATCACCTCCAACCTATCCTCCATGCCCGAGGTGGCCGGAGACGCCGCCCTGCTCGTCAATCCCTACCGCGAAGAGGAGATTGCCGATGCCATGTGCCAACTGCAACAAAACCCTGCTTTATGTCACGCATTGGTCGAAAGAGGGATGGCCCGGAAAGATCTCTTCACCTGGGACCGAACAGCGGAATTGCTTTGGGAGACCCTTGAAAAGGCCCTGCCGTGAAGCTGGCAAAAAAAAAGACAGGGTTGAAACAACCCCGTCTCATCAAAACACAACAAATTATGATAGCGTCTAATCCAAAAGATTAGAACTTGCTTTCGTTTTCCAAGAGCATTTTGTTCTTCTTATTGTATTGAAGAATCAACATCGCTTCCAGACAAATACAGATCGCCATGATGACGATGGCCACCACCACCATGGAACCGTGTCCAGCCTTGGTGAAGAAAGCCCCTTCGCGGAAAAACGTGAAGAAGAGTACAATGTTCATCAACCAGACACTCACCAGCAGGAAGCCCCACCAAATGGACATCACAAGACCGGAATTATCGACTTTGTTTTCATCTCTTGCCACAATGCCGGCGTTTTCGAGCGCATAGTCCGTTTCACCCCAAACTTCCTTGAAGAAGGAGAGAGGTTTAATAAGATTATAGATAGGAACGAACCATGCCACGTAAGACATCCAGGGCTTCATGCCGTCTTTCATCCAAGGCGCAATCTCATGCAGGTTCTTGTTGTTCTTGGCGCCCCACAAAGCGAAAAGAAGGGTTTTCAGCAGGAACGCGACAATGGTGATACAGGCCAACACCCAGAATTTCTTCTTAGCGGCATCATTGTCAGCATTCAGCTGTTCCCAATTCTTTTGTACAGGGCCGTACTCCTTTTCCAGCTCGGCCACTTTCACCAAATTGTCCTCACGCTGTTTTTTCTTGTCGGCCAAGGTCTGCTTGGTCACCTCAATACTTTCACTAAGCGCTTTCTTTTCATCCTTCGTAGTGGCGGTCTTTTGCTGAAGAGTGTCTAATTTGTACTGATAATAAGCGACTTCCGCACTGTCTTGTTTCAACGGATGCTGTGCTGTGGCATACGCCTCATACAACTTGTTGTAATGATTACGCTCTTGAACCACGGCCGCGTTGGTCTTGTCAAATTTCATCAAAAAAAGCATGGCGATGACAAAGAGAGCCAAAACAACCACGTTGCAAAGCAGAATAAGCTTGCCCAAAGAGGTGTTGTCTGTCAATTTTTTCATATTCAAACTTATTTTATATTACTAATTTTCAATAACTTATAAAACAAAACAACTTTTTTCAAAGCGTAGCAAAAGTAATAAAAAAATCAATACCTTTACGGTTCTTCAAAAAAAAGCCGCCAACGGTGCCGATATCACTCTTTTTCCAGAGCCAGACTGATTCTTTTACGTTCCACCTCAACCCCTTCCACTTTCACCATAACTTTCTGGTTGAGATGAACCACCTCAGACGGGTCGGAGATTCGGCGGTCGCTCAAACGACTGATGTGGATCAAGCCATCTTGGTGGACTCCGATGTCCACAAAACAGCCGAAATTGGTGATATTGGTGATGATTCCGGGCAGCACCATGCCGACAGTCAAGTCGTGAATGGTGTGCACATTCTTGTCGAACTCGAACATCTCGAACTGCGTGCGCGGGTCTCGACCCGGTTTCGCCAGTTCCTTCATAATGTCCTCTAACGTGGGCATTCCAACCTTGTCTGTTATATAGTTCTGCAAGACAATCTGTTGCCGTAAATCCTTGTTTTTAATCAGGTCAGAAACGGAGCAGTGCAGGTCGTCAGCCATACGTTGCACGATCTTGTAGCTTTCCGGGTGCACGGCGCTACCGTCGAGCGGGTTTTCGGCCTCGCGGATGCGCAGGAAGCCGGCGGCCTGCTGGAAGGCTTTCGCTCCGAAGCGTGGCACCTTTTTCAAGGCTTCGCGGGAGGCGAACGGTCCGTTCTCGTTCCGGTAGTCGATGATGTTCTGCGCCAAGGCAGGACCGACCCCCGAAACGTACGACAGCAGTTGCTTGCTCGCCGTGTTCAATTCAACGCCCACATAGTTGACGCAGCTTTCCACCGTCGTCTGCAGACTCTCCTGCAGCATCTTCTGGTTCACATCGTGCTGATACTGCCCCACCCCGATGGATTTCGGGTCGATTTTGACCAATTCGGCAAGCGGGTCCATGAGACGGCGCCCAATGGAGACGGCACCGCGCACCGTCACGTCGTAGTCAGGGAACTCCTCGCGGGCCACCGGCGAGGCCGAATAGACCGACGCGCCGCTTTCGTTGACCATAAAGGCCTTGACCTCGCGTTCAAAGGGAATGTGACGCACGAAGTTCTCCGTTTCGCGCCCTGCAGTGCCGTTTCCGATGGCGATGGCATCCACCTTGTACTGAAGGACCAACCGTTTCAGCTTGTCGGAGGCCAGCTTGTACTGCGCCACCGGCGGATGCGGGTAAATCGTCTCGTTGTAGAGCAGCTTGCCCTGCGGGTTAAGAATGACGACCTTGCAACCCGTTCGGAAGCCAGGGTCGATGGCCAGCGTAGTGACCTGTCCCAACGGGGCTGCCAGCAGGAGCTGCCGGGCGTTTTTCGTGAACACGGAGATGGCTTCCTTGTCGGCCTTTTCCTTGTAGAACTTGCGCATTTCTGTCTCCATCTGGGGTTGGAGGAGCCGTTTGTAGGAGTCAACGGCAGCCTGCCAGACCTGTTGGGCGCAGTTGCTGTTGTTCCTTATAACACGATGCTTCAAATCGGCGAGCGTCCGCTCTTCGTCGGGAGCGATGTGCACACGCAGGATGCCCTCCTCCTCGCCGCGCAGCATGGCCAGGATGCGATGCGACGGGGCTTTGGCAAGCAATTCCTCCGCCTTGTAATAGATACGGTACTTTTCGTCCTCATCGACTTTGTCGGGAATCAAACGAGTGGAAATACGGCTGTAGCGGAGGAACGTACCGCGCAAGCGGTTCCGGACTCCAACATTTTCGCTAATCAGCTCAGCAATAATGTCGCGAGCTCCAGCGATGGCCTCCTCTTCGGAAGCCACGCCTTTTTCCTCGCTGACATACTTCGCCGCTTCGCGCTGCAGGTCAACCGGGCGTTGCTGCCAAAGCAGTTTCGCCAGCGGCTGCAGCCCTTTCTCCACAGCGACCGACGCACGGGTCTTGCGTTTGGGGCGATACGGGAGGTAGAGATCCTCCAAGGCAGCCATCGTCTCCGCCTGCTCGATTTTCTCACGCAGTTCAGGGGTAAGCTTGCCTTGCTCAGAAATAGAGTCTAAGATAGCTGCACGACGCTTGTCAAGCTCCAACCACTTGATATAAAGCTCTTTGATATTTCCAATCTGCACCTCATCCAACGATCCCGTCGCCTCTTTACGATAACGGGAGATGAACGGGATGGTGGCACCGGTCTCCATCAAGTCAAGCGTGTTCCGAACCTGTTCTTCTTTAAGGTTCAGTGCCTGCGCAATCCGCAAAGCATAATTCACTTCCGACATAATCCTAAACTCCTGAACTTTCTAAAACACTAAACTACTTGACAATATCCAGCAGCTCAATATCAAAAACCAGCGGGCTGTACGGGGGGATGCCACGCGTGCCTTCGCCGTAAGCGAACTCAGAGGGAATCAGCACCGTCACTTTGTCACCCACCTTCATGTCGGCCACCGTGGCATCCCAACCGGGAATCACCTGGCCGGCACCCACGGTGAATTCGAACGGTTCGCCGCGTTCCACGGAACTGTCGAACACGGTGCCGTCAACGAAACGTCCTGTATAGTGTACCTTCACAGTCTGCAACGGTTCCACCTTCGCACCGGTACCCTTTTTGACCGTCTTGAGATAGACACCCGTCGATTGCTGCTTGAAACCCGGATTCCCCTTCAGATAGGTATCGATTTCTTCCACTTCCTTCACTTTGCGGTCATCTAACTGAGCTTCAAACTCGGATTTGGCCTTTTCGAAATCCGCCTTTTTCATCAAACCATAGAGCTTGACATCCAAGTAAAGCGGATCTTCCCCGAAGGTGTATTCCTGACCGGGGTTCATCATTTTCTCGAAGAATTGCGGACCATCGAGAATGAACGTGGCGCTGTCGCCCACATGCAGCATACGGAGCGCCTCAAACATGTCGCCTGCATAAAGGGAATCCATCAGCATTTCGTTGGGCATCATGGGAATAAGCAAGGAATCACCCGCACGAAGTGACATAAGGATACCCACCAAGTCGCCGGTCTTGGGCTGGTCGGCAGTGTCGTGGACCTCGCCGTGAATTTGGTAGTAGATACCGGATTTCGTTTTCTTAAATCCCTTGTATTTGCTGCAGGAGCCTAAGGAAAACACAATGGCGACAGCCGCCAGGACAATCATTACATTTGAAACAATTCTTTTCATTTTGATTTTTTCTTTTGACAACAATATTCAATTATTTTTTTTAACTCAATCTATTTCAACACTTTAAGTAATTCAATGTCATACACTACCGGGGTGAACGGCGGAATGTTGTAAACTTCACTTCCGTTGTCGCCAAAAACAAGCGAGGAAGGCAAAATCACGGTTATCTGGTCGCCTTCATTCATTTCTTGCACCATGATATCGATGCCGCGCGACATCTCGCCGGTGCCAATTGTGAACGAGAGGGGATGTGACGGATCCAATCTGCTTTCAAACACGGTATTGTCCAACCGTCTGGCGCGAAACAGGATTTCCACCGTCTTGTTTTTCTTGGCTTTGGCCCCGTTACCTCTCTTGGTGTAAGTATAGTATATGCCCTTGTGGACGGTATTGAGATGATATTGGTTGGCATACGCGTGAATCAGGGAATCCTCGCGCTGGCGTTGCCGTTTACGCTGCGCCCGAAACTGATCCTCGGCATTCTCTATTTTCTTCTTTGACAAAATTTTAAGGAGTTTTATGTCTGCATAAATGGGTGTCTTGCCGTACGGATAGTCACCCATTCCGAGAAACTCTTCATAGAATTTCTTCCCTCCGAAAATGAACGTGGCGCTGTCACCGAGGTGCATTTGGCGCAGGGCGGAATAGATGTCGCCTCGATACAGCTCGTCAATCAGCATGTTGTTTTGGGTCATGGGAGAGAGCACGGAATCGCCGATCCGGAGCCCCATATTCACCATCACAAAATCGCCGACTTCCGGCTGCGCATTATCCTTGTTCAAGACGTGGTATTGGTAATAGAAGCCCGACGAGCGTTTGAATCCGCTGGGTTTCCGGCAGGAGACGGCTGTAAAACACAGCAAGGCAAGAATCATCCAAATCAGACAGTCTTTCCTCATTTCAATCATTCATTATATGGGTTCGGTATATAGGTTTCCGGTATTTTTTCGTTTCTATCTAACACTCTGATTTCCATCATAAAAGGTTGGAGGCCTTGAATGCGGTCGCCGTCACCGGCCACGCCATAGCCAAGATACGAAGGAATCACGAGCCGTGCCTTCGCCCCGGGTCTCAGCATTTGCGACACTTCGTGCAGTGCATCGATTTCCTCGGAACGGTTCACCACGAAGACTTTCACGCCACTGCTGTCGGAACTATAGACCTGTTCTCCGGACAGCAGGAACGTGCGGTACTCCATCGCCACGCGGTCTCCCTCCTTGAAGGGTTCCCCGGAGCCCGACTCCAGCACCTGCACATACAGTCCCGTGGGAGTGCGCTGCATATTCCAGCCGTAACGCCGGATGAACATTTGCATCTCATCGTTCTCGCGCCGCATGATGTTCTTATTGCCCTCCACGTAAGGCGCGTCCTTGTCCTCTTTCGGGGCCTCCGACGAAGACACCACGCTGCCCGTAGCCTTGCGGTCGCGACAAGCGGAAAAGCTGCCAAAAAGCAGGCACATCATTATGATTACAAGGACTTTACGCATATTTTTATCCTTGCACCGAAGCATTGTCTATCACGGCTTTCTCGAAATGGGCGATGGCCTCTTCCATGGTGCCGTGGTAGAAAGCACCGGCGGCGTTGGCATGCCCCCCGCCCTCGAAATACTTGCGGGCGAACTTGTTCACATCGACCACCCCCTTCGAGCGGAACGACACGCGGATGCGGTTGTCACGCTCTGTGAAGAAAGCCGTATAGTGCACCGATGCCAGCGACAGGCCGTAGTTCACGAAGCCTTCCGTGTCACCAATCTGGAAACCATTGTCTATCAGGTCCTTTTTAGTCAAATACATGTAGGAAGCCCCATACTCCGGCATCACCACCAGTCGCTGCGAAAGGGCAAGGCCAAGCAGTTTCATCCTGCTTTCCGTATAGTTGTCATAGACCTTGCGATGGATTTCCTCGCCATTGACCCCCGTTTCGATGAGATGGCGCAACACATCGTAGGATTCCGGGTAGTCGCAGGTATAGGACATCGAGCCCGTGTCGGTGATAATGCCTACATAGAGACACTCGGCTACTGGCTGCGAAACAGGTTTTCCCGGGGTGAGATATTTGTACAAGAAATTGTAAACCAGTTCCGAGGCAGACGTGGTGAGATGAGTGGAGTACATCACGTCGCACTTGATGTCGGGCTGGACGTGATGGTCGATGAGGACTTTGAACGCCGGGGATTTGGGGATCGAGTTCTGGAGATCCTGTCCGGCGCGGTGCGGCGCGTTCATATCGACCACAAAGAGGATGTCGGCCTCCTTAATGCGTTTGCGGGCCTCCACGAGATGTTCCTGCGCCACGATTATATGTTCAGCACCGGGCATCCATTTCAGGAAACCGGGAAAAGGGTTGGGGGAGATGACCGAGACCTCGTATCCCGCGTCACCAAAATAGTGGTACAATGCCAAAGCACTGCCCAGCGCGTCGCCGTCTGGGTTGAAATGGAAGACAATCGCGATGGTCTTCGCACCCTGCAACGCGGCCTGAATTTTCTGTATATCCTGTTCTTCCAACGTTTCAGATTTTGAATCGGCAAAAATAATAAAAATTCGATAAAATGTTGAATGTAAAATACACAGTGCCTGACCGGGACAACCCAACCCGCCAATCACGCGATTCCGACCCGCCCGACACAGCCGCGTTTTGCGGAATAGTACACCAGAGACACACTGCTACGATTATCCTACATCCGGGAATCATCCCTACATAACTCCAATTTCCCTTCGATTTCAAAGCAAGAAATACAAAAAAAAAAACGCCCACAGACTGCGGGCGCTTTAATGATTGTACTTGTTTTAACAAACCTTATGCAACCACGGTATCGCGTTGGAACACCATCGGGAAAGTAATGACAGTGTCATTCTCATCCGTGAACTGGAAGTTGATGGTGATCGTGTCATCGCTGTCGCTGTAGGTGAAGTTGATCTGATAGTTGATGGGATCGCCGTTCTCATCGGTGCCGACAGCGGTCAGGGTGCCGGTATGGGTAGAAGCGTCATAAACGTAAGCAAGATCCATCTGCTCAATCTCTTCCATCGTGTATTCGCCATTCATTTCCATGGCATTGAGGACGACCACATTGTCGCTGAAAGTGATGTGCGCATACTGGTTGTCGAAATTGATTTGGATACCCATGGCCTCAGCGTCGAGATCATTAGAATCACTGCAAACAATACCGCTAAGATCAACACCCATGCTTGTGAGCAGGTCGTTGAGGGTAAGGGAAGCGGTCCAGTCAGTGCCAATAAGGTCGGAAGTAGCCGTCACCTTGGGTTGAACGCCGGCGTTTCCACCGTTTTCAAGGGTAATGTCCTCATGTTGACAAGAAGCCAGACAGAGCGCAAAAGCAGCGATTGCGATAACGAAAATGTTCTTTTTCATACTTTTTGATTTTTACTTTGATTGATTATTGATTAATTTTGATTGTTTCTACCGTAAGAACGTAACGAAACTTCTAAAAACTACAGACAAGAAAATTTTTTTTATTGCCGGTCAAACTGCAGTTGATAGAGGAAATCACCATCCTCGCTTCCGAAGTCGGGACGGGAGAGCACCATGGTATTGCCGGAGATCCAATTGACATCCCAACAACCTCCGCCATTCGGAAGCAATTCGCTGCACAACTTACCCTCGTCCGAGAGACTCCAGCTGGAGTTGTCGGCGAACGAGCTTCCGTCAACATTAGTGACTGTCACGGTCATAGTGCCATCTTCTAAAAAAGAATAGTTCATGAATCCGCCATCGATATCCGGAATGAAGGTTTCCCCATCCAGCAGTAGGCCATCAGCGTCTATCGCCTTCACTACCACGCAGTTGAAATGCCAAGTACCGATGATGTTCGCAGCAGTGACAGCCGGCGGTGCCGAAGCGTAGGCCATCCCATTCCAGGTGCCGTTACTGTAGGTGACCACAACGGTGCGCCCCTCCTTCTCCATCTCCTTCATCCAAGCCTTCATCTCTTCGCGACTGGCTGTACTGAACGTCTTGGCCGCTTTGGCACCAGACCGTACTTTGTTCTGGTGGTAAGTGCTTGGTTTCATATTATAGAAGGTAACTTCGCTGCCCTGCTTTGCCTGATTGCAGAGCACGTCCAACAAGGCATCCCATTCGCCCTCCGTTGCCAGCGACTGACGACTTTCGTTTTGCCCGACCTTGTAAACGATAACACGCTCTTTCGGGGTATTGTCCACTTCGGGAGTCGGTTTTTTGTTCGGGTCCTCGCACGCCGCAAAGGCGAGCACCAGCACCGCCATCAGGACGGTGAATCTCAATGTCGTTTTCATAACATCTATCTTTTTCATTTCTCTTTTATATTATTCAGTTGATAATCCAAGAGGGCATCATACTGCGCCTCCGTATCGAGGCGGTAGAAGCCCACAGAGCGGCGGCCGTGCGAGGCCACCACGCGCAGCAGCGGTTTGCCGCTCCACTTTGTGCGCTTGGCAGGCTGCGCCAGTTCACCGAGCCAGCTGACGGAACCTTCCTCGCCGCGGATGTCGAGCTCTTTCTTGAGCTGCTTCCACGCCGCATCATTGTCCGCCACCACGAGCACCACATCGACACGCACTTTGTCGCTGAGTTTAAAACCCTTCACTTGCGCCACGGTGAGATTCTGACGCGAAGCGTACTGTTTGTACAGTTCGCTCTGCGACATGGCTGCCAGCGGGAGCAGCATCAACAATATGATTAGCAGTCTTTTCATTATTCCATGAGCATTTCAGAGGCCAAGGCGACCCATTGCGCGTCGCTCGTGCCCACACGGTTGCAATAAACTTTTTCAAAATCCCGAGGCTGCCGCACCTGTGTGTTGAACAACGAAACTGCCGTCGCCACGATAATCAGGAGCGCCGCCACAATGCTGATGTTGCGGCGCTGCCGCTGCCTCCAGGCAGGGTATTCCGCCGCCAACCTCCGGCCGTAACCTTCGGCCTCCGCCCGTTTCCACAATACGTCAAAATCGTTCTCTGTCATATAGTCATAGATTTTCTTAATTTCTCTCTTATCCTCACCAATCTCACACTCACGTTCTTCTCGGTCATGCCCACGCACGCGGCGATTTCCTCATAGCTGTAGCCCTCCAGCTGCATGCCCACAATGGTCCGATCAGGTTCATCCAACAAGGCGATCCGCTCGTGCAACTCCCTGAGCAGGCTGCGGTCTTCTTCCACCGCTTCGTAATTCTCAGGGAGTTCCTCTGTCTCCTTCACGCGTCGCAAGCAGTCGATCACCGCATTGCGCCCAATCTTCCAAATCAACGCCGCCTGAGAAATCCCCGACAAGGAGAGCAAGCGCTCATGGTCG
Organism: uncultured Bacteroidales bacterium; assembly: GCA_947165685.1. Classification (GTDB taxonomy): domain Bacteria; phylum Bacteroidota; class Bacteroidia; order Bacteroidales; family WCHB1-69; genus F23-D06. Next base: position 64,151 of record CAMVBK010000001.1, on the reverse strand, counting down.
CGCCACAACGCCACGGTGGCCTCCTGCAACAGGTCGTCCATTTCCAGCCCCCTTCGGACATAATGCCTACAGAGCGAGAACAGCAGTCCTCGATGGCGATGGAGCATATCTTCGAAAGGATCCTTCGGTCTCACAGATATAATAACGCAAAAAAGAACCGATTAACTACACGGCTATGTTTTTTTTCACCAATAAAGAGATTTTTCCGAAAATCTTACAAAAAGAAGATTTTGACGCCGGCCACAAGGACAATAGCGCAAAGCACTATCTCTATCCAATTAAACATGATGAAGTGGAAAAAATCCGCCCTGTGACGAATCCCCCTCTCCGCAAGCATGGCAAAACGAGCAAGGACGTCTTCGTCAGGGAGCACTTTAGTGAAATAGACGACGAAACCGGCTGTGACGATGTAAACGGCAGCCCATGCGGCTCGCTCATAACCGAACGACAGCGGGATATAGTCCGACAAGGCTGCATAGGCAAGCGCCAACGTGAAGAAAAGGCCGAAAGACAACTTCACGCCAGTCAGGAATTTGTACCCGAAGAGATTTCCGGCATTGCTTTTGTTCCGCCATGCCTTGAGATAGAGGAGTTTCAGGTGAACGTGGCGCGGGGGTCGAAGGTTTTTGGGGCGCTTGCAATGGGATTGTGGACAATTATGGTTGATAAGATGGGACATGCCGCAGACTTTGGATTTGATTCTGCAAAGGTACACATTTTTTGCGAAGAGTAAGACAAGTTTATGGAAAGGGTAGGCGAAATTCTGCAAAAACAGAAGGATGCAGGAGATTGTTTTCAGTATTCAGAAGTTGGCAGCGAATCCATAACATATTGATTATCAGTATGGAAAATATTTTCTTCAAATCGCTTGTTTTTACACTTTTTTATTTTATCTTTGCAGGCGACAAAATATTCGTTCATACAAAAACTTTGAAAATGAAAAACACCCCCTTGTCCAAGTTCAGGACACTCAAAGCCCTGACCAGGCACTTCTCCGACGACCGGAAGTGCATTGACTTCCTCGCCGAGCAACGATGGCACGGCAAGCCCGTCTGCCCCTACTGCGGTTGTGCCACCGTCTATCACCGGAAGGACGGTCGCTACGCTTGCAAGGACTGCAAGAGTACTTTTTCCGTGCTCGTCGGGACGGTCTTCCAGAACACCAAGCTCAAACTGCTCCAGTGGTTTCAAGCCATCTACCTGATTGTCAACAACAAACAGGGCATCTCCTCCGCACAGCTCGCCAGGGAAATCGAGGTGTCGCAAAGCACCGCCTGGCACGTCCTGCACAAAATCAGAATCCTGCTGCGCGACGAGGATGATGGCTTCCCGGACACGGTGCATGGGGAAAAAGTCGATGTGAACAACGGCTCCGGCAGGCCGCTCGTCATCAGACAACTCACGGAGCCGCTGGAACTGCATCCCAAAATTCTCCCTTTCGTGCAGCCCAGCAGCCGGATATTCACCGACGACTACGTCTGCTACCAGACGCTGGCGGAGAGTGAATTGGAGAAATATAATATAGAAGAACCGCACGGCATGAGACGAGATCCGAAAACGAAAACACCTGTGAATAAAGGAATTGCGAACGGACTGTGGCTCCAGGTGAAACGTATGGTGGCGGGGATTTACCATTTCGTGTCCGCCGCGATGTTCCACCGATACGTCTATGAAGCACTGTTCAGGAGGAGGACCTGCCGATGCAACAACACGCAGCGGTTCGAGCAGGCGATAGGGCGCGTCGAACAGGTGATCCCGTACTACGTGGTAAGTCCGTGACAGAGGTACCGCGGCAGGGGTACCATGCAAGTGCCAGCCGCCAAAGACAGCAAAAAGACTGTTACTATTTAACTGTGAATTAAACAGTTTCAAACAGCCGGAAAGGGGTAAACAGTCAACTTCCATATACTGGAAAGAAAAGGTTTACACACATTTAGAGTAAAACAATCATCTAAAAATGAACAATATAACGACACTTTTTTATTTGCGCCATTTAATTCAAAACACAAACCACTATGTTATCCGATAACAAAACCACAAGATCTTTTGACAGACTATTTCTGCAAATTTCCCATCGAAAAGCCCAAACAACACTACATACAACAAGATGACCGTAAGAAACACTACAATAAACAGAAAATGTCTGCTGCAGATCCAATTACCTTCTTGATTATGCCCCTTTCGTTCAGCAGGCCATCCTTTAGTCTCTGTTTATCGTCGCTCATTGGAATCAGGACAGTTGCCCAACCATCTTCGCCCCTCCCCCTTCATTATATGGATGTTTTTTCTATCTTTGCCGTCACAACAAAAACCCTTTGACCTATGATCCGCGACATCTTCCTCCTCCTCTTCCTGCTCTGCTGGTTCCTCCTCTTCCCCGCAGGAATCATCACCCTCCACATCATTTCCTCCAAAAAACAGGGTTTGTCCCGAAAACACATCGCACTGACCTCCATTCTACTGACTTTGGGCTTCGTCCTTTTTCACTTCGTAGGCATACGGACATTCCTCTCTTCCCTGCAAAAAAACGGACATAAGAACAAACTATACGAGGAAACATACTCAAACATCACCTTTGAAGGCACTGTCGTGTCCGTCAACGAGCACAAGAACCCTCTCGGAAGACCTTACTACACCATTTGCGTTGACTTGGCAGAAACCAACACAAACTATTTCCGACGTGACGAGGATGTCGCCGAAGGCTTGGGTTTGAGGATCCAGAATGGGAAAGCGGCATTTTTCGTCCCAAAGCTCATGAACTACGACTCCATAGAACAAAGCTTGTATGTAAAAGTGAACGAGAAGCATGACGGAAAAGGTGTCTTTATCAACATGAAAGGAGAAAAATACTGCATTCCCATAGATTTCATTGCCGACTGCAAACTGGACGACTTCTACGACTGCGAATGCAATTCGTTGCCATAGCGGACAAAATAATGACAACTCCTGCAATCCCGAAAAATACTATCTTTGCCCTCAAAAAAAAACAATGAAATCATTCGGAAGCGACAACCATTCGGGAGTGCATCCCGCTATCTTAGAGGCCATTGCAGCATGCAACGTTGACCATGAAATCGCATACGGCGACGACAACTACACCGCGCGTGTACGGGATATTTTCAAGGATCAGTTCGGCCCGCAGGCCGAGGTATTCCCCGTTTTCAACGGCACCGGGGCCAACGTGGTGGCCCTGCGCGCCTGCGTGCGTTCCTTCAACAGCATCCTCTGCGCCGAAACCGCCCACATCGCCGTCGATGAGTGCGGCGCACCCGCCTTCATGACCGGTGCCTCGCTCTGCCCCATCCCAACCCCTGACGGCAAACTGACCCCGCAACTTATTGAGCCTCACCTCACCAACTGGGGCTTCGAACATCATTCGCAACCCAAATCCGTCTATATATCGCAGTGCTCGGAGCTCGGGACCGTCTATTCCTGTGATGAGATCCGCGCCATCGCTGACCTCATCCACCCGCACGGCATGTACCTCCACCTCGACGGCGCCCGCATCGCCAACGCCGCCGTGGCATTAGGCAAGACGTTTAAGGAAATGACCACCGACTGCGGAGTCGATATCGTCAGCTTCGGCGGCACCAAGAACGGGATGCTGATGGGCGAGGCCGTGGTGGCGCTAAACTCCGAATTAGTACCCGAGCTCAAGTACCACCGCAAACAATGCGCACAGCTCAGCTCCAAGATGCGGTACCTCAGCACCCAATTCATCGCCTACTTTGAAAACGAGCTGTGGAAGAAGAATGCCGCTCACGCCAATGCGCAGGCGCAAAAACTCCGCCAGCGCATCACCGCTGTCATCGGCGACATCTTTACCCAGCACACCGACGCCAACATCCTGTTACTCAAGCTTCCGCGACCAGTCGCCGACCGCCTCGCGCAGACCACCTACTTCTACTACTGGAACGAGGCCGAGGATGAGATCCGGCTCGTCACCTCATGGGACACCACCGACGAAGATATTGAGAGCGTGGTGGTGGCGCTGTCTGCAAATTAAGCGAATTTTACGAATAAGGACATTTATATTAAAAACAATTTCCTTGAGCAGCCCCGAAGGGGCAAGACGCACGAAGTGCTAATAACCCCACACAAGCGAAGCGCAGTGTGGGGCTGATGACAAAAAGCGATGAAAAAACGTATAACCTTATTAACCCTAACCTTCATCACCCTCTCGCTCTGCCTCCATGCGCAGCGCGACTCCTTAGCGTTTGCGAACGGTCCGTGGCTGACCGACACGATCGACGGCATGGTACTGAAACAGTGCCGGTTCGAGGGGCGGCAACTGTTTGCCTCGAACCAACAGATTTTTGTGCTGGAAATCCCTGACACCGCACACTATACGTTGGCATTCGCGCACGAGCCGCATCGCACGAAGACCTCGGAAATAGCAAGCAAACACGGAGCCATGGCGGCCGTCAACGGGTCGTTTTTCGACATGGACCATCATTTTCCCGTCTGTTTCTTACGCATCGACAGCATCAACCTCGGGGAGAACACCCCTGGCAAGGACACCGTGAACCGCAAATACTACCAATACGGCACACTCTGCTTAAGCCGAGACAGCACCTTCATCCTCAAAACCGACTCATCACGGCATTGGGAAAAAGCACTCCCCTACCCTGACATCATGACCGCCGGCCCTTTGCTCATCTGGCACGACACCTTACAATACCTGCGCAACGACCGCACCTTCGTCACCAACCGCCACAACCGCACCGCCGTGGGCATCCGTGACAACGGCACGGTACTGCTCCTCGTGGCCGACGGACGATTCAAAGAGGCGGAAGGACTCTCGCTGCCGGAGCTGCAGCAAATCTTCCGATGGCTCGGATGCCGCGATGCCCTCAACCTCGACGGCGGAGGATCCACCACTCTATACCTCAACATCGGGAACAAGCACGGCATCCTAAACTGCCCATCCGACAACGGCCGATTCGACCATCTCGGGGAACGCGGGGTTTCTAACGCAGTACTCGTAGTTAAAAAAAATGATGCGGGCGAATTCTATTGACAATATTGGCTTTGGAATCCGTCTTTTTTGTATTTTCGCAACCAACTCCAAAACAGAGCGATAATATTCAATAACAATCTATGAACCAAGGAATTATAAAAATATTTAGGATTGCATTATGGACAATGGCACTCCTTGTTATTTCCTCTAAAACGGGAAATGCGCAGACCCCGAAACTTTCCTATCCTGAAACCTATATCGAGACGACACTTGACGCCACCACCCTCTACAAACTCTCCCACAAGTTCTCGATAGACAAGGTGATACGCAACGCCGACGGATCTTTTAACACTCGCATCTGCTTGTCATATAAGGATTTCGAAAGTTTCCTATCTCAAAACATCCCTTATACAATCTCAACGCCGACCCGCGCCTACGTACAAATGGCACAGAATTACGAGCAAATGACCGCCAGCTGGAACCGTTACCCGACCTACAGCACCTACACGGCCATGATGGACACCTTCCGCACGCGCTACCCGCAACTGTGCGAAATCGATACCATCCTCGACAACACCCCCATGCACCACAAGATCTTGGTCGCACACATCAGCAACAACCTCAACGACCGCGAAGGTAAACCTTCCGTCTTCTACACCTCCACCATTCACGGCGACGAAGTGGTGGGCTACTACATGATGCTAAGGCTCATCAACTACCTGTTAACCAACTACAACTCTGACAATTATGTCACCTGGATTCTCAACAACATCGACTTGTGGATCTGCCCGCTGCACAACCCCGACGGCACTTACTACTCCGGGGACAACATCATCAACGAATCTCCCACCTCCATCCGATCAAACCGCCACGGTATCGATTTGAACCGCTCCTTCCCCTGGGTGGGACAAAATCCCTCGAAAGAAAACGAGGACGAGCCTGAGGTGCAAGCCATGATGGCATTCCTGCAAGCGCATGATTTCACCCTGGCGGCTAATTTTCACGGCGGCGCAGAGGTTTTCAACTACCCGTGGGACTTCTGGACCTCATCCGACCATAGCCACGCCGACGCCGACTGGTGGTACCGGACCGGACGACAGTTTGCCGACACCTGCCACACATTCTCACCCTACTACATGAGATTCACGGGCGACAACGGAGTCACGGAAGGCGGCAACTGGTACGTCATCACCGGATCCATGCAGGACTGGCACAACTACTACCTCGGCACTCGCCATGTCACCATTGAGGTAGCAGACGACAAAGTTCTATCTTCCAATCGGTTGTCAACCTATTGGGGCTACATCTACCATTCATTGCTGAACCTCATCGCAGAGGCTGACAACGGCATCCACGGCACCGTCACCGACTCCATCACAGGCGAACCGCTGAAAGCACTCGTCTATATCGCCAACCATGACCTCGACCATTCGTACGTGGAAAGCTCACTGCCATACGGCGACTACCACCGTCCCATCAAGGCTGGACAATACGCTGTCACCTACTCCGCCAACGGCTATCTCCCGAAAACAATTGTCACCCATGTGGTTGACGGTGAAAAACTCATTCAAGACGTTCAACTCACCAAGACCGTTGGCCTCGACAGCTACGAAAATCGAATCTCAGTCTATCCTAACCCTGCACAAGATTTTATTATAGTGGATTTTCGCGGCGAACTGCCCGAGAACACTACCGCCACACTTTACAATTTATCTGGCAAACAGCTGTCAACCACCTATTTGCACAAAGAAACCAGAATCAACACTACCAATTTCCCCTCGGGAAGCTACGTTCTTGAAATCAGTGCCGACGGCAAGGTGCTAACCCGACAGACTATCGTGATTCATTCATAGAAAGAAGACCTAACCACTTTAGTACAAGTCAATCCATTCGTAAGGGTTGCCCATATATTGGAGAAAACGCTCGAAATCCGCACGCGCCACCATGAGCGAAGCCGTGTTGACACACGGGTGGAAACTCACGCGTTCCGCCTGCTGCAGCTGACGGTCGAGGAACACATGCACATGATGCTCTGTGTCGTTGATGAGCCCGAACGGGGTCACCGACCCAGGCTGCACGCCGAGGTACTTCATCAGGCGCGGCTCCGAGGCGAAGCTCAACTTGCCCTGATGCAGCTGTTTCTCAATGTCATGGATGTTCATGTCCTGATCGCAGTCGAGGCAGACCAGATAGTGCTGATTGCCCTTGTGGTTGCGGAAGAAAAGGTTCTTGCAGTGCTTCGCGTCGTGCCCGGCCCAATATTGCTTGGCAATCTCAATGGTCGGGGCGGGCGGATGCTCCAGATACTCATAAGGGATATGCAACTCGTCCAACAATTTGTACAATCTAGGATCTCCGTTCATGATGTTTGGAATTTGGACGGCAAAAATACATTTTTTAATGGTTATTGGTTATTGGTTATTGAGGGTTAATGGTAAATGGTTATTGACATTGAGGGTTAATGGTTATGGTTATTGAAGCTGTTGAATGATTATGGTTATCTGTGGTGGAGGTGCGTGAAAAATGTAGGGACGCGATGAATCGCGTCCCTACAAAATGGGGAAACCGAAAAATGTATCCGCCCACTACCGTTTCACCACCCGTTTGGTGACGGTGCCCTGTTCGGTGGTCACACGCACGAAATAGACACCGGAGGCACGGGTGGAGAGGTCGATAACCGTCTGGTAATCACGCACAAAGTGCTGCTCTAACCGTTTCCCGTACATATCATATACCTCCAACTGCTCGATGAGGTCTTGCTCGTTGCGGACGATGCATTTGCCTGTCGTGGGGTTGGGGTAGAGGTGCAAGAGTTGGTCTATGTCACGCTCGGGAACCCCGATATCAGGTCTTACGGAGAACACCACGTCGTCGATGAACACCTTGCCTAAATAGGCGGGACAGTGATAGCGGAACGCCACATACCGTCCGTCGCCGTTGTAGTGGTCAAGGAGTACTGAATGCGGTTCCCACACGCCCCAGCTCTGGAGGGTGATGGTATCGACCGGCACGAAGGAGGCGGCATCGTAAGGACTGCTCATCACACCGATGAACATCGTGTCCCAACCAGGAACCGCACCAGCTTCCTGGAAGTAGCTGAAATCCAGCTGGATGCTATCAAAGGAGAGATTCGGGGCGAATGCCGGGGTGATGGCCCAATCATCGCTGAAGGAGTTGGCGAGGAAGAGCATCGACCCGATACCGCTGGCGGAAACTTCGGACGAAACGATGGGGTAGTAGGAGTAAGATGCAGGGGTCAGAATGCGGCGCCAGCAATCGGGGAAGGCCGCTTCACTGTCTGTTCCGTAAGTGTCGAACCTCTCCGTGTAGGGCAATTGGCTGATAATTCCACAGTCCGGGGTGATTTCTAACGGCTCTGACCATCCCGAATGGCTGTTCGAGCCACAGACAGTCCGCACGAATATGCGGTACGTTTGTCCGGAAGTCAGGTTGTCAACGACAAACGAGGTGTTGGTGGTGGCCACCGGGGTTTGGGTGTTGAGGGAAACTCCCGGGGCGCAGGCCACATATTCCCATTGTGAAGCACTACTATGCGAGGGCTCGAACGAGATGGTAGCCGAGGTGGAGGTGAGGTCATGGGCAGTCAAAGCGGAGGGTGCATCGCAATCATCTGCTTGATAGACAATCAGATCGTCAAGCCACATGGCCATATTGGAGGAGTGTAATCCCACCTGTCGGAAGGCGATATGGCGGTTGGTGCCCGTCATCGCCGTGTTGCGGAAATCCACCGTGACATCCTGCCAGGTATCAAAATGGGCGATGGAAATAACCTGTACGGATTCAAAAGTCGAAAGGTCGTACGGGTCGCTCATCACCCCCACTTCCATACATCCGGCGATATATTCGTGGTCAGCAGACAGCCGGAACTGAGCCCGCAGCGAGTGGATGTCCACCCCGAACGGCTGGGTGACCGCGGTAGCAGTCGTTGACGTGTCGGAGTGGAAGAGCAGGGCTTTGCTCTCCATGCCGTAATAGCCGTAGGTGTTCCAGTCAATTCTGGGACATTCGGCGTAGGTGACGGGGAAGATCCAGCAGTCGGGTCTCACAATATAGGTGCTCATCCACGGGTAGTCGTCGAAATTCTCCGAGTAGGGCAGATCCACCACGGGGGTGCAAGTTGTCATGAAAGTGGCGGGGGTACACCACGAACTGCTCGAGCTGCCGCAATCGGACTGCACGAAGACATCGTACATCGTGTTGTCGGCCAAGCCGCCGATAACAATCGGATGAGTTCCCGTCTGCACAGGTGTGCCGCTCTCAGGTCCATTGCCGTTAGGAACGACCACCACGCGCCAAGCGGTCTCCGACCCGCCGGGTTGCCAATCCACCAACACGCTGTCGTGGGTGATGGGTTCAGCGGTCACATTCGTGGGCAGCGGACAAGCGGAGAGGTATTCCACCGTCAGATTGTCCATGCTGACCGGGGTGAGCGGATTGAAGAAGTTCTCCTGCATAAAAGCGAGGTAGTGACCGTTGCCGGTATAGGAAGCCAAACTGACGGTCCTGTCAATCCAAGATGTCAGCGCGTAAGGGTTCGGGAAGGCCGTGTCAACAGGCGTGAACGTGGCGAAGTCGTTAGGATCGGTCATCACACCCACCACCAAAATGGAGTTGGGGGCTGTCGTGTTGGCTTTGAACTTGAACGACGCCTGCAAAGTGTTCATCGGGATAGACGAATCAAATTCGGGCGTGATGGCGACGTTGTGGCCGTTGCTGGGTTGGAAATAGAGCGAACCCGGTGAGCTGTAATATCCATTGGGGAAAATAAACGGATAAGGTGCGACGATATAGGAGGAGTAGAGGCGGCTCCAGCATCTCGGGAATGCGGAATAGCCGTCCAAGTTGGAGCCGGTGCCGTAGGTGTCAAAGGATTCCATATAAGGAATATCGGTGATGGTGCCGCAGTCCGTCCTTTGCGAAGTGGAGCACCATGCGCTCTTGCTGTTCCCGCAATTGGTACGCACATAGATGGTGTAAAGCCTGTCTTTATGCAGATTGTTGAAGGTGTAAGCGGTACTTGTCAGCGCAATAAGCTGCGTGGTGTCAATAGGTTGCCCTTCTTCCACAATGACGGCCTCCCAATTCTGGTCGCTGGTGTCGGCGGGGGTGAAGCTGATGCTGATGCTGGTCGTGGAGGTTGCGGTCACCGTCAGCGTGTGAGGTGCGGCGCAGGAACCGCCGTAAATCATGATGTTATCGACGGCGCCCGGCGGGTTTGTTCCCTCATAGTAGCCGTTGCTCCAGAGGAAGTAGAGCCGCTGGTGTCCCGCGTGCGTGGAATCGACCGTGAACGAATGGCTGGTCCATGCGGCATCTGTGTAAAGCCCGTTGCCGAGTTCCTCCAATCCGGAAGGGATAGTGATGGAATAGGTGGCATTGGGCTCCACAGGGACAGGAGGTCCGAGGAAGATTCGGGTGCGGTCATCGCCGCTCTGCCCAAGCCCTCGGAAGTCGAAGGCAATCTGGTATTCAGCATATCCTGGGGTGAAATAGATGTCACGATAAGCCCAGGAGTTGCTCGCTGAGCCATAGACATCGTAGGCGTTGGTCGCGCCGTTATCGTTGGAGACATAAAGGGCGTATTGGCCTGTTTGTTGTGCGGCCTGCCCAATATACCAGCGGTTGTCACCCACACCCAGCAGACGCCAGTCGCGGTTCTCGTCACTCTCTTCAAAGCCGCAGAAATAGGGCAGTTGCACTTCGGTGGCTTCCGTGAAGAAGGTACTTACATCGCTCCACTGGCTGGCGAATGAAGGCACGCAACTCTTGCGCACCCGCCAAGTGTATTGCGTGGAGGACTGCAAATTCTGCAGCAACAGGAACGTGTCGGTGGTGGAAAGCTCGTACCATCCCGTATCGCTGCTCATCCGGTAGCCGACCGTGTAGTCGTTGGTGATGCCGCATGCACCGGGGCTCCAGGAGACCACCGCTGTGACATCGGCAAGGTCGGAAACGGTGAGCTCCGTCGGGATGCTGCATGGCGAACCGACGATGGAGATGTTATCCACAGCGCCGGCAAGTGGGTTGTTCGTCCCTGCAACCTGCTGTCTCCACAGGAAGTATAGACGTTGCATGCCCGCATAGGATCCGTCGATTACGAAACGGTAATGGTTCCAGTTCGTCATTCCATAGAAGTCGCCGATGACTTCTGCGTTGGCGGGGGTGTAACTGCCGGAAGGCGTTGCCGGCGGTCCGAGGAACACTCTCACATAGTCCACAGACGCTCCGGGATAACCATAAGAGCGGATGTCGAATTCCATCAGATATTCGGAATATTGCGGATCGAAGTAGATGTCGCGATAAGCCCAGGTCTGGGCGTTCACGTTGTCGGAGAATGTGTTGGAAACGCCGTTGTTGTTGGAGACATACAACGCGGAATCGCCATCACAGTGCGCCGCATGGCCGATGTACCACTTGTGGTTGTTCATGCCGTCATCCAAGATCCAGCAAGCGTTCTCGTCCGCTTCCTCAAAGCCGCAGAAATAGGGCAGTGTGGTTGTGCTGAACTGGAACTCGTCGCTCCATGCGCCTTGCGAAGTGTCACAGTTGGCTCTGACTTTGGCTATATAGTTGGTCTTAGGTTGCAGGTTGGTCAACGTGACTTGATTGCTGTTGGCGGTCACATAACTATAGGTGTTGTCGGATTGTCGGCGGTAAGCCACCGTGTAGGAGTCGGCTTGGTAAACCGCAGCCCACGACAGCACTGCATCGTTCTCCGACACTTGGTTGGCGGTCAGATGGCGTGGGATGCCGCAAGCTATCGGTACGATGGAGATGTTGTCGAAGGCAGCTGGCGGGTTGGTGCCGGAGGAGAAATCGTTCACCCAAAGCAAGTAAATTCGTTGATATTCACTTTGCGGAGTCTGAATAATCTCGGAGAATGTAGTCCAGTCCGAAATATTGTAAAGCTGATCACCAATTTGATGTGCACCATCAGGAGTGGCCTTTCCGCTCGGTGTCACAGGGGGGCCAATAAACACCTTGGCATAGTCATAGATGGTTGAGTAATATAATTCTCCCATGCCTTTGAAATCAAAGGAGATGGTGTATTCTTCAGCATTTGGATAGAAGTAGATATCCGTGTAGGCCCAAGAATATGAGGTGGAATTCAGTGTGTAAGCGTTGGTGGCACCGTTGTCGTTGGAAATATAGAGGGCTCGTGTTCCTCCGTTGTTTGCCGCAGTGTCAATCTCCCAGCGGTTGACATTTGAGCCGTTTTGCAAAATCCAACGGGAATTGATGCTGTCATTTTCGAAATCACATATATACGGTGTTTTTAAGATGCTTGACGTAGTAGTAAAGTTACCTTCTTCAGACCAATGCCCTTCCTCTGTAGCACTACAATTGGCTTTGACTTTCCAAATATAGGTTGTCTCTGGTAGTAAATTTGACAAACTGAAGGGGTTCTCAAACACGACAGCCTCTGAGAAAGAGTTGTCAGTGAGTTTTTTATATGCGATAGTGTAAGAATAAACGTTCGAGTCGGAGACGTTCCAAGAAAGAACAGCGACTGTGTCGTGCGGGACAGATGTCAAATCAGAACAAGTAGTGGCGCAATAGAACCCGGTCAAAGAGATATTGTCTATATATGCGCAAGAAGGGTTGTTATATGCTTTGTGTTGAAAATACAATCGTTGTAGCCCTTTGTGGGTGGAGTCTATCACCATTGTCTTTGTTTGCCAAATGCAGGTGTCTTGGTATAAAGTTGCGAGTTCTGTGGCTCCGGAGACGCTGTTTCCGCTAGGAGTTGTAGGGGTGCCTATAAAAACACGAACATAATTGTTGTTTTCCCAGTCGCTCAAACCATAAAAATCAAAGGAGAGGTCATAGCCGTTATAGGCGGGGTCAAGGAAAATGTCGCGGAAAGCCCAATAGACGTGGTTGAGCCAATCGCTGTCGTTAACATAAAGAGCATGCTCATCAGCTCCGCTGATAGAATTGCCTATATGCCAATTCAGATCAACGAGGGAGTAGATGCTGGTTTGGAATCCCCATGCTGCATTTTCTTGTGCGTCTTCAAAGTCGCAGAAATAGGGCGTTTGTATGGGAGTTTCAAATGTCTGCTCTGAGCTCCACTCGCTTTGTCCATCTTCACCGCATGAGCTTTTCACTTTCCATACGTACTTGGTAAAGGGAGTGAGGGTGTTAAGGGTGCAAAAAGTGTCAGTAACCGTGATTTCTTGGTATTCCTGAACGTTTTGAGGACGATAGGCTACGATGTAGGAGGTGGCATCACCAGTCCAAGACAAAGTTTGGGCATAGCCGCTGACCATTGATGAGGTTATATTTTGAGGTAAGGAACAATGAGATCCAACAATCGAGAGATTGTCTATGGCAGCAGGAGGATTGGTCTCCTGTGTGAAGTAGTACGTTGCTCCTGACCCTAATGATTTGATATTTTTCCATTTAACATAGAGACGTTGGATGCCTGCGTAGGAACTGTCAAGATCATAGCAGAATCTGCACCAAGAGTCGCAATTCGCGAACTTGTTGCCTATTGACGTAGCACCAACAGGCGTGCTTCCTCCCTGAGGCATGGTCGGAGGACCTATGTAAAACTGCATGAAATCGTGATTAGGATGTCCTATACCCTTAAATGCAAAAGATATTTGGTAGTGTTCGAATCCTTCAGGCAGCTTGATGTCCCGATAAGCCCAAACCGACGATGCAGAATAGCGTGAATAAGTGTTGTTACCTATTGAATCATTGGAAACATAGAGCGAAGATGTGCCATCTTGATAGGTGTCAGAGCCAATAATCCAATGGTTAACATAGTTGTCTCCGACAAACTGCCAATTGCTGTTTTCTACAATGTCTTCAAAATCACATATATAAGGAAACGCGGGCAACTCGTTTAAAGTTCTGAAAGTGTTTAGCGGACTCCAAATGCTTTGGGAGTCGTTGTCGCAAATGGTCATTATTTTCCATTGATAATCGGTTGCCGGAGTGAGTCCTTGAATCGTGAGGAAAGTGTCCTGGGTGGTCAGTTCCGTAAAGACAGAGTCGCTTAACATTTTGTAAGCTACAGTGTAAGAGGATGGGATACCAATACTTCCGGATGACCAAGAAAGCGTGACGGTAGTGTCTTGCGGATGGGCGGTCAACTGTTCTGGCAATTCGCAAGTCGTTGCGTCGAATGTGACGGAGATGTTGTCGATAGCCGCAGGTGCATTGACCCCTGTGTTTGGGTCATTGGCCACCGTGAGGGTTTGCGCGGTCAGTCCTGCCACCAGCGTCGCTAAAATAACGAATAAGGAAATGAGGTTTTTCATAATAATATGTTTTTTTCTAAGTTTCAGAATTCAAGGTTCAAGGTTCAAGGTTCAAGGTTTTGGGTGCAAAGATACAATCTTTCGCAACACTTTTATATCCCTCACGCAAAAAATATGTTCCCTCATAGTAAAAATGTGACCGATTTGCCAGTTTTGAACCAATATTTCGGGGATTGGTAAAAGTCTGACTTTCAATACATTAAATAAATGTCCGATTTTTGTGCTGTTGTGAGGGCTTTAGAGGACTTTTCTGTGAGGGAATGGGACTGTTTTCCGGGGTTTTGTTTGGATTAATTCACTATCTTTGCAGCGACTTTCAGACCCGAAAACAAGAAGCATAATAATAAACAAATATGGATGTCCGATTATGAAACACCGAAGAACCATCGTTATCGTTTTGCTGAACGTCTTGTTCTGCGCCGTGCTGCTCTACTTCTTTGTCAACAACTCCTATCTTCGTCCATGGGCGGGCAGTGTCACCAATGAAGTGCTTGCGGGGCTGTTGTTGTTGGCCACCATATATGCCAACTATTTCCTGTTTTACCCCCTACTTCATAAAAAGCATCCGGTTGTCTATTGGGTGGTAGTGGTTTTCGTTTCCTTTGTGGCAGGATTGATTGAGATGGTTATCGCCTGGAAATGGATGAAATATTGTAATGCGGAGGTTATAGAGCAAATTGGCGCCTTCAGAATGTTTACCCATCAAGGGAGAGTTGTGGCTGCCCGTACCTTGGCATTCAACTTCTTCCCGTTTATGTTCCGGGAGCGACAGGAACTGCGAAAGGCCTTGGATGCCCAAGTGCAGGTGGTCTATCGCGACACTCAGATGGTGGATGTCATAGACAATGAGAGTAACCTCTTAATGATTCCCAAAGACGACATCTACTATTGTGTTCAGGACGGAAACTTCACCCGCATCTATACGGTGCATGACCGTTGGTTTACACGGCTCGGCTCTATGAAACATCTTGTGCAACTGTTCGGGGAAGAAGATTTTGTCCGCATTTCGCCCACCGTTTTGATTCCGTATCAGTACATCTGGTCGTGTAACGGCAGCGAGGTGTTCCTGAAAAAGATGCCGTGGACGAAGAAGCCGCTCACGTTCACGTTGGATCCCAAAAACAGCGGCTCAATCGCCGACCAGGTCGCCGAAGGACTTCAGCGATGCAAAGCCGAAACAGGAGGGGAACAAGCTCCGAAGAGAAAGCCCCGGTCGAAATCCAAGCGGAAGCCCGTCGTTCCCCCACAGCAGAAACTCGACATGGTTCATTCCTGCATCCAGGAGAATCCAGGCTGCAACGCAACAGACATCACCGCCAAAACAGCCTTTTCATTGAGCACTGTCGAGCGTTGTATCGCCGAGCTCCGCAAGCGCAAGCTCGTCAAATACGTCGGCAGCAAGCGCCACGGCGGATACCATGTTAATTCATAATGCATAATTCATAATGCATAATTCATAATGCATAATTAGTTACGGTGGTCTTTGTGTTTAACGATGGAGGTTAGTATGCGGATCAATTCTTCACATTTGTTTTTCAACTCTTCATATAGGGCGTTATCCAAGTAGCCGCTTTTGTGTAGCAATTCTAACCAATAATCAGATTCGCTTGCTTCTTTAAGAGAGATGTTGAATTTTGAATAAAAATCAGAACTGCTTTGCCCTCTTATTCCCTCCCGAATATTAGCGCCAATACTGGTGCCACTCTTCAACAATTGCTCAGAAATCACCCATTCCTTTCTCTCTTTCCGCATTATAAGTTAAAACCAAGCATATTTTATCAAAAGTTATTAACATTTCTGACTTCCTCGTCTGTTGCTATATTTGTCTTTTAAAATATTATTATCCAATCCGTTATAGTATGCCGTTGCCCCTAAAAGGGCTATAGAATCCTCTGTTCGTCCAGTGCCATCCTCCTCGGAGGAACCTCCGAGGAGGATGGCACTGGACACCCAAGACAAGTGAATGCATACCTTTGTTGGCCCTGTTTGAAGTTTGTTTATCATGAAGCGTATTTCTTTGTGTCCACGTACACAGTTCCACGTTTTACTACAGCGAACATGCGGCATACAAGCTTGAATTTGACCGCGTTAAGCACGCATCCGAACGATTTGCCCTCAGCACGTTTTCTCGTATAGTACAAGCGCAGGTCGGTGTCCCACAAGATGGCCGCTTGCGCCGCCATCGTCAGGTCGGCCTTGATCTCCTTGTTTCCCATCTTGGAGACGTGCGTGCCCTTGTTGACCGATGTTCCCGATGTGTATTCGTATGGGGCTATGCCGCAGTAGGCGGCAAGCTGTCTGGCTGTTTTGAAACTCGTGAAATTGCATGTGACCACAATGAAATTGAACGCGTTGACAAGGCTGATTCCTGGAATGCTGGTGAGCAGCATATAGGTCTTGACCAGACTTTCGTTCCCATTTACTATCTCTAGCAATTCCGCCTCGATCTCACCTATTTGACCGTCGCACAGCTCCACATTCCTCTTTGCTCGCTGGTAGCGGCTGCATTCCTGTTTGTTTTTGTATTCTGTCATAATGGTCTTGAAAGTCCGACGACACTTGACAACGAGTTTCCTGTCGTTGAGCAAATCCCTGATTCTCAAGATGTCCTTGTCTTTCAGCGTAGACGGTTCCAGTTCATCGCGGTAACGGTATGCATAGTTCGCGATGCGGACGGCATCCACCTTGTCATTCTTGCCGCGAAGGGCGGCCGTGGCCCTCTTGATTTCCATCGGATGAATCTGGCAGAAACTGACACCTTTTTCGGCGAGCAATTCTGCGAAGCCGTAGGAATAGTCTCCCGTGTGTTCCATGCAAAAGAGTACCTCTTTCCTGCTGATTTTCTTTTGTTTAAGCCATTTCAACAGCTCGTCACAGCCGTTTTTGTCGTTGGTGATTTTGAGGTGGTTTGCACCAAGCATCTTCTGTTTGTCCTCATCGTGCAGCACGCAGTCCAGCGTGCGTTTGGAGACATCTGCTCCGATAATGATATTTTTCATATTTTTGTGCGCTTTTTGTTAACCATCAGGTTGTCAATCTAAAGCCTTTAACTTGACCTGTCAAGTCTTTCATTATAGTTGGATCTGACGACCTAAAAGAACGGAGGGACTAATGCGGAAAATGGAGCAAATCCAGCTGCAATCAAAGGTCACCCTCCGTTCTTGGTTAACTTGTTAGACATTGATTATCACCATGTTAATACGGTTACTTTCTTCTTTTAGATACAAATAAAAACATGGTGCAAAACTAAAGGCAACCAATCACAAAAACGTACAACATCCACAGCGAATTCGGTACTCTTCACCACAATCAAATTATCTTTATTACTTTTCATATCCTACCATTAAATTATGCATTATGCATTATGAATTATGAATCAATCATCTCCTCCCCCAATTATCCCTATCCAGATTCCTAAAATTGATAGCCTCGCTCAGGTGTCCGACTTCAATGCCAGAGCTGCCGTCGAGGTCGGCAATGGTGCGGGCCACCTTCAGGATACGGTCGTAGGCGCGGGAGATATATTTTGATAGTACCATTTTTCTTCCGGAAGAACTATTCCAAATTTTTACCGACATATTCAGCTTACTGCTATCTTTTCGTCCATCAGGAACTGAAACAACCCTGTAAAGTAAATACCTTTTTCGTCACGATATGGCATAATATCGTCTTTGACAATGACAATTTTCTGGAAAGAATCATCAATTCGTTTCAGTGGTGTCTCTTTTTACGTATGCCTTCATATTTATTTCCATTCGAAATCCACTGCAAAATTACAATATTTTTCGAACAAAGAGTTGCTTGTCCGATTTTTTTTGGAATCGATTGTCAATTTTTGTATTTTTGCAATCTCCAAAGCGGCATACCTTTGGAATATTATTTACACGTCTGGCTTTCAATCTTACAAAAAACGGATAAGACATCATATTCAACTTCGCTTTCCTCTAACATCATTTTGTATTCGTCCACCATGTCTTGCTGTTTGTGGTGTTCCGCCTGGTTTTCGATATATCGGATAATGGTGGGTATATCATCTTTTGAATATGAGAAGGCACCATATCCTTCCTGCCAGGAGAACCAGCCGTTGGCGAGCCTGTTCTCGTTTATCCATTTCGACGAACACCCTTTGACGTGCTGCATCAAATCGGACAACGATTGTGATGGGCGCATTCCTATCAGAATGTGGACATGATCCGCCGTTCCGCCTATGGCCAGAACTTTATGGCGGTTGTTTTGGATTATGGCAATCATGTATTTGTACAGACGCTCTCTCCAAGAATCGAGGATAAGGGATCCCCTGTTTTGAACTGCAAAAACCAGTTGGATATGGATTTGCGTGTAGGTGTTGTTTCTCATTGATTTCATAATGGTTTGATTTGTTTGTGTGATAATTGTTTTTCATCTTTTGTTTCGTCCCTGAAGGGACGTTTACGGGGAACCGTGATGTTTCCCGTTCTACTGAGCTTTCGTCCCTATCGGGACGTGGAACATTGGCGACGTTTCCCGTTCTACCAAGCTCTCGGCCCTATCGGGACGTGGAACACGGGCGGCGGTTCCCGTTCTACCGAGCTTTGGCCCCTGACGGGGCTATTCGCGGCCGGTGCGGATTTGCTCAGACGGTACAGCGAGGAGGTATGTCCCACCGGCGCAACAGCCCCGTAAGGCGCAACGACCACGATGGATGCCTTGTCCCGAAGGGACACAAGCTCGATAGAAACGACGTTCCCGACCGCTCTTCAATGCCCCTTCAGGGGCGAAACATGTCCCGCAGGAACACAAGCCCGGTAGAAGGTCGCCACCAGACGGACACCTTGTCCCGCAGGGACACAAGCTCGGTAGAGACGGCGCCTTCGGAAGGCCCACGTACGCCCCTTCAGGGGCGAAACCTCATCTCCTCCCCCAATTATCCCTGTCCAAATTCCGGAAATTTATAGCCTCGCTCAGGTGTCCGACCTCAATGCCCGGGCTGCCGTCGAGGTCGGCAATGGTGCGGGCCACCTTCAGGATGCGGTCGTAGGCGCGGGCGGAGAGCCCCAGCCTGTCCATCGCCTGCTTCAGAATCTCCTGCCCCGTCGCGTCAATCTGGCAATAGTCGCGCACCATCCGGCTGCTCATCTGCGCGTTGGCGAACAACCCCGGCCGCCCCTCGAACCGCTGCTTCTGAATCTCCCTGGCCGCCATCACCCGCTTCCGGATCTCCGCACTGCGCTCTGTCGGCTTGTCGGAAGTCAGCTCCTCGTGGCTCACCGGCACCACCTCCACATGCAGGTCGATGCGGTCCATCAGCGGACCCGAAATCTTGCTCAGGTAGTTCTGCACCTCGAAGGGCTTGCACGTGCAGGCGATGGTCGGATGGTTGTAGTTGCCGCACGGACAGGGATTCATGGCGGCGATGAACATGAACGATGCCGGAAACTCCACCGAGTATTTCGACCGCGAGATGGTAACCCGCCGCTCCTCCAACGGCTGCCGCATCACCTCCAGCACCTGCCGCTTGAACTCCGGAAGCTCATCCAGGAAAAGCACCCCGTTGTGCGCCAACGAAATCTCGCCCGGCTGCGGGTGCGTGCCGCCGCCCACCAAAGCCACATCGCTGATGGTGTGGTGCGGCGAACGGAACGGCCGCGTGGAGATGATCGAGGCGTAACGGCTCATCTTGCCCGCCACCGAATGGATCTTCGTCGTCTCCAACGCCTCCTCCAGGCACAACGGCGGCAGAATCGACGGCAACCGCTTGGCCAACATGGTCTTGCCCGATCCCGGCGGCCCTATCAAGATCACATTGTGTCCGCCCGCCGCCGCAATCTCCATCGCCCGCTTGATGTTCTCCTGGCCCTTCACGTCGGAAAAGTCGTACTCGTAACGGTTCAGGCTGTCGCTGAAGGCATTGGCAACGTCAATACGCGTCGGCTCGATGGGCGTGCCCTTGTCGAAGAAGTCGATCACCTGCTTGATGTTCTCGGCCCCGAGAATGTCGATGCCATCAACGATGGCCGCCTCCCGAGCGTTCTGCGCCGGCAGGATCACCCCCTTCTTCTTCCGCTTCCTCGCCTCCAACGCGATGGGCAACGCGCCTCGCACCGGCTGCAACGAGCCGTCCAACGACAGCTCCCCCATGATGAAATAGTCCTCCAAATCGGCTGCGCCCGCAATCTGCTCCGACGCGGCCAAAATGCCAATGGCCAGCGTCAAGTCGTATGCCGAACCCTCCTTGCGGATGTCCGCAGGCGCCATGTTCACCACAATCTTGCGACCTGGAATCCTGTAGTTATAGACGTTCAGCGCCGTCTCGATGCGCTGCTGACTCTCTTTCACCGCGCTGTCGGGCAACCCGACCAAAAAGAAGCCGATGCCATTATCAACATTGACCTCCACAACGATGGGTATCGCGGCCACCCCCATCAATGCACAATTGTTCGTTCGTATCAACATGCGATTTCGTTTTTGTTTTCCGGCCGCAAAGATAATATTTTTATCTATATAATCACAAATTGATGAAAATATTTTTAATTTTAAGAATTAATTGTTAAAAAAGCCACTTTCTTACGCTCACTTCACCAGCACCACCCAGTCGTAATAGTTCACTACCCAATTGCTGTCGGAGGCCAGCTGCTCCAAGTGCAACTTATTGAAACAGACCAACAAACTGTCGGCACGATAAATCAGCAGCTCGTCCTCGTGATCCTTTATCCAAGACCTCGAAGGCGACATGTCCGGACAGCCAAGCCTTTGCAATTGCTCCCGGAAGATCTGTTTTGCCGAAATTTTCTGACCGTTTCCAATCGACAGTGGCTGGTCTGCATTGGCAGGGTTTGGTGTCCCGTACATCTGTCGGTAGCCGCTCACATCCACAGGTTCGTCAGTTTGGCGCGACAAAGAGAATAACGGCACTATCTCCTCGATTACAATTTCTTCCTCTAACGATTCTCTGGCTAATTCTTCCGACCATGCAGAAGCATATTTGGAGGTTTTGTCCGACAACGATGCCAAATAGTCCGACTTTCGGGCAATGCCGAATTCGCTCTTCAAGAGCACCGTGTCTCTCTTGTCATCCAAATAGTCGAGCGACTGGTAAAGCCTGCGGTGTTCAACCATTTGCAACGTGTCGGCAGGATCGGGCTCAGGAAGTCGCAAGGTACCGTCGTCGTTCAGGCGGTCGAGTTGCGTGGCAATCGTGCGCACACGCTGGATTTGGGCCCGTTGCGCGATCCTCTCGCCACGGAGCCCCGGCACTAAAACCGTCAGCAACACGATGGCCAACGCTCCCGCCGCCAAGGCGAAATAGCCGCGCCGGTTGCGGAACAGGAACACCAGCACGCACGCTGTCATCAATACCCCGACCAACAGCAGGTAGTAGCGCGACTCCGTCAGGCCGTAGTCCGCCAAACGACGGACGACCCCAGTCCAGAAGAGTGCCAACAGCGGCAAGACGAACAGGCCGAAACGGTCGTAGAACCACTTGAACGGCTGCGGCTCCGTCTGCATCTGCAACATCTTGGTCAACAAGAAGACCACGAAAAAAACCGTCACCATGATGGCGACCCCGCCCTTCGGCAAGTTCCAGGTGAAGAGGATTTTGGCTGCATAGACATAGAGAACCACGGTGTAAATCAGCAATGCCGGTGTCAGCACCCAATTCAGCAGGACAGCCCAGAAACGGCGGATCTCAACGGGCGCGGGACGGTCCTCCATGGCGAAGAAGAGCACGGGCGCCAGCCCGCAGAAAAACAGCAACGCCGCTTGTTCGTACCAGCCGTCCCAGGTCTTGTGGGGGATGTCGAAGAGCGATTTGATCGTATAAGCGATGGCCGCATACAGCAGATAGAGGATGCCCGCGATGAGCAGTGCCCGTGCCGCCGACCACGCCATCTGCACGTTGCGGCGCACGAACGGTTCATTGTCAGTCAGCCGATGCCGCACGCACATCCACAGCGGAAGCGCCACACAAGCGGCTATCCAATAGGCGGTTTCCTCCGTCCAGTCGATGAGGAACGGCATGGCGCACGCCGCCACCATCACCGCAATTGGCAGCAGATAGAGCAGCATCCCCCCGATGCCGCGTTTGCGCAGCGGTTGCAGCGAGTAGGCCGCCACCACCATGAACGGGGCCAGCACCATTGGCCGGAACCACCACGGCGCGACACCATCGTCACCATCAAGCACCTTGGGATGTGACATCCCATAACATCCCACTACACAAACATACAGCAGGATGACAATCTCCACGGGGTGCGCCTTCACGGCATCCCATACAGCCGCCAGTCCCCGTTGGATTTTCTCTTTTAACGTTATCTTTTCCATATTCAATTGAGTCTCATTTTATTTTGCAAAATTATAAATTTCCTGCTACCATTCGGAAGAGGGCAATCTCCTTTCTTTATTTGTGGGCTGCGCGATAGCCAACAATTTTTCCAGAACGGGCAACATCCGGTTGAGTTCGCCATAGTGAATCATGAAATTCCAGAATGGCTCGAACTTTTTCCATCCACCCATGTAAAAGAGATGCGCCAGTCGCTGTTTCAAGTTGTCATGGCCAAAACTTGCCTTGAAAATGTTTCGCCATGAATAAAATTCGCGATACGCCCAATCGTAACCTTGTTTCAGTTCTTCGGCAGACAGTCCCCTTGTCTTGTAAACGACGGTGCGAGTGTCGTACTTGTCCCAATCATACGTCACAATACGACCTTCCCGCTCCATCTGCCGAAAAAGGCGTGTGCCCGGGTATGGGGTCAGGATGTGGAACGTCGCCGTAGTGATACTATGCTCGATGCCCCAATCCACAGTCCTGCGGAACACGTCGCCGTCATCATGGTCGAGCCCGAAAACGAAGCTGCCGTTAATCATGATGCCGAGACTTTGCAACCGTTTCACCGCCGCTGCATAATCCTTTGAGAGATTCTGTATTTTGTTGCTGGAACGAAGGTTTTCCGGCGAGAATGTCTCGAATCCCAGGAACAGGCTGCGCAAGCCCGCCTCGGCCGCCTTCTCTATCAGGTCGCCGTTTAGCACCGAGGCAACAGTGGCCGCACTTTGAAACACCCGTCCCATTCCCCGCATCCCTTCGAAAAGCGCGGAGGCGAAGCGGGGACTCCCGAACAAATGGTCATCAAGGAAATAGAGATGCCTGCCCGGAAGTGGCTCTATTTCCGCCAGGGCGTCATCCACTTTTTGGGTGTAAAACGACTTCCCTTCACCATAATGGGCGTCTTTATAGCAAAAATCGCAATGATGGGGACAGCCCCTGGAAACCACAAGGGAGTTGGGGACGAAGTACTTCTCCCTCTTGATCAGATCACGCCGGACGGGAGGAATGTTTTCCAAACTTCTCCAATTGGACACATAACGTTTTTGGGGATTCCCTTCGCGGAAGTCTTTGACGAAACGAGGAAAAGATTCCTCGCCCGGCCCCAGGAACAGGGTGTCGGCATGCTGTGCCGCCTCATCGGGAAGCGTTGTCACATGCAGACCGCCCATGGCCACATACACCCCTCGTTGACGATAGCCGTCGGCAATCTGGTAGGCCCTATAGGCATTGGTGATATACACTTGTATGCATACGAGGTCGGGCGTGTCATCCAGCGTCAGTCGCTCCACATGCTGGTCTTGGATTTCGACCTCATCCTCATCGGAGAAATACGCGGCCAGGGTCGCGAGCCCCAAGGGAGGGAACAACGAATATTTGATGGGCCGCCAATAGGGGCTTTCCGCCTCTTGCAAGGCGGGGAGAATCATTTTAACTTTCAACATTTTTTGACATTTTGGTGATAAACTGTCTTCTTTTTTATTTGGACGTTCCGGCGCAGGGGGCAACGCTTCCAAGCATCGCTACCATGCCCGATGCCGTTTCAAAAAATCCTCCTTCACCTCCTTGCCGAACGTCTGCGACCCGATAGCACCGCCGCCATATTGGAAGGTACAATGGTCGTTATAGGGAATCAAATCCAGATTCTCCATGGCGGTGGATTTCTCCTCGTCTGTCATAGGATGTTCACTGATGATATAGTCGTAGCGCCCCATATCAACCCTGCGGAACCAGATTTTTACCAAATTGGGGGTGGTTTGCGAATACTCTATACCAATACAGCCCATTTTCTTGAGCCTCCGGCGTATGCCGTCGTATTCTTCCTGCTCCAACCCCACCACGCACATCAACGAATCCCTTTTTTCACGCGCCTCTTCGTTCCAAAAGTTTGAATAGTGGTGTTCGTCGCCCTCTCCTGCGCACACATGGAACATCTCCAGCCTATTCCCCTTGAATTCCAAGGTGACAGCACAACTGTCGGCAACAGCACTTTGAAGATAGCGGTGCAACTCTTTCATCTCGGCATGATGCTTTTCGTAATGTTCGGCCATGATGTCGGGATTGCATCGCCGCTCGGGTGCCACTGCAAGGACATAAATGACTACCAACAGCACGTTGATTCCTCCCCATATCACCGCAATCCGCTGCCAAACATCACGCCAACGCAACCCCTGAATGAAAAACGCTATCGAAAAACCTATCGCCGGAAGTGTGACCCAACTAAAGATGAAAGCAATCATAAAGCCAACAAGATCGTCAACCCAAAACAAGACGATTATCGCGGTGACAATCGCGAAAGGTATCAGCTTCAGGATCCCGAAAATGGTTGTTTCTGTTTGTTCGTTCATAATACAGCTTCAAATGAATGAAGAATAGGGAGGGGTGTCCACACGCCCCCCCTTCCTATTCCTCATTCATAATTCATAATTACTCCTTGTACCACTTCACCTTCAGCGACACGAACATCAGCACCGCCAAAATCACGAAGATGCCGAGGCTGCCGAAGAGCAGGGCGTAGGTCTCCATCTGGAGTAGCACATACATGAAGAGGTAGAGCAGGAGCAGCAACGCACCCACCATCAGCGCGGTCTTGCGGATTTTCAGGATGCCCGCCAAGTAACCCGTGACCAGTCCGACCGTCATCAGCGTGGCCATGAGATAGGACCAAAAGAACGGAATGTGCTCGCAGAACGAGAGCAGCAGCGTGTAGAACACCATCAGCGCCGCGCCGATGAGCAGGTACTGCACCGGATGGATGGGGGTCTGACGGCGGTACTCCACGAAAAAGACCGTGGCGAAGGTGAGGAAAATGAACAGGTAGGCGTACTTCACGGTGCGGGTGGTCTGCTGGTACTGCATGACCGGCACCCTCAGTTCCACCCCGAACTCGTTTTTCTTCATGCTCACGCTGTGCGAACCCCCGTCGCCGTAGTCCACCCATTGGGTCACCGACTGCCCGAAGTCGCGGTTGAGGGCCAGCACTTTCCACGTCGAGGAGAACCCGCTGTCCGACACGGTGCGCTCGTCCGGCAGGAAGTTGCCCTGGAAGCTCGGCGTGGAACAGTTGGAAGTCAGCTGTACGGAAGTGCTGTTGCCGACGGGCAGGAACATCAGCGACTCCGAGCCCTTCAGCGGCAGCTGCACGGAATAGGCCGCAGCCGCCGAATCCCGCATCTCGCTCACCGGCACGCGGCAACAGAGCACCGAACCCAGCTCCTCGTCTTTGTCGGACCTCATCGTGTACTCCTTCCCGTTCAGCCGCAGCACCACATTCTCCGACAGTCCGCGAAAGTCGCTCAGCGAAATCAACACCTCCGCTTTTGAGAGGTCATAGACGGAATCCACATATTCCGAAAGATCAGGCAGTTGCAGATCTCCGCCCAACGTCAGGTCCGCCGTATAGACCGTCACGTCAAAGTTGCCGCGGTGCCGTTTCTCCGTCTTCACATCGCCCTTCACCTGTAGGGACTCGGGCAGGAGATAGACGTCTCCGTGGTAGCTTTTGCCGGGGATGCGCACCACCGGCCCGATGACCCGCTGCGGCGCACTCCACATCTGTTCTACCTCCTCCACGGCTTGTACGGAGGTCGCGTTACGCTCGCTCACCACGTGCAGGATAACCTGCTGCGGAACCAGCAGCAACACACTCAGCAGCCCGATGATGAGCAGCTTGAATCCCAGCCGGTTTCGTTTTTCGACCTGTTCTCTTGTTTTCTTCTCCCCATGCATCTCTTCGCACAGAGTTTGTCCCATTTGTTGTCCTTTTTCATTCATTTCTGTTGTCATATTCTTGATATTTTTGGATGTTCTATGTTTCTCGCTTACATTGTCTTCACACTGCACTGCGCTTGTGTTGTCCCCACACTGCGCTGCGCTTGTACTGTCCCCACACTGCGCTGCGCTTGTGTGGGGTTAATTGCGCTTCGCGCGTTTTGCCCCTTCGGGGCTGCTCAAGGAAGTGTCCATATATAAAAGTACTTTGCGCTACAAAGTTTCATACCAAAAAAAATCAGCTGCGACACTCCTTCAAAAAACGCTCCATCGCGTCGATATGGGCGGCGAATGCGGCACGGCCGGCATCCGTAATCACATACGTGGTGTTCGGCTTCCTGCCGATGAACTTCTTCTCACAACGAATGTAGCCCGCTTCTTCCAAATTGCGGGTATGGCTCGCCAAATTGCCATCGGTGAGTTCCAGCAGCGATTTCAGCGAGGCAAAATCCGCCGATTCGTTGGCCGCCAGCACCGACATGATGCCCAAGCGGATCTTGCTTTCGAAAACCTTGTTCAAACCATCTAAGATAGCCATGGCCTACTCTTTTTTACGGTCGAACATAATAACGTAGAGAATGCCAAACAGAACATGCATCACACTGAAACCGAGGAACCAGAACAGCAGAGCATGCGACATCGTGAAACAGTCGATGATGCCGAGGATCAACTCCGCGTAGCCGAGCAAACGCAAAGCAGGGTAGGTGTAGTGGCTGCAGTTGAGTTGCGCGAGGCCGTAGAAAAGGAGCATGATGGAGGAGGTGAGCCCGTAGTGCCCCTGCATCACCAAAGCCATGCTGAGCAGACCGCCCGCCAAAAGCGGAATGAAAAAGTCGAGGAGCATCTGCATCATCCGTTTGTCAAAAACAAAACGCAGATTATTGCGTTTCGACTTGATGATGGCACCAACAAAAACAGTGAGCAGCGACAGCATGAGCAGCCCGATGGCGATCAGCGCGGCGATACGGATGCGCGACGGGGTGTTCAGATTGGCATAGCGGTGCAGATTTTCGAAACCGGGAAGCCAATCCCCTACACCAATCACCGCAGCGGCCATCATCGACGCCACCGCCGCATACAATCCGACAATGATGATAGACCATCCGCTAACCGCCTGAAATTTAGACGATTTGCTCATCATCTCGCGAATGTCGCTCAATGTCTGCTTAATATCTTTTTCTTCCATATTCTTAAAAGTACTTTGCGCTGCAAAGATACATTTTTTTTGATATACGACACATTTTCGGAAAAAATTATTGCTGCTCCTTCAAAAAAACATCATGATTACCGAAATCCGTACACGGCATGAATTGCTCAATCTCTTTCTCGATCGACTTCCACCTGAAGAACTGCTGAAGACAAACCGTGAAGATTTCGGCATTTTTGGTAAAGATAATCATATAAAACGGACCTGTTTTGGGAAACGAGGTACAACCGATTTTCTCAATGTCCGTCCAGGCAAAAGTTCTGTACTCGCAGTCTGTACAGGAATTCACATCGGTGGTTTCCAAAGTCTTCACGCCATTTGAGGACACGCCAGATCGGTCGATTGTGATGAAGAAGGCCCGCTGAGGCCAAACCATAACAAAAAACAAACGAGTAAAATAGACAGAGATGAAGATACCGAATAAAAGTGAGAAAACATACAATGCCGTTTCGATTGAATTATCAAATGACTCAGATAATAGTCTCCACGAACAAATACCGGCTAAAACCAACCCGAAAACAATAAAAACGGATAGGATAACACTCACGAACCAGAAGCCCCCGGCTGTATAAAACGTCTTGCCCTTAGGCTGAAACAACTCTTCTTGCATACTCAAACGATAAGCAAACCTTTACCTATACGGCCTTACCTCAACCTTATCGGCATTGAAATAGTCCAGCTCGACACACCTCAGCCGTCGCTTGTGGTCAAAGCTGAAAGTAATATGCGTACGCCTCCCTTCGTCCGTATAGAACCACAAATTAGTGAATTGCCTGTGCCTACAATGTCTAAATTTATAATTATACGGAGCCATGCATTCGGGACCGAACTCTATAGTATCCGTGATGTTGAATGCCTTGATAAAATCATCCAGGGTGGTATTATACGAAAGGAATAATCCAACATCTCCCAAAGAGAGAAAACTACCGCGCGCCAACTTGAAATCCAAATAACGAAGCCGTATATTCCCTTCATTGTCAGAAAGATATGTAACATGTTTCTTCTTTTCATGAATCCAATTCACCCGATAAACATATACTGCAGAATCATCGATGGTCCACGGGTAATATTTTAGTTCAAAATTAAAAGTTCCATAGCGCCACTCGCCCTTTCCGTCGAAAACAAACGGAAGATCGGCGAGTTTTCCAACAATTGGGACAGAAGACCAGATTTGTCCGATGTGAATGGTATCCGACTGTGCAAACGAAGGCACGCTCCACAGCATAACAGTCAGAATCGAAAAAAACTTTTTATATGAAACCATACGTACAATTTTAGCGCACAAAAATACAAAAAATCAGCAATCTACTTCCGTAAATTGCTGATTTTTTGTTGTTTTATAAGACTTTGAGCGGAAAACGAGACTCGAACTCGCGACCCCGACCTTGGCAAGGTCGTGCTCTACCAACTGAGCTACTTCCGCTTGTCGTACCACGGGTGGGACTTGAACCCACACGCCCTTGCGGGCAAGGGATTTTAAGTCCCTCGTGTCTACCATTCCACCACCATGGCAGCACATTTTCCAATGAACGTGTCATTCAAAAATGACGGTGCAAAAATACATTTTTTTCTTTATCACCGACATTTTTTTCTAAAAAAATTATTCATCTGTTAATCAGATAAATACAAGGAATCTTACCCAATTGGCTTTCTTCCTTCTCGAAATATTTGCGCCATTTTGACACGGATTGTGTCTTCAGCAGCGCATTCTCGCCCGTCAGGTTGGCGGCAATGCAGATTCTTGTGGCCGGTTGAAGGACCTTGCAAATCGAGGCCGTCATGCGGTTGTTGCGGTAGGGTGTCTCGATGAACATCTGCGTCTGCCCTGTCTTCACCGCCACCGCTTCCAACTCCTGCAGCCGCTTCTCCCGGTCGTACTGTTCCGCCGGCAGATAGCCGTGGAACACAAAACTCTGTCCGTTCATGCCGCTGCCCATCAACGCGAGGATAAGCGAGCTGGGTCCGATGAGCGGTACTACCTCGATGCCTAACTGGTGCGCTTTCTCCACCGCCTTGTGCCCGGGGTCGGCCACGCACGGCACGCCCGCCTCCGACATCACGGCCACGTTCTTCCCCTCCAAGCAAGGTTGCAGGTAGTCGTTCAGCTCCACCCCCTGCGTGTGCTCGTTCAGTTCGAAGAAGGTCAGCTCGTCAATGGGTTTCCGGATGCCCGCATAGCGCAGGAAACGCCGCGCCGTCCGCAACGCCTCCACGATATAGAAGTCCGTTTCGTTGATGATATCCGCGTTCACCGTCGGGAAGAAGGTCCCGAACGCACCCTCCGCAATGGGAGTGGGAATCAAATACAGCTTTCCGTTCATTCTCAATTCTCAATTTCTAATTCTCAATTCTCAATTAATACTCCACCTTTCCCTCAAACCGTTTCCAGCGCTCAAATGTCACGGCTGCGAGTGCCGCGTCGTGCTGCTCCGTGGGAATGGAATACTCGCTGACGGGCTTGCCGATTTCCTCGTAGATGAAGGTATCATCGAAACCGGCGTCAGCGGCCACTTCGCAAGACGCACCGAAATAGATGCGGTCAGGGCGCGCCCAGTAGATGGCGCCGAAGCACATCGGACAGGGTTCGCTGCTGGCGTACAGCTCACAGCCGTCGAGCTGGAACGTGCCGAGGTTTCGGCATGCATCGCGGATGGCCTGCACCTCCGCGTGCGCCGTGGGGTCGTTGTGCGCCGTCACCATGTTGCGGCCACGCCCCACAATCTCGCCGTCCTTCACCACCACGGCCCCGAACGGACCGCCTGTCCCCGTCTCAAAACACTCGTTGGCTAACCGAATGGCCTCTTCCATATATTCCGGATTGTACATACTCGTCTGATTTTTTCAAGGTGCAAAAGTAGCAATTTTTAGCGAATAGAGAGCAGTGAACAATGACTTAGAAAAACAAAACAAAAGCGTAAATCGTAAACCGAAAATTCGTACTTTTGCCGTCTCAATTACGAAGAAAAAAAACGATATGGAAAACCAAAAAATCGTCATCACCATCAATCGCGAGGCCGGCTCCGGCGGCAAGGAAATTGCCTTGAAATTAGGCGAGCTACTTGGCTTTAAAGTCTATGGCAAAGAGATTCTTGCATCCATCTTGGACAAATACCACCTCTCCGAAGAGCAGGTGGAAAAAATCAAGGCGGAGAGACCGAACTGGTGGTCGGAGTTCTGCCGGTTCTACAAGCAGTTCGGCACCACGGCCGCCATCGCTTACGAGACCTTTGAAGTAAATTCGAAACAGCTGTATTATGAGGAGTCCCGGATTCTCCGCAACTTAGCCGAACAGGAGTCCTGCATCATCGTGGGGCGCACCGGATTCCATATCTTCAAGGACAACCCGAACGCCATACGGATTTTCCTCATCGCCAGACCGGAAGCACGCATTGCACGCCTAATGAAAAAACAGGGCATTGACGAGAAAAAAGCCCGCGAAATTATGGAGCGTCTTGACAAAGCCCGCGAAAACTACACCCAAGCCTTCGCCGAGGTTTCCCGCTACGATGCCCGCAACTACGACATCGTGCTCAACGTGTCGCCCTTCACCACCGACCAAATCGCGCAATTCCTTGCTGAAAATATTCGTCGTAAATACAAAATATAATGACGATTGATGTGTGATTGGGAATCGCACATCACAAATCGTCTATATAGTCTCCAGGTCTAAAAAAAGTCCGAACGGCAACCCGTCCGGACTTTTTTATTTTAGTAACTTGGAAAACGACGCTGATTACTCGGCTTTGTAGAACGGCATCTTCACCGTGACAGCCTTGAGCAGGCGGTTGCGCACTTTGATGAAGATTTCCGTACCGGACTTCGCGAATTCCTTCTTGATAAGCGCCGTGCCGATACCTTTGTTCACAGACGGGCCGAAAGTGCCGGAGCGAACCTCACCGATGACATTGCCCTCGGCATCGCACACTTCGTAGCCGTTTCTCGGGATACCCCGGTCAATCAGCTCGAAACCGGCAATTTTTCTCGTCACACCGTTAGCCTTCAAGTCTTCCATATATTTGCGGTCAATGAAATCCTTGCCATCCACGAATTTGGTGATCCAACCCAAACCGGCCTCGATCGGGGAAATGGTGTCGTCAATTTCGTGGCCGTACAGGCAGAAGCCCATTTCCAAGCGCAGGGTGTCGCGTGCGCCCAAACCGATGGGTTTGATGTCGAATTCTGCACCCGCTTCAAACACGGCGTCCCAGATCTTCATGGCATCCTCGTTTCTGAAATAAATTTCGCATCCGCCACTGCCCGTGTAACCGGTTGTGGAGAAGAGGATGTTGTCGATGCCAGCGAACGTGATGATCTGGTTGGTGTAATACTCCATGTCAATGACGTTGGCACTGGTCAACTTCTGCATGGCTTTAAGGGCCAACGGACCCTGGACAGCCAATTGGGAAATGCTGTCGGAAATGTTCTCGATTTCAGCACCGAAAGCCTTGTTCTGCTCAACGACCCATGCCCAGTCTTTGTCGATGTTGGCGGCATTCACCACCAACAGATAATCTTCATCGTGGAGATTATACACCAGCAGGTCGTCAACAATGCCGCCCTTGCCGTTCGGGAAGCAGCTGTACTGCACCTTGCCGGGGAACAAAGCGGCCACATCGTTCGTGGTGATACGCTGCAGCAGAGCCAGTGCCTTGGGTCCCTTCACGGTGAACTCACCCATGTGTGAAACATCAAACACACCCACTTTGTTGCGCACCTGCAGGTGTTCGTTGGTGATGCTGTCATACTGAATCGGCATGTAAAAGCCTGCAAACTCTTCCATTTTGGCGCCCAACGCCTCATGTTTTGCTCTGTAAACGGTTTCTTTCATATTGAATTAGGTTTTAGTTGTTTATAAACATTTGAAAGCGCAAAAGTACACTTTTTTCTTTGACCTCTAACAAAAAAGCGGTCGAAAACAACTCCCGACCGCCACAAAATTTATAAAAAAGTTGAACGTAGTCTACTTAGGCCAGACCGCCGCCGCTCATGAACGGGGGCATCTGGTTTGGACGATCCTGGATGACACCAAACTGTTCCTCATACTTTGACAGATTGTCCTGCAAAGCACGAAACAAACGCTTGGCATTGACCGGAGTCATGATGACGCGGGAACGCACCACCGCCTTCGGAATCCCAGGGGAAAGAGCCGCAAAGTCCACGAAAAATTCGTTCTCGGAGTGGGAAAGGATGGCCAGGTTGGAATACACCCCCTTCGCCACCTCTTCACTGATGCTCAAATCTATCTGTTGTTCTTTCTTTTCTTCAGCCATATTAACTCTTAATTCTTAATTCTAAACTCTTAATTCTTAGTCTTCTTCTTTCGATGCCATCAGGGATTCGTACTCTTCTTTTGAACCGACCTCAATGTTCTGATAGGCGCGAATACCCGTACCTGCCGGAATCTTCTGACCAACGATAACGTTCTCCTTCATACCAATCAGGCTGTCGGATTTGGCATTGATGGCGGCCTCAGTCAGCACCTTCGTCGTTTCCTGGAAGGATGCGGCGGAAATGAAACTGTGCGTTTGCAGAGAGGCGCGGGTGATACCTTGCAGAATCGGCTTACCCGTGGCCGGACGCGCATCGCGGGTCACCACCAAGCGCATGTCTTTGCGCTTCAACATGGAGTTGACATCACGCAGCTTCTTGGCCGAGATAATCTGACCTTTACGGACAGAATCAGAATCGCCGGCATCTTCCACCACCTTCTTATCCCAAATCTGGTCGTTCTCCTCCTGGAAGTCAATCTTGTTGATCAACTCACCCTGCAGGAACTTGGTGTCGCCCGGATCCTCAATCTCCATCTTGCGCATCATCTGGCGGACAATGACCTCAAAGTGTTTGTCGTTAATCTTCACACCTTGCAGACGATACACCTCCTGGATTTCGTTGATGATATACTCCTGCACTTTTTGGGCACCCTTGATGTTCAAAATATCGACAGGGGTCAGAGAACCTTCGGACAGCGGCGTACCGGCTTTCACGAAATCGTTCTCTTGAGCCAAAATCTGCTTGGAAGTCGGAATGAGGTAGGTCTTGGCACCCTCGCCAGAATCAACACGCGGGGTGATTTTCACCACACGGTTACCGCGTTTCAGTTTCTTCTCGAAAGAGACGACACCGTCGATTTCTGAGACCACAGCGGGATCGGAGGGGTTACGGGCCTCGAACAGTTCGGTCACGCGCGGCAGACCGCCCGTGATATCGCCGGACTTACCGAAGGAACGCAGAATCTTGACCAAAATCTCACCAGAGTCGATGACCTGACCTTCTTCCACGGCCAGACGAGCCCCCACAGGGACATCGAAACTCTTGATGATGTCGCCATCTTCATCGACAATGTTAATACCGGGGTTCTTGGTCTTCAGACGGCTCTCAATAATCACCTTGTCGTGAATATTGGTCTGCTCGTCAGTCTCCACGCGGTAGGTCACGCCTTCGATAATATCATTGAACTGCACCTTACCTGCCACATCAGACAGAATCACGGCATTGAACGGATCCCAATCGGCAATCAAATCGCCTTTCTTGATGCTATCGCCGTGTTTGTAATAGAGGTTGGAGCCGTAAGGCACGTTCGCGGAAGAGAGGGCCACGCCCGTCTTCACGTCAATAATCTTGATTTCAGCGGTACGACCGATCACCTTGTAGTAGAACTTGCCCGTCTCATCGGTTTTCTCCAATGCACGAAGCTCATCGATGCTCAGCACACCGTCGTAAGCGGCAATAATGCTGCTGTTGGCAGCCACGTTACCAGCCACACCACCGACGTGGAACGTACGCAGGGTCAGCTGAGTACCAGGCTCACCGATAGACTGTGCGGCAATCACACCCACAGCCTCTCCAATCTGCACCATCTTGCCGGTAGCCAAGTTACGGCCATAGCACTTCTGGCAGATACCATGCTTCGACTCGCAAGTCGGCACCGAACGGATCTCCACCTCCTCGATGGGCGAATCCTCGATAATCTGACAATATTTCTCTGTCAACTCCTCGCCGGCGCGTATGATCAGCTCGCCGGTCTGGGGATGATAGACATCGTGCAGCGTCACACGGCCCAACAGACGATCGTAGAGCGTCTCCACCACCTCTTCGTTATTCTTCAGAGCACTCACGGTCATGCCGCGCAATGTGCCGCAGTCAACCTCATTGATGATCACATCGTGAGAGACATCAACCAGACGACGGGTCAAGTAACCGGCATCTGCGGTCTTCAGTGCGGTGTCAGCCAGACCCTTACGGGCACCGTGCGTGGAGATGAAGTACTCCTGCACCGACAAGCCTTCCTTGAAGTTCGACAGAATGGGGTTCTCGATAATCTCGCCGCCGGATGAGCCGGCCTTACTGGGCTTGGCCATCAGACCACGCATACCGGACAGCTGACGAATCTGCTCTGCAGAACCACGAGCTCCGGAGTCGCGCATCATGTGCACCGGGTTGAAGCCCTGGCGGTCCTCTTCGATTTCTTTCATGAGAATCTTAGACAGACGCGCGTTGCACTGCGACCACACGTCAATCACCTGGTTGTAACGCTCCGTGTTGGTAATGAAGCCCATGTTATAGTTCATGGTGATTTCATCGACCTGAGCGTTCGCCTCGGCAATCAACTTTGGTTTCTCGGCAGGCACAATCACGTCACCAAGATTGAACGACATACCGCCTTCGTAAGCCATACGGTAACCGAGGCTCATGATGTCGTCCAAGAATTGCGTACACGCTTTGTTGCCACACTTAATCAACACATCGCCGATGATATCGCGCAATGCCTTCTTAGTCAGCAACATATTGATATAGCCATAATCCTTCGGCACCACTTGGTTGAACATGATACGTCCCACAGTGGTATCGACAATCTTCTGGGTACCCTGCCCGTCAATATCGACACGGCATTTGATTTTGGCATTCAGATGAATTTTCTTTTCGTTATAAGCAATCATCACCTCTTCCGGTCCGTAGAAGATACCGCCTTCGCCGGGGACCTTGTGGTCAGGAGTGGAGGGCAGTTCCTTCGTGATATAGTACAGGCCGAGCACCATGTCTTGGGAAGGCACGGTGACAGGGGCGCCGTTGGCCGGGTTGAGGATGTTGTGGGAGGCCATCATCAACATCTGAGCTTCCATGATGGCGGCATTACCGAGGGGCACGTGCACAGCCATCTGGTCGCCGTCGAAGTCTGCGTTGAAAGCCGTACAGCACAACGGGTGCAGACGGATAGCCTTGCCCTCGACCAAGCGCGGCTGGAACGCCTGAATACCCAGACGGTGCAGCGTGGGGGCACGGTTCAGCAACACAGGGTGACCCTTCAGGATATTTTCCAGAATCTCCCACACCACCGGATCCTTGCGATCGACAATCTTCTTGGCGGACTTCACCGTCTTCACGATGCCTCTTTCGAGAATCTTCCGGATGACAAACGGCTTGAACAACTCGGCCGCCATGTCTTTCGGCAGACCGCACTCGTTGAGATGCAAGTCGGGACCGACAACGATAACGGAACGACCGGAGTAATCGACACGCTTACCCAGCAAATTCTGACGGAAGCGGCCTTGCTTACCCTTAAGGCTGTCGGAGAGGGACTTCAACGCGCGGTTGGACTCCGTTCTCACAGCGCTTGACTTCTTGGAGTTGTCGAACAAGGAATCCACAGCTTCCTGCAGCATACGTTTCTCGTTGCGCATGATGACATCAGGAGCCTTGATTTCCATGAGGCGTTTCAAACGATTATTGCGGATGATGACACGACGGTAGAGGTCGTTGAGGTCGGAGGTTGCGAAACGACCGCCATCCAACGGCACTAACGGACGCAGCTCGGGCGGAATCACCGGCACAATCTTCACAATCATGCGCTCCGGACGGTTGTCGGCGCGCTTGCGGCTGTCGCGGAAAGCCTCGAACACATGCAAACGTTTGAGCAAATCCTTCTTACGCTGTTGTGAAGTCTCGCGATTCGCGCGGTCGCGCAATTCGTATGACTCGGCATCCAAATCCACTTTGCAAAGTAAGTCGTAAAGGGCTTCGGCACCCATCTTCGCAATGAATTTGTTGGGATCGGTATCCTCTAACAAACGGTTGTCGGCCGGCAGCTTTTCCACCAAATCAAAATATTCCTCCTCGTTCAGCAGCTTGCCTCTCTTGATCTCATCGCTTTCCATGATGCCGCCTTGTATTACGATATATTTTTCATAATACACGATAGCCTCCACCTCCTTGGTGGCCAGACCCAAAAGAGCGCCAATCTTGTTCGGCAGCGATTTGAAGAACCAAATGTGAGCCACCGGCACCACAAGTTGGATG
Source organism: uncultured Bacteroidales bacterium (assembly GCA_947165685.1). Taxonomy (GTDB): domain Bacteria; phylum Bacteroidota; class Bacteroidia; order Bacteroidales; family WCHB1-69; genus F23-D06. Next base: position 27,324 of record CAMVBK010000001.1, on the reverse strand, counting down.
TGTCCCATACGCTCGCGGCGCACTTTGCGCTCGGTGACTTCCACGCCACAACGGTCGCAGATGACACCCTTGTAACGGATTCTCTTATACTTACCGCAGTGGCATTCCCAGTCCTTCATCGGACCGAAGATTTTCTCGCAGAACAGGCCGTCGCGTTCAGGCTTCAGCGTTCTGTAGTTGATGGTCTCCGGCTTCAGCACCTCTCCATGCGACTGTTCCAGAATCGTCTCCGGGGAGGCCAGACTGATGGTTATTTTATGAAACTCCTTTCGGGTATTATTATCTTTTCTGAGAGCCATTTCTTTCAGATGTTTTTATTTCTTATTCAAATTTAATATCCAAACACAGGCCACGCAACTCGTTGACTAACACGTTGAAGGATTCAGGAATGCCGGCAACCGGCATGTTGTCGCCCTTCACGATAGCCTCGTACGCCTTGGCTCTGCCCACCACATCGTCGGACTTCACTGTCAGGATTTCCTGCAGCACGTTGGACGCACCGTAAGCCTCGATGGCCCACACCTCCATCTCACCGAAACGCTGACCGCCGAATTGGGCCTTACCGCCGAGAGGCTGTTGCGTGATGAGGGAGTACGGTCCGATGGAACGGGCGTGCATTTTGTCGTCAACCATGTGGTGCAGCTTCAGGTAGTAGATGTAGCCCACCGTCGCTTTCTGATGGAACGGCTCACCTGTCTCACCGTCATACAGCTGGGTGCTACCGTTTTCGGGCAGTCCCGCCTCGCGCATCAGACGGTTGATATCATCCAAAGAGGCGCCGTCGAAAATCGGAGTGGCGTACTTCACGCCCTTCACCTTACCGGCCCAGGCCAAAACAGTTTCGTAAATCTGACCCAAGTTCATACGGGAAGGCACACCCAGCGGGTTCAGCACCACGTCAACCGGACGGCCATCAGCAAGGAACGGCAAGTCTTCCTGACGAACAATCTTGGCCACACAACCCTTGTTACCGTGACGACCGGCCATTTTGTCACCCACACGCAGTTTGCGCTTGTTGGCCACATAGACCTTGGCCATTTGCACGATACCTGACGGCAGCTCCGTACCAATGGTAGCATCAAAAATCTCACGCGTACGACGGGATTCGATGTCGCGAACTTTCACCAAATAGTTGCGGATAATCTGCGCGACCATACCATTCACTCGGTTATCGTTGGTCCACTTGGAAACCGACACTGTCTTATAGTCGATAGTGTTCAGCAGTTTCTGGGAGAATTTCGAGCCTTTTTGGATAAGGGGCTCCTTGGTGTCGGCGCAGATTACATGTGCAACCTTGCCGTCCAACACCTTATACAGTTTCTGCACCAACACTTCTTTCAGTGCGTCGAGCTCCACCTGATATTTCGCCTTGATTTCTTCTTCGATGTCCTTGTCTTTCGCCTTGGACTTCCGGTCTTTGATCAAACGGGACATGGACTTGGCGCCGATGACGACACCACGCATAGCTGGCGGCGCCTTCAATGATGCGTCTTTCACGTCGCCGGCCTTGTCACCGAAAATGGCGCGGAGAAGCTTCTCTTCCGGGGTCGGATAAGACTCACCCTTCGGCGTAATCTTACCAATCAGGATGTCGCCTTCCTTCACTTCGGCACCGACACGAATCAGACCGTCCTCGTTCAGGTCCTTGGTCGTCTCGGAGGAGACATTCGGAATGTCGTTGGTCAGCACTTCCTGTCCGCGCTTCGTGTCGCGCACCTCCAGAGTGAACGATTCGATATGGATGGATGTGTACAAGTCGTCGGTCACCGCTTTCTCTGAAATCACAACGGCATCCTCGAAGTTGTATCCCTTCCACGGCATGAACGCCACCATCAGGTTACGGCCAAGGGCCAATTCACCGTTTTCGGTAGCATAGCCTTCCGTCAACACATCGCCTTTCTTCACTTTCTGTCCTTTCACAACAATCGGGCGTTGGTTGAAACAGGAATTCTGGTTCGTCCTGCGGAACTTGAGCAGTTGATAATTCTTCACATTGGAGTCGAAGCTGATCAACGCTTCGTTCTCCGTGCGTTCATATTCTATTTCTATATGTTGCGCATCCACGGACTTCACCACACCGGTGCCCTCTGCGAGCAGCACCACGCGGGAATCCACGGCCACACGATGTTCCAAACCGGTACCCACGATAGGAGCCTCGGGGCGAAGCAACGGAACCGCCTGGCGCATCATGTTGGATCCCATCAACGCACGGTTGGCGTCGTCGTTCTCCAAGAACGGGATCAGGGATGCGGCTATGGATGCAATCTGGTTGGGCGCGATGTCGATCAAGTCGATCTCCTCGCGCGGAAGAATCGGGTAGTCGGCCAAGCGGCGAGCTTTCACTTTCTCACCGAGCAGCCCATTCTCGTCCATCGGCGTGTTAGCCTGGGCGATACGCTTGTTGTCCTCTTCCTCGGCGGTCAGGAAAATAGGCTCCTCGTCGAAGCGAACCCGACCGTTATCGACCCGGCGATACGGTGTTTCGATGAACCCGAGCTCGTTGATACGGGCGAACACACAGAGAGAGGAAATCAAGCCGATGTTGGGACCTTCAGGGGTCTCGATAGTACACAGACGGCCGTAGTGCGTATAATGCACGTCACGCACCTCGAAACCGGCGCGCTCGCGTGACAGGCCGCCAGGACCCAAAGCCGAGATTCTGCGCTTGTGCGTGATTTCCGACAGCGGGTTGGTCTGGTCCATGAACTGCGACAGCTGGTTGGTTCCGAAGAACGAGTTCACCACGGACGAAAGGGTCTTGGCATTGATGAGGTCCTGCGGATAGAAGGACTCGTGGTCACGCACATTCATCTTCTCACGGATAGTGCGGGCCATGCGGTTCAAGCCAAGGCTGAACTGATTATATAATTGTTCTCCGACCGTACGGACGCGGCGGTTGCTCAAGTGGTCGATATCATCGACTTCGGTCTTGGAGTTGATCAGCTCCACCAAGTAGCGGATAATGGAGATGATGTCCTCGTTTGTAAGCACGCCCGTTTCCATCGGGATGTCCAGATTCAACTTCTTGTTGATACGATAGCGTCCCACTTCGCCGAGATCATAGCGTTTCTCAGAGAAGAAGAGCTTGTCGAGAGTGGCACGAGCCGTCTCCTCGTCGGGAGCTTGCGTGCTTTTCAGCTGCATGTAGATATACTCAATGGCTTGTTTGCCAGAGTTCGTCGGATCTTTTTGCAACGTGTTGAAAATCACGGAATAGTCAACCTGCTTTTCATCCTGCTTGTGGAAAAGCACGGTCTTGATATTCGCATCGGCCACCATGTTGATGTGGTCTTTCTCGAAAACGGTCTCTCGGTCGATGAGCACTTCCGTACGTTCGATGTTAACCACTTCTCCAGTCTCGTCATCTACAAAATCCTCGTACCATGTCTTGGTGACGGCAGCCGCCAATTTCTGTCCGACATATTTTTTCAGGTTGGCTTTCGACGCCTTCACTTCCTCAGCGATATCGAAAATGCTGAGGATGTCCTTGTCCGTCTCATAGCCGATGGCGCGCAACAGCGTGGTGACCGGAAGTTTCTTCTTGCGGTCGATATACGCATAGAGCACGTTGTTGATGTCGGTGGTGAACTCCATCCACGACCCTTTGAACGGGATGATGCGGGCGGAGTAGAGCGGCGTACCGTTGGAGTGGTACGAAAAACCGAAGAACACACCGGGGGAGCGGTGCAGCTGCGACACCACCACGCGCTCGGCGCCATTGATGATGAACGTGCCGCTCGGGGTCATATAGGGTATCATACCCAAATAGACCTCTTGCACGCGTGCTTCCTCGAAGCCCTCATGCTCTTCGTCGTTGCACTTCAGTTGCAACTTGGCTTTCAGTGGAACACTGTATGTCAAGCCTCTTTCAAGGCACTCGTCCATGGAGTAACGCGGAAAATCGATATAATAGTCCAAAAACTCCAGAACAAAACAATTTCTTGCGTCGGTTATCGGAAAATTCTCGGAAAACGCCCGATACAAGCCCTCATTCTTGCGCGACTCGGGATCAGTGTCAATCTGGAAAAACTCCTGGAACGACTTCAACTGGATATCCAGGAAATCAGGAAATTCCACAGGTCTCGTAGTCGCAAAACTTAATCTGTTATTTTTTGTAGTTGACAAGGCTGTATGTTTTTTAATTGACGAAAATACTGATTATTAAACGGAATACCAATCAGCAGGTATTATAAAACAGCAATAAGAACAAGGCTTCCACCCGAAGTGGAAGCATTGTTCTTTTGCTTGCAGGATAGGTCGAAACTATTTAATTTCAACTTCGGCACCGGCTTCCTCGAGGGATTTCTTGAGGGATTCAGCCTCTTCCTTGGAGATGCCTTCCTTCACAGCCTTGGGAGCACCGTCAACCAGTTCCTTGGCTTCCTTCAGACCGAGGCTGGTGAGGTCTTTCACCAACTTCACAACCTGCAGCTTTTGGCCACCGGCGGCTTTCAGGATCACATCGAACTCGGTTTTCTCCTCTGCGGCGGCGGCACCACCAGCAGCGGGACCAGCGGCCACTGCAACTGCGGCGGCTGCGGGCTCAATGCCGTATTCGTCTTTCAGGATTTGAGCTAACTCGTTAACTTCTTTAACGGTCAAGTTCACTAATTGTTCTGCAAATGCTTTCAAATCTGCCATAATGTTATTTTTTTTATAGTTTTTACTAAATTTGATTTGTTTTTGTTGTTTTTACTCTCTCTCGGAGAGCGTTTTGACGATACCGGCCAACTTGCCGCCACCAGACTGCAAAGCAGAGATAACCTGTTTTGCAGGTGATTGCAGCAATGCCACGATGTCGCCGATCAATTCCTCGCGGGACTTGATGTTGCAAAGCGTCTCCAACTGGTCGTCGCCAATATAGACAGCCTCTTCAATGAAGGCAGCCTTGATGAGGGGCTTCGCATTTTTCGCCCGGAAGTCCTTTATCAACTTCGCAGGCACGTTACCCGTGTTGCACAGCATGACTGCCGTCGGGCCGTTCAGGGTCTCATACAACTCTGAATAGTCCTTTTCCGACTGGTCCATGGCACGTTTCAGAAGGGTGTTTTTCACCACTTTCAACTTCACGTCCTTGCTGAAGCACAACTTGCGTAACTGGTTGACTGTGCTAACTGTGAATCCGGAAATATCCGTCACATATACATGAGAATAGTTAGCCAAGTCCTGGGAAATTTCTTCAATAATCTGACTTTTTTGTTCTTTGTTCATAACTAACTAATTCTTTTTATAAAGCAACTGATTTCGGATCAACCTGCACGCCGGGGCTCATGGTGGTGGAGAGGTAGATGCTCTTGATGTACGTACCCTTCGCACTGGTCGGTTTGAGTTTGATCACCGTAGCCAGCATTTCGCGAGCATTGTCGGTCAGCTGGTCAACGGAGAAGCGGTTCTTGCCGATGGACGTGTGGATGATACCGTACTTATCAACCTTGAAGTCGATCTTACCGGCTTTCACCTCTGACACGGCCTTGCCAATCTCCATCGTCACGGTACCGGATTTCGGGTTGGGCATCAATCCGCGGGGACCGAGGATTCTACCCAGCGCACCGATCTTCGGCATCACGCTCGGCATGGTGATGATGACGTCAACATCCGTCCAGCCCTGCTTGATCTTATCGACATACTCTTCCAAGCCCACGAAATCAGCGCCCGCAGCCTTTGCCTCTTCCTCCTTGTCGGGGGTGCAGAGCACCAGCACGCGCACCTCCTTGCCCGTTCCGTGCGGCAGCGTCACGATACCACGCACCATTTGGTTGGCCTTTCTCGGATCGACGCCCAAACGGACATCAATGTCGAAAGAAGCATCAAATTTGGTGTAGGTAAGGTTCTTCACCACTTGGATAGCTTCAGGCAGAGCATACTGCTTGCTCTTATCAAATTTAGCAAAAGCCTCTTTGCGTTTTTTTGATATCTTAGCCATTTGATTTGATTTTACTTGTTAATTAATTTTGCTCGAAAGGATTCTGGCCTCCTTTAACGTTGACACCCATGCTGCGGGCGGTGCCGGCGACCATTGACATGGCGGACTCGATTGTGAAGCAATTCAGGTCCTTCATCTTGATCTCGGCAATGCTGCGCACTTGGTCCCAAGTGATCGTACCCACTTTCGTGCGGTTCGGTTCACCAGATCCCTTCTGAAGTTTGGCGGCCTCCATAACCTGTACAGCTACCGGCGGCGTTTTGGTCACAAAGTCAAAGGACTTGTCCTTATAGACTGTAATAATGACCGGAATAACTTTGCCAGCTAAATCCTGCGTACGCGAATTAAACTGCTTGCAAAATTCCATGATGTTCACGCCCTTGGAACCCAAAGCGGGACCTACCGGCGGTGACGGATTGGCGGCACCTCCCTTAATCTGTAACTTAATTAAGCCAGCTACTTCTTTTGCCATTTTTTTTGATTTTTTTGTTTGTAACTAATTGTCAGGCACTATATTTTTTCAACCTGCATAAAGCCCAGCTCAAGCGGGGTCTTACGGCCGAAGATTTTCACCGTAATCTTCAGCTTCTTCTTCTCGGTGTCAATCTCCTCGATGATACCGTTGAAAGTGTTGAAAGGTCCATCGATCACCTTGACCTCCTCGCCAACCACGTAAGGCTGGAGAAGGAACTCATCCTGGGTGGAGAGTTCGTCAACCTTACCCAACAGGCGGGAAACCTCGTCTTTGCGCAACGCGATAGGTGGGTCGCTTTTGCGTTTGCACCCCACGAAACCCAACACGCCGGGAATCTCAAGTAGTTTGGCACACACCTCCTGCGTCATAATCGCCTCAACGAATATGTAGCTCGGGAAGTAGTTGCGCTCCTTAACCACTTTCTTTCCGTTCTTCGTGCTGTGGAAAACCTTCTCCGTAGGAATGAGAACCTCAAAAACGGACTCCTTCAGATTGGAAAGCGCCACTTCACTCTCGATGTTCTGCTTTACTTTCTTCTCTGTCCCCGTGATCGATTTAATCACGTACCACTTGCGCTCTAACTCAGCCATGCCTCAATGTCTTTGGATACAATGCCTGTGAAAAGAAACTAGACAGTCGGGAACATTACACTCATGCCCAGATTGAAGATGGCATCCATCAAAAACACGATTAACGCGATTATAAGGGAAGCAATAGACACCACCACAACACTATTTCCAAGCTCTTGCATGGTCGGCCAGCTCGTCTTGTGAACCAGCTCCTCATACACTTCTTTAAAATAATTCACTATCTTCATTTCTTTATATTTTTGTCATTTATTCTTTCAATTATCCGCAAAACGAACACTTCTGCCCCACCCCACTTTTCAAAACAGCACTAAAACAAAACCCCTCAAATCATTCTTAATCAAATCGTTATAAACACCCCCCGCCATTTCTTCCCATCCTAATAACGATTTTTAAATAAGCTGGCAAATATAGCATTATTTTTTAATCAAACATCACTTGTTGAAAAAAAAATTTCATGCTGGCACACTTTTTGTAAACAAACACAATAATAACATATAAATCAACAACTTACAGCAAAACAAAAGACTCCATCAAGTTGCGGGTTGATATTTACCATACATACAAAAAAAGGGACTGCCTTTCAGCAATCCCTTCTTCTAACGAGAATAGTAATAATTATCTTTTGACGATTCTAAAGATAGCTGCACGATGCTCCTCGCGGCTCGGATCCGTGATGTTTTGTCTGTTTTGAGGATCGTTCACCGTGTAGGAAGCGGTCTCGATTTGGTCGGGGCTGACACCCTTCTGGATGAAGAGCTCTCTAACCTTGTTAGCTCTTCTTTGAGCCAGGTCGCGGTTATGCTGTTCCGTACCCAAATCGCAAGTGTAACCTTCAACGATAAGCTTCAAGGAGCTGTTCTTCTTCAGAATGGCAACCGTCTTGTTGATATTATCGTTGTAGTCGTTGATTTTAGGAATATCTTTATCGAGGTCAAACAAAATCTTCGTTTTGGAAAGAGCCTCGCTGATATCCTGAATATCTTTCTTGTCTTCAGGAGTCAGATAATCATCGTCGTTATTCAGCTGATCGCAAACAGGAACAATGTAAATGTACTGAGGATCTTGCTTGATAATAATAGGTTCATTGGATTTCTTCTTGAGCTCTTCCAGAATCTCCTTCTCAAGTTGTTTCTTGGACTTCTCTTGAGGAGTGGAACAAGTCTTGAAATGGAAACCGGTCTTCACACCAACCTGGAGAAGATTCCACTTGGTCTGGCCTTTTCTCTTCAGTTGGCCGTTGTCATACATATTGTTCAACATGTCTGAACCGAGCGTGCCTTGGAATTCCATTTCACCCTGCTCGTTGGCAGCGATGAGCGTGGTCTTTGCCTTAGGAAGAATGTCAAGGAAACCATACTTGCAGTAAGCACCGAGATAGAAGTCAACCTTCTTGCCGATAGCGAACACACCGCCGAAGTCAGCCAAAATGTCAACAGAGGGTCTCATCTTCACGTTCTTGCCGTTGCCGTTATAGGAACCTTCCGCGAAGTGGTTGTCCATCTTGATGGAACCGTCCTCATAATGACGCATATACCACTGGTTGAACATTTCCTCGTAACCGAAAGTGGAGATAGAACCTTCGCCATTGTACTTGTTGAATCCTTTGATCGGGAAATAACCCTGGATACCGAGAGCGGCATAGATACCGTTACGGCCATCGAAACGCCAGTCGAAATGCGCTTTCAAGGGAACCTCAACTGCCCAAACGACCTCTTTCTCTCTCAAACCATGAGCATCGTAGTAGAGGTCATAGTTCGGATTATAATTCTCAACATCATCAAAAGTACCGTCATGGATTTCGTCATAATTAGCGATAACACCGCTCTTGGAGATAGAAGCCTTTGCACCGATGCGGTTCAAACCGACACCCAAGCTCAAGCCCCAGTGCTCATTGAAGAAATATGCATAATCAATATCCAACATCGTACTATGGGAGTAGTATTGGGTAATACCAGCTCTTCTGTAGATATTGTTCGTCCAGGCTTCACCCACGTGCACGTTGATGTGATGGGGGCAGAAGAAGGAAGTCTCATAGTTTTCCGGAGTAGTAGTTCCGGAATTATTTTCTGTTTGTACCTCTTGACCAAAAGCGGTACACATTGCGAAAATAAGACTGACTAATAATAAATTCTTTTTCATAATATCTTTTCTTTTTTTATTCAGTGATTATTTTGAAAACCGGGGCTTAGCGGCCGGAGCCGCTAAGCTCGGATTTCAACATCTTATTTTACGATAACGAATTTAACAGTCTTGATTTCATTTGTACCTGTCAAGATACGTCCGAAGTAAGTACCCTGAGCCTTGAAGCCTTCAATCTTAGTGATCGGCTGCAGGTCAGTCACGTGGCTGACATGAGCGCCAGTAACACTGTAGATGTCGAGGACAGCGCCTTCGAGTTCTTCAGCAGTCAAATCAAGTTCAATTGTGATCTCTTGACGAACATTTGCAGGAACAGGATAAACCTTGACGGTGGAGGTGGCGTTGAAGTACATCTCGCAAGTCATGAAGGTGATCATGTTGCCATCAGCATCTTGTTCAGTCAATTCAACAGAGTAGAATCCGTTCAGACCGCCCTTGTCTTGATAGTTGGAGTAGGTAGCGCCCGGGATAGCCACACCATTGTGGTACCACTGGAAGCCCACGAACGTATGACCGCCGTTGGTCTCAGGATTGTTGTTGACAACAACCACGTCGTTCCAACGTTGATCCATAATCGGGAGAGTGCCACCAAATCCGTAGTCGCCAACAAGCACGCGCACCACGATGTCGTAAGAACATCCGTCAACGGTGAAGACGGCATTGTAGTCGCCAGGAGCCGTAGGAGCTGCGAACGTAGCAGTGTTGTTGACAATAGTACCGCTGGCTTGCATACCGTTCTCGTAAACAACCGTGAAGTTAGCTGACGGATTACCCGAAATCATGTTGAAGGAAATGGTCACCTGACCATTATCAGTACAACCTGACACGAAGAAGTTGTCAGCGAATTCAATGTCATTCACATAGACCGTTGCAACTGCAGTGGACTCAAGCGTAGAGTTCTGACAGTAAGCGTCTTGAACCGTAGTAATCATGTAAGTGGTTTGCTCAGTCGGAGCAACATAGATGGTGGCGGTGTTGGCCATCGTAGAAGCCTGGGCAATGATATTGCCGTTACCGTCAACAACCTGGTAGTGGAACGGAGCGACACCCGTGAAGGAAATCACCAGCTCGGCAGAAGCGCTCGGATCGTTAGCGCAGAGTGCAACGCCGTCACCGCTGATGAACTCAGCAGTCGGGAGCTCGTGGACAGTGACAGCAACCTGGACATCGTCCGTGTTGGTCAGCTGACAACCGCTACCAATGTTACCCACGAAGGTAGGAGTATAGATGTAGGTACCAGCAACCGTAGGAACATCGTAGGAGTTACCGCCGAGGCCGCCACCCACGTTGACCGTGTTGCCGTTCTCATCAGTGACAACCCACTGAATATGTCCACTCGTGCTTCCAACAGCATCAATAGCACCGCCTTGGATAGAAGCCATCAGCGTGACCATCTCACCGAGACAAGCATCCGTGCCGTTGTTGCTATACACATGGACATCAGTCCAAGAAGGATTACCCACAACTTCCACAGTGTAAGCATTAGAGACCTGAGGCTGACAGTTGTAACCGGCAGCGTCAACAGTGACTTGGTAAGTGTAGTTACCAATCGTGTTCAGAGTCTCAGTCACTTGGTTCTGAGCGTTGTTGACATTGGTGTTATGATGGACATTGACACCATTTGCAGTCCAGTCGAACGTCATATTGCCATAGACGCTGCTGTTCGTCACACCGTTGACCGTGTTACCATAGTTGGTGACAACACCAGTGAGGGTGATGGAACCGCCCTCGCAGATAGCGAGACCGTCAGCAGAGCTCAGCGTCACAACAGGTTGCTCAGCAACTTGGACAGTAGCCTGGTTGGACCAAGTGGAGGAACAACCAAGTTCGTTGTTTTGAGAGACTCTCACCTGATAAGTGTGGATACCGGCAGCGTTCAGCGTCTGGTTCAACGTGTTCGTCACACCAGCGACAGGAGTACCATCGACAATCCACTCATAGTTGAAGTTACCAGGAATATTGTTGTTAGCGTTCACCGTAGCGGTCAGAGTCGTAACACCGCCGACACACATGGTGGTGTGGTTAGCAGCAAGCGTAACCGTAGGAGCAGCCACAACATTGACAGGAGTAGCGATAGTAGCCGTAGCGGAGCAAGAAGCGCTGGCGTTGGCGGCAGCCACGACAACAGAGGCATTGATCGTGCCGGTGTTAGCCATGGAGGTCGTCACCGTAGCGGCGTTCACAGCCTGTTGCTGACCATTGATCGTCCACACATAGTTGTAGGCGCCAACAGGAGAAACATGGGCGGTGAAGGTAACCTGACCGTTCACACAGACGTTGCTGTTGTCAGCCGTCACGCTAACCGTAGGAACGGCGAGCACATTGACCTCGTGAGCAGCGGAGGTTGCGGTGCAACCCGTGTTATCGTTGCGGGAGATCGTAACGGTGAAGTAGTAAGGAGTAGCAGCGTCGTTAGCATTAACCGTAGGAACAAACGTCGGAACAGCCGTGGTGGCAGAACCGTTGGCAGCACCAGTCCAGTTCCAAGTGTAGGTGTAAGCAGCACCCTCAACGCCACCGTTGACGAAAGCGTTCAAAGTGAGGTCACCGCCCTCGCACACCGTGTTAGCACCTTGAATAGCGACCGTAGGAGCAGCCACAACGTTTGCAGGAACAGAGGTGGAAACCACAGAGCATCCAGAGATGTTGCTGGTCACAACCACATAGTATTCGTAAGAATCGCCTAACAGCAGGTCAGAGGTCTGGTATTGAGCGGCGTTAGCACCGTGGATAGCGCTGGCAGTACCGTTGGCAACTCTGTACCACTGGTAGCTCAACACATCACCGTTCAGCACACCGTTCACCGTAGCGTTCAAGGTCAAGAGACCACCCTCACAGACATTGCCGAAGCCGGTAATGTTCACCGTGTAGGTAGGAGCAACCGTCACAAGCGTGTTAAGAGCAGCGGAAGCGCTGTTACCGCAACCAACACCCGTCTGAGCAACCTCAACCGTGTAGATGTCGTTGACACCGTAAGTCAGGTTGTTGAGAGCCAGGGTCTGGTTGGTCTCACCCACGAGCAGGTTACCGTTCTTGTACCATTGATAAGCAACCTCACCGTAACCGCCGGTCACATTGGCCTTCAGCATGGACTCACCACCGTCGCAGACAGCCTGAGCATAACCCTGAGCAACAGCAATCGTCACGACAGGATCAGCAATCACGCTGTAGTTGACAGGAGCGGAAGTCGTCTGGCAGCCATAGTTGGAGGTGACAGTCACCCAGTAAGAGTAATTGCCAACAGCCTCATTGCCAGTGGTGGTATAGACAGCCGTATTGGCGACGAACTCAGTCGTAGAATAAGGATTGTTAGGATCCTCATTGTTAGGATTATTTCTGTACCATTCGAAGGTATAGCCGTTCAGACCGTTCACGTTGGCAACACCACCGTCCACAATTGCGGTAAGGGTAGCCGTGCCACCGACACAAGAGATGTTGTTGCTGATGACAGCCTCAACAACAGGATCAGCGACGAACGTGATAGCAGGAGCGTTAGCCGTAACATTGCAGCCAGCGTTAGCCGTGACGACAACACTGAAGTTGTAAGCGGTTTCGCGAGCAACCTCGGCAGCAGTGTAGTCAGCCGTGGTAGCACCCTCGATCAGAACATTGTCCTTATACCATTGATAGTTGTAGTTGGCGTTAGCCGGAGTCACGTTAGCGTGCAGCGTGGTGGAACCACCGGCGCACAGCGTGGTGTTACCCTCAACAGAGACAGCCACAACAGGAGTCGGGATAACCGTCACAACCGTGTTGGCAGAAGCGTTGGAGGTGCAGCCGGAAATCGGCAGCTCGGCAACAACCGTATAGACATAGTTGGTGGCATCGCCGTCAACCGTCACAGGAGAATCGTACAGCGTAGCACCGTTGGCACCAGCCATCACAACACCATTCTTCGTCCAGATGTAGGAAGCGCCGGCAACACCATTGGTGACTTGCAGCGTAACCTGACCACCGTCGCAGACAACGGCATTGTCAACCGTGACAACAGGAGTAGCAGGAATCTCATTCACGTTGATCGTAATGCTGTCAACAGCCTGGCAACCAGCCGTAGCCTGGGAGGCGGTGACATAGAACGTGTACGTACCAGCGTTAGCAGGAGTGAAGGTGTAGGCAGAGCCTTGGTAGTTGTTAGACCAATTGTAATTCACATTACCATTGTTCCAGCCAGTAGCCTCAGCCGTGATGACCGTGGTACCGCCAGCGCAGATGGTGCTCTCCGTAGCGGTCAGCTGCATTTGAGGAGCTTGCTCAACCGTCACGACAACAGCATCAGACTCAGTGGAACAACCGTTGAAGGCAGCGACAACCTTGTAGGAACCAGCGGCGGTAACAACGAGAGACTCGGTGTTAGCATTGACAACCACATTGTCCTTGAACCAAGTGTAGGTAGCCGGTTGGTTAGGAACAACGTTAGCATACAGCGTGGTGATGCCACCGTCGCAGATAACCGTGTTACCAGAAATCGTCACAGACTCAGGAGCGGCGTTGACCGTCACAGCAGGAGCGTTGACTGCAACTGCAGAGACACAACCTTCGGTGCTGATAGCCTTGACAGCGTAGTTGTAAACACCTTCCTCATTGAAGTTAACCGTAAGGGTAGCCTGGTTCTCACCAGCGATCTCAACACCATTGTTGTACCAAATGTAAGCGGTGGTGTTGGCGTCGCCAGCAGCCGTGAAGGTGACTTGAGTGCCTTCGCAAACAACCGTCTCCGTAGCGGTGACAGCAGCAACGACAGGCAGCGGGTTCACGACGATCGTGACCTCACCAACAGCGGTGCAAGAACCATTCGTAGAAGAAACCGTAGCCGTCACAGTGTAAGTGGTGGTGGCAGCGGGTTGGACATCAACCGTGGTAGCCGTGCTGTTGCCAGCCTGAGCGTCCCAAGCATAGGTCACATTGCCCTGCCAACCGTTCTGGTCAACAGACAGCGTGGTGTGGTCGCCCTGACAGATGCTCGTGGCCGTTGCGCTCACGATGAGATCCGTACCGAAGGCTTCAACCGTGAAGTTATCGGAAGTCATCTGACAACCCTCAGCGGTGATCATCGTCACAGTGTAAGAACCGGCAGGAACCGTAACCGTAGCAGCGGTGTCACCAGTGCTCCACACAAAGATGCCATCGACATCAGACTGAGCGGTCAGCGTGGTGGTGCTGGTCTCGCAGAGGACATTGTTACCAGAAATCGTAACCTGAGAAGGAGCAGGAGTAACCGTCACCACAACAGGCTCGGAAGCGAGAGCGGAAACACAACCCTCGTTGCTGATAGCCTTGGCAGCGATAGCGTAGTTGCCAGCCTCATTGTAGTTGACCGTCAGGTCAGCCTGGTTCTCACCAGCGATCTCAACACCGTTCTGATACCAAATGTAAGCAGTGGTGGTGGCGTCGCCAGTAGCGTGGAAGCTCACTTGGTTACCCTCGCAAATCGTGGTAGCCGTCGTAGCGTTCACAACAAGCTGAGCAGGCAGCTGGTTCACGATAATCGTGACCTCACCCTCAGCGGTGCAAGAACCGTTAGTAGAGGAAACAGTAGCAGTCACATGATAAGTGGTCGTGCTGTCGGGTTGGACATCAACCGTGGTAGCCGTGCTGTTGCCAGCCTGAGCGTCCCAAGCGTAGGTCACATTGCCCTGCCAGCCGTTCTGGTCAACATACAGCGTGGTGTGCTCACCGCGGCAGATGCTGGTAGCAGAAGCGCTCACGAGCAGGTCGGTACCGAAGGCCTCGACATTGAAATTGTCGGAGGTCAACTGACAACCCTCAGCAGTAATAATCGTAACATTGTAGGAACCGGCGGGAACGTTAACCGTAGTAGCAGTGTCGCCAGTGCTCCACACGAAGATACCCTCAACGTCAGACTGAGCGGTCAGCGTGGTGGTCGTGTTCTCGCAGAGGACATTCACACCCGTGATCGTAACCTGAGAAGGAGCAGGAGTAACCGTAACCGTGACAGGCTCGGAAGCCTCGGCAGAAACACAACCCTCAAGGCTGATGGCCTTGGCGGCGAAGGTGTAATTGCCGGCCTCGTTGAAGTTCACCGTAATCACATTCTGGTTCTCACCTTCGATCTCAACACCGTTCTGGTACCAGATGTAGCCAGTGACTTGAGGATCGGCAGGAGCCGTGAAGGTGATCTGGTTGCCTTCGCAAATCGTGGTGGCAGAAGCCGTGACCTCGAAAGCGGCAGGCAGCTGGTGGACGATAATCGTAACCTCACCCTCAGCGGTGCAAGAACCGTTGGTAGAGGAAACCGTAGCAGTCACATGATAAGTGGTCGTGCTGTCGGGTTGGACATCAACCGTGGTAGCCGTGCTGTTGTCAGCCTGAGCGTCCCAAGCGTAAGTCACATTACCCTGCCAACCATCTTGATTGACATACAAAGTGGTGTGTTCGCCGCGGCAGATGCTCGTAGCAGAAGCGCTCACAAGGAGATCCGTACCAAGAGCCTCAACCGTGAACGGCTCAGAAGTCATCTCACAACCCTCAACCGTCTTCAACGTAACAGTATAGACACCAGCAGGAACCGTGATGCTCTGTTCGTGAGAACCAGTGCTCCAAGTCCACTCACCCTCAACATCGGAGTAAGCAGTCAAGACAGTGCTGTCGTTCTCGCAAAGCGTGTTGATACCGCTGATGGAAACAGTGGTCGGAGCAGGATTGATTCTGACAACGCCAGCCATAGCAGACATTTCAGAAGTACAACCAGAAGCAGGCAGCGTAACCACAACCGTGTAGTTGTTGTAGGTCACGTGATTGTCAGTAGTATAGACATTCTCGCTGAAGGAAGCCTCGTTGGCACCCTCAATCAGAACACCATTTCTGTACCAAGTATAGACAGCCTCACCAGGAGTGCCATTGGCATTGATGGTAGCGGCAACCGTAACCTGGGCACCGTCACAAACCGTGTCAACAGCGACACCGTTCACCGTAACATTGGTCACAACCGGGATAGGATTCACAACGATTTCAACCTCGTCGTTAGCCCAGCACTCAGAGTTGGTCTGACGAACCATCACACCAAGCGTGGTGGTCTCGGCCAAGTTGGTCGTGTAGGTGGCGGCAGTAGCACCAGGAATGTTGTAACGATAAGCCTCGGTATGAGTCTCATACTCGTAATTGTCAGTAGAATCGTAAGAAGTGGTCGTCGTCACATCGTGATATCTGATCTCGTACCATTGATAGATAATGTTCTCAGCATTATTATCATTCAGGTTAGCGGTCAAAGTGACCTCACCATTGGTGCAGATCTGAGTTTCAGATGCAGTGATGTTCACAACAGGTTGCGGATAGACATAGACCAGATACTCGGCAGACATGGAAGCACAACCGGCAGCAACGTCATTACGCTCAACATTGACCGTGAATCTGTAAGGCTCGGTGCGTGCATAGAAGTATTCAGCATAGAAGCTGTTGTCGCCAAGGTTGTAGGCCATGTTGTCTCTGATTTGACCAGACTCGTACCAAGTGTAGTGGAGAGAACCCACATTCATACCGGTGGTATCGACATTGGCAATCAAGAAGACAGAGTCAGTCTCACAGACGTGCTGGTCACCCGTGATCACAACAACAGGATTCGGGTAAACCGTCACAACGCTGGAGGAAGCGGTAGCAACCGTGATGTCGGAGGTGCAACCAGCCTGCGGGCGGGTCACAACAGCCGTATAGACGTATTGTTGCGTGTTATTGTCAACAGTAGCAGGAGTGTCATTGATGGTAGCGGTCACAGCACCCGGGATCAGGACACCGTTTCTGTACCAAGTATAGACCTCACCAGCCTGGTAGCCATCCACAGGAGTAGCCGTAATCGTCAGCTGACCACCGTTGCAGATGTTGTACTGGGAAGCGGTGACAGAAGCGATAACCGGAATCTCGTTCACAGTAACCGTGATATGGTTAGAGGTAGCGTCACACAGAGAGGTGAGCTGGTGGATAGCCACATGATAATCGTGAGAACCAAGTGCAGGAACAACCGTGTAGCTCAGCTCGGTGGCACCAGCGATAGCGGTTTCACCATCATACCATTGGAAGGTAAGCTGGTCAGCGTTCCAGTCATTCAGCGTGGCGGTCAGCGTGATCTCACCACCCTCGCAGATGTTGGTCTCCGTAGCCGTGATGTTCACAACAGGAGCAGCGTTGACATAAACCAGAGCCTCGCTCGTAGCGGAGCAAGCATACTCATTGACAATCTGCACGGCGAAGCTGTACGGATAGTCTCTGTAAGGTTTCGTCAGAGCAATGCTATCAACAGTCGTGGTGGCGAAGACAGCGTTGTTCTCTAACCACTTGTACTCGATAGCGGTGGCAGGAGTGGGTTCAACATTAGCATAGAGCACGACGTTGTTCTCACCCTCGGCACAAACGATAGGATCGGTAACCAGCTCGATGACCGGGTTCGGGTTCACCGTGAAGGCATTCATCGTCTTCACCGTAGAAGCACAACCGGCAGCGGTCTGGGCGACCTCAACAGCGTAAGTGTAAGCAGTAGGCTCGTTGTTCAGAGCGCTCACAACCTCAGAAAAGTTAGCGGCAACAGCACCTTCGATGATTTCACCGTTGCGATACCAGACGTAGGTCTCGCCACCGGCAACACCGCCTTCGATGTTGGCAGTAAGTTCAACTTGGTAACCGTCACAGACAGCGTTCTCCTCAGGAATGTTGTTGGCGATAGTCGTCACAACAGGATCAGCCACCACATTCACAGCGATGTGGTTGGAAGTAGCGTCGCACAAAGAGGTGAGCTGATGGATAGCGACATGATAGTCATGAGCGCCAACCGTAGGAACAACCGTGTAGCTCAGCTCGTTGGCACCAGCGATAGCGGTAGTGCCATCGTACCATTGGAAGGTGAGCATGTCAGCATTCCAGTCATCCAACGTAGCGGTAAGCGTGATCTCACCACCGTTACAAATCTGGGTCTCGGTAGCCGTGATGTTCACAACAGGAGCGGCGTTCACATAGACAGAAGCCTCAGCGCGAGCAACACAACCATAATCGTTCACCAGTTCAACAGCGAAGCTATAAGGATAATCTCTGTAAGGTTTGGTGAACATATAGACGCTGTCTTCCGTAACGGCGACAGGAGCGTTGTCCTCAAACCATCTGTAAGTAAGAGTCGTGGCAGGCATCGGGTCAACGTTAGCATAAAGCACAACATTGTTGGCACCCTCGGCGCAGACGATCGGATCCGTAACCAGCTCGATGGTCGGATTCGGGTTCACCACGATAGGAGCGAAAGTGAAGGTCTCGGACTCGCAGCCGGAAGCGGCCTGGCGAACCTTGACAGAATAGACATATTGTGCAGGCTCGTTATCGACAGAAGTAGGAGCGTCAACAAGGACGTTCGTCGTAACATTCTCGATAATCTCACCATTACGATACCAGGTATAGACCTCACCGCCAGCAACGCCGCCAATGGTCGTAGCCGTCATCTTGACCGTTCTGCCTTCGCAAATCGTGTCAACACCGCTCAGGTCGTTCATAGCCGTAACAACCGGAATAGCATTCACATTCACGCGGAAAGTATCGTAAGCAACACAGTATTGCGTGTTGAAGTCCATCAGATGCGTGACTTTCACAATGTAGTTGGTAGCACCGAGAACAGGCTCAAAGGTCTCAACCTCGTGGGTAGCACCCGGAAGGATGTGGGTGTTGTTCACCTCATTCTTGTACCATTGGTAGGTCAGCATCGGATCATTGTAGTTGTCAAGGTTAGCGCGCAGCGTGACATTACCGCCTTCGCAGATTTCGCTGGCGTCACCCGTGATGTTCGTGTAAGGTCTTTCATAGACATTCACGTAGAAAGGATCGGAAATCGTGGTACAACCATCGCCATTGGTCACCTCAACGGTGAAGATGTAAGGATTCTCGTAGGTGGGAACCCAAGACTCACGATAGTTGTTGTCGAAACCGGAAGGATTCGGTCTGTATTGACCGCTCTCATACCAAGTATAGGTGGCATCGAGGTCAACGCGGCCATCAACCCAAGCAGTGAGGACGATGTTCTCAACGCTCGGTCCATAGTAACAAACATTCGGGTTACCATCAATCGTGACGATCGGGTTGCGTTTCACGTGAACCGTGTTGGAGGCAACAGGAACGATTTCACAACCAGGAATGTCATAGACGATGTAAGCCTCGTAGGTATAGTCAACAGGATCGCTGTCATAGATGTAAGCCTGTGCACTGAACTGAGCACCGTGGACGGTCTGCAGCTCCATGCCATTCAGCTTCCACATGTAAGTCAGGCTGTTGTCAACGTATTGGATAGGATTGCCATCCTCGTCAAGCTTCACTAAGTAAGCCGTGACATCCAATTGAGCACCCTCACAGACATTGTCCGTAGGATAGGTTTCGTCGTGGTTGATAGCCACAATGCTGTGGATGCTGGCAGGAACGATAACAGCAACATTAACAGGCTCGCTGGTGGCAGTACAACCCGTGGTCGTTTGCGTCACAACGATTCTGTATTGAGAGGTCACGCCAGGAACGTGATGCAGAATGCCGGAAGTACCATAGTCGATGTTCGTCCAGGTCTCACCACCGTCGGTGCTGACCTGCCACTGGGCAACGAGGTTGTCCATGTTCCAGTTGCCGAGATGTGCGGTAGCCGTAATCTCGCCCTCAGCACAGACAGTGTCGTAGTCAACCGTGACCACAACCTCGGGATCTTCACCAACATAGACATAGTAAGGCTCGCTCTCCACGCGGCAACCCTCAGGAGTGGTCACCACAACCGTGAAGATGTAAGGATAATCTTGTGCCGGGAAACCAAGGGTAGGATCGATGGCAACAAAGTTCTCGTTACCTAAGATAGCCGTGGTAAGGATCGGCATATCCATGAATGCAGGAGCATCGATAGGATTCGGAATCGTATAAGCACCGATAATCGGGAGCCATCCCTCAATCGTCTGAGCACCGAGCGTGTAGTTGTAGAGTCTCCACTCATAGGTGTAGTCGAGAGAAGCATCCGTATCGTTCAGATTAGCATACAGCACAACGGGATCGGTGTGGCAGATGATCGGGTCGCCCGTGATTTGCACGGTCGGCTGCATCACAACGTTAACCACAACAGGCTCGGAAGCGAGTGCAGAGATACAACCGTTCTCGCTGACTGCCTTGGCGGCGATAGCGTAGCTGCCAATCTCGTTGAAGTTGATCGTAAGGGTAGCCTGGTTCTCACCCGGAATCTCAACACCGTTCTGGTACCAAATGTAAGCATTGGCATTGCCGTCAGCATTGAAAGTGATTTGGCCGCCTTCGCAAACCGTATTGCGGTTGGCCAGAACCGTAACCTGAGCAGGAACAGGATGAACCGTGATATTGATGGAACCCGTCATCGTGCAACCAGCGTTCGTGCCAGTCGTGGTGGCGGTAACCGTGTAGGTGTGGTTAGCCATCGTAGGAGTAGCGGAAACCGTGGAACCGGTCGTAGCCACGAGACCCTCACCAGCCCAAGTGTAGGCGATGTTGTCGTTCGTGAAACCAGCCAGGTTAGCGTTCAGCACAACCATTTCGCCTTCGCAAACTTCCATCTTGTCAGCATACACCTGCAGGTCGGAACCGTTGGTATAGACATTGAAGGTCTGCGTGGAGGTACAAGTGCCATCGGTAGCGGTCACAGAGTAAGTACCAGCCGTGGTCGTGGTGAAGGTAGCTCCGGTAGTACCGTTGCTCCAAGTATAGGTATAAGTGTCAGCAGTGTTGGAAGTAGCGTTGATCGTAGCCGTAGCGCCGTTGCAGACAATGTTGTTGCCCGTCAGCGTGAAGTCAGGAGCAGCGTGCACCGTGACCTTGGCGACAGGAAGCGTGCTCAAATCAACAGTAAGCGTAAGCGTCTCGGTAGTGGTATTCGTTTCGGTAGTCGTCGTAGTCTCAGTTTCGGTAGTCGTACTAGAACTGACAGGAATGAAACCAACAATAGGTAACAAAATACCATTATTAGTGATAGTAATCGTGACAGTAGTATTATCCGTATTCGTAATCGTTGTTGTCGGAACATCAACCGTACCCACAACCGTAGGAGTGGTGGAAGCAGCACCCGTGTAACAACCATATTGATTGATAGCGATAACGGAGTAGTCATACGTACCGGCATCGTTCAAGTTCACCGTGATGGTGTTCAGATTCTCGCCCGGAATTTGGATACCATTCTGGAACCAGATGTAAGCGAGGTCGGTAGAAGCAGGAATAGCTTGAAGGGTAGCTTGCTCACCCGCGCAAATATCGGCATCGGTCAGCAAAGTAGCCGTAACTGCAGCAGGCAGAGCGTGAACCGTGACCACAACGCTGTCAATCACAGAGCAATGAGGCGTAGCGGCCGTCACCTTATAGGTTTGCGTGCCGGCAGCGGCAGGAATAGCAGCAACAGTAGAACCGGTAGTGGCAACAAGGCCGCTGCCCGTCCAAGTGTAGGTCACATTCTCGTCAATGAAACCATCGAGATTGGCGTTCAGCGTCACCATCTCACCCTCACAGAGCTCCATCTTGTCAGCCATGACCTGGAGGTCGGCACCGAACTGAGCCACTTCAAACTCCTCGATGGCGACACAACCGCCGTTAGCGGCAGTAGCGGTGGCAACCAAGGTGTAGTGACCCGGCGTATTGGCGTTCAACGTATTACCAGCATTGTCGGTGGTGCCATCAGGTTTCGTCCAAACATAGGAAGCGAAGCCCGTGGTAGCGGTCAGCGTGTTGGTCTCCTGACCGGCGCAAATCACGTTATCACCAACGATAGCAAGTTCAGGAACATTGTTAACATTCACCTTCATCGTGTCGGTGTAAATGTCAGCGCAAGGATAGTTGGCGTAATGAGCGGTAGCCCAGAAACTGTACTCACCATTGTGATCGAAATCAGCGGTGAAGATATTGCCATAGACATTCGGAACCTCAATGCCGTTCACAAACCAAGTGTA
Source organism: uncultured Bacteroidales bacterium (assembly GCA_947165685.1). Taxonomy (GTDB): domain Bacteria; phylum Bacteroidota; class Bacteroidia; order Bacteroidales; family WCHB1-69; genus F23-D06. The sequence goes on along the minus strand of CAMVBK010000001.1, from coordinate 5,283 downwards.
GGTGACAGCACCGAAGGTGTTCTCTGCATTGTTGTCCGTAATGGTCAGCGTGGCCTGGTTAGTCTCACAGATGTTGCTCGGATCCGAAACATTCATCTTGATAGCAACAGGCTTTTGATAGAACTGAATCGTCACAGCCTCGGAAGTGTCGGAGCTGCAAGCGCTGTTTTGGAAGATAGCCTGGACAGCATACGTGTGGCCAGCGATGTCTTCAGCAGCAACGTTGTATGTATTCAGATAGTCAATCGTGTCAACGGCATTATTGTCCTTGAACCAAATGTATTGATATTGGGCATTTTCGCCGATAGAATAGACAGCAGCCTCAAGCGTGGCGCCGTTGCCTTCGCAAACCATCTCAGGAGCGACAACCATCACATAAGGAACAGGATTGATGGTGAACGGGTGAACCGGAGCAGTGACGGTAGCGCAGCCCTCGCGGCCGATTTCCACCGTGAACTCGTTCGTCAGCGTAGCACCATAATATTTGTAGAGGGAATCCACATTGAAAGTCAGATGGGCGGTGGTGGCACCAGCGATGTTATGACCATCGGTGATGTACTGGCCGTTCACCATCCATTGGTAGGTGTGGCCTTCAAGGTCGTTATCGACAACAGCGGTAAGGGTCACATCATCGTGCTGGCAAGCATTGTCAACACCTTCGATGTGGGCCTGCATGTCAACCATGGAGGAAACGGTGAAAGGCTCGGAAACGGCAATGCAACCCGCTTCGGAGGTGGCCGTCACTTGATAGACACCGTAAGCCGTAACCGTATTCGTCTTGCCGTCTGCGGAAGGAGTGCCGGCATTCCAAGCATAGGTGTAATTACCTGCAGGAACGACATTGGCGGTCAGGATAGCAGGGTTATTGGCATCGGTGGTATAATAATGCTCGCCCAGAATCGTCACAACCGGAATCGGGTTGACCGTGACAGAGACAGGAGCGGAAACGGTGGCAGTGTTACAACCTTCAACATTAGCCTTGGCGGCGAAGGTGTAGGTACCGGCCTCGTTCATGTTCATCGTAATGGAGGGCTGATTCTCACCTGCGATTTCAACACCGTTCAAGTACCAAATGAACTCGGAAGCGGCACCGGCAGGATTCGAAGTAGCTGTCAGGGTGAGTTGCTCGCCTTGACAGATAGCATTCACATTAGCAACTGTCGTCGTGACAGTAACAACATCAATCACGTTGATATTCAAAGAATCTTTCATGGTGCAACCGCCAGCGTTGGCAGTCACCACATATTTCTGAGGACCAGCAGCGGTCGGGGTAGCCGTCACCGTAGAACCGGTGGCAATAGCATCGAGGCCATTGCCCGTCCAGGCGTATTCCACATTCTCATTGTTGAAGCCGTCGAGGTTGGCGTTCAGCACAACCATGCCGCCCTTGCAAATTTCCATCTTGTCAGCGGTCAGCTGGAGGTCAGCACCAAACTGATAGACTGTGACATCGGCGGTAGCAACACAACCGAAGAGACCGCTCTTAGCCGTCAGCGTATAAACACCAGGCAGAGTAGTCTTCAAAGTGGTATCGTTGCCCGTCTTCGGACCCGTCCATGCAAAACTGTACTCATCAGCTTCAACAGCAGCAGGAACAAGCACACCCTTCAGAATAGCGGTATCGCCATTGCAGACGGTGTTGTTGCCCATAATTGTCAGCTCAGGAACTGCATGAACTTTGAGCGTCTTGTCTGCATCGGTGGCAGCCTGCACGAAGCACACATTGTCAGCGGGCTTTGCAGAGAAATAATGCTCACCGGGAGCAAAAACGTTCATAGAAAGCGTGTCAAGATTCTGTCCGGGAATCTCAATGCCGTCCATATACCACGTATAATAGTCGACAACAGCCGTGCTACTCGAATTGACAGAAGCTTTTAATTTTACTTGACCACCCTCACAAATGTCTTCGTTATAGAGGGAAACCGTCAACGGAATGGTGGCCGTGTCAATCACGTTCACCGAAATGCTGGAAGTGATGGCACAAGCGGTGGTCATCTGATCAGCATCGGTAGAAGTGGCATATGCCGTCACCGACAGGGTAGTGTCTTTCGTGGCGACAATGTTGATGGTAGAACCAGTACCTATTACACTTTCACCAGCCTTCCAAGAGTAGGCGATATTCTGGTTGCCGAAACCGTCGAGGTTGGCATTCAGCATCACAGAAGTGCCGGGGCACACATCCTGCTCGGAGGCATAGACCTGCAGGTCGCCACCCAACTGATAAACCGTGAACTCGGCCGTGGCCTGGCAACCATCCTTGGAAGCCGTCACAGCATAGACACCGGGAATAGTGGTGGTTAACACATTCACAACAGCTGAAGCCGAAGATGCGGTAGGTTGAGCCCACTCATAAGTAGCACCCTCGATTTTCGTGGCCGTCATCGTGGCCGAAGCGTTCTGGCAGATCACGTTGTCGCCCGTGATGGTGATCTCGGGAATGTCATTCACCGTAACGGTATTCTGAGCCGTCACCGGCGTAACCAGGTTACAGACCGTGTTGGCCAGTGTGGCGCCGAACGTGTAAGTACCCGCCTGGTTCAGATGCAGCATGATGGAATCCAGGTTCTCGCCCGGAATCTCAATGCCGTTCAGATACCAAGTGAAAAGACCATTATAATTCACAGGCTTATTGGTGATCTTGGCTTTCACCTGACCACCCACACAAGTCGGGTTATCGAGGATGCTCACCGTAAGGTTGGCTGCATCCGCAGGGATGACATTCACCACAACATTATATTGTATAGAACAACCAGGAGCGGCGGTGGCCGTCACTTTAAAGGTTAAAGAACCGGAAGCCGTGGACGGAATCGTAGCCGTCACAGTGGAACCACTCGTGTTGGAAAGAGTGACACCATCAGGAGCTTCCCACGTATAGGTAATGTTCTCATTAGTGAAGCCTTCGTAGTTGGCATTCAGGGCAACCACTTCACCAGGGCAGACATAGTAGTTAGAGGCGCTCACCTGGAGGTCGCCGCCAAATTGATAGACCGTGTAGGTAGCCGTGGCAGTACAACCGGAAGTGGAAGTGGCAGTGCCGGTAACCGTATAGTCACCGGGGACATCGGCATTAATGCTATTGCCCGTAACAGCCGTTGTCGCACCAGGTTTCAACCAAGCGTAGGTATAGGTTGCAGGAGTAGCGGTCAGGGTGTTCGTCGTCTGACCTTGGCAGATCACATTGTCGCCAGCGATGGCGATAGCGGGAGCAGCCTCCACCGTGACATCGATAGGATCGGAGACGGAGGTGCCGCAAGGATAGTTCGCATACTCGCCCGTCACCTTCACTTGGTAGGTGCCGGCGGCTTCAAGCGTGACATTGTAATTCAGATCCGTGGTGGTGCCCACTTCGACATCGTTCACAAACCAAGTATAGGTGGCAGCACCATTGGCAGTAGTAGCATTGGCATCACCCTCAATAGTGAAAGTGACCGTGCTGTTCTCGCAGACCAGGTTGTCTTGATCACCCGATTTCAAAGTCAGTTTGGCAAGAGCAGGATATGTACCCACAACAGTTGCGTCTTTCTTAACAGTGTCCGTGTTACAGATGACATTGTCATAAACACCGGCAACCCAGATGCTGTTAGCTTCAAGAAGGTCAGCATTAGTAATCACGTATTCATTCGTAGTCGTAGTAGCAACAAGATTTCCATTCTTGAACCACTTGTAAGCCACAGGAGCAGTACCGGCGTTCAAGTTTTCAGCAATGAGGGTAGTGTTGCCCGTTTCGCAAACCTGCGTAGGCAGAGTAAGACCCAGCTGGGCAACAGGAAGGGTTCTGAAATAGTGGACCGGGGAGGGAGTTTGCAGACAGCCTTCGCGGTTCACTTCAACAACGAACTCATGGACAGAGTCGATTTCCGCACCAGAGAAAATCTGGGAGGGAATGAACTCATAGGTTTGGTTGGTGTTCACACCAGGAGCGGCCTCGCCGTCGATCTTCCAGAGGTAAGTCTGGCCAGTGACCTGGGAGGGTCCTTCGATGACGGAGGTCAGAATAACGGTCTGGTCGGGACATGCTTCGGTAAGACCAACGATCTCAACCGTAAACTCCGTCTCAGCGACCGTAATCGTCACGGGGTTGGAGGTCTTGGTAAAGCCCTCACCACTCACCTCAGCATACAACGTGTGAGTGCCCGCATTGAGACCTGACACTGTGTACGATGCGCCACTTGTTGCGACCACAGCATTATCCAAATACCATTTGGAGCTTGTAACTGTTTGGTCGGCAGCAAGCACACCGCTGGCTCTCAATTCGGGGCCCGTCGGGCGGGTGAACGTCTTGGTGTTGTTCGTCGTCACGCCGAGGTTCACCGAACCTGACGGCGTGAGGCTGAAGTCACCAGCGGTCACCGCGTCGCTTCGCGTCAAAAACGATTGAGAGGGCGTTGGGGAGACCCAACTGAGCAGCTTTAACCTTCCATCGTTAGGATGGGCAGATTCGCTGCGTGCCTGGCATGTTCCTAAGTATAGGAACGCCATTAGCAGAAAAATCATAAATTTTTTCATCGTTTTGTTTTTAATTATTACTATTGTTTATTTAATATATTATATTTCAAGCAATTAGCAATTGAAAAACGAAACAGGACGGAGCGTGTCCCGCCCCTTTCCATTGGCTTTTTTCCTTGTTTACTTACGTAGTCTATCATACACTATACACTTTATAATTAACTTGCAAAAATACATTTTTTTTCGTTCGATATTTCTTTTTGGCGATTTTTTTTTATTTTTTCATCGCTCCAAAAAGCATATTGTCTCTCAGTTAGTTATACCGCCGACAAGAAAGAAAGTTACAACATCCGAACTATTTTTTCTGCAGGAAGTGGTGGAAAAGTGGCGGAAAATAGCCGCTGGCGGCAGAATCGGAGGCTGGACCACGGCAATCCGCGATGGAGCCATGGGAAAGGTATTTCAGGCACTCTTTTCAAGACAAACAGTTGATCTTCAATGCGTTAAACAACATCTTACTTAGAATTGAATATTTCAGGCTGCGCCAGGCGGTTGTCTGTAATTTTAAATTCTGGAGAGGATATGGAGGTTCGCCGCTTTCACGTATAGCCTCGGAGAGGCTATACGCACGCAGTGCACACAAGCGAAGCGCAGTGTGAAACACACGCAGTGTAGGGGAGTCACAAACGGCACAACCAATATCAGAGGCATCCCGTAGTGACTCCACACAGCGCAGACCAAGGTATCTGGGAGCAACAGGGAAATACGAGGAGCGGTGAACATACAAAAAAAGCCCTCCAGAAAACTGAAGGGCTCTATGGTATTGGGCGACGACCT